>JANLPR010000140.1:0-4828 GCA_031367345.1 Bacteroidota bacterium | reverse complement strand
TTCTTACTGCTTACTTCTTACTGCTTACTTCTTACTTCTTACTTCTTACTTAATCATTCTTCAATATCAATTCGTTCTCCACCAAATACTCTGCAATCTGAACGGCATTCGTCGCGGCGCCTTTACGGAGATTGTCGGCTACAATCCACATATTGAGCGTGCGCTCTTGCGACTCATCTCTGCGAATGCGACCTACAAAAACTTCGTCTTTCCCTTCAGCATATAGCGGCATCGGATAAATCAAATTGGCTACATCGTCTTTTAAACTAATTCCGTCGGTACTCGAAAGAATGGAACGTACTTCGTCTATCGTAAAATCTTTTTCGAACTCTACATTTACCGCTTCGCTATGGCCACCTTTCACCGGAACTCTAACGGTTGTCGATGTAAGTCGAATCGATTCATCACCTAAAATTTTTCTCGTTTCATTCACCATCTTCATCTCTTCTTTCGTATATCCATTTTCCAAAAATGAATCGATGTGCGGAAGTACATTCATGTCGATCGGATAAGCATAAGCCATTTCGCCTTGCTTATCACTCCGCTCATTCATCATCTGATCTACTGCTTTCTTTCCTGTTCCTGAAACCGACTGATAAGTTGATACTACAATTCGTTTGATGCCGTATTTTTTATGAAGCGGATTCAATGCAAGTACCATCTGAATTGTTGAACAATTTGGATTAGCAATGATCTTATCGTCTTTTGTAAGTAAATGAGCATTGATTTCCGGAACCACCAATTTTTTATCGGCTACCATTCTCCACGCCGACGAATTATCTATCACCGTTGTACCAACCTCCGCAAATTTTGGCGCCCATTCTAAAGACGTATTTCCTCCGGCAGAAAAAAGCGCAATCGCCGGTTTCATAGCAATCGCATCTGTCATCGAAACACACTTATATTTTTTTCCCTTGAAAGAAATTTCTTTCCCAATCGATTTTTCGGAAGCGACGGGAATCAATTCATCTAACGGAAAATTCCTTTCTTCTAAAACTTTCAACATCACCTGTCCAACCATTCCTGTTGCTCCAACTACTGCTACTTTCATACGGTTCTTTTATTGTCCTTATTTTATGGGGTAACGATTCTGCTTTCGCCAATTTATCTTTGTCCAAAATTAATCATTAGCGCTATGCGGAATGCCTTCTTACTGATTTTTTCTTGCCTTGTTTCAGTTTGCTCTGCTCAATTAATTGACGATTTCAGCGACGGGAATTTTACCTCTAATCCACCTTGGACTGGGAGCACTTCCGATTTTAGTGTGAATAGCGCTTTGGAATTGCAATTGACTGCGAGTGCCGCTGGAACATCTTGGCTTTCGACTCCAATTAATTTATCGTTGCTCGATACGTTAGAATGGGGTTTTCGGATTAAACTGGATTTCGCTCCTTCGTCTTCTAACTATTCTAGAGTCTATCTGAATGTCGATCAGCCTGACCCTGATCAGCCATTGAACGGATATTTTCTTCAGTTTGGTGAAGCTCTTTCGCTCGATGCTATTGAATTGTTTCGGCAGTCGGGAACGGTTACTACTTCTGTTTGTCGCGGACTTGACGCTCAGATTGCCGCTGCTTTTGATCTCCGAATAAAAGTGTTTCGCACACCAAACGGAAGTTGGGAAATATATACAGCTCCGGGAAATGGCGGATCCTATTCGCTCATTTCTACAGGTAACGATTTGGGTAATCAAGCCGGTCAATATTTCACTTTTCGATGCACATATACTTCCGGAAATATCAATCGCTTTCACCTCGACGATGTTTATGCCGGAGCGTTTATTCCAGATCTTGAAAAGCCAACTGTCGGTTCGTTTACAGTAAATTCCGATTCATCTTTGGCAATCTCATTCTCGGAGAAATTGCAAAATACCTCTGCACTTCTGCCGGCTAATTATTCGCTTTCATCAATTGGAGTGCCCGATCAAATTCAAGTTGATTCTATAAATGATTATACAATCAACCTGTTCTACCATCAATATTTTGTTTCCGGTAATCATTATTCACTTTCTATACACGACTTATTCGATCGTGCCGGAAACCGAATGAATGATACTACTCTTCAATTTGATTACTATCCGATTTCGAAAGGATGCAAAGACGATGTGGTTTTCTCGGAAATATATTTCGAACCGTCTTCGCTCAGCCCATTGCCCAATGCCGAATTTTCAGAACTTTTCAATCGATCCGATTCAGCTATCGATCTCACAAATTGGTCGTTGTCTGACGGCAGCTCTACAGCTACTTTCCCCAAACTTTTTCTTCCCCCAAAATCCTATTTGTTGGTTACCGACCTGAGCAATGAAACACTATTTTCAAATGTTTCGAATCACATTTCTCTCGATCATTTTCCGGGATTAAATAATGATACCGGAGACACACTTACCTTAATGAATGCTTCCGGTGAGCTGATCACTACCCTTATTTTTAATGACGATAGCTACCACGATTCACAGAAAAAGAATGGCGGCTGGACGATCGAGCGAGTCGATGAAAACTATTCGTGCGATGCCATCGCGAATTGGAAAGCATCGATTGCTCCCGGTCACGGTACCATGGCTGCCATTAATTCTGTTGCCGGATTTTTCACTGATGAAGAATCGCCATTCATCCAAAATGTGTATGTTAAAGACTCATCGCTATTGGAAATTCAATTTAGTGAAGAGTTGTTTTCTACAATCAATAGCAGTAATTTTTCTGCAATTGATAATACTATGATCTCTAATGATTGTATTAATGTTCTTAAAATTGGCTCACGGAAATATGAATTGACGTTTATGCATCCTTTTGATGCTTCGGTTTGGCGATTAAAAATTAATTCATCGCTGACTGACTGCGCCGGAAACATGCTCGATACATTACGATTTTTTCGATTTGGCAAAGCTGCTCCAGCCCTTCCTGGCGATGTCGTGATCAACGAACTGTTGTTCGACGCACCTGTTGGCTGCCAAGATTTTGTTGAACTGTTCAACTGCTCTTCGAAAATCATTGACCTCTATCGTTGGCTCATTACAGAAAATGATGCTGTCGATTCTACACATATAAAAGAACAGGCGCTTATTTCGTCTGATCACCGATTACTTTTCCCCGATGAATATCTTGTCTTGACGCGAGATCCGGATGCGCTCAGGCAAAAATTCTTCTGCCCGTTTCGGGAACGAATTCTGTCCGTTTCTGACTTGCCGGATTATAATGCCGATAAAGGTCGGGCGGTGATTAATGATCTAACAGGAAATCCAATTGATGAAATGTACTTTGCCGATACCATGCATTTCTATTTGCTGAATAGCCCAAAAGGAGTTTCGCTCGAACGACTCAATGGTTATCACGGCGAACGATCAAATGTTCAATGGCATTCTGCAGCATCGACTGTTGGTTTCGCTACCCCAACTTATCGGAACTCTCAATGGATAGGAGGGAACACACCATCTGGAAGCTTGGAAGTGGCCAACGAAGTTTTTTCACCCGATAATAATGGCTTTGAAGATTTGTTGGCTATCAATTACCATTTTGATTTGCCGGGTATTCTTTTAAGCATTCAAATATTCGATACAGAAGGAGTGCCGGTAAAAAAATTAATTGAAAACGAGTCAGTGGCGAGCGAAGGACAAATCTACTGGGACGGATTTACCGATGTCGGACGGATAGCGCTTCCCGGCCGATATTTAGTTTGGGCAAAAACGTTTAATGAAAATGGCGAATCGCATGTTTATCGGACGTCGTGTGTGATTGCGGTGGAATAGTGTAAATCGTTCGAAAAAATATTTCAAGCAAAAAACTCAACGATGAATAATTTTACAAAATGAAAGAGTGTTCAATTGTCAATGTGTTTCAATTGTCAATGTATTTCAATTGTAAAACGTATTTAAATTAACAAACTTATTTCAATTAACAAAGGAATGTAGAAATGAATGTACAAAGGAGTTTGCAAATAAACATTTAAAAAATCGCTTAATACTCGCGAACTAAAACATCGGTAGGAATACCGAGCGCAACATGGAGTTTTCGGATCATGTCCAAAGTAAGTTTTCGCTTTTTACTTAGAATTTCACTTACCCTACTTTTTAAACCAATAACCTCAATCAAATCTTTTTGAGTATAGCCTAATTGTTCCATTCGAAACTTTATTGCTTCAATTGGATCCGGCATGTCAATCGGATATTTTTCTTTCTCATAATTATCTATCAAAAGCGAAAGTAATTCTAACTCATCACCATTTTTAGATCCCTTTTTGCTGTCGAAAATAATTTCAAGTTGCTTTAATGCTCTTTGATAATCCTTTTCCGTTTTAATTATTTTGAATTCCATAACTTTTAAATATTATTTGCATTTATTTTATCGTACTGCGCATGTGTTCCAATGAATTTTATCCAAACAATTCTATAGCTGTAATTTATCTTTACAATTAATCGATACTTGTTTCCCTTAATATTGAAAACAATCCTATTTTTATTCAGGATGCTTGCTAAAGGATAATCTCTTTTAATATCGGCCGGACTTTGCCAAACGGCAATCTCTACTTCTTTAAACCAAGATTTGAGTTGTTCCTCACTATTTTGATGCTTTTCCCAAAAATTACGCAACGTTCGCTTGGCTATTACTCTCACTTTGCAAATATATAAAATAGTTCCCTAATCGGGAACTATTAATACGCCTTTCTTAATTTATGAGAATTTAATCAATCTGTATTTAGAACGCAGCTTTTATTTATGTAAAATAATGCCTTAAATCGTATTTGCGAGTTAAACAAATTAAAGAATGTGAGTTTAAAATTTTAAATTTGAATTTTATGATGAGAGATACTTGATTACATTCGCCCTATCAATGAA
>JANLPR010000113.1:0-3387 GCA_031367345.1 Bacteroidota bacterium | reverse complement strand
GAACTCCGGTTCATACTTACAATTTTAATGGCTGGGTAGAAGTATGTCTTCTTGCTACTTTTTCGAATGGATGTACAGTTACGTATTGCGATTCTTTACCCACACAATATGCTCCCGGCAATTGTTCGGCTAGTTTTACTTTTGCTACAACTCCTTCCGGAATTTCATTTACTAACCTAAGTGTAAGTTCCGATAGTTCGATTAGCTATTTATGGGACTTTGGTGATGGTTCGTCTAGTTCACAATTGAATCCTCAACATTTTTACGCAAATGCCGGTACATATTCAGTATGTTTAACTATGAATACATCATCTGGGTGTGGAAATACTTTTTGTTCTTCTGTTCAAGTAACAAACAATACCAATTGCTCAGCAAACTTTTCATCGAATCCTATTCCCGGAAGTATTGTTGTTAATTTTATAGATGCTTCAACATCTACCGGTTCTGTTATTACCGGTTATTTTTGGGATTTCGGTGACTCAACAATCTCTACACAATTAAATCCAGCCCATACATATCCGGGCCCAGGAACTTACACTGCATGTTTGACTATTCAATCTTCGAATGGATGTACAAGTACTATCTGTCATTTAGTTTATGTAGGAAATGGTAATCCTTGTTTGGCAGCATTTACAAGTTATTCCAATCCGGGAACAAATAACATCGACTTTTATGATCAGTCAACCACACAAGATTCGATAGTAAGTTATTTTTGGGATTATGGTGATGGAGATTCAGCTTTTGCTTTTAATCCAAGTCATCATTACACAAGCTCGGGATATTATTACGTGTGTTTGACTATCACATCCGCGTCAGGTTGTAATAGCACTTATTGCAACACAGTTTATAGTCCGCAGCCACTTACATGTAATGCTAATTTTACCTCTCAAATTTCAGGTTCTGTTGCTGTCTTTTATCCTAATTATATAAGTGGATCAGCAATATATGCATGGACTTTCGGAGATGGTTCTGCGCTAACTCAGTTTGGTTCGCCAGTGGTTACACATATTTATAATGGCATTGGAGTTTATAATGTATGTTTATCCATTCAAGATTCAGCATGTTCTTCATCCTCATGCAATGCAATTGTGATAGGAGCAAATACAGCATGTGCAGCTTTATATTCATATACAGTTGATTCTACCGGAACACAATTTTCATTCACAAATTATTCAACTGCCACTACAAATTATAGTTGGAGTTTTGGTGATGGGACGGCGAGTAATCAAATGAATCCTGTTCATACTTATAATCAGGCTGGACCATTTACTGTTTGTCTTACGATTACGGATACAACATCGGGTTGTAGCGATACATTTTGTCGTTCGGTTTCTGCAGCGAATGCATGCGATCCTGTTTTCTATGCACAACCTGATTCAGCAAATGTGATAGGAGTACCAATGACATTTACAGTTTATTCACCTTGTGGAGTACCATCAGTGGTAATGATTGATTTTGGGGATGGAAATTCAGCAGTCGGAACATCAGCAACTATCAACTACACTTATGCAAGTCCAGGCACTTATTATGTGTGCGTATGTGAAGTGATAGGAACCGACACATTATGTTTCTGTGATACCGTTGTCGTTTATCGTTTAAGTAACAATGTGGCTGATGATTTTAATTCTTCTCTCAAGATGACGACCTATCCGAATCCGTTCAATTCAAATTTGACTATTGAATTTACATTGAGCAAAACAGCAAATGTTCAAATTGAATTAGTCGGCTTAGCAGGAAATGTAGTGAAGGAGATTACTACTGAGCAAGTGCAAAGTGGATATAATCATCAAGTACTAAATACGAGTGACTTGTCACAAGGATTTTATTTATTAAAAATGTCAATAGGTGGCAATCAAATTACAAAGAAAGTGATACTCCAAAAATAACTTCAAATTTTTCTCCCTAACCACAATGCCCGTATTCCCTATAGTACGGGCATTTTTATTTTAGTGATTGGTGATTGGTGATTGGTGAGTGGTGAGTAAAAAAGAAGTAAGAAGTATGAAGTAATAAGTAAGAAAGGCATTTCGAGATTGCTCAATTCACGCAAATCTGAATGAGGAGGAAATTATAAATCATTACAAGCAACTTTGGCATGTTGAAAAAGCATTCCGAATTTCTAAGACCGATTTAAAAATACGACCCATCTATCACCGACTTAAACATCGAATACAAGCACATTTAATTATTGCTTTCTGATAATAGGCTTGGCAGTTATATTATGAATAAGTACAAACTCCGCTCGGTTAAGAAATCTTTTGAAATGTTGCATAACATACAAAAGGTTGATCCGAATTTATTTGCCCATTGGAAATAGATTGAATAACAAGAGCCGTATGAAGGGAGATCCCCACGTACGGTTCTGTGAGAGGATTAGGCTGAAATGCTTTTTCCTACTCGACTCTTCAAAAGCACTCTTTCTTTTTAATCTATTTCCACTAATTCAATTAGTAAATCCGCAACATGATAGGGAATATTGAGCGGAAATTAGGTACACACTTTGGATCTACTAAGACTTCAAGCGGTATTCAATAACGAAACCTGAGCGAAACATTTTTCACTCTTTGACAAACCGTTTGACAATCTTTTGTTTCTCTGTCACCATCTCCAATAAATAAAAACCAGCCGAAAGCGATGACGTATTAACCTTGATGTACTCGCCTTTTTTAATTGACGAATAAGAAATACTTTGCTGCTCCTGACCTATCGAATTGAAAACGGATATTCTTTTAATTAACTCTTTATTGCTTTGAGTGATATACAAAATGTCTCTTGCCGGATTTGGGAAAATATTAATTGATTGGATTGACGTAATAGAGGGAACGTCACTTGTTAAGCTGTCACAAACCGATCCCGTCAATGGCCCTAATAGATAATTCGGATTATTCGGAAGGCCATGATACGTTCTTTTTCCTCCAAGATAAAAACTGAAAGGCTGATAATCGCACGCTGTACCAAGACTGTCGGGATAATTAATTACGGTTAAATTCTCATTTACATAATTTCGAATGCTGTCAGGATATGGAAAACCCGGAAAACCCCAATGATAAAATCTACTTAAATAAATTTTATTATTAGGACCACGCCGTACAGCACCAGATTCTATTGGTTGATTAAACCTATCAATTGTATCACAACTTAGTGGAATATTTGCTGAGTTTAAGTCATATTGTAATAAATAATTTGTATCAGTAAAAGAAACTGAGGCAGTGGATACATAAAAAATCTCACCACTTGGCGAATATGCTCCTTCCCAAAAATAGCGGTTATAATTAGAGGTTTGTTCTGAAAAAATATTTCTGGCAAGTGTAATCGTCCCGCTGCAACGATCGAAATAATACTCAGACATGTAGCCCGCCTGGTTAATTAACATAAATTTTTCTCCCG
>JANLPR010000112.1:0-48683 GCA_031367345.1 Bacteroidota bacterium | reverse complement strand
TTTGCTTTGTCGTTGCTATTTGCAAAAACAAAAGAGCAGATACGAATGATTGCATTACTTGGAGCAGGGGTGCAACTTATTCTTGCGTTTTATCTTTATTACTGCTATCGGAATGTTTCTACGCTTCCGGCCAATGGAATGTATTTTGAATCCATTGCCTCATGGTTCCCGTCTTTAAATATTAATTACCACATTGGAGTTGATGGAATTTCAATTGCCATGATTTTGTTAACTGCATTCGTTGTCTTAGCAGGAGTCCTTGTAAGTTGGAATATAAATAAATCGACGAAAGAGTTCTTTTTTCTAATCACTTTACTCAGTTCCGGTGCTTACGGATTTTTTATATCGCTCGATTTATTTTGCATGTTCTTCTTCTTAGAAGTCGCTGTAATTCCCAAATATTTATTGATCGGAATATGGGGCAGTGGAAAAAAAGAATACAGCGCAAACAAACTTGCTTTGATGTTGATGGGTGGTTCTGCTTTAGTTCTTGTCGGAATTTTAGGATTGTATTACTATTCTTCAGGTCCGATTGGCGGTTTCAATTTGATGGAACTTTCAACACAATACATTCCACTTAATAAGCAATTGATTTATTTTCCATTTCTATTTGTTGGCTTTGGAGTATTCACTGCAATTTTTCCATTTCATACGTGGGTTCCAGATGGACATTCATCTGCTCCAACAGCTGCTTCTATGTTTTTAGCCGGCGTATCAATGAAACTCGGTGGATATGGATGTTTGCGTGTTGCTACTTTTTTACTCCCTGAAGCTGCGCATTTTTATTCGCCTTACATTATTGTTTTGTCAACGATTGCTATCTTATATGGAGCCTTTGCTACCATGATGCAAAAAGATTTGAAATATATGAATGCGTATTCCAGTATTAGTCATTGCGGATTTGTACTGCTTGGAATTGGAATGTTGACGCCAACAGCAATCAATGGTGCTGTTCTGCAAATGATTTCGCATGGATTAATGACTGCACTTTTCTTCGCTGCTATCGGCATGATTTACGAGCGAGCACATACCAGAATTATAAGTGAGTTGGGAGGTCTGTTAAAAGTAATGCCTTTCATTGGGACGATTTTTATACTAGCCGGTCTATGTTCGTTAGGTCTTCCTGGTTTAAGTGGTTTCGTTGCTGAAATGACGGTATTTATTGGTTCATGGGCTCGTCCTGAAAAACTATATCGACTTGCTACTATTTTATCGACCATGTCGATTGTAGTTACAGCAGTTTATATTTTACGTGCATCAGGAACAGTGTTGATGGGAGAGATTAAAAATAATTCATTCAAGGATCTCACAGATGCACATTGGTATGAAAAAACAGCAGGAGTACTTCTTCTTGCAGGCATCCTGCTAATTGGTCTTTCTCCATTTGTTGTTAATGAATTAATTGCACCGGGAGCGGAACACATTATGAATAACATACATCGAATAACAGCCGGATTATGAAAGAAGCAATAAGTGTTCTTTTATTAATGAGAAGCGAAATGATGATCGTGCTTACGATTGTTATTCTCCTAATCATGAAAGTAGCAGATACCGGGAAGAGTGGTAATTTCTGGCTTGGAGCAATTAATGCATTTTTATTAATTAATTGTTTACTTGGATGGTTGCCGATAAATGAAGGAATTGCATTTGGAGGAATGTTCAAGAGTTTTGCACTTGCCTCATTCGGAAAAAACATTTTGAGTACCGGTGTTTTGTTGATTTCGCTTACATCAACTGAATGGTTGCGCAAATGTCGTCATCTTATTGAGTTTTATTTATTACTGCTCTCATCGCTATTAGGCATGTTTTTCATGCTGTCGTCAGGAAATTTATTGATGTTTTATCTTTCGTTAGAACTTGCAAGCATTCCCTTAGCGGCATTGTGTAATTTCAATTTTGAAGAGCGCCGGAGTAGTGAGGCTGCCATGAAAATGATTTTATCTTCTGCCTTTGCTAGTTCAATAATGTTGATGGGGATTTCTTTTATTTATGGAGAAGGAGGGACGCTCGATTTCGAAGCGCTCACATTAATCATGCATGAGAGTGTTCTCTTTGTTATAGGTTTTGTCTTTTTATTTGTTGGTATTGTTTTTAAATTGTCGGTTGTTCCTTTTCATTTATGGACAGCAGATGTTTACGAAGGTTCACCTGTACCGGTCACTGCTTTTTTGTCTGTAATTTCCAAAGGTGCGATGGTAATTGTTTTTTCATCATTACTCTACCATGTCTTTGGAGCTTTACATACTACATGGTACGGCTTACTTTATATGTTGAGCATACTTACAATATTAACAGGAAACATTTTTGCTATCAGGCAAAATAATTTGAAAAGACTTTTAGCATTCTCATCAATCACACAAATGGGATATATTCTTATCGGAATTCTTGGTACTTCTGCTGAAGGTATTGGCGCGTCGCTTTATTTTATCGTTATTTATATGTTTTCAAATATTGCAGCATTCGGAGTGATAGCGATTGTGTCAGCTAAAACAGGCAATGAACGTATTTCGAGTTTTGTCGGTTTGTCTAAATCAAATCCATTCTTAGCATGGACGATGGCAATTGCGTTGTTTTCATTGGCGGGGATACCACCCACTGCAGGGTTTTTCGGAAAAATATTTTTATTGAAAGCCGGAGCAGCAAAGGCCGATATATTTCTAATTGTATTTGCGGCGATTAATATGATCATTGCACTATCATATTATTTGAAAGTGATAAGAGCTATATTTATGGACACAAATGCAGAAAGTTTTGAAAGCATTCGGTCAGGATATTCTTACCGAATAGCAATTGTAATCTGTCTGATTGGTATAGTAGGAATTGGTTTTGTAGGAAATATTTACGAGTTCATTTATTCATTAACGAAGTCAATTTAAATTAGAATATAAGTTGCAGAATTATGGCCATTAATCAGAATCATTTATTTGAAGACTTACAAGGAGTTAAGTGTGCAATCGTTGAAAAAAATGCTTCAAAAGAGCGAGTTGATTTTTTACGGACATTGCTCGAGCATAATGGATTTGAAGTTATAGTGATTGATAGCCCCCCACCTAAAGCTGCGGTTACTGTTGAAGTCGAAGCAGAAGTTAGTATACAACCCTCTACATTTACGGTAGGAGTAACCGACGTTCGATTTAATTCTACGAATGCTATTTTTGGAAGGCTTTTAAAAACGCTAAAGGGAAACAATGTAACATTGGCATATTGGCAGCAACGGGAAGTGGAGGCAGATAATTCTAAACCTTATTTTGAAAATAAATAATTTTAATATGTACCTGTAGTTTTTGAATATTCTGCTTATTAATACTTTTATTCTAGCTTTAGCGATACACAGAAGAATGATCAATCGCAAATGCTGTTACACAACATTTATACGAGTAAATATTTGATTGACTACATCACAGCGTTTACTCTGTTAATAATGAATTGTATTTTTTGGATTTAAAATGAGTGATGCACATACTTGAAAAGGTGTGAAAAAAATAAAGTTCGTGTCCTCACCAAAAAAATGAGGACACTGAACTTACACACACACTAGTAGGCACACACATACCTACTTTTGACTTAACATTCATAAAGCGACATTAATTGCAAGCCCACCCTGCTTGTCACTATACTACTTGCCTGTTAAGACAATTACTTGAACGTAAAATAAACGCTATTGTTCGATTGCAAAGATAGAACTTGGTAGCGTTTTGTTGTCAGTCAAACTATACATTGCTTGTAGTACAAACAATGACAAATATTAGCATTGAAAATAGATATTTCCTATTAATTCAGCTATTTGTTTACTCTCGCCCATAGTACAAAAAATATGTTGAGCTGCTGTTTCATTAAATTGATTTTTGAAATGACTGGATCTGGGTGCAGTGAGAATTATTATTTTTCCGGACAAATATTTTTTAATTTCTGAAAACGTATTGACTTTACTTGATTCATCCGGTATGAGATCCAACAGAAGGATGTCTGGTTTAAGTTGAGTATATAGATAAATTGCCTCGGAAAAATTTCCTGCATGAGAAACTTGATCGACACAATTTGTTTTCAAAAGGAGTGTGCGAAGTGTTGCAGTATGCAAACTCGAATTATCAACTATTAATGCCTTAAGTTTTAAATTGGTTTCGTTCATACCAATGTCTTCTCAGTTTGAAAAGCAAAGTACTGAAAAACAATTATGATTATTTGAGGTTGTTTGTATTGTATTGTTGTCCTTCTTATAACTACACAAGAAGTGGAATTTATTTTAAAAGCTCTTTATAAAATATTAAAATCTAAAAAATTAAAGGATTAAATTATTTGAAATGGCATAAAAGGTTAACTCGGAATTACTTTTCAGTTTCATCTTGTCCATTACACGTGCACGATATGTACTAATTGTATTTACACTGAGAGATAACTGCGCAGCAATATCTGAAACAGTTTTTCCACTTGCAATCATTTTCATTACATCTAATTCTCTGTCTGACAAAAGTTCGTGAGGATGTTTTTTGATGTCATAATCTAAACTGGAAGCCATTTTCTCTGCCAATGAATGTGTGATGTATTTCCGTCCATTCATTATTGTTCTTACAGCCTGAACCAATTCTTCGGTAGCGCTTTCTTTTGTCATATACCCTGATGCACCTGCTTTCAAGACACGGATAGCATAGATTTCTTCCGGGTGAATACTCAAAATCAAAACCGGCAATGATGGGAATTCAGATTTGATAATCTTCAAAGCTTCCAATCCATTTTTTATGGGCATGGATACATCACTAATTATAATGTCAAATTTTGATTGACGTATTTTTCTGATCAGTTCCTGTCCATCGGCAACTTCTTCAAAATTAGCAGTAGGAAACTCTTCCAGTAAAATTTCTTTTAAACCTCTTCTAACAATTGAATGATCGTCTGCAAGTAAAATATTCATTTATGTTTTAATTAAAATTTTAATTAGTTATTTAAGAAGTTATCCAATATTTTTGTTCGATAGTAACTTGATATGATAAGAGACGTTTATTTTTTATTCGTTTAGTTAGTTGATTCTTATTAATTATCTTTTTACTTGTACACTCTAAAATTATTATATGAAAAATATTTCCAGATTCAAAAAAATAAAATTCTATTCCTTTTTTGGGGTAGTACTAATTGTATTCTCTGCTTGCGACTCCAAAAATAGCAATAAAAATGATACAAAATCAACGGACAATTCTCATTCAATGAAAAAATATACCGGTAAGGGAATTGGGCCAATTACAGAACTAATAATTGATAGTACAATTGACGATCAACTTGTAAATGACGGCAAGGTTATTTTCGAAGCTAAATGTACCATGTGCCATAAATCTACGAATGAAAAAGCAATTGGCCCCGGATTAGCCGGAATTTACACACGTAGAACACCAGAATGGATCATGAACATGATATTAAATCCATTGGAGATGACTCAAAAAGACTCGCTTGCAAAGGATTTGCTGAGTGTATATATGAGCCAAATGGCGGATAATAATTTGACTCAGGCCGAGGCTAGAAGTGTGTTAGAATATTTACGAACCTTGAAATAATTTTTTTGAGTTTAATTTTTATTTTAGTCTTTAAATTTTATTCCAAATTAAATATCGTCCTTTTAATGTTGTCTCAATAAAAAAATAGATATTTATATTAAATCAATTGAAAAGCTAAAGTAGCTATTCACTGTAGAAATAAATTAATCCATCCTTTGTGCCAAGTACGATGGTTGAGTTTTCGTTGATGTCTGTACTGCTATTATAATTGAATCGTGATCCACCATAAATTGGGAAGCCCGACTTTATTTTTCCTATATCTGACAGTAAGTAAAACTTATTCTGCTTGGTGTCTATAATTCCAACTTTTGATTTGTAATTTATGGCATTCACTAGAATATATTCTCCAATTGGGTCGAGATTCTCCACTATTTTTTTCTCATTATCATTGAGTAAACAAAGACTATTTTTCGAAAGCAAAATAATTTGATCTTCTCTCTGATCTCCTAATGAAATTATATCATCAACAGAATCTGTAATATTTTGGTTGAGCAGCTCGAGATGATCTAATTTCACAGAGCTGAGTGTACCAGTTATTGCAAGTAAGTAAATAGTACAAATTTTACCGGAATCGGAATAGGCGACACTTACTTTTTTTATTTCTTCGTTTGTGTGTATGAAAGATGATTTTCCTGACAAGTCAATCAATGCAACACCAGAACCCAATTCAGCTAGTATATACTTTTTTTTATCAACTTGCTCAATGAACTGAAATGGTTTAACAATATTCCTAAGACTATTCTTAAAGGTCCATTGAAGTACCGGCTTACCTGTTTGTTCATAGTTATAAATCATACCGTTTTCGCAAGCAATAAAAATTTTGAAATGATTATTCCCGTCAATGTCTTTTACTAAACAACCGTTACTTGCTTTTGCCGGTAATCGTATCGGAAAATTCCCTACAGCATCTCCATTCGAATCGATAAAAAACAATTTTGAGGCGGTGTTAAAAACAATCTGGATTTCACCATTCTTATATAAGTCTAATGAATAAAAATCGCTAATAATTTTTTCATCGTATTTTTTCTTCCATAGGAGTTGGCCTGATTCGGCGAATAGATTCAGATTGTAATTATCGTCTTGAATCAAAATCAATTTTTCACTACCTTTTCTTACAACAAAAGGAGGAGTAGATGCGGTCGTGTCTAATTGTGTAGACCATAAAAGTCGAATCTCTTTCTTAGAATCGCTCTTGAAGTCAATTCGGAAATTGCTTGATACAATTTCGCCTTTTTTTAAAAATGATGTTGCAACCGATTGAATATTTTTTCTCAAAATTCCATCGTTTATCAATCGTGGAGAAATGTCTTCTGTTGAAATGGACCTTAAGATATTACCACCTCTTTGGATATTGAAATACATGTTTATCTGACCATTCAATAAAGAATATTTTACATGCCGTAGATAATCGTCTTCTTTATCAAGTGTCTTTTTGTCTTCATAGTCGTCGATCAAACTTTTCAGCATAGAAGGGTTGTTTCCAAATACAACAAAGTTATTGATAGATGTATAAAATGAATGGTTAATATCGCTGAACATTTTACCATACATAATTGGTATCAAATAATCGATTTCTATATTGCTAATAGCGTGTCCTCTGTATTTTTCAATCTTTTGTTTCCCGATTGCTTCTTGAATTTTTGCAAATTTAGAAACGGAATTGGTAATATCCTTTGTGCGAAAAAAAGCGTATGTGTTGTTTTCTAAAATTGTGCTTCCCGGTTCTGTTATAACAAGCGCAAACTCGTTAGAAATCCAATTTCCCATTCTGCTTTCTAAGTCGATCCTAAATTTAAGATTAATACTGTCGATATAATTCCTTATGAATTGATTAGGGTAGAAATAACTTTTATTTTTCTTTAGAACTGTTAGGCATGCATCAATGTTACTAACGGAAAAGTCGATTACCGCTGCAGTTCGAGATGGTGCTACTGACGCAAATTTGCATTGGGAAATTTGTTGACCGGAGAGCGAATTTACTATTGCAACGGAATCAATCGAGCTGCTAAATCCGGAAAAAACAGTTTGCTGTTTATCAATTCTTACATCAAGTTTTATCCAACGACATATATTACTTATTGCATTTCTCAAAGCAGGATATTCATTGCTAATATATCCAGACAAAAGATCTTCTAAACCATTGTTATTTATAAAAAGATGAATATCGTTTTTTGAATTTAATTGTTTATTCACTTTTGTAAATGCAGATGATTTTGAAAAAGCGTTACCACTTTTAAGTTGGCGAATTGCATCTTCTACTAAAAATGAAGTTCGACTAATCATGATGACTCCTTTATTTATTGCAAGTGTCAATACAGATTCCTCTCTTTTTTTTAATTCAAATATTTTTACATCTTCATATACTCTAATTTCTTCTGTAAAATTATTTTCTGTGAGCTCGTTCACGAGAGATAAGATATCATTCACTGAATGACCTTTTGCAATATTTAAACAATAGAGCAAATCGAAATCGGTTGCCTTTGTTGGGTGCAAAGAAATATATAACTTTTGTTTTAAAAGTATTTCTTGTAATACAGGCTCAGATTTAGAAACAGAATCAAGCCAATGAAAGCTTTTCTGTATGGATTTAAAATCAGAATCATCGGCTAGAAAGTTTAAGTAGCCGGACTTTGTAATTTCATTAATTGCTGTTGATGCATTATTAACTTCGAAAAAGATAGCAGCATCTGCTGGTATTGCATCCAATGGCGAACTTTGGATAACATTATATTTTTGATTGAAATAATAACCTATGCCTAGTAGTAATAGCAGAACGCTGATAATTGTTATTAGTAAACTCTTTTTTTTCATAGTGGATTCGTGATCTTTGGCGTATGATTTAAAAAATGGATAAATTAATTCTTTCCAATTACACGTCAGATGTCAAGCGATAGTTGAATAGGTTTAAGCCGAAATGTTTTTCTGTGATAAGTACACATCCCTGATTCATGAATTGCTTTACGATGAGAGGAGGTCCCATACCCTTTATTTGATTTCCAATTATATTCCGGAAATTGCCAATGTAATTCAAGCATGTGTTCGTCTCGGTAAGTTTTTGCAAGAATTGAAGCTGCTGCTATAGACGCATAAAGACCATCGCCGCCAATAATACATTTGTGTTCTGTGTTTGGATATCTATTAAATCGGTTTCCATCAATCAATAATAATTCCGGTGCTTGTTTCAGTTTTGTAATAGCACGATGCATAGCTAGAAAAGATGCATTGAGAATATTGATTTGATCTATTTCCAAATGTGATGCAAGTGCAACTGCATAATCGATTGCTTCCGATTCAATAATTGGTCGAAGGTGCATTCGTTGTTCTTCTGTAAGTTGTTTGCTGTCGTTTAAAAGTGGGTGATGAAAATCGGGTGGTAAAATCACAGCCGCAGCATAAACGGGCCCTGCAAGACAGCCTCGCCCGGCTTCATCACATCCTGTTTCTACTAATTCTTTTTGTGAAAACGGTAATAACATCGAATGTCGAAGATATAAACTTTTGTTTATGCTCGGGAGTCAATGATGAGTGAATTAAGAACAGTCAGCAGTGGAATAATTTCTTGCCGAATTCACACTTTAGCAGTTAATGGTGATTTTACTGAATCGTTTTTTCAATAGCTGACCATAGTTTAGCTGCTGTTTTGTCCCAATTAAAGTCAGCCTGACGGATAAGTCCTTTTTGAACCATGTCGGCTCTCAAATTTTCATCTGATGCAAGTTTGGTCATTCCTATTTTAATCGATTCAACAGAAAATGGATCACAAAGTAACGCTGCACCACCTGCAATTTCCGGCATTGATGAAGTGTTGGAAGTTAAGACCGGTATTCCTGAACGCATAGCTTCGATGATTGGAATTCCGAAACCTTCAAAATTACTCACGTAAGTCATTGCCATTGCAGAAGCGGTAAGGTCAGTCAAGTCTTGAAGCGAAACTCTTCCTGTAAAAACTACTTCGTCTTTAAATTGCATATTCGTAAGCGTATTTTCCATTTCTTCAGTCCACCAACGTTTAGCTCCAACCATCAACATTTTTACATCCGATGATTGCGACTTTTTATACTCATCAAATGCTTTCAACATATTCGAAATATTTTTGCGATGATGAATGGCTCCTACAAACAAAAAGTATGGTTTCCCATTGGAAAATTTACTGCGTGTTTGTTCAATTTCGTTTTTATTTAGAGGAGAAAAATTTTCTGCTACACCATTGTAAACGATATCAATTTTTGCTTTATCGATACCAAATTCTTTTATAATATCCGATTTAGTAAATTCTGAAACAGCTGCAATCCGAGTCGATCTTTTAGCTAAATGTGGGAACATATTCCTGTAATAAAGTCCTGTAAAAAAGGGAAGATCTTTCGGATGATGGATAAAACAGATATCGTGAAATACCGATAGCGTTTTAGTTTTGGTATGTAACGGAAAAAAACCATCCGTTCCAACGTACAGATCTACATTATTTTTTTTGAGAACAGCACCAACGGCAAATTCATTCCAATAGCCGGTTAAAAAAGGATGTCGGGCAGGAGGGAATGCAACTATCGGTGTTACATTACTTCCAGTGATGAATTCCTCTTCGTATGGTCGGTCGAAGATAAAAATGAACTCGTGCTCCGGATGTGCAGCGACGATGCGCTTGGTAGCTTGCAGAGTGAAATTCCCGATTCCTTCCAAGCGGGATTTTAGAAGCATACGAGTGTTGAAGGCGATTTTCATAATATGCAGCGAAAATAGTTTTTTTTCTGCTGTCTTATAGTTTTCCGATGTACTGATTAGCCGAAATTAATAAATAGTTTAGGTGACAGATTAAATTGACTTTTATATGTTGATAAAAGATAACGACTTTTCAGTATCCATAGGCTTTTGGGCACTAAAAAGAGTATTTTTGTAGCAATGAGATTCGATACCCCCGTAAAATTAGAAGAACTTGCAAAACTGACCAACGCTCAGGTGTTGGGTGAAGGAAATCGTTTGGTAAGTGGTATAAATGAAATTCACAAAGTGGAAGAAGGCGATATAACCTTCGTAGATCATCCAAAGTACTACGACAAGGCATTGAGTTCTGCTGCTTCCTTCGTGATCATAAATAAAAATGTGGAAGTGCCGGAAGGGAAGGCATTGCTTTATTGCGACGATCCTTTTACAGCTTACCTGGCTATCGTTAAAAAATTTAGAACTTTTGATCCTTCCAAGGAAGCGATCAGTAAGAATGCAAAAATTGGAGAAGGCACAATTATTCAGCCCGGAGTTTTTATTGGGCATCATGTAGAGATAGGAAAAAATTGTTTGATACATGCAAATGTTTGCATCTACGATCATACTGTAATTGGCAACGAGGTTGTCATTCATTCCGGTGCAATACTCGGTGCCGATGCATTTTATTTCAAGAGAAAGGCTGAAGGTTATGAGAAAATGATTTCATGCGGCAGAGTAGTAATTAAAGACAGAGTAGAAATTGGGGCATCATGTACAATCGATAAAGGCGTTTCAGGAGATACAGTGATAGGGGCCGGAACAAAAATGGATAATATGGTTCATGTAGGACATGATACTGTGGTTGGAAAAAATTGTTTGTTTGCTGCTCAAGTTGGAATTGCCGGTGTAGTTACGATTGAAGATGACGTTATTCTTTGGGGACAAGTAGGCGTTCAGAAAGATCTGACTATTGGCAAAGGAGCTGTTGTACTTGGACAATCAGGAATACCTAAATCGCTGGAAGGCGGAAAAACATACTTTGGCAGTCCTACTCAAGAAGCGAGAGAGAAAATGAAGGAGTTGGCTTTTATAAAGCAGTTGCCTTCTATCATAGAAAAATTAAAAAGTTAAACATTGGCAACAGAAAAAAAAATAGCATCGGTACCTGTGGTAAATGATGTCAATGTTGAATTGCAAGCAAAGAAGTTGCAATTGCATTGGCTATTGCAGATCACTAAAGCGATCAATTATAATTTTTCTACCAAGCAACTTTTTGATGTTTACGAACACGTTTTAAGGAGTCAGTTGAAAGTTGAAAAGCTGGCATTGTTGATTCATGATGGGAGTTGGAGATGTTCGTTGCTCTATGGTACCGACAAAAATTTCAATGACATAGATCTTACCAGAATTATTGGTGAACTGAATAAACTCCATAAACTTGAGTTAGAACAAGAGCTTTGGATAAATACATTCGATACAATTTTACCTGTTTATCACAAAGATCATCTCATAGCTTATGCTCTTGTTGGAGGCTTAGCCAATAGTGTTATTCCTAAGCGAAATGAATTAGTTCCTTTTATTCATACTATTACCAATCTGATTGTGGTGGCGATTGAAAACAATACGATTGCTAATGAAAAGATTCGTCAAGCCGGAATTAGAAAAGAATTGGAGTTGGCAGCAGAAATGCAGTCGATGCTTTTCCCGATTAATTTACCTCGACAAAATGAATATGAGGTACATGCAACTTATTTGCCTCACCAAGAAGTAGGAGGAGACTATTACGATTTTATACAAGTAAATAAAAATGAATTTATTTTTTGTTTAGCAGATGTGAGTGGAAAGGGAATTCCGGCTGCATTATTAATGTCGAATTTCCAAGCAAACTTACACGCTTTGTTGCCGCATACAAATTCGTTGACTGAATTAGTTTCATTGCTTAATGCTAAAGTATTTCAGAGTGCAAAGGGAGAAAAGTTTATTACATTTTTTATTGGACGTTATCATGCGCTCACGCGAGAGTTGCATTATGTAAATGCAGGACACAATCCGCCATTTCTTATTCACGAGAAAGTCGTTTATATGTTAAATGATGGAAGTACAGGTTTGGGAATGTTTGAGACGCTGCCATTTATTAATTCCGGAAAAGTATTTATTCCACCTAATGCAATGTTGCATTGTTATACCGACGGAGTTACCGATGTGATTAATGATGAGGGAGAAGAATATGGAATGGATCGCTTGAGAAATTTTCTCACCTCAAGAAATCAATTGCACGATATGGAAGCATTGCATAGCCAATTAATCTCAACGCTTTCTTCATATCGTCAAAGCAAAAATTATACAGATGATATTACATTATTCAGCGTCTGGTTCAAGAATCTGAGCACTTGATTTTCTATTGATGGTATTTGAAAGAAGTAATGTAATCTCTGAAAATCTATTACTTCGCTTGAAGGATACAACTTATTCTACTTTTTCATTCGAATGATAAACGTCTAATGCAACAATCGCAGCAATAAATCCCCAGACCGGAACAGCTAGTTTATCGGTATCCAAAAAATTATTTAATGTTCCATGTATAAAATAAGTAATAAGACCGAGAAGTATGGCAAGAGCAAAATTTTTCGTTTGCTTATCTTTCGATTTTGAATAGATCATTGTACCTGAATAAATAACAACGGTAACAAGTATAATCATAAACACCATACCAGGAATTCCTTGTTCGGCCAATGGACCAATAAATTCGCTATGAGCATTTCCCATATTACCGGCATTGGTAGAAATGATTGTCATTTCATTCGATTTCTGAAAAGGTGCATAGTTGAACTGATATGTACCGGGTCCCCATCCCATAAGTGGTTTCTGTTTCCACATCCGAAACGCGCAATTCCATCTATTAATTCTTTCTAAATTAGACGCATCGGTTGATATATTTGAAATCGACTGAATGTGTTTGTTGAAATCGGTAGCAGAATCCTGGCGATTTTTTTCAAGTTTCATTAATACCTGATCTTTTACTGAGAAAAAGAATACCAATCCTACGGCAGAAAGCAGAAGTACATTGCTAAATTTTATCTTGAATAAATAAATCAAATAAATGATACCGACTAATACAAGACTTAACCATGCGGCTCGGGTGTAACTCATGATTGTTCCAACCATTAATAACCAGAATGCCATAGAAGTGAACGTGCGCTGTCTCAGATTACTAGTTTTATCTCTCCAAAGGTATAGTGCAGGAGGAATGAACAAAGCTAAAACAGCAGCGTACGCAGTATGATCATTGTAAAAAGGAATCATTACCCAATGCGCCGCTTTCTGCGACCAGTCGTTTTGACCGTGTCTAATGAGCGTATAAATAACAATTACAATGAGAGAAAATAAGTATAGCCAAATAAATTTTTTAATATTTTTTTTCTCCTTAAAAATTTGAGTTCCTAAAAAATAAAAAGGAATAATGAACCACATCTGAGAAACCAAGTGTTTTAAGCTTACAAGAGGAAAAGAACTTGTAAGAGTTGTGATTAACATCCAGCCCAACATAAAGAAAATACTGATTGAAACAGGATGTCTTAATATTTTTTTGTCGAATCCTCCTTCAAAAAGAAATTTAAACATGAAAAGAAGAAGTACGCCAAACATCAACGGTTCTGATGGAATACTTAAAGCCGGGCCAGATGATTTATCATTTAATGTAATTGCAAACGGTGTTGCGAAAGCAATGATGTAAATGATTGTGTCGAGTGAAAAAATTGCAAGGAATAATACTCCTAACACCAAAGGAAGAGCAGCGAAATAGTACATTTCTTTTGCGATGAAAAAACAACTAAGCGCAAGAAATGAAGCAATGATCGCGTAAAACCGACGAAGCTGATTTTTATCTAAGAGCGATTCAGACACTTTTACTAAATTCTTTTTTAGAGTAGAATAGGAGGATAATAATAAATGCCATTAGTACAGAAGAGCTAATACTAATTAGTACGATTAACCAACGTACCGGCGAAGCTTTTTTATCTGACGGAGCAGGATCTGTAACAACATTGGCATAGGTAAGATGTTTAAAAACATCACGCACTGCATTTTCATATACTGACTTCAAATCGTTGTAAGATCCTCTTGTTCTCCAAAGGTGTTCTGTGATTGCATTGACTTCAGAGCCTTTTTCTCTCAAGTTGTCTAACATCAATTTCGATTCAGTATATTCTTTAGATCCGGGCTTACTCAAACTTTTTAAATACGAGCGTGTGGCTTCTTTACTCTGTGTTTTCAAATCCAATATTCCGTATTTCAATTGAAGTTCATGCAATGCAGCTTCTAAAGAATCCATTTCAATTTTCTTTGCGTCGAGTTGATTTTTAGAAATAATCATTACTTCTCTCGATTTGTCCGATTGCAATTCTCTAGCCTTCACATTGAAAAAATGGATAATCGAATCGACCATCTCAGAAGCAACAATTGGATCTGTATCAAATACTGTAACCTCCATCGACTCGTATTCTGTTTTTTTGATGTTGACATTCTCATCATACATCTTATAAACATCGGTCTTAAAGGTTTTATTTCTTGTACTGTCAATTTCATAATGCTCTATTAATTTGAAAGCATTGATCACACGATTTCTGATGTCGGATGATTGTGTTAATTGGAGCATTTGTTCTGTTGCACTCTCCGTTGAATAAGCCATTAAGTTGGAAGGGTATAATACAGCAACCGATTTAAACTTAGGCTTAATAAAAAATGGCGATGAAAAAATAACTGACAATACTAAACTTGCTCCGGCTACTAAGAAAAGTTGTTTTTTCCATTTAGCTAGTAAGTTGATTAACTCTACTGAGTTGAAGAATGAATTATTCATTATTTGAAGAATGACTTATGGTTTAATATTTTAATTCTTTGAAGCGTTGAAATCCCATTATAACTAAAAGGGAAACGATAAATGTTCCGGTTAACGTCAGAATAATAATTAGCCAACGAACAGGGTAACTTTTTTTCTCGGCTTTTATTGCTTTGTTAACTATAAATTTATGCGATAGCGATTGATTAGCATCAAGCTTTAGCTTTTCATATTGCGTTTTGAGTTTCGATAACTCCTGACGATCATAACTTATTTCGGAATTCAACCCAAGTGTTGCTCCGCCATATTTTGTTAACTGTTCGAGGTCTTTATTGATTCCTTTAAGTTTTGCTTCTGCACCTTTTATTCTCGCCTTTGTATTTATTACAGATGTGTCTGTTTCTGTTTTGTATTTTTCCAATACAGTAAGACTGGCAGTTTCATTTGCGAAAATTCCCGAGGCATTGGTGTAAGCTTGGGAGAGAATTTCTGCTTGCGAAGTATAATCAATGACTCCTAACATTCTTAATTTCTGAAGTGAGTCTTCTTTTAATTTAATGTCAGCTTGTTTTTCAAAATACGATTGCTCGATTATCTTTAAAGCTTCACTCGCTCTTTGATGTTGAATTTTTGTTTTCATTGAATCGAGTAGAGAAGAAATATCGTTGGCTATGTTGGCAGCTAATTGCGGGTCTTCATCCATTACATCGATGCGGACCGACATAAATTCAGTTCGCGAAAAGCTTATGTTATCTTTGAACAAATCATTCAATTTCGTGAGAGGGAAATTATCGGAAGTGTTCACATGATAATGATCGAAGAGATTGTATTTATTAATTATTACTTCTCTGATTTCATCTGAATTTAAGATCTGCAACATTTGTTCTGCTTGTTCTTCTTCACCAAACGCAAGAATGTCTTGTTTGTCGGAGCCTGTTTCTTCAAGAATTGCTTTACTGAGTGAATTCGTTGTAGCCGGGAAAAAGATTACCGACGAATTATACTTTGGAGTAATAAAAAGTGGGCCGGAAAAGAATGCCGCTAAAAGCCCGGCAATAAATAAAGTAATGATCAGAGGTTTTTTCCACCTTACGATCAGGATAAGTAAACTGGTCGACTCCAGATAGGCTGTATCCCGGGCTTTTTGAAACATTGATTAGATGGAAATTTTATAGGGCACCAAAGGTAAAAAAGGAAATCAAAAGATAAAACCTTTTTAGTGGCACTAAGTGGTTGACGTTTAGCTATTTGTGAATTAATATTTTACTTGTTGGTTCTAAAAAACGATACGATCATAGTATGAGTGTTTAAAAGGTGAACTATTGCCTAACGAAGTTAATCTGAAAACATTCTTTTTCTGGCTCTATTTTTTCAAAAATACAGCCTTAAAAAATTACTGTTCGTCGTATTTTAGAATCCTATAAATATTTCTGACAGCAATTAACCGGGTTGACATTGCAACAATAAAACATGAGCCGGCAGCAATAACAAATCGAACTATCCAATTGATTGGTAGCCTCGACACAAAGTAATTGATCGAAATACAAATTCCGATAAACAAGACGATGGTACCTATCAATCTTAAATTCTTTTTAAACTCAAACGTTTTGCTAGCCATTATTACTTGAGCTCCTGCTGTAAAAACTTGTGTAGTAATCGACGAAATAGCCGATCCAACCGCATTCATCCGAGGAATTAAAATAAAATTCATAACGATATTAATCACCATTCCTGTACAAGCCATAATATTCAACTGTCGAAGATTTCCGTTTGCGGTGAGTAAAGTTCCAAAAATATACGTAGTAGAAATAGGAACGAAACACCACATTAAGATTTTAAAGACGGCCGACGATTCTTCTATGTGATTGCCGGAATAGAGCAGTCCCATGATATTGTAACTGAAAAAGTAACTACAAATGGCAACAACCATTGCAGGAATTACCAGCAGTGAAAAAGAGAGCCGAACCATTTCTTCGATATTCTGTTTCAGCTTAATCATTTTGGAAAAAATGGGTAATAGGAGACCGGCAAATAAAAAGGCAATCATATTTGCAGCATCGAGCAAACGATATGCGGAAGCATAAATCCCGGCTTCGTTAGCACCTACACGAAAGGGGAGAAGACGTTCCAGCATTACACTATCGATACGATTGTAAAATGTCATCAATAAAACAAGTATAGCATACGGATATGATTTTTTAAGTATCATCACAAAGAAAGGCCATCGCCACTGCAGCCGTTTAATCTTAGCTTTTCGTAGCAAGACGATCATTGTAATCATAGCTGTGAGAGCGTAGGCAAAAGTTTGTGCGTAGATAAAATAGCGGATGTCGAATCGTCCATTTTGTTTATGTTCATATAATAATACGCCACAAATAATGATCATAATTAGTCTGTCTAAGACAGAGATAATACTATCCGTTTTAAAAAGGTGTAAGCCGGCAAGATTGGAGCGGAGGTATAGGATAAAACTATTGAGCACTTGATTGATCATTACAGCCGTCAACATTTTCATCATATCCACAGTGTAGCCGATTAGCCAACCACCAATGAGCGTAAGAACAATAAATACTACAGCCAATAACATTCGAAGCACAATAATGCTAGAGAGATGTTTGCTGAGTAGGTGATTGTTTTGGCTTATATTTTTGTTGTTGAAATTGGTGATACCCAGATCCAACAAAATATTCAAGAGAAAGGAGAAATTAAAAATGGCATAATAAAAACCGAATTGCTCCGTACCAACCGCATTCTGAACGGCAAGGTCGATCCCTAAGATCCAGAAAGGTTTGATGAGCAGGTTCAGGACCAGAACAAGCGCAAGATTGGTAACAAATTTTTTCTGCATCAGATATTATAAGCGAGCGCAAATGTAATTTTTTAAATAGAGGGTAGAAAATCGAACTCGAATCATTTATTGAAGAAAATTCAAGGAGAATGAAGTCGATTGAAAGCTAGCTTCCAAGCCATTGCAAATGCCGTACTGCAGAATTTTCGGAATTGTATTAATTTAATTGATAGCCAAGTGGAAAAAAACACACTTTTTGGGACACGAAATTCAGACTATTTCTAAGGAAAAATCACGACAAATTGGGACATTCAAATAAGAATAAATTAAATCCAATAAACTCCAAACATCCATTTTCGACGAAATAATAACATTTTGCAGCCAGAATTTGGGACATTTAATTTTTATTTCAATGCCGCTCCGACTGATTTGTAATCCGTTGCGCTCCGATGGATTTGTAATCCGTCGCGCTCCGACGGAACTTCAATTGAAGCTCCGATGGATTTGTAATCCGTCGCTAGTATTTAAATGCCACGAACTTCAACAGAAGCTCCGATGGATTTGTAATCCGTTGCGCTCCGACGGATTTGTAATCCGTCGCGCTCCGACGGAACTTCAACAGAAGCTCCGACGGATTTGTAATCCGTTGCGCTCCGACGGATTACAAATCCGTCGCTAGTATTTAAAAGCTACTGTAAGTTATTGTCGCTTCTTAAATCTACACAACCCTTCCTCCAGAAAATTAGCATAGTCTTGAATATTTGGAGTGTATCCTTTTGGACTGGCTAAAATTTTGCCGGCATTATCGAGCAAAACATAATAGGGTTGCGAGTTAGTATGATAAACGCCCGCTTGCAAATCGCTCCACCTATTTCCAGTTGTCTTAATTAATTTACCTGTGAGCGGCGAAGTAAATTGTTCTGACAATGGCAGTTCTTTTTTATCGTCAACATATAAAGAAATCAATATATAATCTTCTCTTAATTTTTTCAATACACGGTTATCGCTCCAAACATTATCTTCCATTTTCCTACAATTAACGCAAGCCCATCCTGTAAAATCCACCATTACTGGTTTTTTGTGAGATCGTGCATACGCCATTCCTTCATCATAATTATGGAAGCATGTTAAGTCGTGAGGACAATCAGTTTCTTTACCCGTTTGCCATTCTTTATAAAATTCAGGAGGCGGAAATCCGCTGATCATTCTAAGTGGTGCTCCCCATAAACCGGGTATCAAGTACAAGGCAAAAGTGAAAACAACAATAGCCGACATCAATCGTCCCGTACCAATATAGTTGACTTCTGTATCGTGCGATAAACGGATTTTACCAAGCAAATAAAAGCCTAGTAAAACAGCTATGATTACCCAAATGGAAATAAACAATTCTCTTTTTAAAAATCCCCAGTGGTAGGCAAGGTCAACATTCGAAAGAAATTTTAATGCAAGTGCTAGTTCTAAAAAACCGAGTGTAACTTTTACTGTGTTCAACCATCCTCCTGATTTAGGAAGCGAACTTAACCAACCGGGAAAGAGTGCGAAGAGAGCAAAAGGAATGGCAAGAGCGAGAGAAAAACCAAACATGCCCATTAATGGGCCGAGGTAACTTTGGCCACGCGCAGCTTCTACTAGTAGCGTTCCGATGATTGGTCCGGTGCATGAAAATGAAACGAGCGACAAAGTAAAGGCCATAAAAAAAATTCCTGTCAGTCCGCCTTTATCGCTGGCGCTATCAGCTTTGTTAATCATCCAGCTAGGTAATGTAATTTCAAACGCACCAAAGAAGGAGATCGCAAAAATCACAAAGATGATAAAGAACGAAAGATTGAAAAATGCATTACTGGAAAGTTCGTTTAGCGCATCAGAGCCGAAAGTGATCGTTACCAAAAGGCCTAGTGAAACGTAAATGATAATGATAGAGGAAGCGTAAATGATCGCATTAATAATTCCTTTTTTTCTACTTCCACTTCGTTTAGTAAAAAAACTTACCGTCATAGGAATCATAGGAAACACACAGGGAGTAATAAGAGCAACAAATCCACCCAAAAATCCTGCAAAAAAAATGGCCAACAGCCCTCTGTCCATCGAGTTCTCAGTTGTTGTACTTCCACCGCAACCTTCTTCTAAAACTGGTGTTCCAATTTGTGCTTGATTTGGTGGTGTTTGAATAATTTGTGCTTGTTGTACATCAGCTGAATCAGAATCGACAGGAATTATTTCAGATTTTTCGTTATTGAATGAAAACGTAAAAGTAGTATCTTGAAAAATACAACTCTCTTTACATGCCTGATAATCTATTTTTCCTTTTAAGATACACGATCCGCTTACTTGTATTTTTTGTTTCAGAATAACTTCTTTGCTAAAGTATTTTACGTTAACCAAAAACATAGAATCGAATTCTTCTATTGGTTTCGACTCTGTAACTTTACCAATTAATTTGACGCACGATGCTTTATCAAACTTAAAGACCATAGGCAATGGTCCTCCATCTGGAGTAAACTGCGAATAGATATGCCAGCCTTCATCGAGCTTTACTTTAAATACAAGAGTGTACTCTCCATTTTTATTATCTTCTTTTGTAAAAGTCCATTTTGTCGGATAAATTAATTGTGCGAAAGATGTACTAAAGCTGATAATGAAAACGAGAAAGAGAAATATTTTTTTCATAGATTTTTATGGGTAATGGATAGGCTCGACCAGTGTCAATTACGATGTCGAATTTAAGAAATTTCAGCTGCCGAACCAATCATACAATTCAGTTAATTGGACGTTATTTTTAGCTGTACCTGACAGATCTCGATCAATTTTACCATTTTTTAACATAATCAAACGATCTCCATAATCTCGAGCATCTTTTATCGCATGTGTTACCATTATGGCCGTAAGTTTTTTTGTACGAATTATTTCATTGGTTAACTCCATTATTGTTCTCGCTGTCTTTGGATCCAAGGCTGCAACCGGCTCATCAAGAATCAAAAGTTTTGTTTCGTCGAGAGTGGCCATTAAGAGAGTGAGTGCTTGCCTTTGTCCGCCCGACAAAGTTCCCATTGGCTGATCGAGTTTATTTTCAAGGCTAAGATTTAATGTGCTTACATGGTCTCTTACAAGCGATTTAAATTTTTCAGTTGTGCCGATGGTAAACAATTTTTTCTTTGTTCTTATTGAAGCGAGACGAAAATTTTCGAGTATAGAAAGTTCCGGCGCTGTTCCACCCAATGGATCTTGAAAAATACGTGCAATCCATTTACTCCGTTGATAATCTTTTAAGCGAGAAATGTCTTTTCCATCAAACAGTATTTGTCCTTGGTCAGGGAAAATTGTGCCTGCCAACAAATTCAAGATAGTTGTTTTGCCGCTACCATTGCTTCCAATAATCACAGTAAATTGTGAAGCTTGTATAAAAAGATTCAGTTCGTTGAAAATCTGATTTTCATTGGCAGTTTCTTTGTTAAACGTTTTGCAAATCCCTTTCAGTTCTATCATGCCCGTCTTAAATTAGGAATACTAACAACAAGAAGCACAAAGAGAGCAACTACCAATTTTAAATAAATAGCATCGATGCCAATGCTCAATGCAAAGGCAAGTATCATTCGAAATAAAATGGATCCTATAACTACTCCAAATAGTTGTAGAAGTATAGAGTTGTTTTTAAATTTTGAAATAAGAATGTTGCCAATCATTACAGATCCCAAACCAAGAATCACAATTCCAATTCCCATATTGATGTCGGCGAAGCCTTGAATTTGCGTGATAAGAAATCCACTCACAGCTGTAAGGCCATTCGCCAGTCCAAGTCCGAAAATTTTCATTCGTGTAGTATTTACTCCAAGTGCGCTAATCATTTTTTCATTGTTACCTGTTGCACGCATGGCCAAGCCGAAATCTGTTTTCAAGAGCCAAAAAATCTTGAAGAGGATGATCAATGTAAATAGAAGTAAAATAAATAGCTGTCCATTACTTGAGTTACTCCATGGCGGAGCAATCGTAAATATGGAACGCTGATTAATGAGAGGCAAATTAGATCTTCCAAGAATTGCGAGATTTACAGAGTACAATGCCGTCATCACAAGAATTCCGCTTAGCAGTGCGTTTACTTTTAATCGTGTATGAATAAAACCGGTCATCATTCCGGCTATGATTCCGGCAAAGTAGGCGAGAGGAAGTGCAATCCAAGGCGAATACCCCGATGAAATAATTACAGCCGTTACGACACCACCAAGAGTAAAACTACCATCAGTTGTTATGTCGGGAATATTAAATATGCGAAGTGAAATGTAAATTCCAATTGCTAATGCTGAAAAGCCAAGACCTAATAAAACCGCTGTCAAGTAAAAGTTCATTTCTCAAATATACATTAGAATATTGAACGAAAACAATAATGCTTTTGGAACTAGAGAGTCTTGAAAATTATTTCACAGAAACAAAGGAGTTATCAAACGTCAAGTTGTATTGTTTGGCTTTTGAACTATTAAAAACTCGTCGTCTTACTTTTACGATTTCAGGTTTCAAATTTCCTGTTGACCTGGTTTTTAAAAAAATCGCAGCTTGTTCTCCCGATTGAAATCCCCATTGGTACATATCTGCTCCAAATGCAGCCACGGCACCTCTCAAAACCAATCCTTCTTCACTGGTAAAGACCGGAACATTTTTTTCATCGCAGCTTTTTACGATTAATTCCATCGTAGAAAAAACTGTGTTGTCAGGCAAAGCGAAAAAAGCGTCGATGTGTTTTGTAAGCAATGACTGTACAATAAGTTGCACTTCGTTTGTATTGTTCACTGGTAGTTTAATTAACTCTATCCCCATTTCTGTGCATCGCTCTTCAATATGTTTTAATGCATCTACTGATTGTGGCTCTGATTGATTGTAGATCGTGCCGATTTTTTTTACAGAAGGCATAACAGCTTTAATCAGCATCACTGAGGTGTCCAAGTAATCAAGTGTTTCATAAGTGCCGAATAAATTTACAGGAGCATTGCCTTTTGCATCGGTCAATTTTGCAAAATCCGGTCGTGGCGAAACCATCATAAATACCGGAATTGTTTTCGTTTTTTGAACTGTTACAATCGTCGGTAGAGTAGGGCTGGTAGCTATTAAAAGTGGATGCTGTGAAATAATATAATCGACTGCCTGAATCAATGTAGGTTGATCGTTCTGTGCATTTCTATAGATGATCGTAAGATTTTTTTCATTGAAGCCATCTTTTTTGAGTGCATCAAAAAATCCGGTTTTCGCTTTCTCTAATGTTTCGTCTTGCAACTGGTCTATAAATCCGATAACTGGTTTGCTACTCTGTTTAGGAGAACAAGAAAATAGAGTAGTAGCAATTAATAAAAGTAGCTGTATTTTTTTCATAGGTGAATTGAAGATAACAGTTCAAAGTAAAAAAAGTTTACCAGCTTCCACCGGCGCCGCCGCCACCGCTGCTTCCGCCACCAAAACCGCCAAAGCCACCACCACCAAAACCGCCGCCGCTTCCCCATCCACTGCCTCCTGAGAAATTACCCCACGATCCGCGGCCACGGTTTGCAGCTACATTAAGCAAAGCCCATGCTGCCCAAAAGCCAAGATTGTTTTGTCGACTGTAACGCTGTGTTCGTCTAATTTTCGAATAAATGATTATGAAAATAATGAAAGCGAACATCAAAAAAGGAAATGCTGTACCCTTATTTCTTCTGTTTTTAGGAGATCCTTTGTATTCACCTTTTACGATTTGCATAATCGCTGTCGTGCCCTCATCTATTCCTCCATAATAATCGCCTTTCAAGAAATACGGTTTTATATGATTATCAATTACACTTTTTGCCAAGGCATCAGGTAACACTCCTTCCATTCCATAACCGGTAGTGATCCACATTTTATGATCATCAATAGCGACTAAAAGTAAAACACCGGAATTATTTTTTTTATCTCCGATGTGCCATTTGTTAAAAAGTTGGACGGAGTAATCTGCAATATCATAATTACCCACCGAGCGAAGAACGACCACTGCAATCTGAATCGATGTAGAGTCGTCGAAGACTACTAATTTATTTTCGAGTGTAGTGAGTTGGTCATTACTCAAAGTATTGGAGAAATCGCTTACTATCTTATTCGGTTTCTCGGGAAAATCGCCTTCCGCTCGCGATGAGAAAGAGAGTAAGACAAGCAAAGCAAAAAAAAGTTGCTTTGCGAAATGGTAATTTTTTATTCGAAAAATTATTTTCACCTTTTATTTTTTATTCTCAGGATCTAATTTAAATACGATATCGTTCGATAACTCGTTTGTATCGTCACTTTGATAAGGAAAATGTTTTTGTAGAGCTTTGCCGCTCATTTCAATTCCGAGGGAAAGTCCTTTGACAAAATTCCCAACTGTAAAGTAGTTCGTCATTTCCGCTTTGATAGCATGCCAGAAATCGTCGTTTACTTTAGCGTGAATTCCGGCATCTCCCAAAATAGCAAATTGTTGTGATTCGAAAGCCAGATAAAATAAAACGCCGTTTCGCTCTACCGTTTTATTCATTCCGATTTCGTTGAAGATGAATGCGGCTCTGTCGAGAACATTCTCACCGCAATCATCTTCAATGAACAAACGGATTTCTCCGGAAGTGTTTTTCTCCGCTTCCGAAATCGCTTCAAGTATCAGCAAGCGATCTTCTTCCGTAATTTTATCTTCCGCTGCCATTAAAATTTAACTGATGGAGCTTTTTCACTTCCTTTGTCTGCTTCGAAATATGGACGCTCTTTAAATCCGAACACTCCTGCGAAAAGAACGCGAGGGAATTTATTTCGTGAAGTATTGTATTCCTGAGCTGCTTCGTTAAACTGGCGACGAGCTTCGTTAATTCTATTTTCGGTTCCTTCTAACTGTGATTGTAACTGATTAAAACTTTCCACAGCTTTTAATTGAGGATAGTTTTCAGCAACGGCCAATAATCTTCCCAAAGCTCCACTCACGGCTCCTTGAGCTTGTTGGAATTGTTGAAGTTTTTCCGGAGTCATGTTGTTTGGATCAATGTGGATGCTGGTTGCAGATGCACGAGCTTCCATAACGGCTGTCAATGTCGACTTTTCAAAGTCAGCAGCGCCTTTTACCGTGTTTACCAAATTGGGAATAAGATCTGATCTACGCTGATACTGATTTTCAACATTCGACCATGACTTATTTACAGATTCTCTTGAACTAACAAGGCCATTGTAGCTGGAAACTGAAAACAATATTAGAACTCCTAGTACAATCCATATTAAATACTTTCTCATAATTTATTTTTGTTTAGTGGTTATTTGTTGATGACGAAATAGACGAACGAATATTTTAAGCGGGTATTAAATCTTTCAGAATTTTTTCAAGTTCAATCGGCCTGTCTGTTCCAATTCGATAGGGCATTCCTTCTTTATCGGTAATTTCAACAGCTTCTGTGCCTCCTGTGTAAAAACGGATCAGCCCTTTTAAATGTAAATTAAAGACAGCATTGTTCAAATGGTATTTGCTGTATTTTTTCCTCTCTACTTTTACAATATTCTTCAAGTCAATTTTTACTTTTTTGGTAGTCCAAAGTCCGTCTAATTCGATGTATGATTTGAATACTCGAATTTTTAGATGCAATACAAAAAGTAAAATTATACTTATTACAATAATAGTGACTCCTAGAAAAAAGAAAAGGTCGCCATTGCGATTGTTTGTTACTTTCCACCAATATAAACCAAAACAAAACAAGGCAAGCGATAACCTCCTAAGCATACTCAGTTGGTTGTAACCCAAATATTGTTTTTCTACATACAGAGGTTCGTTCTCGCTACTCATTATTTTTTTCGATTTGTAAAACAGTAGTTGTCTCTTGGTCGATCTTAAATCGGTTGTCAATTCGAAGTCCCAAGATACATACAATGTCGTTACCTGACAAGAGGACATTGATCATTTCTTTCTCAAAACGGTTTACCTTTTTGTCGATCAAAAAGTCGCTTACTTTCTTTTTTCTACTCATGCCTAGCGGGTAGAAAAAATCACCGGCTTGCCATGGTCTGATTTGGAGAGGGAGTTTTAGTTTGCCGGCATCTAACACTTCCACGTTTTCTTCATGAGGAATTCCTCTTAACTTGGAGCTACTATATAGTTGAAAATTATAGGAATGAGTGCCAATTTTAATCGTATCCGGAAAGGTAGAAAGGAAAAGAGATCGATTTTTTTGTACTTGATCAATTTTAAGGATCAACATTTTTCGATCGTGCAAAAGTGTAAAACCTTTACTTTTAAAGATTTTCCCTGAGCCGGATTTCAACACTTTTTCACTTTTAATAGTGATGATTCCGAATGAATACAAGATCGTAGACAATAGCGCAGCGGGTTGTTCGTCTTTTTCTATCTCTTTCAACGGAATAAGGTAAAATCCTTCATTGCTGGTTGTGATAAATTTTTCCTTCCATTCCGCAACAAAAGTGTTCTGAATTTGATGAATGAATCCAAACATATCCAGTGAACGCGCCATCGACTGTTCAAAATCTTTTTGTTCTTCTTTAAGAAATGGAATGAGATGATGTCGGATTCTGTTTCTCAAATAATCATCGGAGGCATTTGACACATCTTCTCTCCATTTAATTTTTTTGGTTCGTGCGAATTTTTCAATTTCTTCTCTTGAGGCAAACAGAAGCGGACGAACAATGTGATTGTTTTTTTTCGTTATACCTTTAAGTCCTGCAATGCCTGTGCCTCTAATTACATTAATAAAAAATGTTTCTATACTGTCATTTAAATGATGTGCCGTTGCAATTTTGTCGAATTTAACTTCAGCTCTTAACTTTTCAAACCATTCGTAACGTAGGTTTCTAGCTACTTCCTGAATTCCTTGCTTTCTTGTTTTGGCAATTTTTTTTGTGTCGAATTGAATAGAGAAAAAATGAACTTTATATTTAGCTGCTACTTCTCTTGCAAATTCTTCATCGGCATCTGAATCTTTTCCTCTCAATCTAAAATTGCAATGTGCAATGGCGAAGTTTATTTTACTATCGAATAACAGTTTTGCAAGTACCATCGAATCGATACCACTACTAAAAGCGAGAACGATCTTTTCGTTTGTGTGAAATAGCAAGTTCTCAGAAATAAAAGTTTCAAATTTATTTTTTAGCATATTAAGTTTATTTTCTAAGTACTTTCATCATTGCAGATGCTTTGAGTAAGCACTCTTCATATTCTTTCTCCGGATCGGAGCCAATTGTGATTGCGCTCCCAACCATAAATGAAAGGTACTTATTATTCTCATTGAATAAGATAGAACGGATTATCACATTAAAATCTGCATCACCATCAGGCGAAATATAACCGACCGAACCGGAATACATTCCTCGTTTTGTTTTTTCTGATTCTTCAATTAATTCCATTGCCCTAATTTTAGGTGCTCCGGTCATGCTTCCCATAGGAAATGTTGTTTTAATTACTTCTGAAAAATTAGTGTTGCTATCTATCATTGATGTAACTGTGGAAACCATTTGGTGAAGTTGCTTGTATGTTTTAATTGCAAATAATTCTTCCACATTAACGCTGTTTTTTGTTGCCGTTCTTGAAAGGTCGTTTCTAACCAGATCAACGATCATCACATTTTCCGATCGTTCTTTCGGATCTAAAAGAAGTTGGTGCTTTGTCTTTGAATCACTTTCATAATCATCGCCTCTTCGTGCAGTTCCTTTGATGGGTTGCGAAATTATTTTGTTTTCTCTTTTTGCCAAATAGCGTTCCGGACTTGCACTGATTATGTAGTACGAGTTGAATTTGGAAAAGACGCTGAAGGGCATAGGAGAAAGCTCATTCAGTTTGAGGTAAATATTTCCCGGATTTATTTTCGCATCTTGACTAAAAAATTCTTGACAATAATTCATTTCATAAATATCGCCGAGTTGAATATACTTTTTAATATTTGTGACTCTCTCAATGTATTCTTCTTTATTGACAGTGCTTTCTATAGGTAAAATAATTGAGTGAAGTTCATTCGTTTCTTCGGTAGCTTTTATTTCCTCTAGTAAAGCAGAAATGGACGCTGCGTTGTATTTATCTGAAAAGAAGTGAACGCTTACTGAATCATTTTTTACTACAAATACTAATTCGGGAATATAAATTGTGCTCTCCGGAAATTTAAGTTTGTCGGTATTACTTGAGCTAAGTTTTTCAATTGTGTTTTTCAGATCATAAGCAAGTTGTACAATATGCCAATCGTTATTCTGACCTGCAGATTGGATATTGTCGAAAGCGTCATTTTTCGACTCGTATAATTTTCTAACACCTATCGCTAACAACAGATCGAACTTGCTGTAAATATCGAGAGGGTTATTTGATAAAGAATTGCTGTTATACAAAGTGAAAACATCATGTTTCTGTGCCCATCGTACTAACTTTGTGATTGATAGGTAGTCGGATGACAATTGGATGGTTTCTCTTTTCATTTATGAATGATGGAGAATGCTTTTCATTGCTTTAATCCATTCAGGCGAATCGTTCAAGCTTTCTACTAATTGTATTTTTTCTCCACCATGTTCTTTAAAGAGTTCGTTATATTCAACACTTATTTCGTACACAGTTTCCAAACAATCGCTCACAAAAGCAGGAGCAAAAGCAAGAATATTTTTATCTCCTTTTTTTGCTCGCTCTTTAATTATTGCATCTGAATATGGTTTGATCCATGGATCTTTTCCTAATCGCGATTGAAAACAAATTGTGTATTTGTCTTCCGGTATCTGTAACGCTTCTGCCAATTTTCGTGCAGTCTGATAACATTGAGCTTTGTAGCAAAAGGCATTTTTATCTGTTAATATATCGCAACATCCATCTTTCAAACAATAATCAAAGCTATCGCCTTTTTTAATTTGTCGTTCCGGGAGCCCATGAAAACTCATGAGTACATGATCGTATTTTGTATGATCATGTTTTTCTCCAATGGTTTGCCATGCTTTAATAAAATCTGTATTGTCGCAAAATCCGGAAATGAATTCTATTTCAGGAACAATTTCCCATTTGGAAACGATCTTCATTATTTTTTCTTGAACCGAACCTGTAGATGCAGATGCATATTGAGGAAAGAGTGGAAGTACAATAATTTTTTTGTAGAATTTTTTTTGATAGTGAGTTAATGCTTGATCGATAGAAGGACTTTGATAACGCATGGCCAATTGGACATCGTAATTTTCTCCAAGCTCGTTTCTAAGCATTTTTAATTGCGCTTCGCTGTAATAAAGTAGCGGTGACTTCCCATCTTCTCGCCAAATTTCCTTATATAATTTTGCCGATTTCGACGAACGAAAAGGAACAATGATCAAATTTACCAGTAGCATTCTTGCAACCGGATGAATGTCGATAACACGTGGATCGTTTAAAAACTCACTTAAATATTTTCGAACATCAGAAGTTGATGGACTGTCTGGTGTTCCTAAATTAACGATTAGTACTCCGGTTTTCATAGCGAATAAATAATATTAAAAATGAATGGCCCTGTTTTCTGTTGCAGCTAAACAAGCTTCTTTAAATGCTTCGGTGTAGGTAGGATGGGCATGGCTCATTCGTGCAATGTCTTCTGCCGATGCTCGAAATTCCATTGCTACCACTGCCTCTGCAATCATATCTGCTGCTCTTGGACCTATCATGTGTACGCCAAGAATTTCATCGGTAGTTTTATCAGCCAAAACTTTTACAAAACCGTCGATGTCCATACTCGCTCTAGCTCTTCCGCTTGCTTTAAAAGGGAAGATACCTGTTTTATACTCTCGTTTTATTTCCTTCAATTCTTCTTCTGTATTTCCAACGGCTGCAACTTCCGGCCAAGTATATACAACACCGGGAATGAGTAAATAGTTTATGTGTGGTTTTTGTCCTGCTATAGTTTCAGCAACCAAAACTCCTTCTTCTTCTGCTTTGTGTGCCAACATCGCACCTTTAACAACATCTCCAATTGCATAAATATTGTTCACAGATGTCATTAGTTTCTCGTTGGTAACAATTCGACCACTTTCGTCTGTTTTAACTCCTATTTTATCGAGAGATAAACCGTCGGTGTATGGTTTTCTTCCTACACTTACCAAACAATAATCGCCACTGAGTTCCATTTTTTTTCCGTCACCAACTTCTGCAGTAACGACAACATTATTTCCGTTTGATTTAACAGAAGTTACTTTGTGTCCAAGGTAAAATTCAAAGCCAATTTTTTGTAAACTTTTTTGTAATTCTTTTCCTAACGAGCGGTCCATTGTTCCGATAAGTGAATCAGTAAATTCTACAACCGATACTTTAGAGCCCAACCGTGCATAAACAGATCCGAGTTCTAAACCGATTACACCACCACCAATAATAATAAGATGTTTAGGAATTTCTGTTAAGTTCAACGCTTCTGTTGATGTGATGATTCTTTTTTTGTCGATCTCTATTCCCTTAAGTGTTGATGGTTTTGATCCTGTTGCAATGATTGTATTTTTCGTTTCTATGGAAGATGTTTTTTTATCTTCGGTAGTGATACTAATTTTTGTAGGCGATTCAAAACTTCCAACACCAGTAAAAACATCAATTTTATTTTTTTTCATTAAGTAATTTATTCCATCCACATTTTGTTTTACGACATCGTTTTTTCTTGCGATCATTTTTTTAAGATCTACTTTGAGGTCGTTTAAAAGAATTCCATGTAAACTGAAAGAGTGAGCAGCATTGTGAAAGTGTTCTGATGAATCGAGCAAAGCTTTTGAAGGTATGCAGCCAACGTTTAAACAAGTACCACCAAGCGTATTGTATTTTTCGATAATAGCTGTTTTAAGTCCTAATTGAGCGCAACGTATTGCCGCAACATAACCACCAGGGCCTGAACCAATAATTGTAACGTCGTATACTGACATAGTAAAAATTTAATCGTTAGACGGAAAATTCCGTTTTGTTTAGAAGTGGCGAAGTTAATGAGATTAGCAGGAAAAAGGAAAAGAGTTTCGCATTCAATAACACCTTGAAGCGGAAATAAAACACATCGTATCTGCTAAGTTTCAGTTAATTGTAAATGAACTGTTTAAAACAAAGAAATGAGTCGTTTAAAGCCAAAATAAAGAAGCACAGAGCAAGTCATAAAAGCGCAGATAAATCCGATATAGTCACCATTCCTTCCATAAAAAGTGATAATTTCATTTCTGTAAAGAGTAGCCTTGAGCGCATCTTCTTTCCACCATTCCGTTTTGGCTAAAACATCTCCACGCTGATTAATAAAGCAGCTTATTCCTGTATTGGCAGAACGCGCAACGTCTTTTCTAAATTCAACTGCCATTAATCGAGCATAGTTCATGTGCTGACGATAGCCGGGCGTGTTTCGCCACCATCCATCATTGGTGATTACTGCAATAAATTGTGAACTATCACGAATGTATCCCGACATGAAATCACCATAGATCGATTCGTAACAAATAGCTGGGGCGATCTTTGTTCCGTCCATCGCCACAAATGAATTACGGTAATCTTGTGTACCAAGGCTTCCGGATGTTCCTCCCAACTCGAGCGCATATTTTTCCAAGAATCCAAAAATTTTCGGATAAGGCATTTTCTCTACTCCGGGAACTAGCTTGCTTTTGTGATAAATCTGGATTGGTTGAGCATTGCCAATCATCATTGCTGCATTGAAAACATCATAATAATAATTGGTTCCATTTAATTTACGAGCGGTGATTGTTCTTTGATTAGAATCCGGATAAGCCTTGAAAGAAGTAAAGCCAATGATCATATTCAAATTCGGAAATCCATCGAGATATGTTCTGATCGTTTCAACAGGTTTTGTTGTTTCCAAACGATCTTCCCACAAACCTTCCGGAATCGCTGTTTCAGGAGCGAGTACGTATTGAGTTCCGGTATCAACAACAGAAGAGGTAAGGCGAAGAATTCTAGCAAGCTGATCAGTACCACTTCCACTAAATTTTTCGTTGTAAGGATCTACATTCGGCTGCACAATAGCCACCTCGGTAGGAATTCCTTTCTCTGTATGCTTATAGTAGAAGTAAAGTGAAACAATAGTTGGACCGGCAAGCAACGTAAATATCAGGCAAGTAAGAAAAATAATATTTATTTTTCTTAATCGTAAAAGCAGGTCGCGATACCAAAAATTTTTTGCGAGTTGAAACACGAATAAGTTAATAAGCAGGACCCAAAGTGAACCACCTAAAGCTCCGGTAAATTCATACCATTGTATCCATTCCGGATGCGTTGAAAACACATTGCCCAATGTTAGCCAAGGCCAAGTAATCTCCCAATTGAGATGTAGATATTCAAAAGCGATCCAAAAAAAGATGAGTGAAAAGTAACCCGGGCCGGGACCATGGCTCTTTTTTACACGATGGAAAAGATACCAAACCACCGCCATAAAAAAACTGTTTAATCCAATTGCTACATAGCATCCAACATCGCTAGAGTAGTAAATCCAATAAGTGGTGAGCGTATTCCATAGTAAGAATGATAAGTAATAATTGAAAAATATTTTCCAGCTACTTTCTTTTGATTTTGATCGGGAGTAAACATGCTCTACAAAGAGTAATGGTACAAAGGCAACAAAGATTAATGGCGTTAACCCACGTTCAGGCCATGCCAACCACAATAAAATACCTGTGATTGAAGCCGTAAGTGTAAGTAAAAAATTGTTTTTAAATTTCAACATAATGATTGGTGCAAGATGTGTAAAAAAGTTGAAATTGAAAATTAGTTTTCGATAAAGTAAAGGGTAGTTTTTCACTTGCGATTGAACATCGCAACAGGTGCTTTCAACTGTTTTGAATTAGCTTCCGCCTTAACCTTTTTTATAGAAATTCTGTGTGTTCGCTTGTGCTGTACATGTAACTACGATGTCATTTAAAACAACATGTGCCGGTCGTGTAGCTACAAAGAAAACAATATCTGCAATATCTTCAGGCTTTAAAGGTTCATAACCCTCATAAGTCTTTTTTGCGCGTTCAGAATTCCCTCCAAATCTGACTTGTGAAAATTCTGTTTCCGCAGCACCCGGATCTATCGATGTTACTTTTATTCCATGTTCAAGCATGTCAATTCTCATGCTCTTGGTAATAGCGTCTACAGCAAATTTTGTTGCGCAATAAATATTTCCTTTAGGATACACTTCTTTTCCTGCAATTGAACTCATATTAATAATGTGCCCCTTTCCTGCATTGATCATCATTGGCATAATTAACCTTGAAGTATATAATAGTCCTTTAATGTTTGTATCAATCATTAAGTCCCAGTCCTCAGTATTGCCCTCTTGAATCGTTGAGAATCCCGCTGCTAAACCGGCATTGTTTACTAGCACATCTATCGTTTTAAAATCGTGAGGAAGAGAATTGATCGAGTTTTTTGTTGCCTCTTGATCGCGGATGTCATAGCTTAGCGATTGAATTTTTGTGCCATACAGTTCAGATATTTCCTTTTCGATCGCTCTCAATCGATCTTCTCTTCTGCCGGTAATAATTAGTTGATATCCATGTTCAGCAAATTTATAAGCTATTGCTTTTCCAAATCCTGATGTAGCTCCGGTAATAAAAATAGTTTTCATAATGAATTAATGTTTTGTGTATAACTCAAATCGATTTTTTGGAATATGAATAGTAGTTTTTTATAAAAACTATGTGCAAGTTGATTTAAATATTTAACCTTCTTCAGGATTATTTAGTTTGCTGTTTTTATAACTAAATCCAAAATAGATACTCAATCCCACTACCAACCAAATTGAAAAACCAATCCAGTTAGAAATACCTAATTCGCTCATCATGTATAAGCAGCTAATTAAGCCCAGCATAGGTATCAGCGATAAATTATTTCTAAATGATAAATATGTAAGGTATAAACAGGTGATTAGAAAAATCCATGTTGGGATTTTATGTTTAAAGACATCAATGCCGCTATCGTATTTTTTTTCATTGGGAATATCCATACTTATTACAGTCGATTGATAATTGACTTCGCTCAATGATTTTAAATAAGTGTCGATCTCAGAATTAGATTTAGCAAAATTTTCCGCGTCGGAAACTTCAATTTGTTTTTTTATACCTGTAGCTTCGGTCGGATTTATTTTAGAGATCAGATCGCTAATGCTTACAATAGTTGGTTTGTTTTTAAAAAAATTAATAGTATTCTCTTTATTGAAATTGAGTGAAAGAAAAATTCCAACTGCGATCATTGGTAAAAGGAAATACTTTGAGTTAACGTAAGGTGTTTTGAATTTTCCTCTAGGTGCATCGGGTGTCATTTCTAATTTGAGTACTCCGGCACAAACCAATACGAAAGCGAAGAGCGTTCCAATACTGCACAAATCAGTTACCCAAGTCAGATTCATAAATAATGCCGGAATAGCAACAACAAATCCGGTTACAATTGTAGCGAACGATGGTGTTTTATATTTCGGATGAATTTTGGAAAACTTTTTAGGCAATAATCCGTCGCGACTCATACTCATCCATATTCTCGGCTGCCCAAGTTGAAACACAAGTAACACACTTGCCATAGCAACAATTGCACTAACGCTAATTACAGCCGAGATCCATTTCATTCCTAAGCGTTGAAATACAAAAGCAAGCGGATCGCCGACAGCTAATTCTGAATAATTTACCATACCCGTTAAAACAAGTGCGATGGCTACATATAAAATCGTACAAATAATAATTGCCCACATCATTCCTCGAGGCAGATCTCGTTGTGGGTTTTTACATTCTTCTGCAGTAGTACTGATAGCATCGAATCCGATGTAAGCGAAGAAAACAGCAGAGACTCCTTTTAATATTCCACCAATTCCATTCGGATTAAATGGATGCCAATTATCAGTATTCACATAAGCAGATCCAACTATAATTACCATAAGCACAATAATAATTTTAATGAGCACCATTATATTGCCGGCGTTCTTCGATTCTTTCATTCCGCGATAAACTAACCACGTAATCAGAAAAATTATTAGCAACGCCGGAAGGTCAGCTACAATATGAAAGCCGAATAATTGTGGTGAATTTTGCCATGCCTTGTAAGCCTCTTGAATAGGCGCATCTAAATTTTCAAATAGTTTTCCACTGGCCATCAACGTCTCTGCAACATGGTGGCCTCTGCTCGCACTCAGGAAATCCATCGTCATCCACTCCGGCAAATTATACCCAATTGAACTAAGTAATCCGGTGAAGTAATCTGACCACGAAATAGCCACCGTAATATTTCCGATAGCATACTCCATTATTAATGCCCAACCAATAATCCAGGCAATTAATTCACCGAAGGCGACATAACTATATGTGTATGCACTTCCTGAAACCGGCACCATAGATGCAAACTCTGCATAGGCAAATGCAGCAAAGCCACAAGCAATAGCCGTAAAGAGGAAAAGGAAAACAACAGCCGGTCCTCCATTTGCACTTGCGTTTCCAATCGTGCTAAAAATTCCGGCTCCGATAATAGCAGCTATTCCTAATGCTGTTAAATCGCGCACGCCTAAATGCCTTGCTAATGATCCACTCTGGCCTTCACGAGCTTTGGATTGTTCTAATATTTTAGCTACAGATTTTTTTCGAAATAAGTTCATAGTAGATAGTTGCGGTGATGCTTATTTGGTTTTAAGATTCAATAATAGTCATTTTAAAATTCTCTTTTCTGTTAAATTAAGCAAAACGAATCCTAAAAAAGGAAGTGCAGGTATTTTATATCTTACTGTTGCTCCCAATACCGGTGTTGTTAAGCCAATTAATACATAGAGCGTAAAAATAAAAAAGAGGCACATCCAAAAAAATCCCGAATCGTTGAGTTTTGGTTTTTGGTAAAAAATAATCGCTAAAGTGCATAGTAAAACGATAACTATATTCTCAATAGCTGATAGCAAAACCAACGGATTGCTATGGATGTCGGTAATAAATGGTCTGAAAAATGTTGTTGCAAATGCATTTGGAACATGTTGAATAATACTCCATGCTGTGTATCCTAATCGAGGAATTTCGATCAAACTTTTGCTATCGACAGAGTTTGCAAATCCATAGAAATTTGCTTGCTTCCAATACAACATATAAGACAAGTTGTATTCAGGAAACAAATAATGGATGTTGAATGCAATAAAAAAGAAGAGTATATATGCTAGTGCCATTTTTGAAAAAACAGTCTTCCATTTTTTCTTGTGTGATCCCCACCAAATCAATAGTCCGGGAGCCATCAATAATATGATATAAAATTTTGTCAGACTCAAAAGTGCTAATGAGAAGAGAAGCCCAATGCTTTTTTTAAAAGTAATACCACGATAGATGGTTTCATACAGAAAGTAAATAAACATTCCTAAGGCAAATAGGAGGAGACCATCTTTCAATAAGCCGGATCCCCAAAACATCAATGATGGAAATAGAAAGGTGAGAATAAAAATCTCTTTCGTTGACTTTGAAAGTAGCTGATTGAATACTTTAAATAAACAAAAGAGTCCGGTAAAAGAAAAGATATTCATAAAAATTACGTGAACGTAATAATAACCAAATGAAAATAGCTGAAAAAATGCATTGATCCGAATGATAGTCCTATTATCGTTAAACAGCATATTCGTATTTAACCATGCATCCATTCTTTCGTAATATGCTCTTAGTTCAGGAGCCTCCGACCCAATGCCTGTGATCATTCTAAAAAAATCTGCCGGATGTTCCGGTAACGCATCGAATAATATTTTACTGTCATTAAAAAACTTCCAAGTGTCGGTCGTTTTTGTATTGGTATAATGGTAAGTATAAATTAATCCAAGAATAACACCGGAAGCTACCTTGAGTATAAAAAGGATGGTCGGCCAATTAATGGGTAAATTTTCAACGCGAAAGAAAGTCGATTTCTTTATGAAATAAATGAAAAGTAAAAGATATATGCTAACAAGAACAATTTGCATTCTTTGAAACGGCTATTTGAGAACGAAGAAAGTCAAATTAATATTCTTGTGAAAGAAATTACATCAACCTATCATTCTGATTTGGCACTCATTCTGATTAATTTCGATTAGTGGGGTGTTGCAAGTTAGTAAATTATGCAGATTACCATCAGTAAGAATGTGGTAGTAGTAGGGAAAAAGTTATTAAGAGTTTTTAAAATTTGTTAAGAAAAATAAATTGGTGAGTGCGATTTCTTTGTCTGCCTCTCGAGGTGAATTGTTACCTTTGTATCGATAATAAAATAATAAAATGTCAGAATTATTAGAACAAGTTGTTACTGTGGAATCAGCAAAGGAACTGGGACTTTTGCCGGAAGAATTTGAAAAAATTAAGCAGTATCTAGGAAGGAATCCGAATTTTACAGAATTGAGCATTTATAGCGTAATGTGGAGTGAACATTGTTCCTATAAGAATTCAATTGTTTGGTTAAAAACACTTCCAAAAGAAGGACCACATATTTTGGCCAAGGCAGGGACTGAAAATGCCGGTTTAGTTTCCATTGGTGACGGACTTGCATGTGCGTTTAAAATTGAATCGCACAATCATCCTTCAGCAATTGAACCTTATCAAGGAGCAGCAACAGGAGTAGGCGGAATTAACCGTGATATTTTTACAATGGGCGCTCGTCCTATTGCTCAATTAAATTCACTTCGTTTTGGTAATCCTCAACTGGAAAAAACAAAATGGTTGTTGCGTGGTGTTGTAAAAGGAATTGGCGATTATGGAAATGCTTTCGGAGTGCCAACTGTTGGTGGCGAATTATTTTTCGATGATTGTTATAATGTGAACCCTCTTGTGAATGCGATGTCTGCCGGAATTGTAGAAGAAGGAAAAACCGTTTCAGCTACTTCCTACGGTGTAGGCAATCCTGTTTTTATTGTCGGCTCTGCAACAGGGAAAGATGGAATTCATGGTGCAACATTTGCCAGCGGTGATCTTCATGGCGATTCTGCCGAAGACTTACCATCAGTACAAGTTGGCGATCCATTTACCGAAAAACTTTTAATGGAAGCCTCTTTAGAATTAATTGAAACGAAAGCTTTGATTGGTATGCAAGACATGGGCGCTGCAGGTATTATTTGTTCTACCTCTGAAATGTCTGCCAAAGGCAAGCATGGGATGAACATATATCTTGATAAAGTCCCTACTCGTCAAAAAAATATGCAGCCTTGGGAAATATTGCTAAGTGAATCTCAAGAGCGAATGTTAGTTGTTGTAAAAAAAGGTAGGGAAAAAGAAGTACTATCCATTTTTGAGAAGTGGGATTTAAATTGTGTTCAAATAGGTGAAGTTACTTCCGGAACTCAGTTAAAGTTTTACATGGATAAGGAATTGATAGCAAACGTACCGGCTGATTCATTGGTGCTTGGCGGTGGCGCTCCTGTCTATGAAAGAGAATATTCTGTTCCAAGTTATTATTACGAAAATAAAAAGTTTACGATTGACTCTGTGGAGGAGCCGGAAGATTTGAAAATAGTAGCCGATTTTTTATTAGCTCATCCTAATATTGCCTCTAAAAAGTGGGTAACTTCTCAGTATGATTCGATGGTTGGTACGGTTAATATGACCACCAACTCACCAAGCGATGCTGCGGTGATCGATGTACGTGGAACGAATAAAGCGATAGCATTAACAGTCGATTGTAATGCTCGTTATGTTTATGCTGATCCGGAACTCGGTTGTTCTATTGCTGTTGCGGAAGCTGCGCGAAACATTATTTGTAGTGGTGGCGAACCATCAGCAATTACGAATTGCTTGAATTTTGGCAATCCTTATAACAAAGAAGTGTACTGGCAATTTGTTCAGTCAATTAAAGGAATGGGTAAAGCATGTCGTAAATTCCAAACGCCTGTAACCGGAGGTAATGTGAGTTTTTATAATCAGTCATCAGACGAAGGTCCTGTTTTTCCTACACCAACGATAGGCATGCTAGGAATTCTAGAAGATAAAAGCAATCGAATGACGCTCGATTTTAAAGCAGCCGGCGATTCCATTTTTATGATCGGAGAATCAAAGGATGATATAGGATGTTCAGAGTATTTATATTCATTCCATAAAATTAAAAAATCGCCGGTACCATATTTCGATTTAGAAAGCGAATATAAAATTCATCATGTATTGAAGTATTTAATTAGAAAAGACTTGGTGGAATCTGCTCATGATGTTTCAGATGGAGGTTTGTACATTACCTTGGCAGAGTCGTCGATGCCAAATAATCTAGGCTTTGCAATTGAAACAGATTTTGATGTGAGAGCCGATGCTTTTCTATTTGGAGAGGCGCAGGGCAGAATAATAGTTTCTGTGCGCCCTGAAAAATTAGATGCCTTCGTAGACTTCTTATCAGAAGCAGATGTAGAGTTTTCCAATCTGGGTGAAGTTACAGAAGGGCCTATAATTATCGACGAACAATCGTTTGGTCATATAGCGGATGCTAAATCACTTTACGATAATGCAATTGGAAATTTAATGGGTCACTAAAAGAATTGGTCATAAAAAAAGCGGCTAGTCTTTTAGGCTAACCGCTTTTTTATTATTTTTTAATTGCTTATTTCTTTTTTTCTATTACTTCTTTTTTTTCCAGTTCATCATGCTTACAAAGTCCTATGATTTCATGGAATGTGTCGTGTACTTTGCTTAGGAAATCTGTGATTTCTTTGTCTTTTCTGTCTTCATTGATCATCGTAACCAAAACACCAACCTGATCACTTAATTTAATTGTTTGCTCTTTCATTAAATCATGATTTACTTCCGCCGGGTATTCAGATAGAACCAATGCTTTTGCTTTTTCATTTAATTCTTTGACTCTCGTTTTGATTGGCTTCAAATTACCTTCTTCACTGGGATGGAAAGTCTCTGACATTACACCATGAAATGCCTTTAATTCTGGCCATGTATCCATAAATTATTTTTTAGTTTCTTGTGCGAATGCACCGGTCGAGAATAGTGCGAAGGATAAAATTGCGATTGTTAGTTTCATAATTTTTGTTTTTACTAAATACTATTTTTTTGATTGATGAATTGAAATATACCAATTCAATTTCTCGATTTATAAATTACTTTTTATTTTTTTGCTCTTCATGTTCAATGAAGTCTTTTAGTTTTTCAGTGTCAAGTCGTTTGGCAATAATGTGTTTTTCTTGATCGAGTAAATAAATTACTGGAGTAGAGTAGATGTCGTAATAGTCTCTAAAATTAGTCTGATTGTAAAGATCGGAAACGTTGATCCATTTAAGATTATGTTCTTTGATAAATTTCTTCCATAAATCAATGTCCGATTCTATTCCAACTGAATAAACTTCTATACTGATTCCTTTAGTTCTAACGCTATCATAATACTGAGCCAGCTTTGGTATTTCAATTTTACAATGGCTGCATGTCGGATCCCAAAAAGTAAGTACGGTGTATTTTGTTTTTACATCATACAATCGGTGCATTTTAAATGATGTATCCGGCATTGCTAAATCGTGTGCTAATTCACCGAGAATATTAGGCTTAATTTTTTGTACTCTCGCAATGATTTTCGCTCTAAGTGCAGAGTCAGCCCAAAATGCTTCTTTCGATAAATAATATTTCTCTGCTATATGCACAAATACTTTATCATAGCCCATGATGTTCGACGTTTCGTAATAGTTGGCCAATGTCGCAACACAATATTTGAATACCTCTTTGTTTTTTCGTGCCTTAGTAATAATTGTATCTATTGCCTGTATTAATGAATCTGGAAGTGGTACAGTCAACTGCTGAGTATACGTTTTAATTTTATTTTGGAGAATAGGTGATCTTAATAATCTTTCATCACCGAAATCTACATTTTCTAAATAGTGCGATTTAAAATATCTGAATTGAAAAGTTGAATCAGTAATAACACCGTTCGAATCTTTTGGAGCTTCCGGAACATCTGGTTCAGCCATAGTCTCAATGATCTTAGCCATAAATGTATTCGGATAATCAGAAACGATCTTCAAGCGATAAGCTTTCACTTCTTTATCCTCGTTACTCAATGCTTTTTTTAAAATCTCAACAGAGTCTTTATTACTTTTATTGTCTTCAAGTCGTGCACGTAATAAATTTGTCTCTTGCGATTTTTTAATAATATATTTTTGGTGGTCGTTAAAGAGTTTGTTCTCTAATGAGCCAGTCACCTTCATGTGTTGAACATAGTCAACTGTATCTGTCTCAATCGTAAATTTTTGCTCATTGGGCAAAATTTCAAAATATGTTTTGTTGGGAAGTATAACTAAGTAAATTCCTCCTGGTAATGTGTCGGTTCCTTTAAATGTTCCCCAGCCGTTGTGATCTAATTGAATTGTATCTCTCACATATTGTTTGTCGCCATAATGGTTTCCAAGATACAATGCTGTGTCTTTTAATCCTTCAATATGAACCTTGATTTCGTAACCGCCATTTCCTACATCTTTTGAAAATGCAGTGAAAGTGAAAAATAAAATGATCGTAAAAATAGAGGCAATCTTCTGTGTAATTTTCATAGTTTTAGTTGGATTCAATTTAGTGTTTTCAACTTTATAGATGGAATTTTGTTTCGCAAATGTAATGCCGTTGAATGAAGTAAAAATAAACAATTCCCAGTAATATTAGCTAAAAGCGAAAAAGGAAGCCGTTTAGCTTCCTTTTTCTGTTAAAATTTTGTTAATCTTGAGTAGTTGGCAGTCTTACGATCACATTACAGATTTCCACGTAAGGATTGTTCCCTTTCTATAGCTTCAAAAAGTGCTTTGAAATTTCCTTTGCCAAATGATTTTGCACCTTTCCGCTGAATTATTTCAAAGAAAACGGTAGGACGATCCTCAACAGGTTTTGTAAAGATTTGGAGTAGATATCCTTCATCATCTCGATCTACTAAGATCCCAAGTTTTTTCAATGCATTAATGTCTTCGTCGATCTTGCCAATTCTCTCAAACAGTTCATCATAATAGGTTGATGGAACTTTCAAAAATTCAACTCCACGTTTTTGAAGTTCGGTCACTGTTTTTACAACATCTTTGGTAGCAATAGCAATATGCTGTACTCCCGGACCTCTGTAAAATTCAAGGTATTCGTCAATCTGCGATTTTTTCTTTCCTTCTGCCGGTTCATTGATTGGGAATTTCACATAGCCATTTCCATTCGAAACCACTTTACTCATCAATGCAGTATATTCTGTCGAGATATCATTATCGTCGAATGTCAAAATCATTTTGAAGCCCATCACATCCTCATAAAATTTTACCCAATCATTCATCTTCCCTAATTCAACATTTCCTACACAATGATCAATGTGCTCAAGTCCTAAGTCGATTGTTTCGAACGATGGATTTGCTGCTACAAAACCAGGCATGAATGGTCCGTTATAATTTTTTCTTTCAACGAATGTGTGAATAGTTTCTCCGTAAGTATGAATGGAGGCAAATTTTATTTCTCCGAATTCATCAGTAATGGTAGTTGGTACGGTGTGTACTTTCGCTCCGCGCGACATCGTTTCGTAAAACGATTTTTCTGCATCGTCGACGCCAAGTGCTAACACTTTAACACCGTCACTATGTTTTAATACATGTTGGCTTATCTCTGAACTTGGATCAAAAGATGTGGTAAACACAAATCTGATTTTGCCTTGCTGAAGAACATACGACGCCTTATTTCTGACTCCTGTTTCCGGTCCGGAATAAGCAACGAGTTTAAATCCAAATGCGTTTTGATAGAAGTAAGCTGCTTGTTTGGCATTTCCTACCCAAAATTCAATGTGGTCGGTTCCTAATAATGGAAGAAAGTCTTGTGACATGTTCATTTGTTTTAATGCTTGTGAAGTATAAATTGACTTACAAAAGTCGTTACAAAAGTCGCTGAATTTGGGTGAAAAAACAAATCCGCTCGAAGGCGGATCTGTTAATTTTTTACTCAAATAAAGTGATTTTTATCATCAGGAATCATTTGCCTGAATTAATTTATTTTTTACGATTGATTTGTGCGTTTCTTTCTTTCGAAATCTGCTCTAGTCGCTGTTGAAAAGAGGATTTTTTCACCGGCTTCTTTTTATTTTCTTGGATCTGTGCGTGTATTTTATCTTCATTGAGGAACGCTTTGAAGATGTACTGTTGCGCAAAACCAATAACGTTCGACAAGAAATAATAGTAGCTCAAACCTGCAGCGTAGCCGTTGAATATTCCTAAGAACATAACCGGCATAATGTACATAATGTATTTCATCTGCGGATTTCCGGCAGCTGTCATTTGCATATTTACACGAGTATAAATCAATGTGGAGATTGTCATCAACAAAGTAAATAAGCTGACGTGATTTCCATAGAATGGTATGCTGAAAGAGAAATTGTATATACTGTCGTAAGTTGAAAGATCGTGTGCCCATAAAAACGCTTGTTGCCTTAGTTCAATGGATGAAGGGAAGAAGCGGAACATGGCAATAAGAATTGGCAACTGAAGCAAACCCGGTATACAACCACCGAGAGGATTCACTCCGGCTTTTTTATACAACCCCATCATCTCTTGCTGTTTTTTCATTGGGTCGTCAACAAACTTTGCGTTGATCTCTGCCACTTCGGGAGCTAGTACTTTCATCTTAGCCTGCGATTTAAAAGAGCCGTAGGTAAGTGGTAGTAGTATTAATCGAATGATGATGGTAAGGATTAAAATAATAATTCCATAATTCATATTGAACCCATCAAGAAAATTAAAAATAGGGATAATGATGAATCGATTTACCCAGCCAAATATTCCCCAGCCGAGGGGTATGATTTTTTCTAAATGTAAATCATCTATTTTCTTTAAACTCTGATAATGATTTGGTCCAAAATAGAATTGCATATTGATTGCTTGCGCAGGCTTGCGATCATAGATTAGAGCAAAATTCGCACTCATTTCTTTGACCGTTGTCAAGGAGTTTTTATCAAATTTTGTTTCAATGGTTGGCGATTCAAAACCTTCCTGTTTTGAAATCAACACCGAAGAAAAAAACTGTTGTTTGAATCCAATCCACTGAACTTTTGTTTTTAAGTCTTTTTTGTCTTCCTTCGTTTCAGCTATATAATCAACATCCTCATCGGTAAAACGATAGTAAATTGTTGAAGCATTTCTCTCGTTTTGGATACTCTTTTCTTGAGGTTTAACAACATCTTTCCATTCAAGATTCAGGAAAGAAGCATTTTCAGAAATGACATCTTGCAATCCAACTAAATTAACTTTGTAATCGAGTAGGTAAGAGTCTTTAGGAAGCGTATAAACGAATTCAATGTATTTATTTTCACCGGCATTCAATCGAAGTGATGCGGAGTTAGTAGTTCCTATAGTACCTGAAGCTTGAAAAAATAATTCTTGTGTATTTATACCTCTGTTGTGAGACGATAAACTTAGGTTAAAAATATTTGCATCATTGTTCATTAAAAACAATGGTTGTCCATCCCAAGTTTTATAATCTTTCAACTGAACACTCTTGATCTTTCCACCTTTCGAAGAAATGGTTACTTTGATCTTATTATTTTCAAGAGTAATAAATTGTTCAGTTCCTTGAGAAGCTTGAGAAAAGACACCGTATTTTTCTTCTTCTAAAATAGATTTAACAGAATCGCTCACAACTGTAGTACTATCGAAAGTAGTAGTTGCATTAGTTGCTTGTGAAGATGCTTGCGCAGCATTAACTCTTGCTTCAACTAATGCAATTGAATCTCGTTTGTGTTTCAATGCATTTACTTCTTCAGCAGAAGGCTGAGTGTAGATCGAATAAGCGATAATGATCAGGCCGATAATAGATAGGCCAAGGATCGAATTTTTGTCCATTGTTTTATTCCTAAAAAGGTGCGCAAAGATAGAAATTTCTGCAAGCTAAAAAGGAAGGTTTCATTTGAGGTGGGTGATTTTAGATTTTCTATATTGTTGAAAAACAACAATCTGTAATAGCACAGTGTTTTTCGGTTTTAGAAATCAAGAAAAAAGGTCAGAAGTTAAAAAACATCTGACCTTTTTTAGGCGTAATCTATTTGTCTCGTTAATTTTTCACAAATCTAATTTGACGATCTGTTTGAGCAGGATTAGCTGAAGATTTTATTCTCAAATAGTAAACTCCATTTGGTAACTCGCTCACTGAAGCATGAAACGGATTAAATCCTTTTTGAGTAACAACAGTTTCTGATAAAACTATTTTTCCTAACATATCGATAAACTGAATGACCGCTTCGCCTTTTACGTTTTCATAAAAAGTATAAATGATATCGGCAGACCCTGGATTCGGATAAACAGAAATATCGTTCATGTTTGCCTTACAATTCAATGCAACAGTTTCAGAAAAACCAAAATGCTCATCGATGTCAATTTGTTTCAAACGATAGTAACGTATACCTAAACATTTGTCAGGATCGATTAGTTTGTAAAAATGATTTACTGTAGAAGTGCCAGCACCAAAGCCACGAACAATTCCTACAGATTCCCAATCTTCTCCATTTAAACTTCTTTGAACATCAAAATAATCGTTGTTCGTTTCAGAGGCAGTTTCCCATCTGCAAATAACTTTTTCTCCATCGGGTTCAGCAGTAAACGATAATAATTCGATAGGTAATGGCTGCGTTGATTGAACCGTTGTTAATAATGAATTGAATGACGTAGCCATACTTGCAGGACTATTATAATTTATTCTCTGCGTACTTCCCGGTGTGCTGCTAATTACACACTGACCGATAAGTGACCAACTTGCAGTAAGACTCGCATTTGCTGCGATGTCGGCTTTTGCTACAGTCCATCCCATTCCGGTATTATTTGATTGTCCAGTATTACTAAGAGTGATATTGTAAACACCATTATAAGGAGAAGTAGATGTTTTGGAAAATGTCCAAAAGCCATGATTAAACATTGGAAGAGCATCATATGTTGCATATAAACATTCTGAAGCAGTTGGACCTAAAGCAGGAGGGGTCATGCCTGGCCACGGCCCAAAATAACAAAGTATGTCAGGTATAACTGTACCACTTAAGAAAGTGACGTTGCCTAATTCATACCCACCCGGAGTAAGTGAATCTCCGACAGGGAAATCAAGCGAGAAAGGTATACTTAAAGGATTCAATGCATTGTAAACGGCCCTTCGTAAACGGCCATCAATATAACTTAAGACACTATGACCAATAACTGCCGCAGAAATATTATACTTTAAATAAATTTCGAGAGCGGGATTAGAACGAGTAACGATAATCCCTCTTGTCATAGTTAACACACTATCGATAGTGATTTTACTATTTGCACCAATCACATATAATTTACCCGTGAGCTTATTCATTTTCATTCGGTTAAAATTAAATGTGCTATTAGTATTCGAAAAACTCTGATTAATAGCACCATTGAATTCAACAGTACTATTTCCAATACCGGTGAAAGTTGTGTTGCCGGTATTGTTCAAAAAGTCGCCTCCAACTTTCATATACTTTCCATTTACATTGAAGATAGAAGTAGCTGAAACAGTCGTAAAATTTTGGCTTATATCAATATCTGCATTCAGATTAACTTGTCCGGTAGCTTTAAAAATGGTTAAGTTGGCAAACGCATTGGCGCCTGTTAAACTTCCAACTATTGCTTGATTAATTGTGCCGCTGAAACGAACTGTAGATCCGGGTTCAGCAATAAATGTTCCGTTGTTAGTGAAGTCACCGCAAACATCTAAAATAACTCCTGATTTAATTCGTAGACTGGCGCCGGAATTAATCACCAAATTTTTCACTTGTGTATTAACCGTCATAGTTGGCTGACGACCCGAGGCACTGGCAGTAATGTTTGCATCTATGTTGCAAGAAGGTAGCGCATTACATGGAGCAGTTCCCCAGTTGGTCGTATTACTAAAACTTGTGTCTGCGGTTCCATTCCAGGTTACTGAACTTGGGTTAGCTGCAATCGGAGAACCCATCCAATCAAGTGTAAATCCGGTTTGAAAACTTGGAGGGTTCCAATTGTCAATTAATATTAAATACGTTCGTAGCGTAGCACTAGTGATTGCAGGTTCCCAACTTGCATTAGGATCCGGAATAGAAATTCCTGTTTGTCCGGTAGTGGTAACCCAGTTGCAGCGAATAGAAGGAATTGAATGGGTTTGAATTAATGCACATGCATTAGCAACTCCTGTAATATCCCACATAATAAAATCGTAATCGGTAACAGAGTTAATGGCAAATTGCAAGGTGCCCGGATTAACCGTTACTCGATACCACATTGAATTTCTTTCACCATTAGCCCAGCAATCATAGCTAGGAGAGAAATCACAAATGTTTCCAAAATTTAATGGACCGGGATCAGGAACAACAATATTTGTTGCCCCACAAACTTCAGCAGGGAAAGCACAGTCTTGTAAGTAAACCGGTGCATAATTTGCAGTAGCTCCATCTATAAAAGTAATCTCAAAAGTTCCAGTCATACTATTGTATCCATCAACAGCCACAAAAATTGTATCACCCGGAGTTTGTCCGGTTAATACTAATTCAGAATAATCATGATAGGATTGATTGTTTTGCACACCACAATCAGGTCCATCGTCATTACATCCTTTACTAGTATAGATTGTTGCTGCGTTTGCACAACCACTTCCAAAAGTGAACGCTTGTATTTGTGTATCTGTAAGTGTAAGTGGATGTGTTCTTATTCTGATAGAACCTCCGGCAGGAACAACTGCTTTATACCACACCGTATTTACATTTCCACCAACAACGCATTGCGCTGAATTAGGAGGTTCATTATTAAAGCCCGAACAAGTATTATATCCGGCTGCTGTTCCTCCAAGTGGTACATAGACTGCCGCACATGGCAAGTCGTTTGGAGGCGAACATGCACTCGTTAAACACAGATCAAAGTTTCCGGTGTTGGCAGGATTTACTGTCCAAACACGAATATAGTAAGTAGTACCACTAGTCACAGAAATTGATAATTGAGGCAAACTGTTTCCGGCAGAATTATCGTCACAGGCTGATAGTGCAAAAGCACCACAAGTTCCTGTATAAACTGCCATGGCAGCATCGTTAGTTGGATTGACAGCTGATGGTTGTGTTTTGATTAATAAATTTCCAGGAAAAGTTGCTGTGAATTTGAACCAAACATCACCTGTTACGCCATCAATAAATCCTCCGCACGTTGGAGTTGGATATCCTACTGTTGCTGAAGGCTGGGAACACTCTGTGCTGTAAGTTCCAAAACTACAAGCCGTGTTGTTGGCAATATTTCCTAAGTTGAAAGCTGCTGCACAAGGGTCATAAGCTAGTGATGTACCAAGTGAAGTAATGGAAATATCGAACGGAATATTGTTTGTAGCATTAAGAGGATTATTATCTACTAAAAAATAATAAGTAACTCCGGCTATTAGAGAAATTGAATTGATTCGTATGATTCCTGTCGTACCAGCAACAGAAGAAATGCAATGCGTTGTTCCTAAATCGGGGCAACCGTCATAAACGAATACGCTCGGGTTAACTCCTGCAGAAGTAAGTTGAACTCTCACACAAATATTTGCAGTAGGTGTATAGGCAAACACATAGTCTTCTCCGTTTAAGAATGGGTCATGACATTGAGCATTTGTACTGTCATATTCATTTCCGTACCCTGCAGTCGTCATTCCTGTTTGCGTATAAGGCAGACTGCAAATGTTTGTAGGATTTCCACAAGTGGTTCCGGTTAAAGGAGACGGAGTGTTACCGTTTGTTTTTGCACAAATATTAAATTTGCCAATTGCATCGCCATCGCCGGTTACACGTACATAAAGTATTTCGGAAGTACACGGTCTGCCATAGAGTGTAAGTTCGCCAAAAGTGGGGTAGGTGCTTCCGGAAGTAGTACAACCTAACATTGTACCTCCGCACGAAGACCAAGCTTCAATGGTTGTTCCCGGTGAAATCTGACAAGTACCCGGTGCAGTTGTAATAATAACACTGCTTATACCGGCAGGCTTAGTA
>JANLPR010000109.1:0-3533 GCA_031367345.1 Bacteroidota bacterium | reverse complement strand
TGAAATGTTTTCTATATTCGTTTGAAGAATGAAAAATTGTTTCCTTGAAAAGACTGTGTCGCCAATTCCCGGCGGACTCTCGCTGAGGCTTGGGGTTGGAAAGTGCGGAAAGATTGACGCTAAAGATTCCGCCGAGCGGGATTTGAATTTTAACCAAGATGGAATTATTGGCGAACAATGGCATCGAGGAAATAGTTGGACCGGGAATTTTTCAAGCGGGAATGAAGCTGTGGATCCGAACTATGCTGCATCTAAATTTTATGTCAATCCATTTGATGGACAAATTTACAAACCTTTAAACCCTGATCCGTTAGTTAATTGGTTTAATGATGACTTTATTGATAATGCATTCCAATGCTCGGCTCAAAAGGTTTGTGGCTCCAAAGAAGAAGGCGGTGGTAAAAATAGTACATTAGAAAAAATGATTGCAGATGGAAGTTATACACCAACAGATTTTCCGGAAGAATCTTCCTGGATTGCACGGCTTTTACTTTTTCAAAAATTAATGAAAGAACCAACAGCAATAAATGATTCGACCTTGTTGGCATTTTATAATTATAATTTAAATAGCAACATTGATAAGATTAATCAAATAAGAAATGAAACGGGCAACCTGGATGTTAAATCTGCCAGCGATTCTACAATTTTGTCAAATAACGACAGCCTGCTTCAAATGACGATGATAATGATTGAAAATTGCGCCAAATCATTTGATCAGGGGAACATTTCAGAACAGCAATACAATTCTACCCTTGATAATTTAAAACAAGCCATTGAAAATATCAATAATTCAAGTAAGCAAATTGCAGCCGGATTAAAAGTTCAACGCGAAACGCAAGCCGAAAGTATTCGCACCTTTAATAGTTTAATTTCTTCAACAAAAGTTTATGAATTAAACGAGAAATTCGTGAATGATTTATATTTACGTACCGTTGCAAAAAGAATTATGGAAATACCTACTAGCGATCAACCTCAACTTTTGTCGATTGCGCATGAATGTCCTTTTGTAGGCGGGCAAGCGGTATATAAAGCTAGAGCGTTATATCGATTGGTGAACCCAATTGAAGCGTACGACGATTATCCGCTTTGTCATTCTCTTGGCTTTTTGCGAAAAAGACCATCTGAAGATCGGCCTCAACTGGAATCGGTAGTTTACCCGAATCCTAGTAATAATTCTGCAACACTGGCATATTCAATTGCTGAAGACACAAAGACTACACTTGAAATTTTTGACTTTTCGTTAAAGTTAGTGGCAACAACAGTTTTGAATACTGCAGAAAGACAAAAGCAATTGAACTTAGAAAATTATATCCAAGGCTTATACATTTATAATATTATTCAAAACAATCATGTTATATCGACTGGAAAATTTAGCATCGTTCGTTAAGAAGATATGGGTTCTTCTAATTTTAATACCTTGTACTGGTATTTCACAAGGTATTAGTAATAATTGGATAAGTGGGTATGCATGCGGTAATGTGCCTGAGTGTGGTGTTTCGGTGATGAACTTTTATTCCGGATTTGCGGACACTAGTTACAGCAATATTCAAATGAGCTTTTCACAATCAAATGCAAATATTTCTGATAGCTCAGGTAATTTATTATTTTACACAAATGGAATCTACATTGCCAATGCTTTGAATGACACTATGGTTAACGGAGATAGTCTGAATCCCAATAGTTATGTAAATCAAGTTCATTATGGATTAAATGTAAAGCAAGGTGATTTAATTTTACCCATGCCAGGTAATCCCAATTTGTATTATTTGTTTCATGAAACTTTAACTTGGTATCCTGCAGTCGGTGATTATAGGGTAGGGGAACTTTATTATTCTATTGTTGATATGTCTCTTGATTCTGGTAGAGGTGCTGTTACTCAGAAGAATGTAATATTACTTTTAGATACTTTAACCGTTGGCTCTATAACAGGATGCAAACATGCCAATGGAAGAGACTGGTGGATTGTTGTTCATAAATCGCAAGGCCGCCGTTATTATGAATATCTGTTTACTCCAACTGGATTACAAGGACCATTCATTCAAGACATAGGATATTCAATTTTACCTCGTGATTGGAGTTGGCAAGCTTGTTTTTCACCGGATGGAAATAAGTTTGCAAATGTTTTTACCAAGGATACATTTGATCTTATGGATTTTGATCGATGTACCGGATTATTTAACAACTCCCATTCTATTTACTTAAAAGATTCTGCAAATGCAAGAGGCGTTGCATTTTCATCAAACTCCCAATTAATGTATTTGACATCTGCAATTTACATGTATCAATTCAATTTAAATATGACACCTATAGATTCAAGTAAATTTTTAGTGGGTAAGGCTGAGACATTTGCAGATCCCATCCCTCCATTTTACACAGCATTTTATTTATCACAATTGATGAATGATAATAAAATTTATATTTCTTGTGGCAATGGTACAAGAATATTTCACGTAATTAATCATCCCAATCAAAGTGGATTAAATTGTGATTTTCTGCAACATTCATTTCAATTACCTACGTATAGTATTAATACGTTACCCAATTTCCCAAATTACTTCCTTGGCAAAGAAGTCGGCTCCATTTGCGATAGCCTTCCATCAATCATTGGGCATACAAATGGTGAACAAGAGCGGCATGGATCCGAAAGACTACCTGTACGATTAATTTCAGATAATAGAGGAATAGATATCTGTCCAATCAGAGATGATTATGATGAGAAAAAAACCTATCAGTATTTCTTAAGAATGACTTCGGAATCTATAATGAAACCTGAATAAAACAAACCATCTAATCTAGCGATGAAAAAATATAAATTATTTTTCTATTTATTACTGATGCCGTTGATTTGTGTAAGTCAAATCACGGATAAACTTTTTGGCATTCGAAATTATTACAAATATTTTCAGTTCATCCAAATAGACTGTTCGAATGATAGTATGACGGTACTAAACGACAGCCTCCCCAATTTTTATCATACTCCATTTTTTAGCTCTGCGTATGATGCCATTAATTTAAAGTATTATTTGACGTTTGGTCAGAATTTGGAAGTGATTAATGCTAGCAATGGAAATGTAGATACTATCTATGAATTCACAAATATTAATCCGCAATATTTTATTCATATTGTTTACAATCAAATCGATGGTTTGTTATTCGGAATCAAATACAATGCTGCTACATTTGATGAAACTTTTTCAAAATTTGACCCTGCTACTGGCAATTTTACTGATTTGTTTCAGATTATTCCAGTCGTAAATGTAAATATAGGCTGCAAAGCCTCATTCGATCCTTACTTAGGAGAATATTACATTCAGAGTAGAAACCTAGCAAGCATAAATATTCATACCGGCCAGGTGTTGTATGATATTCCTTTTCAAAATCCGACGAATGAGTGGTTAGATCATTTTGCTTATAGTTGTCATCAGCAGCGATTCTATGGTCTGACTAATAATTATCACACGGCAGAAAATTATTTTTCGGAAATTGACACAACAAGTGGAATAACAAGCAGAGTCAATTCATCACCTTTACCT
>JANLPR010000050.1:0-7562 GCA_031367345.1 Bacteroidota bacterium | reverse complement strand
TTTATTTGAGCGAGTCGGTTTCGCATTTGTTTTATAAGCATCCTTCCGATTATAAAGAAGAAATGGTAAGCTCAAAAGTGAGTGGTTCACCAAAAACATATAGTTTCAATCAGTCAACCGATGTGTTGATTAATTTATATGATAATTTAGTTACGATTGCAGACATTTCTCCTAGAGGAATTATTTCGCCAGTAAGTAACAATGCATTGTTCAGTTACAAATATAAATTGGAAGGAACATTTTTGGAGAACGGAAAACTTATACACCGAATTTCAGTTATACCAAAGCGACAATACGATCCTGTTTTTACGGGAACAATTTATATAGCTGACGATTCTTGGTATATACACAGCGCTGATCTTTTTATTACAAAAAATCAGCAGATGGAATTTCTCGATACCTTTCGATTGAAAGAAACGTTTATCGTACTGGATAACGATAAAGTACTTCCATTTAATCACCAGCTAAGTTATAATTTCAATGTATTTGGTTTTAAAGGCGATGGAATTGTAATAGGTGTTTTTAATAATTACGATCTTGGAAATTCAACATTAAATCTTCCGGGAAGAAAAATGAAAATGAAACGGGGAGAAGTGATGAAAGTAAATATCGATGCAAATATTCAGGACTCTGCTTATTGGGATAAAGTTCGGCCAATGCCATTGACAGTTGATGAAGATCTTGATTATCGAAGACGCGACAGTGCGCAAAAAATACATGAGTCGCAACCATATCTCGATTCAATAGATCATAAATACAATAAATTTCATGCAGGATCACTTATAAATGGATATAGTTGGAGCAACAGTTTTAAAGGACGCGAGTATTTTATTGGTTCGCCACTCTTGAATATTAATTTCAATACAGTAGAAGGATGGAATACACATATTGCAGTTTCATATAATAAATCGTACAAAAGTGATATCGAAAAGCATTTTAAATTGGGCGGAGAAATTCGTTATGGGGCATCAAATAAACATTGGGATGGTCTTATCAGTACAGCTTACCGATATAATCCCAAAAATCTGTCAGCAGTTTCTCTCGATGTTGGCAGTTATGTGTATCAGTTTAACCGATCGGAGCCAATAAATGTGTTGACTAATTTTTTGTATTCCGTTTATGCAGAAAAGAATTACATGAAATTATTTGAGAAGCAATTTGCTTCATTCGTTTATAGGAGCGAACTTTTTAATGGTTTCGAATGGCGATGGAATTTGGAATACGCACAAAGGAATAGTTTGAGTAATACATCGAACTTCAAACTGAAAGATGTAGCAGGGAGAGAATATACGTCCAATTATACAACTTCGCTAGAAGATCCTTTGCTCAAGTTTCCGACTAACAACAGTTTCACGATCGACTTACAAACGAAGATCCGGTTTGGGTTAGAGTATATTAGTAGACCGGAAGCGAAATATAATTTGAATTCGAAATATCCGACGCTTAAAATTGAATTTAAAAAGGCGATGAAAACATTGGGCGGAGTTACCGATTATAATTTTGTTAAAATAGGAATAGAAGACGAGATGAAAGTTGGATTGCTTGGCCGACTGAAATACACTGTTTCCGGAAGTCGTTTTTCGGGAGTAAAAAATATTTATTTCACAGACTTTTTGCATTTCAACGGCAACAAGACATTTATTTCATCATATCAAATGAATGATTTTCGAAACCTTCCATACTATGATTATAGCACGAAAGATTATGCATTTGAAGGTCATGTAGAGCAAAATTTTGGTGGCTTTCTTTTGAACAAGATTCCATTAATCAGGAAGCTTAAGTTGAAAGAAGTTGTTGGAGTTCATTATTTGAAGACACCGGTTGTTAAAAATTATTATGAAATTAGTGTTGGAGTTGAGAAATTGAATTCGTTCCGAATAGAGGCATTTACCTCTATAGTTGATGGTAAAAGAGCAACAATTGGTTTTATGTTTGGTATCACCAAGCGATTTCTAAGCTTTTAAGACAAAATCAAGGTAAATAATATAAAAACTGCTTCGTACTTCATAAAGTAAATTTATATTTGTAGGTAAAATATTAATAGTTCAACTAAAGGATCACTTTAAAAAAGAAATGGCGAAAATTAAAAAAAGAGTTGCAAAAAATGCAGTTGGGAAAAAATCTGTGGCGAAAAAATCTGTAGTGAAAAAAGCAGTTGGTAAAAAGGTAATTGCGAGAAAAAAAGTTGCAAAAAAAGCAGTAGCGAAAAAAGTCGCTGTTAAAAAAGTGGTTGAAGATTTCAAAGCGGCGAAAATTATAAAGCCGATTGAATACATGAAGAAAAGTTTTCGCAAGAATAAAAAAGTGTATAAGAAATTTTTAAGAGGTCTGGAAAAAAGAAAGATTCGTGGTTTGGATGGATTAACGATAGCCCTTAACAAGAAAGCATTCAAGAGAATCGATTGTTTGTCGTGTGCTAACTGTTGTAAAACGATGTCGCCAACATATTCAAAAACGGACGTGAAGAGAATTTCTAAGCATTTAGGAATGAGTTTTCAGCAGTATTACGATAAATATTTAGAGAAAGATAAGACAGGAGATTATATGAATAAAAGTGTGCCTTGTCAGTTTTTAAAGAAAGACAATAAATGCTCGATCTATTCTGTAAGACCTCGTGATTGCAGCGGATTCCCTCATACTCAAAATAAAAACTTTAAATTATTCATTCCCGATACTCATTCGCAGAACATCGAATATTGTCCTATCACAATGAATATAGTGGAGAATATGTATGACCTTATTGTAACAAAAGAGAAAAAGAATCTGAGTGCAAAAGATGCATAAGCTGATTCTTGATAGGAAGGACTAATTATTTAAATAAATAATTTATACACTATGAAAAAAACACTTGTTTCTGTTTCATTGTTTTTAGTGACATTTGTTGCCTATTCGCAAGAGAAAGGCGAAGGCAGTGCAAATAAAGTGAAAGCCGGTTTTGGAGTAACAGTAGTTCAGGAGCAGGCAGAGTTTCCCGGCGGTACTGATAGCTTAATTGCCTTTCTGAATACTAATTTGGTTTATCCTGAAAAGGCTAAAACGGAAAGGACAGCCGGCAAGGTGTATGTGAGTTTTGCAATTTCTGACTCCGGAGCGATTTTGAAACCACGCGTGATCAGTAGTGTTAGTCCAGAATTGGACAGTGAGGCATTACGAGTAATAAATTTAATGCCGAAATGGAAGCCGGGTACCGCCTCAGGTCATCCTGTAAAAGTTCAGTATGTATTGCCTATTGAATTTATTATTCCGGGCAATAAGCAATAAACTTAGATTGTATAGGCAAGTAAAAATCTCAGACTACAGCATAAAAAAAGGTCACCTAATTAGGTGACCTTTTTTATTTATTCAATGCTCGATTATTTATCGAGGATCAGTTTTTTAACTAAGCGCTCTGATGAAGAGTTTAACTCTACGAAGTAAATACCTCTAGTAAGGTTAGCTAAATCGAAGCTGAATTTATTGTCGCCTTGAGTCACACCAATTTCATTGCTAAGTACTGTTTTTCCAACCATGTCAAAAATTCGAACATTAATTGTCTCGCTTACCGGAGAATTGAAGGCAACATTTACTTCACCTAGAGAAGGATTAGGGTAAAGGTTGAAATCATTTACCATTGGAGTAGCAACAAGATCAGTCATGTCATCTGTAGAACGGAAACTAGTGCTTCCAACATTCACTCGAAGATTGTAACACACTGTAGTGCTATACGCTCCTGAATAACCATATACACGGATGTAATAAGTAGCAGCTGTTGTTGTATTTCGAATGATTGTTTCTGAAAGTGTTCCTCCATTTTGAGAAATTCCCAATTGAGACATGCTTGAATTATACAAACGGATATCGTAATCGCCCGGTAAATTACTTAACACAATTTTGATTTTTGTATTGGGTGAAGTCGTTGTAAACTTAAAGTAATCGTTATCGGTACTTGATCCGATCATTCCAGTAATATCAGTGTTCGTAGGAATTACAGCGGCAGCTGAACTGGAGGCGTTAGGCTCATACACATCTGAACAACCTGTTGTTGGAGTTAATGTTGTGAATGTAGCTGTTCCTGAATAAACGCTAGATCCGGTTGAACAAACAGTCTGTACTTGGAATACGTAGCTTGAAGATGATGCTAAGCCTGTCAACGACAACGAATTTGTTGCACTTGAAACAGTAGTAAAAGAAGAACCACCGCTTAACATATACTGTACATTATAACTTGATGCTCCCGATACAGCTGTCCATGATAATGATGCACTAGTAGTTGTAATGCTTCCTGAAGTAAGACCTGAAGTTGTTCCGCAAGTTGGAATAGCAGTAGTACTGAATGTTAGCGTTGATGAGTTGCCACTAGGACCTACATTACAAGTAGCTTGTACGTTCCAGTCATACGATGTACTTGCAGTTAATCCTGTAAGAGAGTATGAAGCTGAAGTAGTGCTTAAAGTAGTGTAAGTAGAAGCAGAGCTTAACTTATAAGAAACAGTGTAGCTGGTAGCTCCTGATACAGCTGTCCAAGAAAGAGTAGCAGATGAAGAACTAATAGAACTTGTTGCATTTCCTGAAGGAGTACCGCATGTAGTGCTTGGAGCTTGGCAACCCAGTGATGAAAGTAAAGACACTCTAGAACCGCCGGTACCAAACAATGCATTCATACGAGCGCTTTGGTTAGCAGTAAACATATTCATTGCATTATCGTCCGTATAATCCATGTAATTCATGAACATAACACCGGGAGAACTTGCAGAGCAACCATCAGTTTTTGGGAAGGTTGGAACACCATAGTTTTCTCCGGCTTGATTAGGAGTATCTGCACAATTGTCGCTTCCAGTACATGCAGTACCATCATCGCCCCAAATATGATATAGATTTAACCAGTGACCCACTTCGTGAGTAGCAGTACGTCCCAAATGGTAAGGAGTAGCAGTTCCCGGACGTGCCATACTTCCAATTGAAGAATAAAGTAAAACGACACCATCGGTTGCAGAAGAACTTCCCGGAAATTGAGCATAACCCAAAACGCCACCGCTAAGGTTACAAGACCAAATGTTCAAGTAGCTAGAAGAAGACCATGCATCCATTCCGCCATTGGCAGTATACTTTACATTGTCGTTTGTTGAAAATGAAGTTGATGTTGTTGAACGGCGCTCGATGCCTGTTGATGCAGCTCCAGCGGGAGTTCTTTGTGCCATACAAAATTGAACATTTGTATTAGCAGCAATTCCTTGCCAAACGGAAGGAGTATTAGATGCGTCTGTATTCATTCGAGCATAGTCAAGATTCAATTGATCTAACTGTGCTTGGCATTGTGCATCAGAAATATTTTGTGCTGTTGTGTTGTACACTACGTGAAAAACTACCGGAATAGTAATAACAGTATTTTGGACGTTTTGATTTTTGTGTGCAAGTAAAAAAGCATTCGTCATGCTTTCTATTTGCTGCATTCTCGCAGCAAGACCCGGATCTTCTTTTTCAAGTCGGGCTAAATTATCCATTGAGCCGCAGATACGATGTTGTGGGACACCGGCATTTACCATCACAGAAAACAGGATTCCTGCGCAAATGGCAAGTAGGTTTTTCTTCATCTTTTGATTGATTTTTGTTTAGGTTTTAGACGTTTAAAATCAAGATCAATTTTAAGCGAAAATAATGTACGAAGTATGAAGAATTGCTCAATTCATTACAGTTTTACCTCATTTATCCTTAAAGACAAATTTATATCCGACACCTCTGATTGAAAAGAAATATTGGGGGTCTTTGGGTTCTATTTCAAAATATTTTCTGAAGGCGAGAATGAAATTATCGACCGTTCGTGTAGAAGGATAGATATCATATCCCCAAACAGTTTCAAGAATTTGTTCACGACTTACTACTTCGTTTCTTCGTTCTATTAAGAGTTTTAAGAGGGCAATTTCTTTTTTCGTTAGACGAATAATTTTTTTGTCTTTTCCAATAATTTCAAAGGTGAGAAAATTTACTTCGTTACCATCGAAGCGAAAAATCTCGTTCATTTCTTTTTTCTCATCAACCGTTAGACTACGCTTGATCAAAACATTAACACGTAAAAGAAATTCTTCCAGGTTAAATGGTTTTGTCATGTAATCGTCAGCTCCTCTTTTTAATCCCATGATTTTATCTTCGCTGGTATTTTTTGCCGACAAAAATAAAATAGGGACAGCAGAATTATGTAGTCGGATAGCTTCGCAGGCGCTGAATCCGTCGAGTTCCGGAAGCATCACATCGAGAATAACTAAATTGAAACGTTCTTGTTTGAATACTTTCACAGCTTCGATGCCATTTCCAACCGCTACTACTTTGTAGCCTTCTAATTCAAGATTTAATTTGATTGCTTCTTGGAGATGTTCTTCATCTTCCACTAGTAACACACGGATCATAGAGTAGGGCTATTAATAAGCGACAATATTACCCGAAATTTACTAAATATCCCGATTGTATCAGTATTCTAGGTGAATAATTGATGAATCGTTTTTGGAGAGTTGTAATTTGAGAATAGTAATTCGTAAGCAGACCCTGACCCTTGACCCTTGACCTTTGACCCTTCTTACTTCAATCAGTGAGTAGTGAATCGTAATTCGTAAGCAGACTCTGAATGACCTATGACACTTTACCTTTTTTTGACTTTTGACTTTTGACCTTTCTTATTTCTTACTTCTTACTTCTTACTTCTTACTTCTTACTTCTTACTTCTTACTTCTTACTTCTTACTTCTTATTTCTTTCTTCTTATTTCTTACTTCATATTTCCTACTTAATAAACCACCAACGTTCCACTACCAATCATCATTCCTCGCTTAAGAACTCGGTAGAGGTAAACTCCTTTTTGATAGCTTGTACAATCTACTCTCAACGAACGAAAACTTCCATACAAATTCTTTTGATCAATTAATTGTCCTGTTGCCGAATACAATTCGAATTTCAGTTGATCGGTGGTGGTCAATTGATAATTGATCCAATAGTATTCTCGTGCAGGATTGGGGTTTAGTGTAATTGATTTTGAAATTTCTGATTCTGCTATTCCATTGGTAAGCGAATCGCATACCGAACCCGACACCGGACCTAAGTCGTAGTTGGCAGCATTGGGTAATGATAGAGCATTGTACGAAGGTAAGGTAATTGCACTTTGTACCACATGACAACTTAAACCTAATGAATCGGGATCTGCGATAACATGTAATTTGTCGGTTCCTTGAAATGTAGTTATATAAATTTTATTGTCTGGCTCAAGATGCTCCATGAAAAATGTTGTTGCCAATGGTGAATAGCTTCCATCCCACCAAGCTACAGTATCTAGAGAATTTGCAATCGGGCTAGCCCAAGTATCATACTGAAAAATATACGTATTTGTATTCACATAAAGAAAGCGACCACTTGGCGAAAAGGCGCAACCAAAGGATGCGTAATTGACAGGAATGGTGATTTCTTCATTCATACTAAAATCACCAGTGCAACGATCAAAATTCAATACATCCAGTTTATTATCAACGCTAATCATCGCATAGATTGAACCATCAGGTGAAAACCATGCCATGCCACCAATATCGCTCGTAACTATTCGTC
>JANLPR010000037.1:0-4709 GCA_031367345.1 Bacteroidota bacterium | reverse complement strand
ATTTCAGATTCCTTAGGAAATTTATTGTTTTATTCCAATGGAGTATATGTAGCCAATGCCAACAACGATACGATGTTGAATGGATCTGGAATCAACCCGGGTTCATTTGTTACAGCTCATGCTCGCTATGGGTTAACTATTCCACAAGCAAATCTGGTAATACCTATTCCTGGTCAAAAAGGCAAGTATTATTTGTTTCATGAAACAAGCGATGATCCGGGCTTAACGTACGCCACTTATTTTTTGTATTATTCAATCATCGATATGCGTTTGGATGGTGGCTTAGGCGCCGTAGTTCAAAAAAATACTGTTTTGCTCCATGACACTTTAGTAGGAGGTCGATTAACAGCAACTCGTCATGCGAATGGACGCGATTGGTGGCTGGTAGCTCATAAAGATTTCAGTGGTAAGATGTATAAGTTTCTAATTACGGCAGCAGGAATTCAAGGGCCATGGGTTCAAGACTTACTTACCTATCGGGATAGTTACTTCGGCCAAGCAGTGTTTTCTCCACAAGGAGATAAGTTTGCCTACTATGAGGCCTTCGGTGATTTAGACATCTGGGATTTTGACAGATGCACGGGAGATTTCAGCAATCAGATACATGTGGATATCAACGATAGTGCAGCAGCGGGTGGCGCTGCATTTTCATCTACCGGAAGATTTTTATATCTGTCCAGTATTAAATACATGTATCAGTTTGACATGCAAGCAACGAATATTCCTGGTAGTCAAACAACAGTAGGAGTATATGATCATTTTGTAAGTGGACTACCTTCTAGTTTTTATTTATCGCAATTAGCACCTGATGGGAAGATTTATACCAATTGTGGTAATAGTACAAAGGTCTTTCATGTTATTAATACACCCGATAGTTTAGCCTGCGATTTTTGTCAACACTGTATTTCGTTGCCGGGATATAGCGCCTTCACCATTCCCAATTACCCGAATTATTTTTTAGGAGCATTAGCTGGGAGTGTGTGCGATAGTTTAACAAGTTCGATTCAGGATGGAGCATTTACGGGGGTAGTACTTTCACTTTTCCCCAATCCGGTAAAAGACATTGCGTACATACGAGGAATGAATGAGAAAATAATTTCTGTTGAATTAATTAATTCTATTGGAGAAATTATACAACAACCATTTCATTATGTAAATTCAGATGAATACATTGAACTGAATATTTCACTACTGAAGGGAGGGATATATTTTGTTCGACTTACAGGAAAAAAAGGAAGTTTGGGAGTGAAGATGGTAAAGGTGGAATAAATTATTTCAAATAAAAGTAAAATAAAGTCTACAATTATAAACTCGTTTTCAAATTATGATTCAACAATACTATTTATGGTTTATCCCATTAGACATTCAGTTTGAAAATTATTAACCGTCCATTTTCAAGAGAAATGTAATATTCTCATAAATGAAATGGGTTTACGAATGCAATAAATTAGTAAACACATTTGATTTTTATATTATGTCTCTATTTTTTTAACCCCAAATCACAACTCTCAATCCTCAATTCCCCGAAATCACTTTCACTATTTCTCTCGTTGTTCTTCCGGTTATTTTTAAGAAATAAATTCCTTTGCAAAGTTTTAGAGATTGAAATGTAAAATAATTTATCCCGGGTCTACTGTTTTCTGTTTTCATTTCAATAACTCTTCCTTGTAAATCAATTAATTCAAACTTCAACGTACTCTGGTTCGACGAAGTCCACCGAATATTTAATTCGTTCGTAAACGGATTTGGATAAACTGTAATACCATCCACTTCATTCTGATCTTGGATATTTGTGTTAATCGTGTTTTCACATGTAGCCAAATTAATTCCGCTCATGTATCTTTCTTTTGCTGCATTTGTGCCGCTTCCAATTGCATTTGGAATTCCTATGGTTGGGAATAACGAACTTGTCCAAAATGTTGGGAGGCTATCCAGATAATACGATGAATCGGGTAGAGGCGTAGTTCCTGAAGGAGTAATTGTTCCTTTAATATTATTTCCAAATTCAAAATGACCGCTTCCTGTCAATGTATAATTTCCCATAAAGAGCCCTGAATTTGTTACTTCGTTGCCTACAAAGTTGAGTGAATCGCTCTGAACAGTTCCTGAAGTCATAAGTATTCCATACAACTCTGCGCGATTTCTAAAAAAGGTATTCAATGGTCCTGATGGTCCCCACGTTTGATCTATTTGAATGTTTTGTACAATGTTTCCTTCAAATAAATTTGAATACGCAAAATGTCCATGCATCGAGATATCTGCACCAAAATCGGACGGGAACTCTGAACGATTCGGATCTAATGAATAATTATACGCATTCACATTTCCATTTGCGCCTGCCTGGAAACTGAATGAATGCCGTAAGTGTTTCATGATATTATTTTCAACACGACATTGTCCTGTATGTCCAAACAATGTTATTCCATATCCGTGAGTAGATGTTCCGTCGTATTCAAAGTTGTGATGGATATAACAATTGGAAATTGAACAATCGGAACAAGCATCAAGTTCGATGTGACTGCCGATGCTTTTACTGCTTTCTATTCCTTTAATTTTGCAATTCACTGCATAGTTCAAATAAATATTTATACAGACACCAACATGTACGCTATCTCTTCTTGCAATCTGAAAACATTCTAATGAAATTTCTGTTCGTGGAACTATTTTTCTGACTACAGGATTTAAAGCGTAGTCGTAATTGATTCTTAATTCTGAGTCGAGAAATATCGTATCGCCATTGATTAAATTTATTTTAAGAATCTGTCCTATGCAATTTTGCGCCCAACTTATCGGTTGAGTATCCCAACTACCATTGGTTTGTTGTAGTTCTAGATAGTCGCCATCTGCAAATTGTGTTACATCATCTACCACAATAGAATTGCTATAACGTTCTGCTCCGGAAAGTACGTTTACGAAATTACTTCCTATTGCTCCTATAATATTAATTCCATTACCTACTGTTCCATTAAAATCGAATGTCAATTTTGTTGAATCGGCAGAAGCCCCGCGGAGAGTCGTACTATCAGGTAGTTGAATCGGAGTTGCAAATAAATAATTTCCGGCAGGGAAATAAATCACTTTCTGTCCGCTTATAGAATTCATCGCATTCCAAAAAGCTGTTGTATTGTCTGTGGTACTGTCTCCAATTGCGCCGAAAGCTGTTACGTCAATTATAGGTGCTGTAGAAGGAAACAATCCATTGTAGCCACTATGCTTCCAATTAAATATTCTATTGGCAGGAATGGTTTGTGCGTTGAGTTGAAGCAGCGAAACAGCAAAAAAGTAGAGTAGAAGTTTTTTCATTTTTATCAGATAAATTAATTTAGATAAAACGAATCACTAACGAAATCGAATGATCTATTTACCTCATCCGAAAGGTAAAAATATTTTCAATTGAAAATCTCTTGATGAAATAATTTTTTTTATTTACGTTTTAGGCGTATTAGAGTCGAGGTTTACAGTAATTGTATATGTATTGCTTTTGGAATCTTTCTGATCAGGTGTTGAATAATTAATTTTTAGTTCGCTGCTTGTTCCAGGTTCCGGTGGTTTTACTGCTGTATTAATACGGAAAGTGATATTTAAATTTCGATGGAAAATAACATGAACGCCTTGATATTTCCGCTTACTGAAATGCAATAGTTTTATAAGTCTTGCCGCTTCTTCATCGCAGCCATAACCAATACCATGTTTTATTTTGGTTAATATAACTTTTCCAAATACATCAATATCGAAATCGACTGAAACAGTACCTTGAATGTTATTATCAAATGCTTCTTGCGGGTATTTCAAATTTGTTGAAATGAATTCATTGAGCGCTTTCGAACCGCCAGGGTATGTGGGTTGCTCTATAAAACTATTTGGTTTTTTATTCGTGTTTTTCATTTCAAATTGTTTCTACTCTTTTATTTTAACCCTCTAATTTACTCATAAAAAAAGTTTTTGTTTAGCTATTACGCATGAAAACATTACAATTAAAATGATTTGCATAAAAAAGCCGCTTTTAGAAAGCGGCTTTCAATTTTCTGTTTTTTCTTATTTTACTTTTCCGGAGTAAGACCAGTCTCTCGTATCAATCTTAATTATCTCTCCTTGATTTACAAAAAGTGGAACATTTACGATAGCTCCTGTTTCAACGGTTGCCGGTTTTAATGTATTCGTTGCTGTATCTCCTTTTACACCTGGCTCTGTATAGGTAATTTCTAATTCTACAAATGTTGGCGCTTCGGCAACAATTGGATTATCATTTTCAAAAGCTACTTTCACAATCATTCCTTCTTTCAACAGCTTTACGTTTTGTCCAAACATTTCTGAAGGAATATAAACTTGCTCAAATGTTTCATTATCCATCACAATCATATTCTCGCCTTCCGGATAAATAAATTGCATCTCTTTAAATTCAACGCGAGCTATATCAACATCTTCACCGGCACGAAATCTGTTTTCTACCACTTTACCATTTCTCAAGTTCTTCATTTTCGCTTGATAAAATGCCCGTAAATTGCCCGGCGTGCGGTGAATATATTCAGTCACAAGACATAGTTCTCCATTGTAACGCAGAATCGTCCCTACTTTTACATCTCCGGTATTTGCCATTTTCTATAATATTTAATTGATTTACTAGTTTACTTCGTATGGCAAACATAAGAAATGCCTTGCCGCTTAGCAAATAGAATCAATTTCTATATTTGTGCTCTATGATTAAACAA
>JANLPR010000189.1:0-19438 GCA_031367345.1 Bacteroidota bacterium | reverse complement strand
TTACTGTTGTAATAAAAATTCCAAACGTCGCTAATATTTATTGTTCCTATTGTAGCGCCAGTTCCATGCGTCGCCTGATTTGAACGATTTGCATTAAAGCCACTATTAATATAATAAAGTGAAAGCAACGAGCTGGTCGCTGTTTCAGCAAAAATGGTATCTCTAGTTTGCGAAACAAAATTCAATAATGAATAATCCCAATTATAATTTGCACCAGTTAATGTAACATCCATACCTGTGAATGCTGAACCTGTACTTACAGTATATATGTCGCCCGAATGTGTTAGGTCGGCTGAATTTATTGTTATTTGAGCCTCAGAACGAACAACAAAAGCGATCATTATCACTGCGAATATTAGTTTTTTCATCTAGTTGAATTATTTGAAAGGCAAATATAATCGGTTTCCTTGTACTGCCTAATGAATTTGGTTTGAAGGCATTGAATTAGCTTGTTATTAACCTCATTTTTCTATCTTTGGTAAATGAAAAATCGATTTAAACTCCTACTAGCTGTCATCGGCTTTACTTCAGTACTTTTTTCGTGTAAAAAGAAAGAAGACGATGTTGCTACAACCCCAACATATAACCTAGTCTTCAAATATCATTTCGACAGCACTCAGGTACGCTTAAATAATTTCGGACAACCAACAGGAATTCCTGCCGGCCATGGAGCGCAATCGCCGCACTTTAATCTGATGAGTTCTCATTATGTTGAACTTGCACCCGATAGCCTAACATTGTTGGGAGGAGGAAAAGTTCTTTACCGCGCCCCTGAAACAATGATGGGTGGCGACCTTGCTATCGACTTTTCTAAATCTGTTAATGCAGGCGAAGGTCAATCTTTTTTAACTGTGCCTTTGAAAAATATTACTGCAGGAACTTATAAATGGTTGCGCATATCGCTCGCCTATCAAAATTACACGATCAAATTAAGATCGTCAGGATATAATTTGAATGGAACCATCGCTTCCTTTATTGGATTCAATACTTACATCAGTCATTTCTATCCTCGCAATCAAGATGTGGTTGTAAATGCCAATCGATTGCAAGGCTATTGGGCATTTGAAATAGATACGCTTGGCTTTAATCAGGTGTATCAAGGACAGGCTCCGGGAACTACTGTACCGAATCCTCTAAGTGCTACATCGCCAATCCCGGCCGGCTCATGTGTGGTTACAGGATCCTTCGATCAACCTTTAGTCATTACCGGAAATGAAACTAAAAATATTGTGATTAATGTTTCTCTTTCAGTAAATAATAGTTTTGAATGGACAGATGCAGCCGGCGATAATGTTTTTGAATTACCTATGGATACGGTTGTTGACATGGGTATTAGAGGAGTTATTCCTTATGTAATTTATTAAGAAAATAAATTGCAAAAAAAAGGGAAGACGAATTGTTCGCCTTCCCTTTTTTTGTAGTCAAATTTCTAAAGCATAGTATCGAATTTGTTTATTATCGATTTGCTGACAGCCATCAATGGTAATCGAACATTCTCCGTACAAATATTCATTGCTGTTAACAAACCTTTTATCCCGGAAGGATTTCCATCTAAAAAAATGGCGTGTGTTATATCAAGCAATTTATAATGCAGTTTTCTTGACTTATCAAAATTTTGGTCGAGTGCCAAGCGCACCATCTCTGAATAATCTTTTGGGTAGGCATTTGCAATGACAGAAATAGCACCTTCGGCACCACAGGCAATAAGTGGAAGAGAAAGCAGATCGTCACCACAGATCACTAAAAAATCTTTTGGTTTATTTTTGATGATGTGCATTGCCTTTTCTAAATTTCCAGATGCTTCTTTAATTCCAACAATGTTTTTCACCTCATGTGCTAATTGCAAAATGGTTTCCGAATCCATATTACTTCCTGTTCTTGCCGGCACATTGTAAAGTAGTACCGGTATAGGGCAATTATTACCTATCATTTTATAATGCTGGAATATTCCTTTCTGTGAAGGACGATTATAGTAAGGAGAAACAGACAATATTGCATCTACTCCATCAAAATCGCATTCTTCTAAAGTCGTTAGTATTTCTTGCGTATTGTTTCCTCCCAAACCTAAAACAATAGGAACTCGTTTATCATTTATCTCAACTACAAAATCTAAAATAGCTCTACGTTCATTTTGACTCAAGGTAGCTGCTTCACCGGTAGTTCCAAGCGGAACTAAATATTCAACTTTACCATCTATGCAACGATCAATTAATTTTCTGAACGATTTGAAATCTATACTTCCATCTTTATGGAATGGAGTCACCAATGCTACACCGGTACCCTTCAACTTATTTAAATTCATTCTGTTTTCTTAATTACTTTTAAAAAATGTTCGATTTCCTGAATGACCGTTTTTATACCCGGGTCTCCTTTTATTTCCACCATCATATCGTACGAATCTACAGCGCTGCGCAAATAACGACCAACGCGAAAGCGCGCGTTCGACATTGCAGAAATATAATACAAAGGAAAACATTTTCCTGAATTCAAATTTATGAGGATGTCAAATTTAGCATCAATAAAATTTTGAACGATCGGATTTACCGGAATCATTTTAAAGTTCAGATCTTTCTTTGTAAAAAAATCTAAACCATATTGTGCAAATTGAGCTTGAGGTAATTCTTTTTTATCTACAAAACCCATTGCTAATATATCTTTTTTAAAATTGGTACGGATCGACTTTACATAGCCTTTTACAGCTTCAAAATCTTTTTCATCAGTTGCATCATACAACAAACCAATTTTATTCGCCTCATCAAAACTAACCACCTCTCTTTTACGTCGAACTTTTTTCAGTTCTTTCATAAAATGAATTTTACCCAGTCTTGATCTTATAGCTTTACTTAACATCATTTGTCTTCTACCATTTTAACAAAATCATCTTCACTGATCACTTTTACATTCAGCTTCAACGCTTTTTCCATTTTTGAATCCCCTGCTTTTTCACCTGCAAGCAAGAAAGATGTTTTAGCAGAAACTCCACTTACATTCTTCCCCCCATGCTGTTCAATCAAATTTTTCAGCTCATCGCGGCTGAATTTACTGAAAGTACCCGAAACTACAAATGAAAGCCCTTCAAAACGGTCACTTTTCTTTTCCGGAATTGAATCTGCTGCTATTTCCATTTGTAAGCCCGCACTTTTCAACCGTTCAATGATACTTTCATTGGTTTTATCTCTGAAAAAATCAATAATACTCTCTGCTATCTTATCACCTATTTCATCGGCTTTAACCAAGTCATCGTAACTCGCTTTTTCAATCGCTTCGATCGATTTAAAATGAAAGGCTAATTTTTTTGCAACGGTTTCTCCTACATATCTAATTCCAATTGCATATAACACTCTTTCAAATGGAGTTTCTAAAGATTCCCTAATACCTTTTAAAATATTTTGAACTGTCTTTTCCTGAAAAGAAATTTTTTTCGTTTTGCCGTCATCGTCATCAATCACTTTTTCCAAACCTATAAGATTTTCATAACTCAGCTTGTACAAATCGGATGGATCTTTTATAAGGTCGTTGTCGAAAAGCATTTCTACTTTCCCCTCTCCCAAGCTATCAATGTTCATCGCTTTACGACTAATGAAATGTTCTATACGACCTTTAATCTGTGGCGGGCAACCGGAGTAATTCGGGCAATAATGATTTGCTTCACCTTCTTTTCTTTCAAGAAGCGAATTGCAAAACGGACAATGTGTTATATAAGTTGTCGGAACTGAGTTTTGTTTTCTTTTAGTGAGATCAACTCCTGTAATTTTAGGAATCACATCTCCACCCTTTTCAACTTGAACGGTATCTCCAATTCTTAAATCTAATTTTTCAATTTGATCGGCGTTGTGTAATGTTGCTCTTCTAACTGTTGATCCCGCTAAGTGAACTGCTTTCAAATTTGCTACTGGAGTAATTGCGCCTGTTCTCCCTACTTGATAAGAAATTGATTCTAAAATTGTGGAGGCACTTTCCGCTTTGTATTTGTAGGCGATTGCCCACCGAGGCGATTTAGCCGTAAACCCTAATTCGTTTTGTTGATCGAATGAATTAATTTTTATAACCACTCCATCTGTATCATAGGGCAGTTCAAATCTTTTTTGCTCCCATTTTTTTAAGAAACGAATTACATCATCTATCGTGTTACATCTTTCTGAATGGTGGCTTATCTTAAATCCCCATTTCTCGGCTGCTTCTAACGATTTCAAATGAGTTTCGAAATGAAGCGACTCTCCATACATTGCGTACAATATACAATCGAGACCGCGTTTGGCTACGACTCCTGAATCTTGCATTTTGATGGTGCCTGCTGCTGCATTCCGCGGATTCTTTAATAACCGGTCAGCAATTTCCTCTGCACTATAGCCATCTTCCGTAAGCTGTGCTTCAAACTCTTCGTTTATTTTGCTGAATGATGATCGAGGCAAAAATATTTCACCTCTTATTTCGAACTCTGCCGGGTAATCTGATCCACGCAATTTTAAAGGAACAGAACCAATCGTTTTTACATTCGCCGTTACGTCATCACCTTGTACTCCGTCGCCTCTAGTTACGGCTCGCACTAACTTTCCATCTATATATGTAAGACCTATTGCAACGCCATCAAATTTTAGTTCGCATACATATTCATAATTTGTTTCTAGAACTTTTATTATCCGCTCATCGAATGCTTTTAAATCGTCTTCAGAATATGTATTTCCTAATGAAAGCATCGGATATTTATGCTTTACTGCTTGAAACTCTTTGGTTATAGTTCCGCCGACACGCTGAGTTGGAGAATCTATAAATGCAAATTCAGGATGCTCTTTTTCTAACATTATCAATTCTTCCAAAAGCATATCAAAATCGTAATCGCTAATGGTAGGTTTTGCCAATACATAATAGTTGTAGTTATGATCGTCAATGATTTTACTCATCTGCACTACTCTATTATGAATGGCTGATTCGCTTTTCATACAAAAATTGATTACTATTTGTTATTGGTTTAGAATTTCGCACTTACTGAAACATCAAAAGTACTAAAACATTTTTGTCTTTATTTTACGGCTTTTATCATTCTATTTCGGTCATTCAAATCTTTTCTTAATTCACATCCTATAAAACCAGAGTCTGATAAGACTCCAAGTGTTTCTTCTGCTAACGCTTCATTGATTTCCAAAAATAATAATCCTCCAACTCTCAATGACTTTTGAGCTAAGCCGGCGATCGCTTTATAGAAAATTAACGGGTTATCATCTTTGACAAAAAGTGCAAGATGTGGTTCTTGTTTAACTACTAAATCGTTCATTACGTTTTTTTCGGAATGACGAACATAAGGTGGATTACTAATAATGATATCCGAATCAACTCGAAGCGATTCCATTTTTAAAAGATCTTCTTCAAAAAAATCAACCGCCAAATTTAAATCCAAACTATTCTTCCTTGCAATTTTCAGAGCTTCTTTAGAAATGTCATAACCGTAAACGAGTGCATCTTTCAATCGATTTTTGAGAGCTAAGGCAATGCATCCACTGCCCGTACACAGATCTAGAATAATTGGTTTCTCCGTTTTATTTGTATCAAAAACCCAATGAACGAGCTCTTCAGTTTCTTGCCGTGGAATAAGAACAGCTGGACTGACATTTAATTTCAGATCATCGAACCACGCAAAGCCAAGTATATACTGAATAGGCGTTCCCAATTTTAATTTGTCGAGAATACTATTTAATTTGAAAGTCTGAGCATAATCTAACAATTCATTTTTCTTTGTGTTGATGTCTATTCGATTATAATTACATACATCCTCCAATACCATAAACAATAATTGCTGCAGCTCACCTTCAGAATAAAGGCTTGCTAGAGTACTTTTAAAACTTTGTTGAAATTCTGAAACTTTCATAGATAAATTCAGGTGCAAGTTAGCCATTTTCATTCTAAAAAATCACGAAATATCGTTCCAATAAAGAAGATTATTTTTTTGGAAAAGATTGGACATAATGATTAACTTCGTAACCCCTCATCAAATTTATGCAACACGATTTATATATTCGCCGCTGTCTTTTTCTTGCCGCAAATGGAATTCGAAAAGTTGCTCCTAATCCAATGGTAGGATGCGTAATTGTATGCGATGATAAAATAATTGGTGAAGGATATCATTCGGTTTATGGTGGACCACATGCAGAAGTTCTTGCAATTAACGACGCAATTGCTAAAGGATTTGATTACCTTTTCGAACAATCTACTTTGTATGTTAACCTAGAACCATGCTCGCATTTTGGTAAAACTCCACCATGCACCGATTTAATCTTAGAAAAAAAAATTAAACATGTTGTCATTTGCAACCAAGACCCCAATCCGTTAGTTGCAGGGAGAGGAATAGAGAAACTGAAAAATAATTCAGTAGACGTTGTTTCTGATGTACTTACAAATGAAGGTTCAGAATTGAATAAACGTTTTTTCACTTTTCACCAAAAGAAACGACCGTATGTAATTCTTAAATATGCCGAATCGAATGACGGATATATTGCTCATGAAACACCGAACATCGATAATCGAAAAATCAGCAATGTTCTTAGTGATCACCTCGTCCACCAATGGAGAAGTGAAGAACAAGTAATTTTAGTTGGTACAAACACAGCACTTATAGATAATCCTTCGCTGACTGTCAGGAATGTTAAAGGCAAAAATCCAATTAGAATTCTTATTGATAAAGACTTAAAAGTTCCTCTAAGTCATAATATATTTAATAAAGAGTCGGCAACTTGGGTATTTAATCAGTTTAAAAATGAAGATCATGAACACATTCGCTACATAAAAAGTTCGTTTACCGAAAATTTTGTTCAGGAACTATTAAATGTATTTTATCAAAACCAAATTTTATCCATCTTTGTGGAAGGTGGTAAGAATTTGATCCAACAATTTATCGTTTTGAATTTATGGGACGAAATTCGAGTAATAACTTCACCACATTCTATTAACGCAGGATTATCATCACCACTCTTTTCAGGCATAACTTCAGAAAAGTATCTAATGGGTGACGATCTCATTACTGTATATAGAAATTAATCAGTCAAGAAACTAACTATGAATACCGAATTATTAAAAACGCTTTGTTCCATTCACGCGCCGTCGGGAAATGAAACACAAATGACAGACTTCTTATTAAACTATATTTCTAAAAATAGTAGAAACTGGTTGGTTCAACCAAAAGTGTATGCGGGATCAGATTTTCAAGACTGCATAATTTTAGTTTTTGGAAAACCAACAACTGCTGTTTATGCTCACATCGATAATATTGGATTTACAGTACGATACAATAATCAGTTGGTAAAAGTTGGAGGCCCAAGGACTGAAGACGGCTATTTACTAACCGGCGAAGATAGTATTGGTAAAATTGAATGTGTGCTTAAAAAAAACGAAGAAGGAACACTTACCTACGGGTTGAATAGAAATATAGAAAGAGGAACTGACCTTTCCTTTAAACATAATTGGCGAGAAGATGAAACGAGTGTTCAGTGTTGTTACATGGATAATCGATTGGGGGTATGGAACGCTCTTCAATTATGTGAGACGCTTAAAAATGGCGCAATAGTTTTTTCCTGTTGGGAAGAACACGGCGGTGGAAGTGTTGGCTATCTTTCCAAATTCCTTTTTGAGAAATATGATATTCGAAAAGCATTGATAAGCGATATCACTTGGATTACCGAAGGTGTTCGTCCGGGAGAGGGAGTTGTAATTTCTATGCGCGATATTGGAATTCCTCGGAGAAAATATGTTGACCAAATTATTGAGTTGGCAAAAGAATCGGGAGTTAAATTTCAGTTGGAAGTTGAAGGTTCAGGCGGAAGTGACGGTACAGAGTTGCAGAAACAAGCACTACCAATTGATTGGTGTTTTATAGGTGCAGCAGAAGAGAATGTACATTCGCCTGATGAAAAAGTAAACAAAAGCGATATAGTAAGTATGGTTGCTTTGTATCAATTTCTTCTAAACAAGCTTTAACAAAAACCTACTTCAAATTTTTATCCAGATTATACAGATATATCGTTACTCTGAAGTTATTCGTTGGAATAAATTACCAGCTAAAAGCCTCTTTCATATGTGGAGGAATTTGAATTGGCTTATTTGTTGTTTTGCTAATAAAGACTAAGCTCGTCTCCGCTTTGTTTAAAAGAGTACCTGCTTCATTAAACGTTTCATACGAAAACTTTATTCGTGTAGTTGGAAGTTCTGAAATAGTGGTTTTGATTGTTAAGAGATCATCATAAAATGCAGGTCGAAAATATTTAATAGAAAAATCGAGAACAGGCAACATAACACCCTCTTCTTCTAGTTTTTTATAGGTAAATCCAAGTTGGCGAAGTAACTCAACTCTCGCTACTTCAAAGTAAATTGCATAATTACCATAATAAACGTATGCCATCTGATCTGTTTCTGCATACCTTACTCTAATCTGAGTTTCGCTTTTGATCATTATTTTTTTTGCTGTGAAGTTACAAATCGAACCAATTTTATTTATTATTGTTACTCAATTATAATAAAAATTAATGACAAAGTATTTGCAATCGTTATTTTTTGTATCTGTGCTTTTTGTTTCTTGTAGAAGCCCATTCGTAGTTACAAAAAACTCATCCTCACAATATAAATTTACTGACACTTCTTTTACTGACATTGATTCATCGCTCGAAAAAGAAATAGATCCTTATAGAGAGAAAATGAATGTTACGATGAATCAAGTGCTGGCCTATAGTACACATTCGTTAGAAAAAGGCTTGCCTGAAAGTCGCTTAGGAAATTTTCTCGCCGACGCCTGTATGTTTTCTGCAAACGAAAAAGGAACCAGTCCTGATTTTGCAGTTTTTAATAATGGAGGATTAAGACGACCATTGCCACAAGGTCAAATAACACGAGGCGATGTTTTCGAACTAATGCCCTTTGAAAATGAACTCGTTATTTTAACAGCAAATGGCGAGGATGTGAAAAAAATTTATAACTTCATCGCTTCCAAAGGCGGGGCGCCCGTTTCAGGGCTTCAAATGCACTTTAGAGATTCTATGGTAACGAATGTTCTAATAAACAACTCTCCTTTTGATTCAACAAAAACATATAGGGTTTTAACATCCGATTATTTAGCGAATGGTGGTGATTCATTTAATTTTTTTATCGGACTTCCTCGACAAAGTGTTTCGCTAAAAGTTAGAGATGCACTAATTTTTTATCTTGAGGAACAAACAAAAAAGAATAAACAAATTTCAACTGAGATCGACGGGAGGATGATCCATGACAAATAGAAGAGTATTCATTAAAACGGTTTTTGGAAGCATGGCCTTGGCAGGATTAAGCTCACTACCGTTAGACTTGCTTGCAAAAAATGAACTTACGAAGCTAACTATTCTTCATACCAATGATGTTCATTCGCGTATTGACCCCTTTCCTGAAAACGATCCAAAATATCCCGGTATGGGAGGAGTTGCAAGGCGCTCAGCAATTATCAAAAAAATAAGAGCGCAAGAAAATAATGTACTGCTGTTAGATGCCGGTGATATTTTTCAAGGAACACCTTACTTCAATTTATATGGTGGCGAACTTGAATTCAAGTTTATGAGTGAAATGGGCTATGATGCATCCACTTTGGGCAACCATGATTTTGACAATGGAATAGAAGGGTTGGTTAAACAAATGCCTCATATGAATTTTCCGTTTCTAAATGCTAATTATACTTTTTCAAATACACTTTTAGAAAATAAAGTTAGTGAGTATAAAATATTTAATAAAGGAGGATTAAAAATTGGAGTCTTTGGAATTGGAATTGAACTGCATGGATTAGTCGATCCAAAATTAACCGGAAATATTAGTTATAATGACCCGATTATCCATGCAAAAAGAGTATCTTCTCACCTGAAAAAAAATGAAAAGTGTGATTTGATCATTTGTTTATCGCATTTAGGATATAAGTACAGCGATAAAAAAGTTTCTGATGTTGTTTTAGCAAGTGAAACAGATTATATTGACCTAATTATTGGCGGACATACGCACACGTTTCTCGATGAACCTTCTCAGCTCATGAATAAATCGAACAGAGAAGTTTTAGTAGCTCAAGTCGGATGGGCGGGAATTAAATTGGGACGAATAGATTATTACTTTGATCACAAGAAAAGTAAAAAAGATTCAATAGCATCTACTGTAAAAATTAGTGAAAATACAATAGGAGTTTAATTTTGTTTTTATTTTTTTTTACAGAATATTTGTTGTTGTAATAAATAATGAGACATTTGAATTCTCAACCACGATTGAACAACGAAGAACATCACCATACAAACCATTTAACCAACAAATTTTTTTCTTGAAAACCACAACTATCGAAAAGACTTGCGAAAGCGTTTGGAACAAATGCCTCCAGATCATTAAAGACAATGTTAGCCCTCAAAGCTTCAAAACTTGGTTCGATCCAATCAAACCGATTAAACTCGACCTTAAAGTGTTGACAATTGAAGTTCCTAGCCAGTTCTTTTATGAATGGTTAGAAGAGCATTACATCACGCTGCTAAGAAAAACAATCCGTCAGCAATTAGGTACTGAAGGTAGACTTGAATACAGCATTGTAATGGAGCACGCTACGGCGGATTCAAAGCAATACACTGTAAAGATCCCAACGCGCTCTCACGCAGAATTAAAAAATTCTCCTGTGAATGTTCCGATGAATAATTCTACTGCAAATACCATTCGTAACCCATTCATTATACCGGGCTTAAAAAAGGTAAATGTAGAATCGCAACTAAACCCAAACTACACTTTTGAAAATTTTATTGAAGGTGATTGTAATCGCTTAGCTCGCTCTGCCGGTTATGCCGTTGCTAACAAACCAGGTGGTACTTCTTTTAATCCACTTTTAATTTATGGCGGTGTTGGTATGGGAAAAACTCATCTTGCCCACTCTATCGGTATTGAAATTAAAAATGCACACCCCGGTAAAACAGTTCTTTACGTTTCTTCTGAAAAATTTACTCATCAATTTATAGATGCTGTTAGAAATAATGAGCAAAATGATTTTGTTCACTTCTATCAGATGATTGATGTATTGATTATCGACGATATTCAGTTTTTTGCAGGAAAAGAAAAAACACAAGATGTATTTTTCCACGTCTTCAACCACTTACACCAAACCGGTAAACAATTAATTCTTACCTCCGACAAAGCTCCGGTAGATCTTCAAGGTATGGAGCAACGTTTGTTGAGCCGCTTTAAATGGGGACTTGCAGCTGACCTTCAAGTGCCTGACTTAGAAACTAGAATTGCTATTTTAAATAAGAAGATGTATATCGATGGAATTGAACTTCCTAAAGATATAGTTGAATACATCGCTTATAGCATTACTTCAAATGTTAGAGAACTAGAAGGTGCTTTGATTTCAATCTTAGCTCAAGCCTCTTTGAATAAAAAATCTGTTACGTTAGAGTTAGCAAAACAGATGATCGACAAATTCGTGAAAAATACTACTCATGAAGTATCAATCGATTATATCCAGAAAATCGTTTGCGACTATTTTGATCTTCCTATCGAAATGCTTAAGTCAAAAACGCGTAAACGCCAGGTTGTACAGGCTCGTCAAATTGCAATGTATTTCGCTAAAAGCATGACTAAGTCATCTTTGAGTAACATTGGCGCACATTGTGGCGGTAAAGACCACGCTACAGTGCTTCACGCTTGTCGTACGGTGAACAACTTGATAGAAACCGATAAGAAGTTCAAAGCAAGTGTTCTGGAGCTTCAAAAGAAAATAAGTATCACAGGAAAATAATAGTAATCTCAAAATATTTTAAACCACCGAAACTCATTCGGTGGTTTTTTTTATTCAATTTCTCCCGTATTTTTACCCAATGTTTATCGGTAGATAAACACTATAACCAAAGGTATTCAGTTAGTTGAAATGCAAGTTATTGAAGTTGTTAGCGAAAGTGATGCTAAGGAGTTTTTACTCCTCCCGGTGTCTATTTACCACGACGAGCCCAATTGGATAAGGCCGCTCGACAAAGATATAGAGGAGGTTTTTGACGTCAAAAAAAATAAATTTTTCCGTCACGGAAAATGTACTCGCTTTCTTTTAAAAGAGGATAACCAAAAAACCATAGGGCGAATAGCCGTTTTTATCAATGAAAAGACTTCTAAAAAGGAAGATCAGCCGACAGGCGGAATTGGCTTTTTTGAATCTCCTAATAATCAACAGGCGGCGGATTTACTTTTCAATACTGCCAAAGCATGGTTGGAAAAAAATGGAATCCAAGCAATGGATGGCCCGATTAATTTTGGGGAGCGCGACAGTTGGTGGGGTCTCATAATCGATGGTTTTGATCCTGTACCGTATAAATTAAATTATAACAAGCCATTTTATCAGTCGCTTTTTGAAAATTTTGGCTTTCAACCTTATTTCAACCAATTCTGCTTTTCACTCAAAGTTCACGCTCAACTGAGTCCTAAGTTTCACGGTAGACATGAAGCAATAAAAGCTGATCCCGATTATCATTCTGAACATCTGAAAAAATCAAAGTTGGAAAAATATGCTGAAGATTTCAGAATTGTATACAATAAGGCTTGGGCTCGTCATGGTGGTGGAAAAGAACTTGAGTTCAAACAGGTTCAGATTTTTTTTAAAAGTATGAAACCGGTTATTGATGAAAAATTGATATGGTATGTTTATTATAAAAATGAACCTGTAGCAATGTGGGTAAACTTACCCGACATCAATCAGATCTTTAAAAAATTTAATGGCAAATTTGGATGGTTCGAAAAATTGCGATTTATCTATCTCTTGAAAAAACGAAATATTAAAAAAATATATGGCCTCGTTTTCGGAATTATTCCTGAACATCAAGGAAAAGGTATCGATTCTTATATGATTTTAGAAGGGGCAACTTCGATGCGAAAAGAAAATATTTATTTCGATTATGAAATGCAGTGGATAGGTGACTTTAATCCTAAGATGGTTACAATAGCCGAGAATTTGGGAACGTACAGAAGCCGTACACTTGTTACTTATCGTTTTTTATTCGATCGTAACAAAGAATTTAAACGCCATCCTTTTATTTGATAATAAAAAACGGCAAGGCCTTGGTGCTAAAATTAGATTCGATAATTGCAAAATATTCTCCTTCACTCAATGTTTCTGTTGCTTCTATTTTTAAAATAGCTGATTCATTTTGATAAAGCTGACTTGAATATGATTGCCCGAATTTATTGATCAACTTAACTTTTACCTGCCCTCTCCCACTACTAGTCATATCGAGAAATACATTTTCACCATTTGAAATTGTTGGAAATAATTTTAATTCAGTTAAGTCACCATTAACTTCTCGAATGTTTGAGTAGGTGTATTTTCCATCATAGTCTACCTGTTTTAAACGATAATAGATGTTTTGATTCGATGAAAAATTGTCACGGAATGAATAATTGTTTTCAGTTGAACTATTTCCATTTCCACCAACCATTCCTATTTTAGAAAATGTAATTCCATCAAGTGAGCGTTGAATTTCAAAATAGTCGTTATTAATCTCTGTTGCAGTTGTCCAATCTAAGCAAGATCCATTTGTACATTTCTCAGCACTGAAGTTGATCAATTCAACCGGGAGTGCATTACTTCCTCCCGTTGTATTTGCAAGAGTGAAAATACCAGAAAATGTAGTGAAGCTCGCTGATGTGATATTGCCGGAATAATTTGCACTACCTACTCCTCCGTGATCTGCCCATGTGGCTACTATTCCCTGTCCTACTCTCAAACTGTTGAAGTCTGTTACGCCGTCATCAATTCCATAATAAAGTTTAATGGTAGCGTTTGTAAAATTGGAAACTCCGGTTCTAACGAATTGCCAGTATCTTCTGGTAGAAACTTTCGATAAAGTGGCTGGTAGAGAATAAGGAAGTGCCGCAGCAGGTGATGTAACTACTTGCCCCCAATAGGAAGTCGCTCCTGCACTAGAATGCTTAACCGTAATTTGAGCCGGACGATAAAATCCATTGGCACCTATTGGAAATGTTAATGTAGTTAATAAAGATGATGCAAAATCTTTTTTCATTGGACCGGAAATATAACTTGAGGCTGATCCAATTCCTGCTGTTCCTGCCGAAGTTAACGTAAGTAAATTTGTTGATGTGGTATTAATTATTCCGTTCGTCAATGTTAATACATTCGTAATTGAGAGAGGAACATTCAATGTGAGATTAGCGGTGTTGTTAATTTCGAAATTGTAGAATGTAGTCGCTGAACTTCCATCGATGGTTTGAAGTGTGTCGTCTGCGAAAATTACAGTTCCAAGTCGTTGTGTAAAGGTTCCGTTATTATTCAAGGCTGAATTAACAAGCCCACCTTTCAAAGTCAAATTCTTACTATCACCATTCGCTCCACCACTATTTGAGCGGTTGTCGAATGTACCGGAAGGATCAATTTGCAAACTTAAAAATTGGTAATGAGCAGTATTGCTTGATCCGGACTCTGGCCTCAAAGTTCCATTATTAACGATCATATTTGGATATAATGCTGTCGTAAATGGTTTGAAAGAAAAAGTTAATCCGGATGCAGTTGTAGCTGTTCCAAATTGCATTGTACCTCCAGTTGTATATACATTGCCTAAGGATCCACAAAGTTTTAAGTCAGTAACTCCACTTCCTGAATTATTCGGTTGATTGAAAATAATTGTCCCCCCATCCATTTCGAAAATACTTCCTGCTATATCTGTAATTTTTAATCCTTCGTTGTTTGAAGCTGTAGTGCCTGTTTCAAGATTAATTGTTCCTCCTTTCATAATAAACTGAAAAGCTTCTCCTGCGGCAACATTTCTATTTGTAAATCCGCCATTTATTGTCAGACTCCCCGATGAAATTTCAAAATAAGGAATTGGAGCTCCATTTTGATCGGTCCTTATACCACTTCCTCCACTTGAACGTGCAACAGTTAAACTTCCACCATCAATGATCAATGACCCTTGAAGAAACAGTGTGGTCGCTGCAGACCCTAGCCACATTGAACCTTGTGGGATCTCAAGTGTAGCATTTTGAGTAATTGTTGTATTGATAGTAGAATTACAATTAAAGGAAGAAGAATTATTATGGATATATCTGCCTTGAGTAAACGTTACATTATTGACTATTGCAGGTTCAAATTGTGTACTAATTATATTTAAAGTATTTGTACTTGCTAAAAGATTCAACGTAAGATTATAAATTTCATAAAAGCCATCACCTATTATGGAAGAATTTCCTCCGTTGATTGTAAATAGTACGCGATCATTTATATCCGAATTCAAATCGAATGTACCAGCAATGTTCGATAAATTTCCTCCTAATGTTAACGTATGACTTCTATTAGAATTTCCGTTGTACCAAAACTTGCCTCCGGGATTTACAATTAAATTTCCAGTGATTGTTAAAGTCCTTGCTGCTGCTGAAGTGTAAACCACTATTCCACTAGCACCTTGACCAACCGACAATGCCAAACAAGCAGAATTTACATTGATTGTCATTGTATGGTTATCACCTACAAAAACTGAATCTGCGGCAGTGGGAAACGTTCCTGTATTCGTTACATTACCATAAGTAACGGTCGACCATGAAGCATTTGCATTCCAATTTCCTGACGCACGAGAATAATATGTAACGCCCATTGCATTTGGCATAACATACAATAAGAAGAAAATCAGTATAAGACTTTTATTAGTCTTCATGTAGTGTGTGTAATGTATTTACTAGTATGTGATTTCAGTGGACTTGAAGGGCAATGAAGCAGTTCTGCGGTTAACAATTTAACGCCTTTTGAGTCGGTTTATATACAACAAAGGCATACAAATCTTACAATTGAAGGAAATTGACTTCTATATAAAATAAAACTGCAAAAATTAAAAGACTTTATTTTAGTAAAAAAAAGAAGTATTTTGAATAAAAACAACTTAACAATCGTTTGTGGAAAAGTGGTTTCGGAATACGAAGTTAAAACACTTTATAAACCGACCTTTACCAATACACGATTGGGTTACAGCCTAATTGTACTGAATAATAAATTGTTATGATTAGCGCCGTATTTAGTGTAAGAAACGGCGGACTAAATGACAATTTAAAGATCAAAATTGTTTTTCTGCGTATTAGTTTAGAAAACTAATAGTCCCACCCAGAAATATACTTGTTTAAATTTCATTTTTTTGAAAAACAACTATATGGAAGGTATATTAAAAGCACTTGTCTTAACCGACAAACCAACTGAATTTCAGTTGATCAATAGTGTATTGTCAGACTCTGACATCCAATTTGAAATAAAAAATGCAAGGAATGAGAATGAGTTTCTTAAACTCCTAAATAGGTATAAACCTGAAGTTATTATCTCCATTTCTGAAATAGAAGGATTTTATGTTGAAGAAATAATGACCTTCTTAAATAAAAATGATTTTCAAATTCCATTTATTCTCATCTCAGGAAAAATAACATCTGATGTGTTTAAGAAATATGAAAATCTTGGAATAGATGAATTCGTTCATAAGCATAATTTATTATTGTTGCCATCGACCATACTTAAGTCAATCGCTGCTCGAAAAGCAACAATAGATAAATTTGTAGCTGAACAGCATTCAAAAAACAACGAAGCCAAATTAATTTCATTTTACGAAAATAACCCTGAAATAATTTTTGAACTCGGATTTGATGGAAAAATTATCAATATGAATTCTTCTGCTACAGAATTGATATCATCGTGCAAGACATTAAAGCCCTTAGTTAAAAAAAATAAATTATCAGCATTTTTATCATCTTCCGAAAGTAAATTACTAAAAGATGCTCATGCCTCCGTTTGCAGAGGAAAACACCATTCACTGAGTCTGAATTTTGAAACTAAAAAAAAGGCGACAGTTACTCTCGATTTTAAATTGTCGCCAATTCTTGACGAAGAACAAATTATTACTTCTATTTTATTGATTGGAACAGATGTAACTGAAAAGCTGAATGTTCAAAGAGAACTGACATTGAGTAAAGTAAATTTTAGCACTCTCAGTAATTCAATTGATGAGGCTATGTGGTCGGTTGATACTGACTTTAAAATAGTAGATTTTAACGAACGTGCGGCAGCCCAATTTACCGATATCAGAAATAAAAAATTAACTGTGGGAATGTCGCTTCGTGACTTTGCTGCCGATGAAGAAAGATATCTGCGTTGGGTAAGTCGATATAATAAAGCAATTACCGGCGAAAAAAATATTGATGACGAATTTTTCAATATCAACAATGAAGTCAGGTATTCTCAAATTATTTCATATCCTATAATTATAGATAATTCGATAATAGGAGTTTCTGTTTTAGCAAGAGACATTACTACGCAGCGGCATGTTATCGATGATTTGAAAAAAAGCGAAGCTAACTATAAATTACTTTATGAAGAATTGGCTTCCAAGCAACTTTTGTTGAATGCAATCGAGTCAACATCAAAAATAAGTTTTTGGTCTCGTAATATGACTGAAGAGTATTCCGGAGAATGGTCAGAGGCGACTTATTCCATTTTTGAACGGAATGAAAGTGATGGTCCTTTGGATTTTACTGCACTCATCAATTGTATTCATGTAGATGATCGTCAAAATTATCTTGACCAATTTCATCAAATAAAAAAAAATGGTGTTATGAATCTTGAATACAGAATTATTACTCCATCCGGAAAAACTAAATACCTACAAACTACAGCATATCCATTATTAGATGCCAATAATGAACTCATTAAAATTACCGGCATTCGTATTGATTTGACAGAATTGAGAAAAACGGAAGCCGAATTTGTGCAGCAGCAAAAATTTTTACAAAGTGCAATGAAAATTGCGAACCTTGGATTATGGGAGTACAACGTATTAGAAAAAACTACAATATGGTCGAAGGAAACCAAAAAAATGATGAGTTTAAAAAGTGACGAAACCCCTTTATCTATGGAGGTATATTTGGCAATGGTGCATCCTGAAGATCGAGAAAAATTGAAAGATTTTTTCAGAAAACAAATCAATCAGAAAGAACCAAGTTCACAAGAATATCGTATTTATTTAAATGGATTATTACATACTCATTTAACTTTTTCTAGACCCGTGTTAAATGAAAAAAACGAAGTTGAAAAAATATCCGGAGTACTTATTGATTTAACCAATCATAAAAGCATAGAATCTAAATTGCGTGCTTCAGAAAAACTATTTAATTCTTTTTTTGAAAACTCATCTGATGCAATTTTTATTGAAGATGAAGAAGGAAATATCTTAAACGTAAATAAGAGTGCGTGTGAAATGCAAGGCCAATCAAAAGATCAATTAATTGGCAAGAATATTTCGGATCTCATCCCTGAAAATGAACAATCAGAAATATTAAAAGAATACAAAAAGCTATTTACGAATGAGAAAGGCAAATTTTTTAGTAAAACCTGGAAGATTTCCGGCGAAGTTCAAAACGTAGAAATTAATGCATTAAAGATTACTTATAAAGATACTCCTGCATTATTATTAAATGTAAAGCAGTTAATTGCTTGAGAGGGTTTAGGTAAAAGCATTGCCATCTACTGATTTATTTTAGACAGCCCAATATCAATGTTATTTATATTTTAATTACGGTTTATTTTTTAAGATAAAACAAATCGGATGGTTATTTCTGAACTATTAATTTATTTAAAAAGGCTTTGCCGTCAATGATACAATTTATTAAATAAACCCCTGAAGGTACATCTAAAGAAAGGTTTATTATTCCATTTATAATTTTATTATTTTCAGAAAAGTAGATTGTTTTTCCAAATGCATCGGTTATAATTATTTTACTACTTATTGAATTATTCGGGGCATAAATTATAACTGTTCCATATGATGGATTGGGTGAAATTACAATACTATTTTTAAAATTATTTTCTTGAACATCTGTTGGAAAATCAAGTTTGAATTTGAGAAGCCAGATATCACCACCCGGATTATTAGTGACATCAAAATCATTCGACGAAGACGCTCCGACAACAACTATAACAGAATCATTTTCCATTGTAATATCGAAGGCGCCATCAGCAAGTGAGCCACCGTAAGATTGTTGCCAAGAAATATTTCCTGTTGAATCTAGTTGAACAATCCATAAATCATCGTACCCTTTATTTATTGATAGATCGCCATTGATCGAAGCAGAATAACCAACTACATAATAATTGTTACGCGAAGAAATTATTTTAAAAGCTTCTTCATTTCCCGTTCCGCCAAGGCAACTCTGCCCTAGGAAATTTCCAAAATCATCGGTTCGCACTACCCAAATATCTGCACTTCCATGATACCCATTAACGTTTATATCATTTGAAGACGTTGACCCCGTCAGTACATATCCTCCGTTTATGCCTTTGACTATTGAGTGACAGTTTTCATACCAACTACCACCAAGTTTATTTTGTGTAAGAATGTTTGCAGATGAATCAATTAATACCGGCCAAAAGTCATATTGGCCCAACGAA
>JANLPR010000179.1:0-5585 GCA_031367345.1 Bacteroidota bacterium | reverse complement strand
ATTCGAAGATTGAGAATCGAGATTCGATGGTAGGAAGACTCTCGAGAATAATTAGTTGTAAAAATGTTTTTCGAGTCTATCAATTATAAATATATCTGCGATCATCTGCGGCTTCTGCGGGAATCAAATCATCCACAGAAGCAAATGACTTCTGTAGGTTATCTTGTGCAAAAAAAGGTCGAGAGTAGGAGATGGTAATTCGAAGATCGAGAATCGATGGTAGGAAGACTCTCGAGAATTGTTATTCGTAAAATTGGTTTTCGAGGCATTTAGGTCCAAATATTTCTGCGATCATCTGCGGCTTCTGCGGGAATTAAATCACCCACATAAGCAAAGGACTTCTGTAGGTTATCTTGTGCAAAAAAGGTCGAGAGTAGGAGATGGTAATTCGAAGATCGAAGATCGAGAATCGATGGTAGGAAGACTCTCGAGAATAGTTATTCGTAAAACTGGTTTTCGAGTCATTCAAGTCCCAATATATCTGCGATCATCTGCGGCTTCTGCGGGAATTAAATCATCCACAGAAGCAAATGACTTCTGTAGGTTATCCTGTGCAATTCCTATCCATCGATTCTCGAATTACGATCTTCGACTCTCGATTCTCGAATTACCATCTTCGACTCTCGATTCCCCCTTCAATCCCCAAATAAAAAATTTCTACTACATTTGTCCCGCAAACGTGGAGCAATGAAAGAGACAATTTTAGTAATCGGGGCAAAGGGGCAAATTGGGTCGGAATTGGTCGACGAACTACGTCGAATTTATGGCGACCAAAATGTAATCGCGACCGACATCAAAATGCCGGATAACGATCTTTTACATAAAGGCCCTTTTTATCAGTTAGACGTGCTCGATTTTGTGCAAGTGGCCGAAATTATCCGCAAGCACAATGTGAAACAAGTGTATCTACTGGCAGCTCTTCTTAGCGCCACCGCCGAACAAAAGATTAAATCGGCATGGCGATTAAATATGGAAGGACTTCTCGGTACTCTTGAGCTAGCCCGCGAAGAAAAATTCAAACTTTTTTGGCCTAGTTCTATCGCCGTTTTCGGGCCAAACACTCCATCAAAAAATACACCTCAGTTTACTGTAACAGAACCATCAACAGTTTATGGTATCAGCAAATTGGCGGGCGAACGTTGGTGTGAGTATTATTTCGAAAAATTTAATGTCGATGTAAGATCCATTCGATATCCAGGACTTATAGGCTATGCAGCAGAACCGGGCGGAGGTACAACAGATTATGCCGTCCATATTTTTCATGAAGCATTACGTACTAAGAGTTACGAATGTTTTCTCTCAGAGAATACCGAACTTCCAATGATGTATATGCACGATGCGTTGAAAGCAACGATCGGCTTAATGGATGCTCCTGCTGATCAAGTAAAAATTCGTTCTTCCTACAATGTTGCAGCATTTAGCTTTACACCTAAACAGCTTGCAGAAGAAATTAAAAAGCATATTCCCGACTTCAAAATTACATATCGTCCCGATGTGCGTCAGCAGTATGCCGATTCATGGCCAAATAGCATCGACGATTCAGCCGCTCGAAACGACTGGAATTGGAAACCTGAATTCACTTTAGCGAGTATGACAGAAGATATGCTCAGTCATATTCAAGCAATGGCTCAGGCTCATTAATCACCACCAATAATTTTTAAGTAGTGTCAAAAGAACTTTTCCTCTATAATTCAATTTCTCGTAAAAAAGAAAAATTCGAATCGATTGTTCCCGGTTTCGTCGGACTTTATCTCTGCGGACCTACTGTATATGGTCCTCCACATTTAGGTCATAGTCGTCCTGCAATTGTATTCGATATTCTAAATCGATATTTACAGCATCTCGGTTATCGTGTTCGTTATGTTCGGAATATTACCGACGTAGGTCATTTAGAAAATGATGCTGATGAAGGAGAAGATAAAATAGCTCGGAAGGCGCGTATAGAAAAACTGGAGCCAATGGAAATTGCTCAGTTATATACGAACGCTTATCACGAAGCAGTTGATAAATTAAATGTATTGCAACCGAGCATTGAACCGTATGCCTCCGGCCATATCATAGAACAAATAGCAATGATCAAGTCGATCATCGAAAATGGTTTTGCTTATGAATCGAATGGATCAGTATATTTTGATGTGTTAAAATATAATTCAACGCATCACTACGGAAAACTTTCCGGTCGCGTGGTAGAAGAATTACTTGCAGGTGCCGGCGAAGAGCGGAGAGAATTGGAAGGGCAATCGGAAAAAAGAAACCTTGTAGATTTCGCTTTGTGGAAAAAAGCATCGCCTGAACATATTATGCGTTGGCCCTCACCATGGAGCGAAGGCTTTCCGGGATGGCATATAGAATGTTCGGCAATGAGTGCTAAATATCTAGGTGAAACGTTCGACATACACGGCGGAGGAATGGATCTTTTGTTTCCTCATCATGAATGTGAAATTGCACAGAGTGTAGGGGCCACCGGAAAAGCACCAGTTAAATATTGGTTGCATAACAATATGATTACGATCAATGGTCAGAAGATGGGTAAGTCGCTCGGCAATTTTATTAATCTCGACGAATTTTTTAACGGCACACATAAGTTATTAGATCAGGCTTATTCACCAATGACAATTCGGTTTTTTGTTCTTCAAGCACACTATAGAAGCACGCTCGATTTTAGCAATGAAGGATTAAAAGCCGCAGAGAAGGGCATGAAAAAATTATTCAATGCAAAAGCGTTATTGAATAAACTGAAAACCGAAGAGAAGTCCACCTCCGATATTGCTGCAGTAAAGCAAGCATGTTATTCAGCGATGAATGACGATATGAATTCTGCTATGGTAATAGCAGCATTGTTTGAAGCAGTTCGTATTATTAATTCAGTTCATGCAGGAATAGAAACGATCTCAAAATTTGATTTGGAAGAGTTGCAAAAATTCTTTCCGATTTTCATCGAAAATATTTTAGGACTTAAAGAAGAAAATGCAGTGGGCGATAATGGCTTAGAAGGATTGATGCAAATGATTCTTGGTGTTAGGAGTTCGGCAAAAGCGAACAAAGATTTTGCAACATCAGACAAGATTCGCGATGAGTTGGCTGCTTTAGGTTTTAAGATCAAAGATGAAAAAGAAGGAACATCGTGGGTGAAAGAGTAATTTACTTTTAGTGATAAATCAACAAGCCAATCTGATGAATAAAATTCTTTTCTCACTTTCAGTAATTTCTTTCGTAATTTTTTCATGTAAAAACAATTCGACATCAGATGATGCGGGCAACAAAAAAGAAATTGTTGTGGCGCCAACAGTAAGTGTACCGGAGTTTAATGCCGATTCGGCTTATGCGTTTGTAAAAGCGCAAATTGATTTTGGTCCGCGCGTCCCGAATACAGCAGCACATGTAGCTTGTGGAGATTATCTCATAGCACAGATGAAGCAATGGGCCGATACAGTAATTGTTCAGAAGGGAATCGTAACGGCTTATGATGGAACAAAATTAAAATTCAGAAATATTATTTCATCATTTAATCCGGAGCTTAAAACAAGAGTTTTGCTTTTTGCCCATTGGGATACACGCCCATGGGCAGATCAGGATGTGGTAGATAAAGACAAGCCATCGTTAGCAGCCGATGATGGAGCTAGTGGAGTGGCGGTGTTGATGGAGATGGCTCGGGTGTATAGTAAAAACAAACCATCAATTGGAATAGACCTCGCTTTTTTTGATGCTGAAGACTGGGGAAAAGAAGGTGGCGGTCCGGAGTCGGAAGACAGCTATGCATTAGGCACACAGTATTGGGCAAAAAATTTACATGTAAAAAACTATTCAGCTGAATTCGGAATTTTGTTGGATATGGTAGGAGCAAAGAATGCGCAATTCAGAATAGAAGGGTTGTCGTATGAAAAAGCGGGAGCAGTGGTAGAAAAAGTTTGGAAGGCAGCGGCGGGAATTGGTTACGCGAATTATTTTTTAAATCAAGAAGGCGGATGGGTAACAGATGATCACGTGTATGTGAACAACATTGGAATTCCGTCGATCGATATTATACACAGTAATCCGGGTTCACGAACTGGCTTTGCGAAGCACTGGCACACACACAACGATAATTTAGAAGTGATAGATCCGAATACACTCAGAGCCGTAGGGCAAACGTTGATGGTTGTGGTGGCGCACTCTTGAGTGAGTAGTAAGTAGTAAGTGGTGAGTAAAAAAAATAAGCTTTGAGTTTTCAAATTTCACCATCGCAAAGCGGAATTTTTAGAGAGGCGGAGGTAAGAAATAAAGTGTAAGCCATCATTCGCCGAACGGAATTTCGCTTTACTTAGTGAGTGGTGAGTAGTAATTAGTAAGTAAAAAAATCACATCTAAAAATAAGTAGCTCCTCCATACTTCATACCGCAAAACGAATGTTAAGCGTCACCAATGGCGGTAGCGCTGATGTCAAACTTTCAGAATTTTATTCCCCTTGGTACTATATTATCTATGAAAGGAATTGCAAGAAATAAATACCAATGAAATATGATTGACAAGAGAATCACTGTACTATTGATACCCTTAGCAATAATTTTAATTCAAAGTTGTCTTTCAGTAGCTCGACTATCTGACTTTCCCAAGACTGCGCGAGGATACGACTTTAATAATATCGTGGCAGCAAAAAATGTTTCAACTGATAAAGGCTGGAATAAAAAAACGGGACTTGAATATTATATAAAAACAAATGTAACGGTGGACTCACTGATAATTCGAGCTATCACAGGAGCAATTGAAAGCGGAGGATTTACTATAGAGTTTCTTGACAAAAACACTTATGCAATAATTGGCAAAAGGGGTTTGAGAGCAAACGAATGGAAATCTGTTATTGGAGTCTATTATAAAATAAATAACGATGTATGTGAAATGTATGTCAAATGCAAAATTACTCAGGACTTTACAGGCGGCTGGAGAACAGATCGGGCAAAAAAGGTTGGAGAAATAATTTGTAGGCTTCCAAAAAGTTGCGATCAATCTTATACTGTGGACCCTTCACTATAAAATTAAATGTATGTACGAAAACTCAAGCAGCAACATTCCACTGAATAAATTAAGTATAAATATTGAGGGTCAATGCTTCGAATGTAAAATTTGGAGAACGCATAACACCGCCTCCTACAAGGCAAAGAAAATGCTATCTTCGATTCAATAGAACAGCGTGCCCGGCAGCAAGGCTAAACGTTAAACGAAAATTGAACAACTGCTTTAAAATTAGAGAATTGTTAAGCGCCATTCCGTCCGGGAATTGGAATGACCACCCCAATTTTAAGTTATTTGTTGTAGAAAAAATTGAAACAATCGTTTACAACGAAATGTCTCGTGACGGGTAAAGTGATTCAAACCTTATCTTGAATTTTCACTTAACCCACATTGCAGCCATTTCCACCTGAAGTGTTAAAAAGCAGGTGTTTTTAGAGGAAGTTATCAAGAAATGTGGTGTTGAAAAGAGATAAATGATTGCTATTCAATTGTACGATTTACGAAAAGTGATTTGTAGTACTACTGGGGTTTAGGATTGAATGGTTGTTTGCATTTACCTTTGCCTGATGTTTATCAAGTCAGTATTAAAATACATT
>JANLPR010000143.1:0-2478 GCA_031367345.1 Bacteroidota bacterium | reverse complement strand
GCTATCCCTTTGTAAAAATAAAAAAGCTCACACTTCACCGCTCTTAAATTTATTTTGCCGAATCCCCAAAAAATATTTATTACCTTTATTCCGACAATTAAAAGGATGAAACACTTTCACACTATATTTTTTTTACTTTCTTGCTTTTGTGGAAATACTTTTGCTCAATCAGCATCAGAAAATATTCTCGGGTCTGGTTTCGGTAGCGACATAATTGAATCGGCAGACCACAATTTTATTTTTACTGGCGGTGATGGGACAAGAGTTTTAATTTCAAAAATTGATTCAGCAGGAAATACATTGTGGGTTAAATTTTTTGGACTTACTACAGGATTGACACCCAATAATTCTGGTACGAGCATAACTTACATTAGTGACAATAAATATGTAATCACCGGAAACTACGAGCCAGGTACAAGTTCTTTTCATAATCTCTATGCAATAATGATTGATACATCAGGCAACGAAATTTGGGAGCACAATTTTGGAAATGGGAATTGTTACGGCACCAATGTAACCTTCGACAGCATCAATCAAACAATTTACTTTGTTGGCTCTGCTCATGTTTCCAACTCTGATATTTTAGTTGTTAAAACAGATACAGCAGGTAATTTAATTTGGAATCAATATTTCGATTACGGCAATAATGATTACGGTGAAAAAATATCATTGCGAAATGAGAATGATATTTTTATTGCGGGTGGCTCAAATAGTATGAGTGGAAATAATTACAACGATGGGATCTTACTTGAAATTGATTCCACTGGTACTTTTGTTGGAATAAATTCTTACGGTGGAAATTCTGCCGACATCTTTTATGATTTCAAAATCTTACCTGATAACAGTTTTTTTGTTTTAGGAAATACACAATCATTTGGCGCAGGGCTTCAAGATGGATGGCTATTACGATTAAATAGTTTAGGAGATACATTGTGGACAAAAACTTATGGTGATACTATTGGAGATAATCTTCATCATTTTGCTTTCAGTAATTCAAATACAATTTGGCTTTGTGGTTATTCAAATACACTTTCTCCAAATTTTCAGGATGCATGGTTGCTTGAGATAGACACATCAGGAAACACACTTTACAATAAACACTTCGGCAATACAAATTACGAAATGACTTTCTCAATTATTGAATCTTCATTTAATTCAATATTCGCAATTGGTGAAAGTGACACTAATTCTTTTCAACAGATTTATTTAATACGGTTAGATTCCGTTAATCTTTTTTCTTCTGTTCCTTATGATAATTTAGTTTCCTCAAATCAGCTTTTCGCCTACCCTAATCCAACCAACGACATTTCTTTTCTTCAACTACCATCGGACTTTGATTTCAATTTCTTAAAGATAGATGTGCGTGATTTATTAGGCAGAACTTTTATTCAAAACGCTTATCATGTAAAAAATAATCTCATTGCAATTTATCTGCCCTCACCAAGTGGGATATATTCAATAACAATTCAAGATGACAAAAAAATATTTCAAACTCAAATAATCAAAAATTAATTCCTAATAACTAAATTATGAGATCAATCAAACTCATCATCTTGATTATTGCAATCGAAATTATCCCCAATTTCGTAGCAGCACAAGCATGCGTTTACGCAGCAGGTAATAACAATTGCAATTCGCCTGCAAGTTCTACGCATGACCCCGCTTTTAAAAAAGTTCTTTATATTGATGACTTCCTGCGCTTTGTAAATGATGACCCTGGACAAGGAGTAAAATACGCGCTATCCACTTTAGGTTGTGACGCTACTTATGATGGAGTTTATGAAAAAGAAGACGAACTTCTAAATTATGCTTTCGCCAATGGCTTCAATAGTTTAGTTCTATATGACATGAACCATGTCTTTGATAATGCAACCACTCAATATTATGATGGAACCAATACGATGCCGACTACCTACGAAGAGAATCTAAGGAGATTTATTATAAAAGCAAAAACTGGCGGGTACGGAATCACAGAAGTGTGCGGTGTTGTAGGAGATTTTCAATACCCATCAGAGTTTCATTATTTTAACGGGCAACTTGACCAATATCCGTGTACGCTTTCGAGTGGCACAATTGATAGTGTGGATTATCCGCATAAAATAAAATGGTCAAGTTTCGACTACTTAGGCGAATGCATTGACCTTGTTAAGCGTATTCACAACTATAATACTGCTACCGCCAAATTAAAAATCGGAAAAGAAGATACCTCTACAGAAAGAACTATTCCTTGTTATCCTGATGCAATAATTGACAGAATGGTTACTGAATATGAATTTTGGGTTTCTCCTTTTCATGGCAATACAAAAACAGAACTCAGAGTATTCTTTTTCCAGAATAGTTGGATTAGATTATTGATCAGAATAACGAAGTTCGCATGATCGATCTTTTTGTCGATAGTATCAATCCACAGGATTTTAAGTTTATAATAAAAACTTCGATTGAAGGAAGACCCTCTTATGATCCGAAGGATTTGTTAAA
>JANLPR010000111.1:0-2226 GCA_031367345.1 Bacteroidota bacterium | reverse complement strand
CTTTAATTTTCTTGCTCGGCATGCTAATTTCAACTCGAGTATTCACCACCGGCGCAAACCGTTGGAAGAATTGGCCGAAGAAATCCGACCAGTCCTTAGAGGAATTATTAATTACTATAGTAAATTCTCAAAAGGACATCTACGATATATCTTCAATCGACTGAACACACGACTGATAAAATGGATAAAATGGGAAAAGGGACTTTACAAACGCAAAGCGGTAAAATGGCTAAAGAAAAAGTACGAGGAGAACCAGAATCTTTTTCCTCACTGGGCATTGGTTCATCCATAATGTATGATTACATTCGTGATTGAACAAGAAGAGCTCCCGCCTTGGCGGGACAAGTTGTATGAATCGAGAGGTTCACGTACAGTTCTGTGGGAAGGTGGCGGTGAGATTCTGCTGCGTGACTTGATTATAAGTAAGCCTAATAGACACAAAACGAATAACTAACGACCTGGATTCTGACAAAAATTAATTTAGCAAGAATTATATAAAATTGTATTTTTGACCAAATAAATGAACACAAAAAAACGACAGCAGTAGTAGGAATATTAAACAAACATGCAGTGGCAATTGCAGCTGATAGTGCTGTTACTATAGGCGGCAATGGAGGAAGAAAGATTTTTAACAAGGCTAATAAAGTTTTTACTTTATCCAAACAGCATCCTGTTGGCATAATGATATATAATTCAGCTTCATTTATGACCACCCCTTGGGAGACTATAATCAAAGTTTATCGAAAACAACTAGGCAGCACTTCATTTTCAACTTTAAAGGAATATGAACAAAATTTTATAGCATTTTTAAAAGAAAAGAATTTCTATACTGACGCTGGCATGCAAACTGCTTTTTTAGAGAATTTTGCATTAGATGTAATTAACTCAATAATAAATGACATTGCAATACAAAATAAAGGTTTAATTGAAAACCTATCACCAGATAGGAGACAACAATTCTTAGCTCTCTTGGAAGGACAATTAGATAATCTAATTTCACATTGGGGAGGACTGACAGAATTTTGTCCTGAGTTCGTGGATTACACAATTGAAATGTTCACAGCATATTCGGAACAAATATTTGAAAGAATAAACCAACTTCGATTCACGGATAATGGAATAGTAATTTCTCCTGAATTACTTGTGAAAATGAAACGAGCAGTATATTATATATTAAGAGCAAAAGAAGAGTTATCCAATTTTACTGGACTGATTTTTACAGGTTTTGGTGAAGATGAAATTTATCCGCAATTAATTCCAATTAATATTTCCATAGTAGTTGATAATAGACTGCGGTTTTATGTCAATGAAAATCGAGCTGCTTCGATTTCAAATGGTAATAATGGTGCAGAGTGCCCATTTGCTCAAACAGACGTTATTGATACAATATTAACTGGAATTGACCCTTCACTTGAGAATATTTACCTAAATAATTTTGATGCATTGTTCAAAAGATATAATCAAGCAATTATTGACAGTATTGGGGACACCAATCCTCTTTTAACAGAACAAATTCAAAATCTAGATACATCTACAATTGTCAATGAATTTAGTGCTCTAAACCAACAAATAAAGCGAGAGAACCATATAATGCCTTTAATGAATGCAGTCAGTAACCTTGCAAAAGAAGACCTTTCTGAAATGGCTGAAAGCTTGATTTATTTGACATATCTAAAAAGAAGAATTACCTTTGCAGAAGAAAGTGTGGGTGGACCGGTAGACGTTGCTGTTATTTCAAAAGGAGACGGATTTGTATGGATTAAACGAAAACACTATTTTAGACCAGAATTAAACCAACATTTCTTCGATAACTATTTTAAAATATAAAGACATGGAAACATTATCATTCAATACTAATTACGCAAACAACTCATACTCGAAAAAGGATGTTTTATCTGCATTTAAAGAAATATCAGAAAAGAATTCATCCATTCATCAAGGAATGACTGTAAAAGAAATTTCAGAAATTGTTTCAGAAAAAATAATTACAGTTGTTAAAGAACAATTTGCAGCAACTAAAATTCAGTATGAAACTAAAGCAAAGAAATAAGTTTATAAAAACTATATTTTGAAAGTCGGAACTATCTCATAAGAAAGAGTGTACATTGAGGTCGGCGGACTCGCTACGGCATACGTGAGGTGATTTACGGAAAGATTGACGCTAAAGATCGCCGAGCGGGGATTCCGCTGAGCGGGTCATAATTTGTTTACTAATCTAATATACAT
>JANLPR010000066.1:0-2982 GCA_031367345.1 Bacteroidota bacterium | reverse complement strand
ATCTGAAATCGATCTTGTGTAACAATGAAATCCATACTCTTAATTTTACTGAAGATAAATTTTTCTAATGTATTTTACTTATTTTTAGGCAATGACTTATAAACAAAATGATGTGTAGGGATGGAGTTAATTCACACTCTGACGTTAGCGGCAACCCACTCTATTCCGCCACGGCATTAACTTCCACAGCTAACGAAAGGGCTGTGTGAAAATGTCGTTTCAATTACTATATTTAACAGCCCTATGAAAGGCCGACGTTAGAACTGGTACGTAATAGTCCGGGTGCAATCCTGGTTGGAATGTAAAAAGCTTTTCTCTTTTTTCTGAATTGCTTTGAGATGACTTCAGTGGTGACTCTGATATATCAGAGATCCCGTTCATAATAATTTCATTATAGAGATACATTTCCTTAGGGCATTTTTTATAACAATTAAAATGTAAAAGAAATGCAAAAGAAAAATGTAAAAATGGAAGTTGTCAATCCCGATGCCTGTGGTATTGATATTGGCAGTCGTTCGCACTTTGTAGCTGTTGGACAAGGTGATGAAGACGTAAAAGAATTTGGTGTTTACAACGAAGACCTTATTGCTATTGCAACATGGCTCAAAGCGAATGCAGTAAAAACGGTGGCAATGGAAAGTACCGGAACTTACTGGCAAAGTTTGTTTGCCGTGTTGCAAGCAGAAGGGTTTCAGGTAATACTTTGTAATGGAAAATTTACAAAAAACATTAAAGGAAAAAAAAGTGATGTGCAGGATTGCCAGTGGATTCAAAAACTGCATACTTTAGGTTTATTAAGTGGCAGCTTCTTGCCTGATGAAGTTACCGAACAACTCCGAACTTATTGCCGGCATAGATCAAATTTATTGGAACAAGCTGCCGACACGACCCGAAAAATGCAAAAGTATCTCCGGTTACTCAATCTTAGATTAGACGTGGTGGTAAATGATGTGGTTGGATTAACAGGTATGAAAATAATTGAAGCTATTTGCAAAGGTGAAACAAATCCGGAAAAATTAGCTTCCCTTAGAAATGGAAATTGCAAAAAATCAGAAGCAGAAATTGCTAAGGCATTACAAACAAATGGCAGAAATGACTATCTATTTGCCTTAAAACACGAGTACCATATGCACTTGAACCTGCGATCAAAAATTATTGAATGTGATATTGAAATAGAAAAAATGTTAAACCAACAAATCAATAATGATGATGAAAAAAAACAGCATCATATTGAAAAGAAAGTACATAAAAGAATAAATAAAAACACTCCAAAAAACATTGATATCAATTTACTTTCTTATCAGTATTTTGAAGGTGTCGATTTATTAGCTATTGAAGGAGTTAGCTATTCTACTGTACTTACACTCATGAGTGAAGTAGGGAATGGAATTCACAAATTTGAAACAGCAAAACAATTTGCAAGCTGGTTAAGATTATCACCAAACAATAAAATCAGCGGTGGAAAAGTGCTCAGTAATAAAATTCCAAAAGGCAGCAACCGCTTAAAAATAGCTTTACGAAATGCGGCAAATGCAATTGGCAATTTAAAAGATACAGCACTTTCCAATTTCTTTAGCCGGATCTCACACAGAAAAGGTCGTGTTTCAGCAATATCAGCAACAGCAAGAAAACTGGCTGTTATAATCTGGAATATGATTGTGAAAAAGGTGCCCTATATTCCGCAGACCGAATATCAATTCCTTGACCAGAAAAGAAAGAAAATAACGGCAATGAAAAAACTAATTGCTAAATTTGATATCTCGACTAATGATCTTGATTTGCAATTGTAGTTCAGGAGATTATGAAACGTTAGTCATAAGTTTAACAACACTGATTATATATTAACGCATAATGAAATAACAGAGGAGCCCAGCGACCACTTAAAAAACGGGGCGTCACCGAAAAGCCTAACGAGTAGGAAAAAAAAACATAACTTATGAAAATGTTATCAATTTTATTATTTTTTAATTTGGGAGGTGGTGAGTTATTTATCATCGGAGGGCTTATATTATTAATAGGAATTTTTAGAGCTATTGGCTCTAAAAAAAATGTTACATCTACTTTAATACTCAGGCGTTTTAAAATTGAAGAATCTACATTCGCAGGAGATACGCTTGTTGAAATTGTCGGCAGAACTTCTGGATTTATGGGATGGCTGCTAACTATATTAGGGTTAAGCCCTGAAACAACTTTTATAGTTTCGCGAACAAAAGTTTCATATAAAGGTTCAAGTTTATCGGGAGAGACTCACCAAGTCGTCCCCCTTCCAAGTGTTGCAAGCACACATTGCGGATACACAAAATCAATATTATTATTAATCCTCGGTATAATAATCCTTTTAGGAGGACTTTATGTGGGATTTACTTCTTACGGCAATGAAAGTACTCCAATACTATTTGGTTTGATTGTTGGCGGTATTTTTCTTGTTTCCTATTGGCTTTCTAAAAAAATTACGATTCAAATTGAAACAAGTGGTGGCTTAATGATGGGGATTGCCTTTAAAAGGAGCATTATTGAAAACATCCCTATTGACATCGAGCAAGCATTAAAAGTTATAAAAACTGTTAATGATCAGGTGGTAAAATCTCAAATAGGTAATGTAGTGTTGTAATAATATATATCATATATCTTGCTCGACATCTATTAACCGATTCCATTTGCTGCGACAAACCTGCCGCTAACAAAAATATTAATGAAACAGGAAAAAGAGGGGGCTTTAATTGGTAATCAAAGTGAAGTGCTTTCTATATACATTGTTGTGCGGAAATCTTCAATCTACAATTGGTCTGGTTGATGGTAGATTCTAAAAAATCCTATACATTCGCGGAGTTATTATTTATTTTCTTCGATTAAGGCAACACACATCCGTTTGCTGATTATATATGTTCATGTTTCTAAAAAATAAATTATGAAAACTTCTCTCAAGTATTGTATGGCGGTGCTTATGGTTTGTGTTTTTATTTATTCTTCGTGCAAGAAGAA
>JANLPR010000061.1:0-17243 GCA_031367345.1 Bacteroidota bacterium | reverse complement strand
TCTAATTCTTGTGCTCATGAAAAAAAAACTACTCCTATTCATTTCTTTCGTTTTACTTGTCCAGTTTGTAACTGCTCAAGTAGCATCGGTTCGTCCTAATCGTGGTTACCGAGGACAAACTCTTACCACAACTATTACTTTGGCAACGGGTGTAATGCAGTTTGCTACTCCGCCACAAGGATACATGGATATTTATCTTCAGCAGGGAGCAAATGTTATTTACACCTACACTGCTTATCAAGCTCTCACAAACATGTATTATTCAACCGGATTTCCTTTCGGCTATAATTGGTATGACTCATTGATTACCGATTTTCCAATTCCATTGAATGCCTCATTAGGTTATTATGATGTTCACGTCATCACTTATTCTGGTGCAACGCCGGTCGACAATGTTTTGATAAACGGATTATTGGTTCGTGATATTGCCGGATCCATTCAAGGGAATGTATTTTTTGATACCAACCAAAATGGAATATGGGATTTGAATGAGCCACCACTTGCCTACCAAGCTATTAATATCGGACCTAATTCGGAAATTGCTTATTCGGGTGCTAGTGGAAGCTATATTTATACAGGCGATACAGGAGTTTATAATTTAAGTCCTAACATTCCGCCGGGTTGGGTTATCACTACTTCACCAACTTCCTATTCTGTTGCACTTCCTCCCTCTAGTTCAGGCTATGATTTTGGTTTGTATTCTGCTTCGCTAGCTTATCGCTCTGATCTTAGAATTCTGAGAAACCGACAACGATGTAATGTAAGTGGCGCTATTAATGTCACTGTTTCCAATACCGGATATTTAGATTCTCATGGAAGCGTGACGGTAATTGTTTCTTCGAATGTGAGTATTACCGGATATTCAACTCCTCCTAATTCTATTAATGGCGATACGCTCACTTGGATTTATCCAACCTTATCTAATGGGCAAGTCTGGACTGTAGAAATTAATAACATTGCTCCGGCAGCTGGTCAGATAGTTTCTATTTCAGTTATCGATTCTGTTTTTAATACCGGTGGAATTTTTCAAAATACGGTGATTGATGACTACTCTTATGTTGTAAGATGTGCATACGATCCAAATGACAAGTCCGCCACACCTTCAGGAACAACTTCTGCTAATTATACTCCGATTAATCAAGATGTAGAATACCTTGTGCGCTTTCAAAATACAGGAAACGACTATGCTTATGAGGTAATCATTTATGATACGCTCGATGCTCGCTTCGATCCTACAACATTCTCTATTGTAGACGCAAGTCATAATCTTAGTACACAAATTTCTTCTGCTGGTGAAATTCAATTTTCATTCTATAATATCAATTTACCTGATAGCGGATTAGATGAAGTAGGCAGCCATGGTTGGCTTCGTTATAAAGTTCACGCTCGTACTAGTATCCCCGATCCTTCCGTAGTACACAATACCGCTTATATCGTATTCGACCAAAATGTTCCTATTATCACAAATACGACGATGAATACTCTTACTGCATTGCAATACCCAAATGCAGATTTTACTACTTCAGATCCTAGTATTTGTCAAGCCAGCTGTATTACGTTTAACAATCTTTCTTCTAACGCTACTACTTATCAATGGTTGTTTCCGGGCTCAACTACGCCTTCTTCTACTAGTGTACTTCCTTCCGGAATCTGTTACACTAATGTTGGCTCTTTCGATGTTACACTTATAGCTACTAATCCTCTTGGAAGCGATACAACTGTTCAACAAAATTATATTTCTGTTGCTCAAGGACCAATTGGAATATCAGTTACGCAGATTGGCGATACGCTCTTTGCTACCTCCGGATTCACTTCTTATCAATGGTATTACAATACAGTTCCTATTGGTAATGCAACCGGTTCTTATTACGTAGCAACTGCCGATGGCGATTATGCTGTTGTTGTTACTAATGCTGCAGGATGTAGTGGAGGAGCAAATATTCCGAATGTTGTAACGGGAGTAACTGACATGTCGCTTTTAAATAGGTTTGTTGTTTATCCAAATCCTTCAACCGGAACTTTCGAATTGAAGTTTTCATCTTCAAAAAATTCAATGGTTGCAATCGAGCTTCTTGATAATGTTGGCCAAGTAATAAGCTCACACTTTCTTGTATCTACAATTGGTATAAATACAATGAATTTTAATGAAGAGAATTTGTCCGCCGGACTTTATATGATTAAAGTAGTGTTAGATCATAAGTCGATGATCAAATTGATTTCTATTAATAAATAAAATAACCTCATCAATAAATGCGACTGTACTAATTAAAACAGTCGCATTTATTTTATGAGTAGTAAATGCACATTCAAGCTTTCTATAATTCAGCAAAACTATTTGTCTCTTTGTTGAATTGAAATGGTGGATTTCAACGAACTCTGGGGACAGAACTCTTAAAGTGATATCTTTCATTTTTACCTCAATTGATATATAAAAGTGTCAAAATGAGTATAAAAGCTTTTATTCTATCAACAATTTTGTATTTTTGAAAAGTGGTGAATGCGTTGTGAAAAACCCTATTTGTTTATAAAACAACCCATCTTCTTCTACTTCAATCCTAGTTTACGGAAAATGCTAAAAAGAGCTGTCGTTAATTTGTCAAATGATATTAAAACGACTTGTTCGGCATTAACTGCTTTTTTTCTTTTTTCACTCTCTTCATCTGCCCAATTAATTCTAAATCCCGCCCTCACTCCAACACAGCTAGTTAATTTATTGACTGGACCGGGAGTGTCCGTTTCTAATATCGTTTATACCGGAAATGCAGTTCAGCGCGGAGGATTTACCGCTGCCGGGACTAATCTTGGAATTGCCAATGGTGTTGTTCTTTCGACTGGTGATATCAACGATGGTGTTGGTCCCAATCTTAATGGTAGTTCAGGTGTTGATCTTTTTGGTGCCGGCGACACGGTACTAGATACAATTGCCGGTGCAGTGACAGGTGACGCCGCTATATTGGAATTCGATTTTGTTCCACAAAATGATACTGTTTCTTTTCGATATGTCTTCGCAAGTGATGAATACCCCGAATATGTTTGTTCTACTTTCAACGACGCCTTCGTTTTTCATATCTCCGGTCCTGGTATTGTAGGGTCACAAAACATGGCTATTATTCCGGGTACTGCTGTTCCGGTTACTATCAATACTGTCAACTCCGGTACTCCCGGAGCAAGTGCAAATGCAGGTTCTACTTGTGTTCTTACTTACTCTGCTTACTATGTAGATAATGTTGGTGGTGCAACACTAGAATATGATGGATTAACAACTGTTCTTACTGCGCTTGCTGTTGTTTCGCCTTGTCAATTGTATCATCTTCGTATTGCAATTGCAGATGCAGGTGATCGTTTGTGGGACTCAGCTGTTTTTTTCGAGGCCGGAAGTTTGTCTTCTACTCCCATTATTACCGCAGGTATCGACCAAACTTTTTGTCAAAATGCAATTGCAAATTTAGGATCATCATCAATCTCCGGCTGGACATACTCATGGTCTCCTTCTACCGGATTATCAAATCCGAATATTTCTAACCCGTCGTTGAATTATTCGAATAACGGAGCAAATGCAATTGTAACGAATTATGTAGCCACTGCAACTTCCGGAACGTGTGTGTTATCTGACACTGTTCAGATTACTATTAATCCCGCTCCAACAGCTACTTTCTCTGTAACGCCTTCTATCTGCATTGCTCAACAAGCCACAATTAATTATACCGGAAATGGAAATGCTGCTGCTGTTTTCAACTGGAACTTTTCCGGTGGTAATGTTGTTGGAGCCAGTCCTGGTCCTTTTCAAATATCATTTGCCAATCCCGGCGACTATCCTATTTCACTTTTTGTTTCGGAAGTTGGTTGCATTTCGCCTGTAGTAATAAATAATCTTCACATCAAGAGAGTTCCCATTGCTGGAATGTTTACTCCTACGAATGCTTGTGTTGGCGATACAATTACCATTACTGCTGCAGGTAGTAATGCCGGTAGCGCAGCTATCTTCAACTGGAATTTTGGTGGAGCTACTGTCGTAAACGGAAGTGGAAGCGGACCTTATTCACTCGTTATTCCTAACTCAGGTCCAACTAATTTTACGTTATCTATTACAGATAGTAGTTGCGTTTCAAATTTGTTCAATGCTCCTTTCACAGGAAAAGCTCTGCCGCTTGCATCAATACTTGCACCTACTGTTTTGTGTTCTGGAACTACCGACACTGTTTTTTTTACTGGAAGTAATTTGACTCCAAACTCTTATTCTTGGAGTTTTCCAAGCACTCAATATATTAGCGGTACTGGCAGCGGACCATATATTTTAAAATGGAATGTACCGGGCTATTATCCTGTAATTGTGAATGTGACTGATAACGGTTGTGTTGCTATAGATACATCGGTAATTCATGTCGACTTACAGCCGGTAAGTTCGTTTGTTGGTTTGCCGAAAGCATGTATGAACGATCAGGTTCAATATAGTTTTAGTGGAACAGCGGATAGTCTTTCTAGTTACGATTGGACATTTCAAAATGGCTCTTTAGCTTCGTTGAGTAGTTCGGGACCAATCAATTTGTTTTGGGATAGAGCCGATACTTTCGCAATCACATTAATCACGACCAATGGTGCGTGTTCCGATACCGCAATTAATTCGATTATTGTAAATGAAAAACCATTTGCAGATTTCGCAACACAATCTGTTTGCTTGAATGACAATAGTGGAATCATCAACAACTCCTATTTACCTGATACAATTGGAAATGTTTTCGATTGGTCATTTGGTGATTCAACGAATGGTGTTGGAAATTCTCCATCACATTTTTATTCCCAATGGGGAAATTATACTGTACAATTAATTATTACAACAGGTAATGGTTGTAAAGACACTGCACAAAAAAGTGTGATTGTATATCCGCTGCCTGTTGCTCAATTTGCAACTGATACAGTATGTTTTGGTTTGCCAAATCATTTTGTAGATATAAGTCAAATAATAGCCGGCGCTATAAATTCTACTAAATGGACATGGGCCGATGGAAATACTTCAATAGGTAACCAATCGGAGTATACTTATCGTATTGCAGGAACATATGGTGTTCAGTTAAATATTGTGAGCGACAATGGTTGTAAAGATAGTACGATAAATTTTGCAAAATCGTTGGCGTTGCCAATTGCAAATTTCAATCCAGATTTTACTTCCGGTTGTTCTCCGCTGAAAGTACAATTGTTCGACCATTCAACTTCAGTTGACGATACAGTAAAATATTGGCGTTGGAATTTTGGTGAAGGTTCGACAAGCAACGATTCATTTCCCACACACATTTATGATTCACCCGGAACGTATTCATTGTCCTTACATGTTACCACATCAAATGGTTGTGCAGATGATACGGTACTTACTAAATACATTACGATCTATCCGATTCCTACGGCCAACTTTTCTTTCTCTCCCGAATCGCCTGATATTATTCTCCCTCATGTTAATTTTTATGATCAGTCGTCTACTGTTAATTTGTGGAATTGGAATTTTGGTGACAGTACATTTTCGAATAATAAAAATCCCGATCATCTTTATGATACATCCGGAGTTTTTAACGTTACATTAATCGTTACCAATGAATATGGGTGTAAAGACACAACTTACAAAGAGGTGATTATTAAAAACGATTACACCTTATGGATCCCCAATGCGTTTACTCCTAATGGTGACGGTAAAAATGATTTCTTTGAAGTAAAATCAGAAGGACTAACTGATTTTAAAATGGATATTTTTGATCGTTGGGGTTCGCTCATTTTTACTTCCGACAATATTTATAAAGGTTGGAATGGAGAAGTAAAAAATAGAAAAGCGATTATGGATACGTATGTGTATCGCATCGAAATAAAAGACCTAGAGTTAAAAGCCCACGTGTATGTTGGTCATGTGAATCTTATTTATTGAGTAATTGGTGAGTAGTAATTGGTTGGCTTGCCCTGCATTGGTAGCAAATGTAAAATTTGATGTTGCAGAATCTAATGCATATGTGATGATGCAAGTAGTTTGTGCAAACGATTGAGAAAGTATAAACATGCATACAAGTAAATAGTAAATTTTTTTCATTTTATTTTTTATTAATTGTTCACTATTTATTTTTCCAGTTATTTTTTACACTTCTTCACGAACCAAATAGATCTTGCTGTCTTCAACGTTGTACAACATTGGCGCAACTTTAATTTTAGGATACCTTAAGCGGAGTCTTTTTGCTTCGCTGATTACAAAATCAATTTCATTTCCTATTTCGTACATAGGAGCAAAATGCATAAAATGCTCTTCTGCCCATTCTTTTTCCCACCCGGCTTTCTCCACTAACCCATTTATGAATTGTTCTTTTCTAGAAATCAGATTTACCATTCCACAATTGTTATGACCGATAATTACTATGTGGTGAATGTCGCCCACCGAAATTGCATACGATACTTTAAATTCACTATATCGTAAATTCGCTCCTCCTGCTCTAATTATATAGGCAAAGTTATCGGGTATGCGAAGATGCTTTCTATTATCCATGCACATACCAATTAATAATTTTGCTTGCGAAAATGTATCAAGCGGCCTGTCTAAATTATGATATAGTAAAAGATCTCCTATTGGAGTGTTTCTATATTCCGGGAAAATATCTTCTTCTTTTTCTATTGTTATTAATCGACTCATCCTGTTTTTTAATTTAACTTTTTACTTAATTTTAATATTAACTAAGTAAAAAGGAATTATCACTATTCGTTTATTTTTACAAATTTTTTCTTTGAACTAAAGCCTTCATCCACCAATTGTATTATATAGATTCCTGCACTTAGATCATCTATCTTAATTTCAATAGTCGATCCCGTGAAGTTAATACTTTTAACAATAGCGCCCCTAAAATCTGTAATTGTTAAGAATCCTTTTTTCAATTCCATTTCTTTTGTTTGAATTGAAATCAAATGGGTAGATGGATTTGGAGATAGTATGATTTCATTCGTTACATGAAATTCGTCAATACTATTCGTTGTACATAACAAGGTCGTATCAACAGAAAAAATATTTTCAATTAAAATTAGTGTATCAATTGTTGTTCCTGCATTTCCAACATTAACACCTACACTATCTGTAAATGTTGGAGTGGCAGTCATAAAGTTTACAGGATTACTATTACAAGGACTAATTGAATAATTATACTTTACAATGTAGGCACTACCCAATGAATCTGTTGGTGTAAAAATATATCCCGCCTGTACGGCCGTTTGTCCATCAGAATACAAGCTATATGCCCTACTATTTCCAGAAACACTTCCTGCTGCTATCGAATTATTCAACACTCCCGTGGTTTTATCGATATATAACAATAAATTGTTTTCATGAGCTGAGGAATTGCTTGTGTGTCCTGAAATAATAAATTCATTCATCCCGGCCGGTCCGTCTGCAATACTGTATGCTCGATCAACGGCGGCGGTCCCATAGGTTTTTGTCAGAGTTCTATTGCCTGTGGAATTGTATGAAACTACCAAACCATCTAAAGTTCCACCCGTTGTTCCTGTACTTGATCCCCCGGAAACATACAATGTTCCATTCTGGTCTTCATAGCTATGATAGAATGTTTCTGTACTAGTACCTCCTGAACTTTTTCCCCAAACTATAATTCCTGCTGAATCTGTTTTTACCACAAAGCCATCGAAGTTTATACCTGGAGTTCGCTGTGTTAATCCTGTAAAAACATAGTTATTGCCACTCACAACACTCACTCCATTAAATTCCTGATTTACATTTTGAGCAAATGTTTTACTCCAAATTATTCCTCCATTCGAATTTACTTTAATAGCATACCCCGATTTAAGTGTAGTCCCGAAACTATAAGTATAACCGGCCATGATCAAATCTCCATTGTCATCCATTGCCATATCGTTTCCTTCGTCAATATCGGCACCGCCATATCTATGACTCCAAATAATAGTGCCGGTAGGATCTGCCTTAATAAGAATAATATCATCGTACGGTGGATTATTTTCGTACGTATAACCGGTTAAAAATAATTCGCCATTGTTATTGCTTACTACTTTAGTTGCAAATACATCAATTGGAAATGAAAATGTTTTACTCCACATTAAATTTCCATCCTGATCTGTCTTCAATAGAAACAAATTGGAAAGAAGCGTAGTAGTGTTAGAAGTATTTCCCCAAAATGCGTATCCGCCATCAGGCGTTCTACTAACACTCATAAACTCATCGTATGAAGAGTTGTTTCCAAATGATTTCTCAAAACCAGGCTGTCCTAATGTGGATAAACTAATTACCGAAAATAAAATTAATGTATAAATTTTAAATTTCATTTTAACTTTTTAATTATTTAGTATGCTATTTTTAATTGCTGTCGAATTTTTTGCAATGTACTAAATGGGCACTCTCCTTTGAATATTAATTACCGGAATTTATTAAATAATCACCTGTACATAAAATGATTTGTACTTACCAAAACTTCAATTAATTTCAAAAACGGGTATATTTTATGTTATAAAGCCTTAATTTGTTTCACTTAAGGTTATTTTCTTGAAATTCTTTATTACATTTGGGATTAATGAAAAGAATCATTTCTTTTTTTCTTTTAGTATTTTATACACTAACCAGTGCAGGTGTTGGAATACAAACGCATCAATGCGGCAAAAGTAAGACCCGTATTAATGTTGTTTTTAATTCAGAGCATTCATGTGTTTGTGGGAAAAAGAAAATGAAGTCGAATTGTTGTAAAAACAAAATTGACTATCTAAAAGTAAAAACTTCTCATCTTGGTTCTTTTTCATCTGAAGTAAAAGCAGAAATTTCTTCTGTATTCAATTTAGCAATACTTTCATTATTCATTTTTTCATTGGAAAATCAATTTAAAGTTGATTTTTCTTTATGCCATGGACCACCTATTTATTCTGGACCGCTGATATATTTAGAAAACCAAATTTTTCTTATCTGATTTTTTTTGCGTGTAGTTGCTTATAATTTAAGGCAATCTAACATGCATTGACTCTCGATTTGATTGTATCTTTTACTATCCTTTTGAGTATCTTCCTTCCTTTTCACAAAATTTATTAGCTTGGTATTCAAGAGCTGTTTTTAAATAATAATTTTTTACAATGAATGATAAAGAAAGAATAAAACTCATCGAAAAGTCTTCGAAGCAAGTTGGCCCTGGAGTTTTCTATTCTACTATTGTTGTAATTGCATCGTTCCTCCCTGTATTTTTACTCACAGGAATGGAAGGTAAACTTTTTCATCCTTTAGCATGGACTAAAACGTTTATTCTAATTATTGATGCATTCCTCGCAATAACATTGACGCCTGTTCTTATTTCTTTTTTGCTGAAAGGTAAATTAAAACCCGAAAATAGTAATCCCATAACTCGTGTTCTTGAAAAAGTATATGTGCCAATTATTATATGGTGTCTTAACTGGAGAAAAACTGTAATTGCTTTAAATATTTTTGCATTGATAATTGGTGGTATTATGTTGTCTCGAATGGGATCTGAATTTATGCCTCCGTTAAACGAAGGGTCTATCCTCTTTATGCCTGTTACTCTTCCCGATGTTTCGAATAGCGAAGTGAAACGAATTCTTCAAGTTCAGGATAAAATAATTAAATCTATTCCTGAAGTAAAAAATGTTTTAGGGAAAGCGGGTAGAGCAAGTACTGCCACCGATAATTCTCCAATTAGCATGGTCGAAACAATTGTACTACTTAAACCTACTTCTGAATGGAGAAAAGGATTTACTCAAGAAGATATTATTAATGAAATGAATGCGAAACTCCAGATACCCGGTGTGGTAAATGGTTTTACTCAGCCAATCATCAATCGAATTAATATGCTGTCGACCGGAATTCGTACGGATGTGGGATTAAAAATTTATGGTCAAAATCTAGATACTATTTATTCGCTTGCAACAAAAATGAAAAACGAATTGCAAGGCATTGATGGTATTAAAGATTTATATGTAGAACCAATTACCGGCGGTCGTTATGTCGACATACAGATTAAGAAAGATCAAATAGGAAAGTATGGGTTGACGGTCGACGATGTAAACATGTACGTGGAATCAGCTCTTGGAGGAATGAATCTAACTACTACTATAGAAGGGAGGGAACGATTTACTGTCAACGCGCGCTTCGCACAAGATTACAGAAATTCTTTAGATGCCATCCGACAAATTCCAGTCCGTACTATGAACTCCGGTACCATTCTTTTATCAACTGTTGCCGACGTATCTATATCTGAAGGTCCTCCAATGATTAATTCTGAAAATGCAATGCTTCGAGGTACGCTATTGTTTAATGTAAGAGATCGTGATCTAGGTAGCACGGTTAAAGCTGCACAACAAAAATTAGATCAACTTTTCTCAAAACTTCCCAAAGGATATAATTTGGAATGGAGCGGTCAATGGGAAAATCAAATTAGAGCCAACAAAACATTATTATTAATTATGCCTTTTGTACTGCTGATCATTTTTACTGTTCTATATTTTACCTACAAATCTTTTAAAGAAGCAATCTTAACAATGATCACTGTTCCGTTTGCTCTCATAGGTGGAATTTATATGGTTTATTTCTACGATGTTAATTTATCGGTAGCTGTTGCAGTTGGGTTCATTGCTTTGTTTGGAATAGCCGTAGAAACTGCTATGCTAATGATGATCTACTTGAATGAATATATGGAGAAATTAGTAGCCGACAAAGGAAATTCGTCGCAAACAATTTCTAAAGCGGATTTGAGAAAATATATTCTTGATGGAGCTATTCAACGTTTACGTCCTAAACTAATGACAGTATCGGTTTCTCTTTTTGGGCTTGTGCCTATTCTTTGGGCTACCGGTGCTGGAAGCGATGTAATGTTGCCAATCACTTTGCCCCTAATTGGTGGAGTACTCTCGTCTACAATTTATGTACTACTTGTAACACCGGTAGTGTATGAAATGACTAAAGAAAAAGAATTGATGAAGTATGGAAAAATTTTATTACCGGGATCTAATGAAGAATAATAAATGGATTTTATTTTTACTTGTCAATGTTTGTTCGTACCAAACATTTGCTCAATCATTTCTTAAAGCTGATACAGTTTTAATACTCGATTCTGTTTTAGCAATTGTTGAAAAAAATAATCCGATGCTAAAAATGTATGACCAACAAGTTGAAGCAGCGGAAAATTTTTCTCAGATGACTAAGAGTTGGATGCCACCAACCTTTTCTACCGGACCTTGGCAAAGTCAGTATCGTGATTTCAATACAGGTATGTGGATGTTTACCGGAGAACAAATGATTCCTAACCCTTCTAAGCAAAAGGCAAATTATAAATATATGCAAGGTATGATTCCTGTTGAACAAAAAGGGAAAGAGGCCAAACGGAATGAACTCTTTGCAATGGCGAAAGAAAGTTATTTCAGCTATGCAATATTAAAAAAGAAGCTCGCATTAATAATTGAAACTGATTCAACGCTCAATCAAATTATTGAATTGGCTGAATTGAATTTTAAATACAACAAAGAAAAATTGAATAAGATCTATAAAGCTCAAGCAGAATTGTACGAACTTAGAAATATGACCACAATGTTCGAAGCCGATATAAAGATGAAAATCGCCGAACTTAATACACTTATGAATCGACCTCCTTCAACATATTTTGATGTGGACACTACTATTAGTCCAAAAGATTTTAAATTTGGAATTGCGAATGATTCTACAATTGCCAAATCGAGAAGTGATATTTTGCAACTAGATGCCACGATAAATTTACTGAAATCGAAACAAGCTTACGAGAAATCTAAAAGATTGCCTGATTTCGGAATTTCATTTTCGCACATGACTCCTTTAACTATGATGCCTAATATGTTTACGGCTATGGGAATGATAACAATTCCAATTGCACCTTGGGCTGCTAAAGAATATAAGTCGAGCATTAAAGGAATCACAAATTCAATTAATGCAATCGAATTGAGCAAACAGGCGGTCATTAATGAAGCATCAGGAATGATTGAAGCAATTCAAATAAATTATAGATCAGGTAAGGAACAAGTAGTTAATTACGAATTAAATATTCTTCCTGCCTATGAAAAAAGTGTTTCATCTTCTATGGCTGCGTATAAACAAAATACAGAAGATCTGATCGTAGTATTAGATGTTATTAAAATGTATCAAATGGCAAAATTAGATTACATGGAAAAAGTAATTACATTATTTAAACTTCAAGTAGCTTATGAAAAACAACTCGAAATACGGTAAGCATGTGTTGTCGGGAAGTTTAATAATTTTCCGACTTGTATTATCGGTTTTATTTTTTTCCGTTTTTGTTTTATCGTGTACAAGAGATGAACATCGGCATATTCCTTCTAATACTCCCATTGAGTTAGATGGCTTAACTCAGTCTGTAGATAAAGTTGTCTTTAGTGATGTGAAAGTAATTATGCCATCCAGCCGTTCTGTTTCTATTTCAACAATGGCAAACGGAATGATTAAATATGACCCGTTTTTACAAAAAAATATTAGTATTCTTTTCGGTGGAAGAATCGAACGGCTTTACGTTTCTCATAATTTTGAAACTGTTAGGAATGGGCAGCGCATAATGGATATTTATAGTCCGGATATACTTACAGAACAGGAAAATTTAATTCAAATCATTTCAAGCGAATCTACAGGAACATCCTTGCAAGTGAATTCTGAAAAAAAGCTGGAACTTCTAGGATTAACGAATTCTCAAATTCAATCAATCGTAAAATCTAAAAAAGTAATTAATCCGCTTCCTATCTATAGTGATTTTTCAGGAATTGTTATGGATATTGGAAGTAAATCACAGATGGATAATTCTCAAAAATCAAAATCGGCAATGGGTAGTGGCATGAATGCTCAAGTAGCTAATAAGAATTATCAAGCGAACAATATTCAAGCATCGAGCAATTCTACTCTTACTTTAAAAGAAGGAATGTATATTCAAAAAGGACAATCGCTTCTTGCCGTTTATAATACAGATAAAGTTTGGGCAGTACTAAATTTATTTTCAAGTGAGGTGAACAATGTAAAAATAGGTGATAAGGTAATTTTGTTTTCGGAAATGGATTCTTCTAAAACAATTATAGCCTCTATTAATTATATAGAACCTATCATAGCACAGAATGTTTCTTCAGTTGAAGTTAGAGTATATCTGGATAATGAAATTTCTCAATGGAAAATTGGCTCACTCGTTTCTGCTAAAATTAATTCTCCAGCTATTAAAGGTGTTTGGCTACCAAAAAGTTCAGTAGTCGATCTTGGAAAAGATCATATCGTCTTTGAAAAAATGGGGAATAAATTTGTTACTAAAACTGTAAAAATAGGAATTGTAAGTGATTCGTTGGTTCAAATAATCTATGGAATAAATGAAAAAGATAGTATTGCACTAAATGCTCAATATATGGTCGATAGTGAAAGTTTCATTAATAAAAGTTCAGATGAATAGTTTTAAAATACAACATTCAAAGTTTATAGTAGCCTCTTTATTGGCGGCATTTTTCATCATGTCTTCTTGTAAACGTGGTTCAGATGATTCAACTATAGCCGCAGCTGATGAATATTATACTTGTTCAATGGATCCACAAGTGGTCGAGAATAAACCTGGGAATTGTCCAATTTGCCACATGAAATTGATTAAGGTAAAAAAGAACAATCTAAAAACCGGTCAAATAAAGTTAAGTGGACAGCAAATTAAATTAGCCAATATTAAATGGGATACAATTAGACAAAGTAATATTTCAAAAGAAATAACCTTGACCGGAAAAATAGCAATTGATCAAAATTTTACTACGGCAATAAGCATGAAAATTAGTGGCCGAATTGAAAAACTTTATATTAAAAATCCGGGTGATAAAATAAGTAAAGGTCAGTTGCTGTATGAAATTTATAGTGAAGAATTAAATCGAACGCAACAAGAGTTCATTAATTCAATTGGGAAAAATGGTTTTTCAAAAGAGATTAATGAAGCCGTTGCAACTAAGCTGAAATTATATGGGATGTCGGATTTCCAAATTGATAATTTAAGGTCTTCTAAAAAAGCAAATGACCATGTTAAAGTTTTTTCTCCAAGTGATGGTTTTATACTAGAAACTGTTGCCTCAGAAGGAGAATACCTTGCCGAAGGAGCTACGATATTTCAAACTGCATCGTTAAATTCGCTATGGGTAGAAGCAGAGTTGTATCTGCCTAATTTAGAGAATGTGAAAATTGGAACAAAAGCAGAACTTTATTTTCCGGGAATTGATGAAAAAGCACTTTCAGTAAAAGTTGATTTTATAGATCCACAAGTAAGTACAAAGGATAGATTTGTTGTCGTCCGTTTTAAAATAAATAATCAATCTGTACTTTTAAAACCGGGAATGTTAGCTAATATTTCGTTTCAAACGAAAAGTGTAAACGCATTAACTTTACCTGTTGATGCCATTATTCAAGATAGTTTTGGTGCAAATGTTTGGATTCATACCAGCAATGGTATTTTTGAAAACAAAATGGTTTCATTAGGCATTCAAAATAGAGATCAAGTTGAAATAACTGATGGTTTAACTGATGGCGATGTTGTTGTAACTTCAGGTGCATATTTACTCAACAGCGAATATATATTTAAACGAGGGGCGAATCCTATGGAAGGACACCAAGGTATGCCTGGAATGAAAATGTAAATACTTATAGTTATGAAAAAGAAATTTTATTCATTTTTAGTTGTGCTTGTAATGATTATTATGCCGGCAGTAGCTCATGAACATTCAGAAAAAATTGATGCACCGAAAGCTGTGGATACAATGAATATGAATGTTGAAGTATTGGATTCTGCTCACAAAAGTGTAGGAGCAGTTACTGAAAGTTCTGAATCAATAAATGTGTTCATGAATTATCATCCATTGGTGGTTCATTTCCCAATTGTATTGATAATTTTTGCAGCAGTGTTTCAATTGCTGTCTTTACTAATTCACAAGAAAGAATTTAGTCTTGTAACTTTAATTCTATTGGCAACAGGAATTGTTTCTGCATGGCTTGCATCTAATACTTTTCATGCTCATCCTCATGAATTAGCTGGAAGAGCGAAGGAGATTTTTGAAGTTCACGAAGAAATGGCGGAATTAACATTTTGGTTTGGCTTATTTGCACTTATCGGAAAAATAATTTCGTATTATTTTCTTAGAAACTCTAAAGTCGTGGAATTTGTAGTAACAATTTTGATGTTGTCAGCTGCAACTACTGTTTCAATTGCCGGTCACCACGGAGCAATGCTTGTTCATCAAGAAGGAGTTGGTCCGCAAGGCCATCATTTGGGTAAGGATGATGATGAATAATGAATAATTAGTAATGATTAATGAAAAATAATTTGAATAATGATTTATGAATAATGAATAATTAGTAATGAATAATGAAAAATGTTTTGAATAAAAATTGGAGAATAATGATTAATAGAAATTAGAAAAAAATAAATTTTAAAACAAATACAACAATGAAAAAGCAAATCCTATTAGCAGTATCAACTGCGCTATTATTTATCGGTGGTTGTTCATCTCCTGCACCGAAAAACGACCAAAATGTTGCAACGGATTCATCTGCTACGATGAAAAAAGAGCAATCAGCAAATTTGGATACAACAAAATTGAAAGCCGGAGATACATTTTATCAGTGCGAAATGGACTTGGATGTATTGTCAGACAAACCTGGAAGCTGCCCTAAATGTGGGATGGACTTATCTGAAATGAAAAAGAAATAATGTAATACTATAATGGTAGAAAAACTCATTTCATTTTCGTTACGAAATCGATACATAATATTGATTGCATCAATTGCTATGTTCGGCTGGGGTATTTATGAAGCAAATCATAATCCTGTTGATGCTATTCCCGATCTATCGGAGAATCAAGTAATCGTTTTTACTGAATGGATGGGTCGAAGCCCACAAGTCATCGAAGACCAAGTAACTTATCCTCTCGTTGCTAATTTGCAAGGCATCCCTAAATTGAAAAATATCAGGGGCTCCTCTATGTTCGGAATGAGTTTCGTTTATTTGGTTTTCGAAGACAATGTGGATATCTATTGGGCAAGAACTAGAGTTACCGAAAGGCTAAGTTTCGCTCAGAAATTATTGCCCGAAAATGTTCTTCCAAGTTTAGGACCCGATGGAACTGGAGTTGGTCATATTTTTTGGTACACCTTAGATGCAAAAGGATATGATCTCGGCGAACAGCGTGCACTGCAAGATTGGTATATTAAATTCGCCCTACAGACGGTTCCCGGTGTGAGTGAAGTTGCATCTTTCGGAGGATTTCAAAAACAATATCAAGTAGTGATCGATCCCGTAAAATTAAATTATTACGATCTGTCAATGATGGATGTGTTAAAAGCAATTAAAGCTAATAATAATGATGTTGGAGGGCGGAAATTTGAAATGAGTGATAAATCTTATATCGTAAGAGGGCTTGGGTATATTAAATCCATTGCAGAAATAGAAAATATTTCTTTAAATACTATCAATAATATTCCTGTTAGAGTCAAGGATGTTGGTACTGTTCAAATGGGAGGTGATATTAGGTATGGTATCTTCGATCAAAATGGAGAAGGTGAGAGAGTAGGTGGAATAGTTGTTATGAGATATGGTGAAAATGCCGACGATGTGATTAAGAAAGTGAAAATTAAATTGGTTGATATTCAAAAGGGGTTACCTGAAGGAATTAAATTTCACATTGATTACGATCGTAGTACTTTAATTGAAGATGCCATCAGTTCTGTAAAGGGTACTTTAATTGAAGTCTTTATAAGTGTATCAATCGTGGTTCTTTTGTTTTTATTTCACTGGAGATCTGCTTTGATCATTCTAATTCAGATTCCAATTTCTGTTGCCGCAAGTTTTATTTTACTAAATTATTTCGGCTTTTCAAGTAATATTATGTCTTTAACCGGAATAGCATTGGCGATTGGGGTTATAGTGGATGATGGAATTGTGATGGTGGAGAATGCTTATAGACATATTAGCGAAACGCAACTAAACGAATGAGTAAGGAAATTAAGTTGGAGTCCATTTTAACATGCCCTGTTTGCCATCATTCTAAGAATGAAGTAATGCCGATAGATTCGTGTTTGTTTTTTTATGAATGTGAAAAGTGTAAAACTATTCTTCGACCTCTTACTGGTGATTGTTGTGTTTTTTGTAGTTATGGTTCAGAAAAATGTCCGTCAGTTCAAAAGGGTAATAATTGTTGTTGAGCATTAGATTTGAATAAATAAATCT
>JANLPR010000013.1:0-2673 GCA_031367345.1 Bacteroidota bacterium | reverse complement strand
TTCTTGTTTTTTTCTGATTCCAACTCTTCAATCCGCTTAATCAATTTCGCGTTTTGAGTTTCTAACCCTTCGCATCGCAGCATCAGTTCCCTAATATGCCTGAGTAAATTCTCATACTCAGTTTTCTTAATTAAAATATATCCTTCGGGGACTTCCATATAAAGGGTAAACTTCGAACCTAATTCGTTATATTTTAACCTCCATAAATATCTCTTTCAACCTTCCATTGTTTATTTCTTTATTTTTGTACTGAACAGTAACTAAAAATGAAAATATAAAAATATTCACCAAGCATAATGCGACTATTCTATTCCTTCTGTCCAATGAACGTCTCTTCAATTCAAATTCAAGATTTCATTATTCATGATTTATCAAATCCATTATTACTAGTTATTTTTATTTAGAATAAAATTTTATTCCAATAAATAAAAATCGATGATTGCTCCAAAATAAGCATCCTTCCAACCTTCAACGATGTCTTCATAATCATCATCGGGAATGTTGGTATGTACTAATTCTGCCGAAGTTCCTTGTTTGTGTGGATGCAATTTGATCGTTACAATTGAAGGTTCTTCCTGATCGCCAAAATACCATTATTGAACTACTTTCTTGTTTTCTTCAAACTCCAAATTTTTTCCACTGATACTGTCATCCTACATTGAAAATTCTGATCCGGGTTCTGTCGACATTTTAACCGCTGCCCCGGTCCATAATTGAATGGTTAACGGATTTGTTATTGCTGCATACACTTCTTCCGGTGTGGCAGGAATAGTAAAATAAGATTTATAGTTTTTCATTTTTGAATTGCATTGTAGATAGATAAAGGATATTGATTTGGCTATTAGTCCGGGGTTTAGTGCAGCTCCCATTTTCCTAAATATAAAAATAAAAAGACAAAAAAATAATGTTGTTGTAATGCAATGTTGCAGCTGCTTTTCGCTAGTACCTGGCCTTTGAATTAACACCTTGAGCATTGAAGGTGGATTAGCAATCACACAACTCAAAACAAAGAATTTGGAAATTCTTCGGAGCGAGAGTTGGGTTCATCGCCTTTCAGAATGGCTTTGTGAGGCATTTGTAGTGCTGTGAAGTTCTAATTATGTTTTGATGGGGAAATACTGCGCAGCGGAATGACACTATCCGGAGTGGCTCAATATGCGCCGGAATAACATTCTCCTTTCAATAGGGGTGGTTCAACATTAACCGGAATCAGTGGCTCAACATTAACCGGAATCAGTGGCTCAATATGCGCCGGAATTCCCACTTTAACTTAACACAATGAGTATTGACCAGCCGATTAGAAATCTCACTCATCAAAACAAAGAAGTTGGAAATTATTCGAAGTGGTTGTTAGCCTCATTGGCTTTCATTAAGTCTGTGTGAGACATTTGGCATTGTTTAGTTCTGATTATGATTGAATAGGGAAATGCTGCACAGCAGAGTAGTAAGAAAGGTCAGAATCTGAGGTTAAGCCCGAGGTTGAGATAGGTTACGCCATAACCAAGCTCGCCATAAACTCCTATGTTATTGGTGAACCTGTATCGTGCTCCTAAAAATGCGGCTGCGACAAATCCACCGTAATCTTTTCCTGTGAATACAACTTCATGTTTATCGCAGTAGGGGCTTGTTACTGTTGAAAAGGTGGAGCTTGCAAAATTATTTCCGAGCATGAGCCCTCCGTAGGAATCGAGCTTGTCGTTTTGCGGAGTGAAATGATATGCTGCTCGCAGCCCTGCAATGTTATATGTCCAGGTGTATTTATCTATATATGTGTAAGCAAAGTTTCCGTTGCCGTTTCCGCTGTTGCAGTTAGCCGTGCCGCTCACTTGCCATTCAGCTTTCATGGAAGTGAAATAGCCGCCAATGCTAAGTGCATCGGATACGCCAAATTCAAGAGCAATGGAAACAGGTGTTGAAGAAGTGGTGAATGGGGAAGCAATGAAGGTGTTGCCGAAACCTATGCCGAGATTAATGTCAACTTGTCCCTTTTTAAATGATTGAGCGTTTGCGAAGATGCTGAGTGTAATAAACACAGCGAGTAGCGTCTTTTTCATTGTAGTGAGTTTTAATGTTTATGGATTAAATACGAAAATCTTCCATATAGGTTCTGCATTTGTTTCACTTTTTTAAAAGGGTTGAGAAAGTTGCCCATACAATCGAAGCAGCGAGCGCGTAGGGGTAAAAATAAATGTGGCGCATACCAAAGTTAAAAATAAGAGAAGGATGCCCCTCTTTTACTTTTACAGAAGCGATAACCAAACGACTTTGCCGAAAAGCTTGGAGCGATGTCCGTTCGTTATATACAACTTTTTATTCGGAGCGAAACGGGTTGCCTATAACGGCAGTCTGTCTATTAACTAACCGTCATCACCAAATATAGTGAAAAATTTGAACTCATTACGTTCACTTTAGGCTGCCCTTAAAAAGAGATTCGATTTTGATACTTCAAAAATAGGTAGTGCCCTAGTCAAGGCATTTTCGTTTGCATCGATCAATTTTCCAAAAAATAATAAGCCAAGTTCTTTAAGGAATTTTTTGAAAATGTTTTTGTCAAGAATATTCATCATTCTTCTTAAGTTGTATGCTATGAACATTAATCCAACATCAGCACTTGCTCGTTTCTTCCCCCTCTTTGTCATGATGTAATAAAATCCCCTCCCGATATTTATCGGG
>JANLPR010000010.1:0-43901 GCA_031367345.1 Bacteroidota bacterium | reverse complement strand
CTGCCATAAGATGTGATTTAAATTATCGGTCCGGACCACCCAGATGTCTTGACTGTTATGAACACCGGAAACATCACCATCATTAAAATCTGCAGTTCCCATAAATATTTTTCCGGTTGTTAATTGCAATCCGGATCGGGCTTCCTCCCCACTTATCCCTCCAAAGCACTTCTGTGAAATAATATATTGATTTGTATCCAATTCAAGTAACCATGCATCTAGATCTGGCGAAAAATGATTCCCAATTACATCACCATTTGAAGAACCCGCACTTCCAAAAATTATTAAGTTCCCGTTACTTAAACCCAAAATATCATTACCGACTTCATTTCTAGAACCTCCAAATGTCTTTTGCCATTGAATTGTTTGCGAGTGCGATTCAGATAGAAAGAAACCTATGAAATAAAATAACAAACCTATATTTCTCATAATTTATTGTTTGATAAATTTAACTTACAGTTTGATGCGGAAAATAAAATTCGAAATCTTTAATGCGCTATTACTAATTTTGAAAGTATTCTGCTTTTCGTTTCAACTTTTATTAAATACATTCCAGGTGATATTTGCAACATGGCTTCTATTTGATTTTTGCCTATTACACTTTTTTGTAATGAATTATAGATTAATCTACCTGTTAAATCATACAACGATACGGTGTAGGCACTTGACTCATTTGTGATAAATGTTGCACTCATTGTGTTTTGAAAAATGTTTCCACTCAACGTATTAATCTCGTTAGACTGTTCCAAAACTCCGACTGGCTCTGCTAGTTTTATTACCCACAAATCCTTTCCTCCAAGATAGTGAGAAATATCTCCATCGCGTGACTGAGTATAGCCGGTAACGATGTATTCTCCCGGTGAACTTTCAATTGCATAATGCCCTTCATCCCAATCTGTTCCTGATAGGTATTTTATCCACTGTTGATTTCCCATGGAATCAATTTTTACTACAATAATATCGTAGGGTAACGATATGCGAAGAGGATTACTTGTTGAACGACCACAAACTAAATATCCGCCATCCGATGTTTTAGAAATCGATTTAGGTCGATCATAACTGATTCCACCATAGCAATGCGACCAAATAATATTTCCGGAACTATCTGCCTTAAATACCCAAATGTCATCGTCCCCGATATGATCTATTATATCCCCATCGTCCGATGAAGTTGATGCGGCCACTACAAACCCTGAATTGCCATCTTCAACCAGATCATAGCCCATTTCGCTTCCCGTAGTACCACCATAACAACGATCCCAAAGAATAGCCCCAAAAGAACTAACTTTTACGACACGACAAGTTTTGTTAAAATCGGTGCAGGTTACATCGCCGTCGAAGGATCCGTTTGCGCCAGTGACCAAAAAATTTCCATCAGATAATGCCACAACAGATTCCGCATCATCCCAACCAGTTCCTCCAATGGCTAAGCTCCATAATAAAATACCATTTCGATCAATTTTGCATAGCCACCAATCAGACCTGCCATGAAAACCATGAACAGAACCAGAACTTGTAAAGGAGGTAGAAGATACAGCGCTAACAAAAACAAAGCCACTATCTAATGTTTCAACAATTTTTAATGCACTTTCTTCACCTAAACTCCCATAACAATATTGAAATTCTAAATTTAACAGTGAATCAAGTTTAACAATGTATGAATCGTTAGAAAAACCGCCAGAATAACCGGGGATAGTTGGTGAATAAGATTCGCCGGCGAAAATATAACCAGAGTTCGTTGTTTTTATTTCTGAAACGCCACCATCAAAGCTAATTCCTCCAAAATTTTTGTCAAACAATTTATTTCCATTTTGATCTAATCTAAGTTGCCAACAGTCGTGAAGACCAATAGGAGAGGTGACATCCGAGTCTCTAGACTCTGTTGTCCCTAAAACCAATATATTTCCATTTGGTTCTATGATTAAATTGTTTCCTTCATCGTCTAAGCTCCCTCCATAAGTGTGTTCCCAAATAATAATTGGCGCTTGTGCGAAACAGGTATTTTTTATTGAAAATATTAATGCTATTAATAGGAATACATGTTTCATGATTTGATAAATTTGCCTCAGTTCAAGAATTGATTCACCAATATACAATTAAAAAATTAAACCCTTCGGCGGTTCTGAGAGCTATTGGAACCGACGCAGCAGGAAAAATGTCAGCACCGGGATTTAGCTGATTTGAGGATTTTTATGATTCGTAATTAAACAAAGTCTGAACCGGGATTTATTTGATTTAAGGATTTTTATGATTCGAAATTTTATAAAAGAATAACGATAAACATAGTAGTCAATTAATAAATAATCATTCTTCATTAATCATTATAAATTATTAATTCCTCTTCTGTGTGCGGCTGAATGATCTTGCGCACAGCCGATCACACAACATTCAGCCGAGCGCAAATTACAAGATTGTCAGTGTTAGTGTGAACTTGAATTCTTCTACATTGTATAGTTGTTTCATACTTCATTCTTCACCACGCTGAGCGGAATTTTTAGAGAGGCGGAAGTGAGAAGTAAAATGCAAGCCATCATTCGCCGAACGGAATTCCGCTCTTGGCAGTATTAGAATTAATAATGATAAATGAAGAATGAAAAATGATTAATGAACAATCTCTAATTGGCTCCCGCTCGACAGAATGTTGTGTGACGGGCCGTGCGAGAGATCATTCAGCCGCACACAGGAGTAATGAAAAATTAATAATGATTAATGTAGAATGGGGAATATTAATTGACTGCTTTATTTGATTTTTCAATACTTCATATTCAATTACCATACTCTTACTTCCTACTTCAGACTGATGTTACTCAAGAGCGAAATGCCGCCGGAAGAATTTGTTTTGTCACTGAAAAAATAGTTTGCTCCGGCTCAACATTTCGCTCAGCGGGAAAAATTGTTAGCTATTAATTGACTGCGATGTTTTAATTTTTTCATGCTTCATAATTCAAAAATCACACTCAAACTCCTCACTCACACTCTTACAACTCCCAAGCGAAATTCTAAATCACCAATCATGAAAATCCATAAATCAGAAAAATCCAGGTTCAGACTTCTTTCTTCTCACCATTAATTACCCATCATCTATTGGTTGCAACAACGCATCCGAATAGCTTTCCTTTGTGGAATGAAACGATCTCTGTTTTGTTTTTTGCTTTTTGTTTTCTCCATTCCGGGTTTTGGCTGGGGATTTTATGGCCATCGCACCATTAACCGAATGGCGTGCTTTACGCTGCCTCCCGAACTATTTGGTTTCTATAAAATCAATATCGACTATATTACTAATCACGCTGTAGATCCTGACAAACGTCGAATGAACGACCCCAAAGAAGCTCCTCGACATTTTATAGATGCCGACCACTATGGCGAACATCCGTTCGATTCTCTACCCCAAAATTGGAAAGATGCTGTTTCGAAATATTCGGAAGATTCATTAAACATGTACGGAATTGGCCCTTGGTATATTCAAAAAATGTTCTACAATTTGATCGACGCTTTCGTAAAAAAAGATATTGGTTCTATTTTATATTATTCAGCTAACATTGGACATTATATTGCGGATAGCCACGTTCCACTCCACTGCACCGAAAATTACAATGGACAGCTCACCAATCAACAAGGTATTCATGGTTTATGGGAAAGTCGATTACCTGAATTGTTTGGTGCAGACTACGACCTATTCGTTGGACGAGCTGCTTACATTGAAAATATCCGTCCATTTGTATGGCAGAAAGCAAGTGAAAGTTATGCTGCTTTAGATTCTGTATTATCGATTGAGAAAAAACTTTCGTCAGAATTTGAAGCAGACAAAAAACACTCGTTCGAAATTAGAGGATCAACAGTTATTCAAGTATATAGCAGAGAATATAGCGCTGCCTATAACGAGTTGCTTGCCGGACAAGTAGAAAGAAGGTTATGTGCTTCGGTAATTGATGTTGGTAGTATATGGTTTACCGCTTGGGTAAATGCCGGAATGCCACAACTCTTGCAGGAAAAAATTCCTGAAGAAAAAAGTACGGAAGAAACTTCTGACGATTTTCATTGATCAATTTAAAAAAATATTTGCTCAAGCTTTCAAGGCTTAAAAACTTCAAATCATTACCGGCTCTCGTACCAATCGAACCAAAGCACCATTTTCGAGAATAGGAATAACAGTAGTTTGATTGGGCGTGAGACAATATTTTACGTCTCTTTTCAGATTTAACCTTACAAGACGTTCTTTATGTGAAGCATTGGCTAAAAATTTAGTCGGATCTTTTTGAGCTTGCTGATATAAAAATTTTAGGGCTAATCCCGCATCGCCTAATTTGTATTCCTCACTCATCGTAGTTAACATTTCTGTAACCGCTCCGGCAAAGAGTGCATCTTCCAGATTAAATTTATTTTTCCAACCGGAACATAATAAAAGTACATTCTTTTTTTCACTAACTAACCATTCGCAAAGAGAATTGATATTTAAGAATGAACCTACAACAACTTTATAAGCATTTTTTGCAGCGTCTATTGCTTGTGTACCGTTGGTAGTTGTAATTACAATCGTCTTCCCTTTTACACTTTCTCCCATATAACTATACGGAGAATTTCCAAAATCAAAACCATCTACTGTAATTGCATCGCGCTCTGCTCCTACTAAGTAACCTTTCTCTTTCCATTTTCTCGCTTCATCTACTGTGGCAACCGGAATCATTTTTTCGGCACCATGCTCGAAAGCTGTACAAATAGCCGATGTAGCTCGGAAAATGTCTATCACCACAACAATACTTTCTTCATCGGCATAAACCGGATAAAGATGTGGCGAAAAACAAGCATCAATTGAAAGACTTTTCATAATTAATAAAATATAGTGACTTACTTTTTGTAAAATGGAAATTTTACAACTTTTGCTTTTAATGATTTATCGCGGATCGAAATGAAAATTTCATTCCCTTCGTTTGCAAATTCAGGTTTTACATAGGCCATTCCAATTGCCTTTTTCAATGAAGGCGATTGCGTTCCACTTGTTACCTTCCCAATCACATTTCCTGATGAGTCAACTACATGATAATCGTGACGAGGAATTCCTCGATCAATCATTTCAAATCCGACTAACTTTCTAGCTACACCATTTTCTTTTTGCAATTTCAGTGCAACATTATTGGTAAATTCTTTTGTGAATTTTGTAATCCATCCCAACCCTGCTTCTATTGGTGAAGTTGTATCATCAATGTCGTTCCCATATAAACAAAAACCCATTTCTAATCTTAATGTATCTCTTGCTCCCAAACCTATCGGCTGTATATTGTATTCTTTTCCTGCTTTGAAAATAGCATCCCAAATTGTATTCGCCTGCGCATTTTCAAAATAAATTTCAAATCCTCCCGCTCCGGTATATCCCGTGGCAGAAATCAACACATTTTTTTCTCCTGCAAAAACGCCTTTTCTAAATGTATAATAATCGATCGAACTTAGATCTATATCGGTAAGCGACTGAAGAGCTTTCGCAGCTAACGGACCTTGAACAGCAAGTAGTGATGTCTTATCGGAAATGTTGTGCATCTCCACATTCTTCGTGTTAAACTTTTCTAACCAATTCCAGTCTTTCTCAATGTTGGAAGCATTCACGACTAACATATATGTTTTTTCATCTATTCTATAGACTAAAAGATCGTCGACAATTCCACCTGTTTCATTGGGAAAACAACTGTACTGAATTTTTCCATCTGTCAATTTAGAAGCATCGTTGCTCGTAACTCTTTGAATAAGGTCGAGCGCATCGTCGCCTTTTAAAATGAACTCACCCATGTGAGACACGTCAAAAACCCCAACGCTGCTTCGTACTGTTTCATGTTCTGTATTGATTCCAACATACGAAACCGGCATTAGATAACCGGCAAAAGGTACCATCTTGGCTCCTAAAGCTTGGTGTTTGTCGTTTAGAGCTACGGCTTTAAATTGCGTTTCTGTCATTTCCATTTATTCTCCTTATTTATTGCGTCGAAGATAATAAATTCATCGAATAGCCTTTCTGATGAGAACCGACTATGCTGTGATTTTTTATCAAAATTAAATTGAAATCTACGTTTGAATCAGTCATTTTTATCAAAATTAAAGAGCTTTAGAAAGTTCTCACTATTTGACTTAACCGAATAATAATCAACTACTTTAGACCTTGTATTTGAACTGAGTTCCTTAAGCAAAGCGGGTTGTGTTAAGACCATTTTCAAATGTGAAAACCATTCGTCGTTTGTTTTACAGATATAACCATTTTTGCCATGATCAACTATCTCGGCATTTACACCCACATTCGAAACGATGGCAGGGATTCCAAGTGCCATATATTGCAACGCTTTAAAGCCGCACTTTCCTTTCGACCACACATCGTCGGGCAATGGCATGATTCCTATATTGAATGCAAGCAGATCATTGATCTCTGTATTTTTATTCCATGGTACAAACTTGAGACTCTTCGACGATAATTTAGGTGGTACGTCTGCAATAACATGAAACTCGAAATCAAAACTTTTTTCCAATTCTAAAATAACAGGAAATATGTCATTCAAATATTTTAAAGTTGAATGTGAGCCCGTCCACCCGATTACAAATTTAGACGTATTATGATCTTTAATGAGATTGTGGTAGCCATCAGTTTCTATAGTTGTTGGATTGATAACAACATTTCTATTGTACTGAGAAGCGAATTCTGCTAAGTATTTGTTACCAACAGAAACAACAGTCACCCATTTACAAATATCTTTTACATTGGAGAAACGTTTGAAGAGCATAGTAAGTTTACTATTCGATTCAGATGCATTGGGTATCCAAATGGCATCATCAAAATCATAAATCGTATATTTTCTAAATACTTTTGTTACAATCCAAACAAATAGTGCAGGTCCGAACGGACTAACTTCACGATGGATAAAAACTACGTCATATTTATAGATGCTTAACAGATCTCCTATCCTTCTGAGATTTCCTTTGAGCAAAGCCATTATCTTTTTAAAAAAATGACCGGGCTTATACAGAATTTTCCAAGAAGCCGAATCGATGAAAGTTGAAGTCTTGAATGTGTAGCCTTTTTCTTCCAGTAATCTGAAATATTGCTCATAACGAAATCGCTGACTTGGAGCTTCAGAAGTAGGATAAGGCGCGATAAATAATACATTCATAGAGTAGTACAAATATAAAATCATAGTGCCAATTGTCAAAGAATAAATAAAAGCCAAATAAGTCATTATGAACAGACTATTTTAAGGCTAATTAAATGAGGCTGACTCATTAGCAATAAAAAACTATATTTGACCATCAATCTATGGCTATTAAATTCTCAGAACGGAACACACCTAAATGGATCATTTTCCTTATTGATCTGACCATTTGTATAGGGGCACTGATACTCGCATATCAGTTGCGTTTTAATTTCAGGATACCTGATAAAGAAATTGAGCTATGGAAATTTGCTTTTCCGACATTGATATTAACAAGAGCCATAAGTTTTCTGATCTCTAAGATCTATCATGGCATTATCAGATATACGAGTACCAAAGATGCGTTGAGAATTTTCTATACTATTACTGCCGGTACTATATTTATGGGAGTTGCCAACTTAGTGTCGGTAAAATTAATTGGCATATACCTTATTCCCTTTTCAGTTTTAATCATTGAATATTTTGCTTCTGTTTTTTCAATTACGGCTTTTAGAATATTGGTCAAAACTATTTACCAAGAATTAAAAAATCCGACGCGTGCAAAAAAGCAAGTGATTATTTACGGAGCCGGTGAAGCAGGATTAATTACCAAGCGTGCACTCGACAGAGATGCTAATATGCGCTTCAAAGTAATTGCATTTGTAGATGACGATTCCAATAAAGTAGGAAAAACAGTTGAAGGCGTTCGGATCTTTCATTCAGAAGATTTAGAACAACTTTTTATTGCAAATCATGTGGAGAATTTAATTCTAAGCGCACAAACTATTAGTAGCGAAAAGAAACAGGAGATTGTAGATGTCTGTTTAAAAAACGATGTAAACACGTTAAATGTACCTCCTGTTACAACATGGATTAATGGTGAACTTAGCTTCAAACAAATTAAGAAAATTAAAATTCTCGACTTACTTGAAAGAGAACCTATCAGTCTCGACTTCGATATTATTCGCAATCAATTGACAGGAAAAACAATTATGATTACAGGTGGTGCCGGCTCAATTGGAAGTGAAATAGCACGACAAATAATTCCTTTCAAACCTAAACTATTAATTATTCTAGATCAGGCAGAATCTGCATTGTATGATCTGGAACTTGAATTGACCGAACGATTCCATTGGAAAAATTTTGAAACAGTTATTGCCGACATTCGACAACACGAACGAATGGAACGGGTATTCAATTATTATAAACCGGAAGTTGTATTTCATGCCGCTGCTTACAAGCACGTTCCTGTTATGGAGAATAATCCTTCTGAAGCAATACTTACTAACGTACAAGGCTCAAAGATAATCGCAGACCTTGCTGTAAAATACAACGCTGAGAAATTTGTAATGGTTAGCACCGACAAAGCAGTTAATCCTACATCTATTATGGGTGCTACGAAACGGATTGCAGAAATTTATTGTCAGTCGTTGAATAAAATTTGCACTACTAAATTTATCACCACTCGATTTGGGAATGTACTCGATTCAAGTGGTAGTGTAATTCCTCGATTCAAAAAACAATTAGATGAAGGAGGACCAATTACAGTAACGCATCCGGAGATTGAGCGATTTTTTATGACAATCCCGGAAGCTTGTCAGTTAGTATTGGAAGCCGGCGCTATGGGAAACGGAGGAGAAATTTATATTTTTGATATGGGAAAAAGTATCAAGATTGTTGACTTAGCAAAAAACATGATTAAACTTTCAGGATTGACTCTTGGAAAAGATATTCAAATAATATTTACAGGATTACGTCCGGGTGAAAAAATTTATGAAGAGTTATTGGCAAACAAAGAAACAACGCTGCCAACTCATCATAGTAAAATAATGATTGCAAAAGTTAGAGAATACGATTTTCCAACTATAGAAAAAGAGATTTCGGAATTAATTGATCTTTTCAAATTGCAAAACAATGAAGTAATTGTAAAAAAAATGAAAGCAATTGTTCCTGAATATGTTTCTGCTAATTCACAATTTCAAAAATTAGACAACTAACCATGACACCAGCTGAACACATTTGTAAAGTGACAATCCGGTTTTCGGATCTTGATATGTTTCAACATGTAAACAATGCAGTTTACCTTACTTACTTCGAAGAAGCGCGTGTAGACTTCTTCGATAAAATAGTCGACTACGGATATGATTGGTCGAAAGAAGGAGTTATACTTGCAAGAATCAAAGTTGACTTCACACAGCCTGTACATTTCAAAGATGAAATTTTTATTCGTACGAAATGCTGCAGAATAGGAACAAAAAGTTTTGACCTTGCTTATGAAATGTTCAAATTTCATGAAGAGAAAGAAATACTTTTAAGTTCTGCAATTAGCGTAATGGTAATGTTTAATTACGATCAGAAAATTTCGATTGAGATTCCTTCAGCATGGAAAAATGCTTTGGAAAGTTCATTGCACTAATTAACCATGAATCGTTTCTTTGCGGCCGTACTTTTTAATTATCTCAGCTTCGAACTCCAGAAACTCTTGCCATCTTTTTTCAACATCAATGTCACCCGCATATTGCCGAGCAAATTTTAGAAAAGTCGTGTAGTGTGTAGCTTCGCTAATCATCAATTCATGATAAAACTTACGAAGCTCTTCATCATTTATATTTTCAGATAAAACTTTAAACCGTTCGCAACTCCGTGCCTCTACCAGCGCAGAGAAAAGCAGTTTATCGACTAAAACAAAGTTTCTTGTAAAACCTTTTCTGATAAAAGAGTTGAGTTCAAAAACATATTCATCTCTTCGCTCCCGGCCCAATGAAAATCCGCGCTCCATTATTTTTTGATGCACTTGCTGAAAGTGTTCCAGTTCTTCCTTTGCAAGAGCAAGCATTGCCTCAACTAAATCTGAACACTCCGGAAAGTGAACAATTAAATTAATGGCATTAGTACATGCCTTTTGTTCACAATAGGCATGATCGGTAAGTATCTCGCTAATATTTGTTTCTACGATATTTACCCATCGTGGATCGGTAGGCAATTTTAATCCTAACATTTATGATCTATTTATTTACTACAAATGTAGGTTTTTGATTGAAGTATTTCCAAATAAACTCCTTTCGATGCTGTGTAATTAGGTGGTTTTTGATTATTTTTGACTCGATAAGAATAAATCTAATTTGTTTACACTTCTATTTCATGTCAACGTTGGTAGTCTTTGGTGATAAATTAAGTGTTCCGGTTACTCGTGAATTCAAACAATTGATAAATATATCTATTGCTGCCGGAAAATTTATACTCATTCATCCACAATATGAACTAGTAAAAGAAGCAATGAAATTAGAAGTTCTGGAAGATAATTTTTTGGAAGATTTCGAAGTTCACAATTGGCAATTTGAGGTAGGCGACGTAATCACTTATGATCTAAGAGAGGTTTTATTCTTTTATGCTTTATTAGATATTAGTTGCCGAATTTTTCTGTGCGACATCGGCGATGATTTACGTAAAATGGCAATTGACAGTGGAGAAACCAATAACGAAGAATTCATTAGGGTAAGAAGTTTCTTTCTGGCGCAAGCGCAAGAATTTCTCGAAAAAATCAGAAATACGTTTGCCGAAAATCCTCAATTTTGTGAACTGCAACATAAAATTGAACGATTGAATGAAATTGCTAAATGAAAAAAAACAGAACCCTACTGCTTTAAGCAATTACCTCATTAAATTTTAAGACACTACCAAACCTTTTCAAGGCTCTCAAATGTGATTTGATTGCTCCGAAAAAAGTAGGATTTACTAAGTAAGGAACTCCATACTCATCTGCAGTTTGCTTAACAATCTTTGATAAACTCGGATAATGTACGTGACAAATTTTCGGGAACAGATGATGTTCTACTTGAAAATTTAAGCCTCCAACATACCATGAAAGTAATTTGTTTTTAGGCGAGAAATTAACTGTTGTTTTCATTTGGTGAATAGCCCAATCGTTTTCAATGTTCCCTAATTCATTCGGAAGAGGATGCTCAGTTTCATCGACAGTATGCGCCATTTGAAAGATCACACTCAAAGTAATTCCGGCAATAAAATGCATCAATGAAAAACCGATTATCACTTCCCATATAGGAATAGAAAAAAAATAAACCGGTACAAAAAGCATAACGAATAAATAAATTATTTTCATGAATGAAATTTTCACAAATGAAACAATATTTTGTTTTTTGCTTTGAGGATTAACACCATTTTTTGTGAATTGATAGAATTGTATAAGATCTTTTAAAAACACCCAATAGCCGGTAATAATTCCGTAAAAGAAAAACACATAAAACGGTTGAAATTTATGAAACCACTTTACCTTGGTATGTGGTGAAAACTTCAACACTAAACGATCGGCAATGTCGTCATCCATTCCACAAACGTTTGTATATGTATGATGAAGAATGTTGTGTTGCAACTTCCAATTCAAAACCGACCCTCCAACAAGATTAAGAGAATAACCTATGAATTCATTTACTTTATCATTGTCGGTGTAAGCACCATGATTTGCATCGTGCATCACACTCATTCCTATTCCGGCCATACACACACCCATTACTACCCATATCAACAAAAACCAAAGTGATGTTATTTGAAGAGCAAGCAACAATACAAATGGAAGCAGATAACCTAGCAGCAGGATAATGGATTTCGCTACCATACTAAAATTAGCATGTTTTGAAACTTTATTTTCTTCAAAGTATTGATCTACTCTTTTTTTCAAGACTTGAAAAAAATCAGTTTTATCCTTACTGACGAATTTTACTTTACCTTTTAATTTCATACGTCTGAGAAATGTTAGCCGTTTCCGTGGTGCAGAGAATATTATTGTTCGGCTAAGGAGAAATAATTAAGTGTGCAATTTAGTTAAATACTAAAAATCACATGTCATTAAATTAACTGTTTTTTACTATTTTACGAACAGGAGTTAACTTCATATTACGTTGAATCAAAGCTTATTGCCCAATTATTAGGTTCTCAATATCATCGGGCAGTAAAGTATCTGATGGCACAACCATTTCGCGAGCTCGTCCAACAATTTTCACTACAGGCTGAAGGCGATCAAATTGATTCTGATCGATCATCTGTTTTTTTAACATGAAACTTGAAACAAGTCGGTAATATCCTGCCATATATGGCTTCAAATTCCCATCCTGATCGAAGCTATATCGAAACCATTTTGGATGTGGCAATAAACTAGCAAGGAATATTCCTTCTTCCAGACTTAATTCAGATGGTGGTTTATTAAAATAAAAACGAGCGGCCTCTCCTATTCCATAAATATTTGGACCTAGCTCTATAATGTTCAAATAAACTTCAAACATTCGTTCTTTGGAATAAAGACGATTGCTTTCAATCATCCAAACAATGAGTGCTTCTTCTGCTTTTCTCGCTATGGTTTTTTTGCGACTTAAATAAATATTTTTCACTAGTTGCATCGAGATCGTTGATCCGCCACGAACAAATTTTCCAGCTTTAAAATTAGTAGCTATTGAATTTCGAAAGGCATCTTCGTTAAAACCATTGTGCCAAAAAAAACTTCCGTCTTCTGAAGTCAATACTGCATTCTTAAAATTAGAAGATACATTGCCGATTGGCGTAAAGTAAAAATTGGATGGGCCAACAATCATTGACCGAACAAAACGATCGTTCTCGTAAATGTTATAGATAAATTCCGAACTCATTTTCATCAAATCGCTTTGATTAAATTTTCGAATCCTGAATTTATTTTTTGCCAATGAAACATCGAATTGAACACTATCGGGATTGCTTGTATCGAGATAAAAATTTAATGAAAATTTTAAAGTTCCATCTGCTTCTATGGTCCTTACATCATCGAACATTCCATCCGGTAACGAATTAAAAAACTCTGTTCCGTTGGTTTCTTTGCAATCAATCTTCAACGCAAACTTTTTTGACACTCCAACATCCAATTTAATGAATGGATTAAAAGTGATTCCATTCAATTCAACAGTAGATGAACTATCTAACATCAGTGTACTTTCATCAGCAGTGAGTGAATATGAGATTGATGTTTTATTGAGTTTTATAGTATCGGAAGAAATTTTATCGTGTTTCAAAGAAATATTCCTAAAGGAAGAAAGCCCGTTTATCTTCAGACTATGATCGTGGTAACGATAACCATCTAAAACAAGGTGAATAGTATCGAATGAAAGAGAGGTGCCTGTAAGTTCTTTCAACACAGAAACTGACGACCTAGATGCATCAGCCGGAAAAATAAATACATCGAGATGATGAGCAATTTGAGAGAAACTACCATTACAAATCCAGGTATTGTGAGCTGTTAAATCTTCGAAAACTCCATTCATTAAGTTCTCATCCGAATGAAAAGTATTTATCCGAATTGAAGCAGCTAAGGTATCGTTTATCAAAGTCAGCTGTATGTTCTTCATGTCGGCTCGTTGTGGGGCCAAATTGAATGCTCTATCAAGAAAACTTTTCAATATCAACCCAAAATCTTTCTTCCCTTTTACTGATAAATCTGCAATTGATGAATCTTTTCTTATGAATTGGTAATTGTCTCCACTCTTTTTATGTACCAAACGAATCAATACACCTTCGGCTTCCACTTCTTTAATTCTCAAAGTACCTGTTAGAAATGTCCATATTGATGGACGCACTCTAAGTGTATCTGCCGTGAATAGTGTATCCCCATTTTGTGGAACCAAGCTAACCTTACCAAAAGCCACCGTTGAAAACCCGGAAAATGCAGCCGCATCAATCGTTAAGACGACACCCTTTTCATCCGACATTTTTTTTACAACACGTTTCAAAACAATGTCCAGAAAAGTATTTCTGAAAGCAAAGAAAAAAATCAAAATCAAAGGCAAAACCACAATTAATATGCGGAAAATCCTACGTGCAATCAATCTCATAGTTGATACTAAGGCACTAAAATGAACATTCTTTTATTAGAATCAAATTAAATTTCATACACATTTCTTCGTTAATAATTAAAACCTATTACATAAGGAGCTTGTCATAGGAAAGTTTATCTTGTAAACTTGATTTAAAACGATCAATTGAATGATAAAAAAATCACCTCTACTTTATTTATTACTAATAACGGCATATTTTATTCATCCGCAAAACCTTTTTGCTCAACGAAGTGCTCCAATTTATAAAACTCAAAATACAACAGTTTTAGAATTTCATGATTCAAAGGCTAAATCTTACTATGGAAAAAATCTCAACAGATTCGGCTTAGACGAGCTTCATCAATATGACCAAACACTTGATTCTTCGTTTGAAGCTGAATTGAAAGACACATTATTATTGATGGAGAAAACCTATTTAAGTAATAGTTCGACTTTACAAAGTAAACTTCAAGAACACAAAAGCAACATTGAGAATTTAACCATTCAAAAAACAGAAACAAAAGCAAAATACGACAAGCTTTTACGGTCATTCGCCATTTCATTTGGCATTTGGTTGATCATTACCTTGCTTTTTTTACAATTCAAAAGAAGAAAACTAAAAAAGCAAGAATTTGAATTAGCGAAAACCGAAGATCGCTTTTTGACTGTTAAATCTAATTTAAGCAAAGCCGAAAACATTATTAGTAAATATAAACTTCAAAAAAATTCCTATTTACGATTGAAAGAAGAATCTGATCAGTTACTGAATTCTTCGATAGAACTTGAATCAGAAAATGAACAAGATGAAAGTTGGACAAGCAAACAAACTTCTGAAATACAAAAAATTGTTGCATCCACACATTTTGAAACTAGATTAATCGATGCTCTTATTTCACAAGAAAATGAAATTAATAGAGAGTACGAAGCAACTGATATTAATAAACTTTGCGAAGAATTTGTAGAAATTTTTAATCGAGGAATGTTACAAACACACGCTGAATACGATTGCCAGATTACTAAAGATTTCGAGAAAAATCTGCCGGCCGTAAAAACGAATCACGGTGCTATTGGTTATCTCCTACTAAATTTACTGAGCAATTCATTAAAATCGATAGAAGAAAAGTATAAAAAAGGAATAAAAGGTTACCAACCAAAAATATCTATCAGTACTCGTATTCTTCCTCGTTTTTTGCAAATAAGAATTAAAGATAATGGAACCGGTATGACAGATGATATTCTAACAAAAGCAATGGATGAATTTTACTCTACCAGAGAACCAAAAGAAGGTTCCGGATTAGGTTTAACAATAAGTAAACAAATAATTAGCGAATTCCATAAGGGAGAAATCAAAATTGAAAGTGAAAGCGGAAACAGCACGGATGTTTACATTAAATTTTTTATATCATGATCAAGAAAATAACACTCGCACTATTCCTCGTATTTGTAGCACTTCAAGTGAAAGCTCAAAGTACCGAACAGCTTCAGCAATTGATGAATCAATCAAAGACGATTTACATTAAGCCCGATGCATTAGACAACTTAATGATAGGTCTCAGGCCTTTCAAACAAATTCATAGTAACGGCGTAGATTCACTGTTGATGCAGGCTTATGTGAACATCAGCAAAGGGTATGCTGATAACAATCATTTCAAACAAGGTTTTGACGTTTACGATTCTTATATCAATTATAAAATTGATATGTTGAAAATGCGCAAAGATAGTACGATCGGTAATGCAGCTGCCACAATTAATTTAAAGAAAGACGCCGATAAAACTGAACAAATGAATCTGCAAAACACAGTTCAACAATTGCAAATTGACATTGACGAGCTATCAACAAAAATTACAAGTTTCAAAAAATATTTTTCGCTACTTATCATTGGACTCGCACTTATTTTCGCAGCTATATTCGTATCGTCCGGTGTAAAATTCAATAACCTTAAAAAGAAAATTAGCGAGAATAAATCATTGATAAAAAAAGGACATCGTTTTGCTATGATTGGAGTACTTCAAGAAGGTCTTGCGCGAGCCTCTACAAAGTTGATTGCTGAAATTGAAAATAATATTATCGAACTTAGAAATCAATTAAAACTTTCAAAAGGCAATGCTTCAAAAAAAGTTGAACAAGTTACATCAGCGATTTTAAAAACGACATCAGAGTTGAAACAATGAAAACAAAAGGAGTATTTATTGTAGCTATTTTACTTTCTTTCAACATCTACCAACTTTTCGGTTGCGAACTCTCTTTCATTGAATTAAATCAGCAAACAGTAAACCAACAACTCACCATTCGAAAAGATAAACGAAAGTATACGCCACCGGCTAAAAGAAAATATATCGTTAAACAATTACCGGCAATACCAAAGAATAAAAAGTCACCATTGAATAAAAACAAAGCCGTTCCACTACATTCACCGAAGGAGATATCGAAATGAAATCAATCTTTAGCTATTTAGCTTTCCTTTTTTTGCTGTTATGCTTCGGTGATAAATGTTATGCTCAAGCTACTATCCCGGAACTTGTAGCCGCAGGGAATTTAAAATCAGACACCGATGATTTTAAAGGAGCGATGAATTTTTATGTAAAAGCGCTTGAACTAGATCCCAACAACCCTGAAGTTCTTTTTTACATCGGACAGATGAGGTTCTTAATGAGCGATTTTATGAATGCAATTAATGACTTTACGAAAGCAATTGTAGCTGATACCAACAATGCAGACCTCTACTATGAAAGAGCTAATGCAAAATTTGAAATGCAAATGTATTCTGATGCTGTGCTTGATTATTCCAAAGCACTTTCATTAGACAGCACCGATAAGGAATGTTATTACAACCGAGCGATTACCTATTTAACTATGGGAAAAAGAGATGAAGCTTGTAAGGATTTGTTAAAACTAAAAAGTATTGACGAACGCTTTTCCGAAAATAGTTGGAAAGAAAATTGTCGATGACTTACCAACTCTTCAATAAGCGGCAAGTGTTTCTTTAATAATTCGGATACAATCTAACAGTTGAACTTCGCTAATAATAAGTGGAGGTGCAAAACGAATAATATCGCCATGAGTAGGTTTTGCGAGCAGACCATTTTCTTTAAGTGCAATACAAACATCCCACGCATCTTTTCCATTCTTTGGTTCGATGATCATTGCACAGAATAATCCTCTGCCACGAACGAGTTTAATATGATCGTGTTTAATTGCTTTCAATTCAGCTAACAAAATTTTTCCTAAGCGCTCGGCATTTTCAGCAAGTTTTTCATCTTTCAATACTTTCAAAGCAGCAATGGCAACTTTAGCCGCCAGAGGATTTCCACCGTAAGTACTTCCATGCTCACCCGGTTTGATGCATAACATAATTTCATTGCTTGCTAAAACAGCCGACACTGGAAGTAAACCACCACTTAATGCTTTTCCTAAAATCAAAATATCTCCATGCACTTTTTCATGATCACAAGCCAATAATTTACCTGTTCTACATAACCCCGTTTGGATTTCATCGGCAATAAAAAGTACGTTGTTGTTTTTACATAAATCAAAAGCACCTTTTAAATATCCATCGGAAGGAACATTCACCCCTGCTTCACCTTGGATGGGTTCAACTAAAAATCCAGCTACGGTTGGATCTTTTAATGCATTTGAAAGAGCATCGAGATCGTTGTAAGGTATTTTAATAAACCCTGGAGTAAACGGACCAAATTTATTATATGAATCAGGATCGGTGGATGCCGAAATTATGCTGATTGTTCTTCCGTGAAAATTTCCTTCACAAACTATAATCTTCGCATGATTTTCCGGTACATTCTTTATTTCATACGCCCAACGTCGAGCAAGTTTAAGAGCAGTCTCCACTCCTTCCGCTCCGGTATTCATCGGCAACACCTTGTCGTATCCAAAATACGTAGTTATAAACTCTTCATATTCTCCAAGACAATCATTGTAAAAAGCTCTTGATGTAAGTGAGAGTTTTCCCAATTGATCGATCAACGCTTGTACAATCTTTGGATGATTGTGGCCCTGATTCAAAGCAGAATAAGCAGATAAAAAATCGTAATATTTTCTTCCCTCTACATCCCAAACGAAAACGCCTTCGCCACGTTCTAAAACTACAGGCAATGGATGATAGTTATGAGCACCATAACGATCTTCTCTTTCCATAGCTAATTCAGACTGCGATTTTTCTTCAAGTACTATTTTCATGAGGTGAACAAATTATTTCTACAAAAATAGCCAATTGCCTTAGTCTTTTCAAATCATTTTGGCGAATTCTACCTGTTATTTTCGAAATAACTTCCAAAAATAAATTAAGCCATTGAAAATTTGAAACAAGAACATTCAAGCAAAATTCTAATTTCATTTAACTACTTTAGCCAACTATGGAAAATGTAAAAAAGGGTGAAATAGTTGAAAATATAGCTATTTCTGATGCCGGTTCGGAGGGAAATGCGATGGCGAGATTCGATAATTATGTGATATTCGCTGAAGGAGGAGTACCCGGCGATGTTGCAGATGTAATGATATATCGCAAAAAGAAAAATTATGCAGAAGGAAAAGTTGTAAATATTATTACACCATCACCCGATCGTTTAACACCGTTCTGCTCTCATTTCGGAACATGCGGTGGTTGTAAATGGCAACACATGACGTATGAAAAGCAATTATTTTTTAAACAGAAGCAAGTGCAAGACGTGCTGGAACGCGTTGGTAAAATTGAATTGCCGGAAGTAGTTTCGATCAAAGGGTCTGCGCAAACGAAATACTACCGAAACAAACTCGAATATACGTTCTCCAATAAAGCATGGCTTACAAAAGAAGACTTAGAAAGTGGAGCTTCTTTATACCAACCTGCTCTTGGTTTTCATGTGCCATCACGCTTCGATAAAATTCTTGATATTAAAGAATGTTTTTTGCAAGACGACTTGAGTAATAAAATAAGACTAGCAGTAAAACATCATGCAGTAGAAAATAAGTTAGAATTTTTTGATCCGAAAACGCAAGAAGGCTATCTGAGAAATTTAATTATTCGATCTACTTCAACCGGTGAATGGATGGTTGTGATGGTTTTCAAAACTGACGATCAAGAAACCAGAGAAAGTTTGATGAACCATCTTAAAAATACTTTTCCCCAAATAACTTCTCTGCAATATATCATTAATGGTAAACGTAATGATACTATTTACGATTTGAATGTTGAATTATTCAATGGCAAAAAGTGGATAGAAGAGAAAATGGAAAATCTTACTTTCAGAATTAGCGCAAAATCATTTTATCAAACCAATTCTTTGCAAGCGTATGAGTTGTATAAAATCGTAAGAAGTTATGCAGGACTTACTGGTGTAGAAAATGTATATGATCTGTATACAGGAACAGGAACCATTGCTTCCTTTATTGCCGGCAATGCAAAACATGTTACAGGAATTGACAATGTAGAAGATGCAATTAAAGATGCAAGAGAGAATGCAAAATTCAACGGCATCTCAAATGTAACTTTTAAAGCCGGAGATATTAAAGATACTTTCAATGCAGAATTTATTGGCAAGCACGGAAATCCGGATGTGATTATTACTGATCCGCCACGTTCAGGTATGCATGAGGATGTTGTAAAAGCTATTGTAGCTAACTCTCCGGAAAAAGTAGTGTATGTAAGTTGTAACCCTTCGTCGCAAGCGCGAGATTTACAAATACTAGATGCCGCATATTCTGTCGAGTCATACCAACCTGTAGATATGTTCCCTCATACCAATCATGTTGAAAATGTAATGCTCCTAAAAAAACGTTCGTGAAAATAAGAATTTTACTTTTACTACTTTCAATTACACTTTCCGCTTTAGTAAAGGCGCAAGACTCTAGTGCCACCGATCACGAACAAAAACAATTGCAATTATGTTACATGTACTCAAACGAATTAGGCTATGACATTGAGTCGATAAAAAACCCTGAACTTTACGAACTTATTAAAGAATGGATTGGTACTCCTTACCGGTATAGTGGCGATACAAAAAACGGTATTGATTGTTCCGGCTTTGTTTGTACAATGTATAGATCCATTTATAATCGAGTGCTATCGGGTACTGCAAAAGATTTATATGAAAAAACAGACCATGTATCCAGTGAAGAGTTAAGTGAAGGAGATTTAGTCTTCTTCAAAATTAAGCGGGGTAGAATTTCTCACGTTGGTATTTATCTCGGTTCAAATAAATTTGTTCACGCTAGTACTCATAATGGTGTTATCATAAGCGATCTTGATGAAACGTATTACAAAAAATATTTCTATAAGGGAGGGAAAATAAATCGATAAATAGTATGCTCAATTTAAATTCGAACGAATGAAAACTTTACTACTTAACAGCAAGCAAATAGATCAAAAAATAAATCGCCTGGCTTTTCAAATTTACGAAGACAATCATTCCTCCGGCAGCATTATTTTAGCAGGAATTATTACTAATGGATTTGAATTGGCTAAAAAAATTGCAGACAAACTCTCAGAAATATCAGATTTGCAAATAACTCTTGTTGAAGTTAACATTAAAAAACACGGAACCTTTTCTGAAAATGTTTCGGTGAATATCGAAAAAAATCAGTTGAACGGAAAAACAGTTATCTTAATTGATGATGTTATGAATTCAGGAAAGACGATGCTTCATGCTATGAAACCTTTTCTAGACGCCGAGTTAAATAAAATACGAACACTGGTGTTAGTCGATAGAAATCACAAGAGCTATCCTGTCAGTTCCGACTTTGTTGGCTTGTCGTTGGCCACTACATTGAAAGAAAATGTAAGCGTAGATTTTTTGGAAAAAGAAATTTCTGCATGGCTTGAATAACGAAACTCTTCACTATTTTTTTTGAAACTCAGTTATTTTTTCAGCAAGCAACTTTACATTTATATTCGCAGCGCCCACAATTAATTTCGCTTTTTTATAAAATGGAATCCGATGGATTAAATGACTTAAAATCTGTTCCATTAATTCCACATCATTTAATTTTTCGATCAATGGGCGACCCTCTCTCATCGAAGCTAATCTATGAAATAACAAACCGGCGTTCGCTTCAAGGTAAACAGTGAGTCCATTATTATTCATCCATTCCATATTATCGAAATAACAAGGCATCCCTCCTCCTGTCGAAACAACGATGTTTTCACTTGAATTAATTTCATGCAGTGTTTTCTTTTCTATCTCTCTAAAATATTCTTGGCCCGAAGTTTCAAAAATTTGCGAAATCGATCTTCCTTCTTTAATTTGAATTTGAGAATCAATATCAACCCACTGAAATTTTAATAATTTTGCGAGCGTTTCTGCAGTCTTTGATTTTCCACTGCCCATATATCCGATTAAAAAAACCTTCATCGTTCAGACTTCTTTTAGACGAGAGTGAACAATCATTAAATTACAATTTAAGTCAGAGAGCACTTTCCCAATTTGATCCGTTGTAATACGGTCGAATATTTTAAGATGATGATCAATAGAATTAATTACAATTAAATCCGCTTGTCCCTCTTGAGACAAAGCAAGAATATCTTTAAAATTATTTTCATTGCTTGGCACAACAGTGATTTCGACACCTGAACGATTTACTGCCATAGAAAAGACACTTTCGTTTTCTTCATTTGAAGGGTAAACATTTGAAGCGCTACTAAGTTTTTCATATCGCAAAGATGCATCCAATACGACCATCTCTTTTGCTTTCATCCGTTCACCAAAGTAAAGTGCGGTCATTAATGTGTGATCTGTTTTACGATGATCGAGTGCATCAACGTATACTCGATTGAAATCAGATGTTTCTTTACCATAAATCAAGAGAGTACATTTTGCTTTTTGCGAAAGTTCAGTAGTAAGTGAACCTACGGGCAATGAAAAGCTTGAGCGTTCAGATAAGCCTACAATTAATAGATCGACAACTTCGTGTTTACAGATTTGCAAAATTGCATTTGCTGCCGGCCCTTGCTCCCAATAAATTCTTGAATTGCCATCATGAAATCCGTGTTTGTTCATTATCGTACTGAGCTCACGAAATTTTTCGCCTGTTCTTTTGCCGGCATGAATAAAGATGGCCATGCTAGCATGACTTTCACTAATACGCTTTAATTCTCCGACTAAAAAATTCAATTCACTATTAAAAGCGACTGCTAAGGCAACAGTATGAAAAGGATAAGATGGTTTCCCTTTGATCATTTGAAATTGATTTTATGCAAGGTAAAAAATAAAACCAAAATGCAATTCTAATTTACCTCTTCTTAATTGATTTTGCAACACCTATTTCAATCGCCAAGTAAAAAATAGCGATTAATTAGCCTTGTGTTGAAGTTTTCTCAATCGAATGTTGAGCAATTCGACTACAATTGAAAAACCCATTCCAAAATAAACATACGACTTATCGATGTGAATATGCAATCCTTCCAGTATCAAAAGAACTCCGATAGCGATAAGAAAAACCAAGGCAAGCATTTTTAATGTTGGATACTTATTAATAAAACCACTCACATAAGGAGCAAATAAAAGCATTACAAACATCGAAATAACAACTGCAGTTATCATAACAGCAAGATCTCTACTTAAACCCACAGCAGTTAAGATAGAATCGAATGAAAAAATAATGTCTATAATTGTTATTTGAACAATAGCTTGCGTTACCGTTAATTTCTTCTTTTTCAATTTTTCTTCGCCTTCTTCATGTCCTCGCAACTTTTCATAGATCTCTTTAAAAGTTTTGTAAACTAAAAAAACACCACCGGAAAATAAAATGAGATCTCGCCCACTTATGCCTAACTCTCCAATGAAAAAGAGCGGATCGACAAGATGTACTAACCATGAAATGCCGAGCAATAACAATATTCGAAATACCATTGCAAGCATTAGTCCAATGGTTCTTGCTTTGCTTTGATCTGCAATTGGCAAATAAGAGCAAATGATTGCAATAAAAATAATGTTATCGATTCCGAGAACGATTTCCAAAAGGATTAGTGTGATTAAACTAAGTATTCCTTCAGGAGTAAACAATGAGAGCAACATATTGGATTAACTTACGCCGCCAAAATTAAGCAGAAAATTCAACACTTTACAAATAATAAATGATGAGTTTTCAGCTCTTCGTTTCATTGTTTTCTTTGTAAACTTCCAAAACTCTAGCAGATGGCTCCGAAATATTACCCGACCATTGTGGCAACCAGTAATGAGGAACTACTTGCCATTGGCCACCTAAACGTTCTTTGAAAGAACGCATGAAATAAAATGCTTCTTTAGAAGGAGGAATAATTGAAGGATGTAGCTCTTTACGTTCAATTGCAAACTCCTCGTCTGTAACTTTCGTGTCAAGATACTCTTGCACCCATTGAAACCACGATTTTTCTTTACCAGAAACACCATCCGAAAATGCTTCTTTCTTTCTCCACAAAACTTCTTCAGGCAAGCTCGGTCCAAATTTACTCTTAGCAAAAGCCGTTCTAAAGAAATCTTTTTCTATAGTTCCTTTTACCGGTGCTTTCCAACTCGCAGGTAATGATCGAAAATAATCAACAAACTCTCTATCTAAAAATGGAACTCGCGCCTCTAGCCCACTACATGATATTGCACGGTCAACTCGCAGGCCATCGAATAAATGAATTTCATCCAACAAGCGATAATGATCTTCTTGAGCTGACTTTAGATCCGGATGATTATAAAAATATAAATAGCCCATCTGACATTCATCAGCTCCATCGCCATTCAAAACAACTTTCACGTCTGTGTTGTCAGAAATATATTTACCCAAGAGGTATTGACCTACGCTTGCTCTTATTGTAGTGATATCGAAAGTCTCTGTATTTTTTAATACTTCATCAATAACTTCTAATCCTTCTTCCGGAGTAAATAAAATTACTTGATGTTCAATGTTACCATAAAGCTCATTCAATCTCTGAGCAACCATTTTGGCAAATACGATATCTGTCCCTTCTTTCATTCCTATACTGAATGTTTTTAATTTTTTTCCGGGATACTCTTCTTTCATTATTGCTGCCGCAACAGCACATACAGCACTAGAGTCGAGACCCCCGGAAAGCAAACATCCAATTGGTCGGTCTGAAATTAATCTTCGGCGAACTGCATTTTCAAAGATCGACATTGCTTTCTCGTAATCGGTATTTTCAGGTTTAGCATGAATTGAATAATCGGTATTAAAAATATTTTCCCAATACTTTTTATAAGAAGGCTCTGAATCAGGAACCCATTGTAAAATTGTTTTCTGATCAAGCCGTTCTACTTTTTCAAAAAAAGGAGCTAATCCTGAAAGCAAACTACTAAAACCAAAACTTTTTTTATCTGAACTTACGCCAAAGAAAATAGGTCGCACACTCATTGGGTCTGTAGAAAGAAATAACTGCTTTACTTGATGGTTGTAATATTCTACAATTGAAAAACTGTATTCTCCAATTAAAATTTTATTCAACTGCTCAATATCATACATAAATAATTTAAAGAGAGGAAGTATGACTGCACAATCAGAGCCATGCAAAGAAATGTCCAAGTTGAATTCTTTGATAAGCTCGCGGAAATTATAGATCTCTCCATTGCACAACAAATAAAATGTTCTATCGCCATCAACCAAATAAAAAGGTTGATCTCCATCTACATCCAAACCATTTATTGCTAATCGATGAAACCCTAAAATAGAATCAGGATTAAAAATCGTTAAACTTCTATCAGGCCCACGCTTTCTTAAAGTATTGAATGCTGAATAAATTTTAGTCTCGTCTGCATGCCGGGCAATCTCCCCCACCAATCCATAAATACTACACATATATTGATCTTCTTTTGAATCGGAAAAGATACAAGTAATTGTTTATTGTTTTTCGTTCATTCAATTTTTTTATCGATAAACGTATCATTTTAGCCGAAGCTTTATTATCTAAGGCAATTTTAGATCGTGAAACCGAAAAATAACATTTATGCTTTTTTAAAATTAAGCCTTTCATTTTAACATCTACTCTTTGTAAATACTTCTATTTGCAAACATAAGTGCGTTTAATCACAACAACTCACACTGTAAATATTGATCAAAAAGGAACGGAAAAACTTTTGTTTCATCTATTAAATCTCTTATTCATCAAAACCTTACATTTTTTCAATGAAGATTTTAAAGTTTTGTTCAGATCAGAACTATAATCATTCAGAAATTACTCATCAATCAAGTATTGACCTTTTCATTCTTGCAAAAATCTTACACAGACTTATTTCGCTCCTATTTCAACAATCCACACCTGTCATCGAATGTAACTTTAGAGTCACTAAGAAACCGAAAAATATTAACCAAAATAAATTTCGGTCAAAAGGTAAAAAATATGAAAAGATCTTTACCAAATAAACATCTACTGCTCTCCCTCCTCGTGCTTCTATTCATTTATAGTAGCAAAGTGTCGGCCAGCCATACGATGGGTGCCGATCTTACTTATCAATGTCTTGGAGGAAATACTTATAAGGTTACGGTCTCCTTTTATAGAGACTGTATCGGAATTGCCGCACCTACCAGCCCTTACGTAACAATTTCTTCGACTACTTGCTCAAAGAGTATTGGAGTAACTTGCTATCCTCGTCCGGGTACCGGACAAGAAGTAACACCAGCATGCTCCACTTCAGTTACCACTTGTAATGGCGGTTCATTTACCGGTATTCAAGAATGGGTTTATGATGGAATAATAACCCTGCCTGCTCAATGCTCTGATTGGAAATTTGGCTACTCGTTATGTTGTAGAAATGCAGCAATCACTACCATCAATTCTCCAAGCGGAAATACTTTTTACATCTATGCTACTTTAAATAATCTTATCAGCACTTGTAATTCCTCACCTACATTTTCTAATAAACCTGTTCCTTTCCTTTGTAAAGGTCAACAGTATTGTTTCAATCACGGAGCTTATGATGTCGATGGCGATTCGCTAGTCTATTCATTAATTACTCCTTATCAAACTGCAACTACAACTGTTACATATCATGCTCCTTACAATGCTTCTAATCCGCTTAATTCGGCACCAGCGACGTCGTTTAACACAGCAACGGGTGACATCTGCTTAAACCCGCAGGCACTCGAAGTTACGGTTATGGCCGTTCTTGTGAGTGAATATCGAAACGGTCAATTAATTGGATCTGTTGAAAGAGATCTTCAGTTAACTGTTATGAATTGCGCTAATAATCTTCCATCTCTTACAGGAATCAATGGAACAAATAATTTTAGCATGACCATTTGTGCAAACCAACAGACTTGCTTTAATATTTTTTCGAATGATCCTGACGCCGGGCAACAATTATCGGTCGATTGGAACAGTGCTATTCCTGGAGGTACTTTCACCTCCGGTTCAGGTTTACATCCTACTGCAACATTTTGTTGGACACCCACTAGTGCCGACATTGGCAACTCGTACACATTTACAGTAAGAGTTCAGGATAACGCCTGTCCGTATTTTGGTAGTCAAATTTATTCTTATACAATACACGTGATAGGAATAACTGTGAATGCCGGCGCCGACCAAGCAATTGCATGTAGCGACCTAGCTACATTATCGGCTGTCGCTTCAGGCGGAAGTGGTACATATACTTATTTATGGAGCAACGGCTCAACTATGCAGGCTATAACTGTAGGCGAAGGGACTTATACTGTAACAGCAAACGATGGATCGTGTTCTGCAACCGATACAGTAAAAGTAACGTTGCCTTATATTCCTACAGCAGAATTTAATCATTCACCTGTTTTATGTTTAAACAATCCAATTCAATTCAATGATCAATCCACTACACCAGGAGGATATATTTCAAATTACGATTGGAATTTCGGTGATGGAAGCACTTCGAATTTGCAAAATCCAAGTCACCAATTTTCAACTGCAGGAACTTATCAGGTTTCATTAATTATACAAAACAATTTAGGTTGCATCGATACGGTTGTACACTCAATTACAATTGTTCCACCACCGTTGAGCGCTTTTACCGGAACTAATTCTTGTATTAATACATCAGTTAGTTTTACAGATCAAAGCACAGGAACAGTTAACTACTGGCATTGGTATTTTGGAGATGGAAGTACGTCATTTTTACAAAACCCCTCTCATAACTATACAAGCGCAGGCACTTTCAATGCCATACTCATTAGTGGCGATACATTAGGATGCATCGACTCAACTAGTCACACAATTACAATTTACCCACAACCCATTATAAATGCCGGCACAGATCAAAGCGTTTGCGATGGGTCACCACTTACACTCACAGCAACAGGAGGAGTTTCTTATGTTTGGACCCCTTCTAACACTACCGGGCAATCGTTTACATTTACTCCAACAGGAAGTCTCAACATCATTGTAATTGGAACAGATGTAAATGGTTGCTCTTCGGCAGACACCGTAAGTGTTTCTATCAATCCACTGCCTGCAATTTCAGCCGGTAGTAATCAATTTATTTGTCAAAGCTCATCTGTTACGTTGAATGCAACAGGAGGTATTTCATATATATGGATGCCTGGAAATTACACTTCGCCAAATTATACTGTTGACCCAACTTCTACGACATCTTATACAGTTGTAGGTACAGGCGCAAATGGATGTACTGCTTCTTCAACAGTAACTGTAAACGTTGGCAATCTTCCCATTGCAAACGCTGGTCCGGATGTAAGTGTTTGCTCGGGACAAAGCACTACTTTAACAGCGTCGGGAGGTTTAAATTATTCATGGAACCCAATTGGGAGTACAAGCTCAACGGTAAATGTTAGTCCAACAAATACTACACAATACCAAGTAATTGTTTCAGATGCTTCCGGATGTTCTTCAACTGCGTATGTAACAGTAAATGTAAACAGCAACCCTGTTGTTAATTTACAGTCATTCTTTTTATGCGCCGGTTCTACTACCACACTCAATGCAAGTAATCCCGGATCAACGTACTTATGGAATACAAATGAAACGACGCAAACCATTCAAATTTCGAGTGGTGGAAACTACAATGTTACTGTCACTACTCCGAATGGATGTCAAGCTTCTTCGGCTTGTACAATTTCTTATGGAAATGCTCTTACAATCAACTTAGCGAATGTTTCATTTTGCACAGGTGCATCAACAGTGCTTGATGCCGGATATCCGGGTATGACTTATTTATGGACACCTAATGGTCAAACATCACAGAGTATTACTGTAACATCTCCAGGTAATTATGGCGTAACAGTCACTGACTCTTTGGGATGTAGTGGTTCAATTAATATTAGCGCAATACAGAATCCATTACCAATAGCAGATTTCTCTTCGACTTCTGTTTGCTTGGGTAATGCAACAACTTTTACTGATGGCTCTTCGGCATCTAGCGGATCGCTGGTAAATTGGGTATGGAATTTCAGTGATGGAAGTACATCAACTTCTCAAAACCCTATACATACTTTTTCAACATCAGGAAATTTTTCAGTGCTGCTCACTGTCACTAATTCGAATGGATGTACGAATACTGTTTCACGAAATGTGATTGTTAATCCGCTTCCTGTTGCCGATTTTTCAATGCCGAATGCATGCGCAGGAACAACAATCAATTTTACAAATACTTCTTCAGTATCAGTTGGATTTATAAGTACACAAAATTGGAACTTTGGCGATGGTACTATTTCAACCGCTCAAAATCCAAATCATCAATATACAACTCCAGGAAATTATACTGTTACTCTTCAAGTAACAACTGCAGGAGGATGTTCAAATTCAACTTCTCAAACTATAATTATTCACCCGAATCCTGTAGCTCAATTTGCTACAACTTCGGTTTGCTTAGGAACAAATTCAACATTCACAAATAGCTCATCGATTTCCACCGGAACTATTGCAAATTACTTATGGGATTTTAACGATACCTACTCTTCCACTCAACAAAATCCATCACACAATTACACGGTAGCCGGAACTTATTCTGTCGGCCTACTTGTAATTTCCGACATGGGATGTCGTGATAGTATCCGAACTAATGAACAAGTAAATGCTTTACCCGTTGCAAATGCAGGAGCTGATCAGACTATTTGTTTTGGAAATAAAATTAATTTAACAGCTACCGGCGGAATAAGTTATTCATGGATGCCGGGTGCGTTATCAGGAAATATTATCAGCGTAACTCCAAATTCAAATAGCGCATATACTGTTACAGTTACAAATGCAAATGGATGTACAGCAACAGACATTGTGAATGTAAATGTAAACCCATTGCCAACTGCAAATGCCGGTGGCAATAAATCAATTTGTATTGGAAATAATATAACACTTAACGGATCCGGTGGTTACTCGTATTTGTGGAGCCCGGGAAATCAGACTACTCAATCTATTACTGTTAATCCTAACACAACTACAAATTATACGTTAACTGTTACCGATCTTAACGGTTGTCAAGCTAACGATCTTCTGACTCTTACTGTCAATAGCCTTCCTTCAATTCTTGTAGGTCCCGACAAAATAATTTGTAATGGATCTACCATACAATTAAGTGCAAGTGGCGCGATCTCCTACAACTGGAATCCACTAAACATTACCGGTCAAAATATATTGGTAAGCCCTACATCGAATACAATTTATTCTGTTGTTGGAACGGATAATAACGGATGTACATCATCTGATACAATCGAAGTATTTGTAAATGCAGTGCCAACTGTTACTCTTACTCCTACTCTTGTTTGTGTTGGACATACTTCAACGCTAGATGCAGGAAATGCAGGAAGCACTTTCTATTGGTCGACCGGAGAAACAAATCAAAGCATTAATGTAAGCGATTCCGGAAATGTTTCGGTAGTTGTTACCAGTCCAAATGGTTGTTCAGGATTTGGACAAACAACAGTTACACTTGGAGGTGATATATCAGCAAATCCAACGACAGTTGAAATTTGCAGCGGCGCTACTACAACTTTAAGTGCCGGAAATCCAGGAGCAACTTATAGTTGGTCGACCGGAGCTACGACGCAAACAATTAATACTTCTTCAGCCGGAAATTATTTTGTAACCATCACTGATGTTAATGGTTGCGCTGCTACAATGCTGAATGTGGTAAAAGTAAATCCTCTTCCAATTGTAAATTTTTCAGCCTTTGCTGTTTGCTCAGGGAATATGATTCAATTCAATAATTCAAGCACCATTTCATCGGGTAGTATTTCAAATTATAACTGGACGTTTGGCGACAATACTTCTGCTGCTAATATACAACCAAACCATTTTTATACAAGTGCAGGAACTTATACTGTAACACTCAGTGCCACTTCTGTATCAGGATGTTCAATGAGCATTACTAAGAGCGTAATCGTTTATCCTAAACCAATAGCCGCATTTACCACTGCCGATGTTTGTCTTGGTCAATCAGTCGCTTTTACTAATAATTCCTCTGTAAGTAGCGGAACAATTAATTCACTAAACTGGAATTTCGGCGATGGGAATGTTTCGAGTGGTTCAAATCAAAATCATACATACACAAATCAAGGGTTGTATGTGGTTACACTTATTGTAAACTCTGACAATAACTGTTCTGACACTATTATTAAAAAAGTAAATGTAAAAGGGTTACCTATTGCTTCTTTTACTGTTCCTAACAATTGTTCACAAACAACATTTAATTTCCAAAACACCTCTCATTCAGCATTTGGAAATATCTCTTCTTATCAATGGAATCTTGGAAACGGAACAACTTCTACGATGAATAATCCTTCACTTGTATATTCTAGCTCAGGGAACTATTCTGTTACATTAACGGCAACATCTAATTTAGGGTGTACTGCAACTACTCAACAGACTGTAATTGTATATCCAATTCCTTCAGCATCCTTTACTACTACCGGTGCATGTATGAATTCGAATGTTGTCTTAAACAATACATCAACGATCAGTTCAGGATCGATCCATAATTTCAATTGGAACTTTGGAGACAACACTTCAAGCGTTGCAACTCAACCGAACCATTCTTACACTTCTGCCGGTAATTTTCAGGTTAGCTTGATTGCGATATCTGATATGGGATGTCGCGATACAGCTGTTGGAACAACAACTTCCTTTGAATTGCCGGTTATTAGTTTTGTAACTCAACATGTTTGTTTAGGTGCTGATGTAGATTTCTTAAATACATCGCCATTAAATAATGCAATGAGCTGGACATGGAACTTAGGTGACGGAACAAACTCAACAGTGTTTCAACCTACACATACTTACTCAAAGCCCGGTAATTTTCAAACTCAATTAACAGGTACTAATTCAAATGGATGTTCTGTTACAGCAAATGGTGTAGTAAATATTTATCCTAACCCTGCACCTGCATTCAGTGTAGCGAACGTTTGTTTAGGAACTAATAATCAATTCATCAATCAAACAACTGTAGAAGGAGGAATTCCTTTTACCAGTCAATGGTCAATGGCAGATGGTACAACATCCGGAAGTTTAAACCCTATACATAATTTTATTGCTGCCGGAAACTATAATATTAATCTAATGGCAACAACTGCCAACGGTTGCATTGGACAAATCTCACACAACTTAAAAGTGTACAATCCTCCTGTTGCTCGTTTCATAGGCGATGATGTTTGTAAAGGTATTTCTACTCAATTCATCGATCAATCTTATTCGCAAGATGGAAATATTGTTGGCTGGATTTGGGACTTCGGTGATAACTCAAGTTCGGATGAAGGAAGTCCTGCTCACAATTATATCAATGCAGCTAACTATCAAGTTACACTTACAACAACTTCAATCTATGGTTGCTTCGACAGATTTATCGATTCAGTAAGTATTTATGAAAAACCGTCTGCGGCCATTCATGTAACTTCTGCCTGTGAAGGTAGTCCTGTGCAATTTGCAAATGCCTCTTCAGGTGGTAGTCAGGTAAACTACACTTGGGATCTTGGAAATGGATTCAACACTTCTGACTCTTCGTTTAATTATACTTTCCCAACTTCAGGAACATACAATGTAACGTTAGTTGCAGTTGATCAATACAATTGTTCGGCAACTGAATTAGCTCGTGTAGATGTTTATCCTAATCCTCAACCAAATTTTGCAGTGACGGAAGTTTGCCAGAACGCAGCTTCACAATTCATCAATCAATCGTTTGTGGGTATGGGAAATCAAATTGTTTCTTATAATTGGAATTTCGGTGATCAAAATACTTCATCACAAACAAATCCTAACCATACTTTCAGTCAATACGGAAATTATAATGTCAATTTGGTTGCAACTACAAATCATGGTTGTGTCCAAGCTAAATCTATTGTTGCGAAAGTGAACCCAAATCCTGTTGCTATTTTTGCTGCAGGAGCGCAAGGATGCGGACCTATTACTTCAAGTTTCACGGCCTCCTCTTCTGTCTCTGAAGGTGCTGTTGTTGGCTGGTTATGGTCGTTCGGCGACGGTGAAATTTCTACTCAGCAAAATCCTGCTCATACGTTTTCTACAAAAGGAAACTATGATGTTAACTTGACTGTCGTTTCTGATAAAGGATGCTACGCCAGTTACACCGGACAAAATGTAATTAAAGTTTATCCTAGCCCTACGGCTAACTTCTCTACAGACGTAACCGTGACAGATATTTTATATCCTACAATTCATTTTCAAAATGAATCTTCAAATTATACTGCTTACCAATGGACATTTGGTGACGGAACAGCGTCTTCTACAGAATTAAATCCTACTCATACTTTTAGTGATACCGGATTTTATACTGCGCAATTGATCACCACAAATGCTTTTGGCTGTAAAGACACGATCTTAAAATCGATCGAAGTTCGACCTACCTCTACTTTATTTGTTCCTAATTGCTTTACTCCAAATGGTGATGGTAAGAATGATGTATTCAAACCGTATCATACAAATATGAACAACTTACAAGTTTGGGTATTCGACAGATGGGGATTACTGTTGAAAACGTGGAGCGCGTTAGAGGGTTCTTGGGATGGGTATTATGAAGGAAAAAAATGTCAAGAAGATACGTATGTCTACAAAATAGTTGGTGACGGTATTGATGGCAAACACTCAGAGTGGGTCGGTCATGTAAGTATCGTTTATTAAAAATAGTTTGTTTGATTTTTCATGGTGTGTTTCTGAACTCCCGGAGTGCGTCCGGGAGTTCTTTTTTTCCTACCTTTCACATTCAGTTAAATTTCCATCCCGGAGGATAAACTGATCTTACATGCGGACGTGTTCTCACGAGCGATCTTAAATAAGCGAAACGATGAGGTGTTCCGAAAACCGCTCTCAATTTTTTAAAGTCTTCAAAGATACTTAACTGCTTCTCATCCTTGGGTTGAAAACCGTAACCGTAATATTTTTTGTTTTGCATAATTGAATTATTGATATATCAAAGATACGTTCGCACACAGCGTATCTCAATTTTTATTGGTCATTCGATTGCTTTGATGGGTGAATGATAAAGGTCAAAAAGCAAGTGCAGTAAGGCTTTTCAACTAACATATCTTTCTCATCTATCCTTCTCTTCTGTAAAATCCAATTTCACATTTGACCTTATATACGGCTGAACCAAAGTTTAGGTTTGCAAAAAAACAAAATCGTATCTAATTGATATGCATAAAAAAACGCCACAGCTGGGAAACTGTAGCGTCTTATTGACTATTCACCTAAACAAAATTTTTATTCGTGGATAAAAGCAGGGATACAGTAACGGTCGTTTATAAAAAATCAAGCTGAACACGAATCGCTTGATACCGACCGTTACTCGAATTTCATTCAACGGTAATTTTTGAGGGGATACCGAAATGAATCCTGCAACTATCCTATAAAGTACTATTCTTAAATATCTGTGCTGTAAAGAACGATTTGAGTGCGCTAAGGTATTTTCATTTCATGACGATAAAAGGTCATTTATGCGAATGACTATTTTCCGATTGCCAATAAACTTAATTCTTATGCTAAATTATTTGTCAATCTCAACTAAGGAATCGTTAAAATGTGTTTTTATGCTGACAATCAGATATTTAACAACTAGCTATTAGTTTTTAATTTAATAGATAAACTTTAGATTCGCTCTCCCTTTCAAAACCAACTATGAAAAAGCGAATCCTCTTAATTGCTTTAATGAGCACCTCTCTGTTTTCTTCTGCACAATTCACTTATCCTGCTACAAATAAAGTAGATCAAAAGGATACTTATTTTGGCACCGAAATTAATGACCCTTATCGTTGGCTCGAAGATGACCGTAGTTCGGAAACTGCTGCTTGGGTTGAAGCTGAAAATCGAGTCACAGAAAATTATTTGGCCTCTATCCCCTTTCGTCCTGCCTTGAAGAAAAGATTGACTGCCCTTTGGAATTTTTCAAAGTCATCCACTCCTTTTAAAGCCGGAAAAAATTATTTCGTACATGCCAACAATGGTCTTCAAAATCAGTTTGTCTTGAACATTATGCGTAATGGTGTAAGTTCTACTCAAGAAGTATTTCTGGACCCGAACCAAATGTCGAGCGATGGAACTATCAATGTCGGTGAAATTTCTGTTTCTCATGATGGCAAATATTTAGCCTATGCTTTTTCTAAAGCCGGAAGCGATTGGGAAGAAATTAATATCAAAAATACAATTGATGGTGGTCTTCTAAAAGATAAAATTGAATGGGTAAAATTTTCCGGCATTGCCTGGAAAGATGGAGGATTTTATTATTCCAGATATGACGCCCCCGATGAAAAGAATTTACTGAAAGGTCGAAATGAATATAAGAAAATCTATTATCACCTTGCCGGAACTCCACAAAACTCCGACGTTTTAGTTTTTGAAGACAAAGAACATCCTCAAAGAAATTTTTCTGCCGGTACAACCGACGATGGAAAATGGCTAATCATATCCGGATCTGAAGGTACGAGTGGCAATAATTTGATCGTGAAAAACCTGAATCAACCTACCTCCTCTTTCGTTACTTTGGTCTCTACTTTCGAAAAAGACTTCAACGTAATCGATAATGATGGCAATAAATTTTTAGTGTTAACGAACGACAATGCTCCACGATACCGACTTGTGCAAATTGACACCGAAAATCCATCACAAACTTTCAAAGACATTCTTCCACAAACCATCGATGTACTTCAAGAAGTAACAATTGGTAAAACTTTCATCATTGCAAGATACATGCACAATGCTACCAGTCTATTGAAAGTGTACACGAAATCAGGAGCTTTTCTCTATGATATTCCTTTATCTACATTAGGAACAGTTGATCAATTATCTGCCAGCACAAAAGATGAAAACATTTTCTATTCACTCAATACGTTTACTGCTCCCTCTACAATTTTTCAATTCAATTTGACTACAAAACAACAAAGCGTTTTCTACAAACCAACGATTGATTTTAATTCATCCGACTATGAAACCAAGCAAGTTTTCTTTACGAGCAAAGACAGCACAAAAGTTCCGATGTTTATCGTTCATAAAAAAGGATTAGTATTAGATGGAAATAATCCAACATTGATCTTTGGCTATGGTGGATTTAATATCTCAATGAATCCGCAATTTAAAATTGAACGGATGATCTTCCTCGAAAATGGCGGTGTTTTTGCCGAGCCGAATTTAAGAGGCGGCGGTGAATTTGGCGAAGAGTGGCACCATGCAGGAACACTTTTCCAGAAACAAAATGTTTTCAGTGATTGCATTGCTGCTGCCGAATACTTGATCAAAGAAAAATATACCAACCCTTCGAAATTAGCCTTAAGCGGGCGGTCAAATGGCGGCTTACTAGTAGGTGCTGTTATGACTCAGCGCCCCGATCTATTTAAAGTCGCTCTTCCAATTGTTGGAGTACTTGATATGCTACGGTACCATAAGTTCACAATTGGCTGGGCATGGAAAGGCGATTATGGTTCAAGTGACGATGAACCTAATTTCAGAAATTTGCTTGCATATAGTCCGCTGCACAACTTAAAAGAAAATATTAATTACCCCGCAACGCTAGTAATTACGGGCGATCACGACGATCGCGTTGTTCCGGCACATTCGTTTAAATTTATTGCTACTCTTCAAGAAAAGTATAAAGGAGTCAATCCTGTAATGATTCGCATTGATGTTAATTCCGGTCATGCTTCTACTACTGTATTGGGATCGAGCAAGCCGGTTGCAAAACAGATAGACGAACAAACCGATATCTATTCATTTTTGCTTTATAATTTAGGCATGAATGTGAAATAACCACTTGTGAACAACATTCATTGAAAAGTCGATTTTACCATGCCTATTTGCTAGGTAGAAATCGTTATTTTTGTGGAAAAGAGATCTGAGTATGAAATTAAAAGTGGGAATTGTTTTCGGTGGATTTTCAAGAGAACGAGAAATTTCATTTGCCGGTGGCAGAACCGTTTATGATAATTTGAACAAATCATTGTTCGAACCTATTCCGCTTTTTGTCGACAGCTTCGGAAATTTTATTCTACTCAACTGGGAATTTATTTACAAAGGAAGTATTCGCGACTTCTATCCTCCTGTCGATTTTATTCCAAGCTCTTCTGATGAATTTCAAATATATTCGGAGAGCCTAGGCGAGCTCTCTTCTGCTCAACAGGAAAATATAATTAACTCGATAGGAAAAAAAATTAAACTCGAAGATTTATCTAAGTCAATCGATTTTGCTTTTTTATGTCTTCATGGCCCTTATGGTGAAGATGGACGTATTCAAGGAATGTTTGAGTATTTAGGAATTCCTTATTCAGGTTCCGGTGTACTTTCATCTGCAATCGGAATTAACAAAGCCGTTCAAAAACAACTAATGAAAGTTGCAGGTTTTGACGGACCCAATTTCTTTTCCATACTGAAGAATGATTTTTCTAATGAAAAAATAAAAACACTGTACCAACAAACTAAAACGACTGTTGGTTTCCCTTGTGTTATCAAACCTGCAAACCAAGGATCATCTATCGGAATAACAATATTAAACAACGATGATGAAACTCTTTTTGCCCGAGCTCTTCAAAATGCATTCTTCGTTCGCACGTTGAAAAATGAAAACTGGAAATCGCTCAATGAAAAACAAAAAATAGAATTCATACGTAATCTCACTGACATTCGCGATGGAATTGGCATTCCTGTAAATCTTACAGTTAACAATAAAACGGAGACTGTTCATCATCCGGAAGTGTTGCTTGCTAAAATAGATTACGCTTTTAAAGTTGGCTTCGATGACCTTTATTTAGAAAGTCTAGATTCTGAAAGTGAAGTATTGATTGAAGGTTTTATTCAAGGAAAAGAATTTTCATGTATCGTAATTCGTAACGACGATTTCTCTCCTGTAGCCTTACCTCCTACTGAGATTCGAAAAGGAAAAGAATTATTCGATTATCGAAGTAAATATCTTCCGGGCTTATCACGAAAAATTACACCAATTGATTTACCGTATGAAGACATCCAAAAAATAAGATCGGAGTGCGAACGATTATTTTCTGCTTTGCACTTTAATGTATATGCACGAATTGATGGCTTTATTACTGCTGAAGGAAACGTATTTCTAAACGATCCGAACACCACCTCCGGAATGATGCCGTCATCTTTCTTCTTTCATCAAGCTGCTGAAATTGGATTAAATCCTTCTCAATTCTTATCGTATATTATTCGTACTTCTCTTTTGGAGCGAACAATTGACATGAGTTCTCGATCAAAACTAAAGTCGATGTTAAAAGATCTTGATCGTTCTATCGCAGAACTAAAAGCTGAATCATCAACTAAAATTCGCGCTGCTGTAATTATGGGTGGCTATTCTTCCGAACGTCATATCTCTATTGAAAGTGGAAGAAATATCTATGAAAAACTTTCATCGTCACCGAAATATTCGCCCTTCCCTGTTTTTCTAACAGGCGGAAATGACAATCATCAATTATATCAAATACCAATCAATTTAATGTTGAAAGACAATGCCGACGACATTAAAGAAAAAGCCGAACATTTCAGCGTGCATCGAATCATTACAGAAATAATGGAGAAATGCTTTAAGATCACATCAAAATTTACCGACGAGCAAAGTGTTTTATCTCCCAAAAATATTTCATATCACCAACTCGCTGAAATAGCCGATGAAGTGTTTATTGCTTTGCATGGTCGCCCGGGCGAAGATGGAGAAATTCAAAAACAATTAGAGATCGTTGGACTTCCATACAATGGCTCGGGTATTGAATCTTCAAAAACGACTATCAACAAATACCAAACAAATGAAATCCTTTTGAAGAATGGTTTTCATGTTGCTAAACATTCGCTTGTAAAAATCTCCGATTACTCCAATGACCAAAATAAATTCATTGCAGATATACTTAGCAACTATCATTTCCCATTCATAGCAAAACCGGTTGATGACGGCTGCTCAAGCGCGGTAAAGAAAATAAAAAATGAATCGGAACTAAGAGCCTTTGCTGCATTAATCTTTCGTCAACAAGAAGAATTGATGGCAGAAGCCGCTTCGGTGCTCAACTTAAAACTAAAAGAAGAATTCCCTCGCAAAGATCAGTTTTTACTCGAAGAATTGATTGAGAAAAAAGATGCCGTACATTTTCTGGAAATCACCGGAGGCATGCTAACGAAATTAAACGAAGCAGGTGATTGTATTCTCGAAGTCTTTGAAGCTTCAGAAGCACTCTCAGAAGGTGATGTGCTTTCTTTGGAAGAGAAATTTCTTGCCGGTCAAGGACAGAATATTACTCCGGCTCGCTATGCAAAAGATCCAAAAGAACGACAACGAATTTCGAACATCGTAAAAATCGAATTAAAAAAAGCTGCTGAAGTTTTAAACATCGAAGGTTATGCAAGAATTGATGCTTTCGTTCGAATTTATAAAGATGGAAAAGTGGAAGTCATATTCATCGAAGTAAATTCATTGCCGGGAATGACTCCCGCAACTTGCATCTTTCATCAGTCTGCCATTGCCGGTTACAAACCGTATGAATTTATCGATAAAATTCTTGAATACGGAAGAGAAAAAAAGAAACGAACGATCGATATCCATTAATAATTATGCCGAATAAACTTATTAGCTTTTTTAAGAGCAAAGTGTTTTTTGTAAATCTGATCGTCTTCGTGGCGATTGTGATTTTCATTTCTATTGGACTCTCCTCCTGGCTCGCTACTTTCACTCACCATGGTGAAAGTATTTCTGTTCCTGATCTGCGCGGACAAAAAATAAATAAAATGGAAAATTTTTTGGCCGACAAACATTTGCAATATAAAATTATCGATTCTCTCTTTGATCTTACTAAAAGTCCTGGAACAATTTTAGAACAAGACCCTGCTCCTAACAGTAAAGTGAAAGAAAATCGTACCATCTATTTAACGGTGAACTCTCTTCATCCGCCGAATGTGAAAATGCCAAATCTCATCGATGTTTCTTATCGCCAAGCTGAAGCTATTTTGCAATCTTTCGGTTTGTTGGTTGGTCAACTTATCTATCATCCTGATCTGGCAAAGAATGCCGTGCTAGAACAACGATTTAAAGGCAGTGGAATAAAACCGGGAACAACTCTTCCTAAAGGTTCTAAGATCGATTTGGTTTTAGGCGATGGCCTTGGCAGCGTAGATGTTCCCGTACCAGATTTGATTGGGTCAACAATGGATGAGGCGTTATTCGTTATTAAAGGCTCTTCTTTGAACATTGGAACTATGTATTTTGATAAAGGTGTAAAAGATTCGTTACGAGCTGTCGTTTACAAGCAGGAACCAGCTGCAAGCCCGAATGCATCACTTAATCAGGGTGAAGCTATTGATATCTATCTTCATTGAAAAAGTTCTGTTCTTTATTCGTATTTTCGTAAAAATTAAGAGCGTAAGCTCCATTTCCTTCCAAATTCATGAATTCATTGAAAACACCCGGAAAATCGTATTATTATTGGTTGACATCTTTGATCATCACGCTACTTTTTCAAAATAGCTATGCTCAAGAAACAATGATTCCGCTAGGTGTCAATCCGATTCTGATGAACGCCGCTAAAATGGAACGGTTGAATCCGGCCATTGCTAGAACTGCGGCTGTGAACGACACTCTTATCCTCCCTTTTATCGACGACTTTTCTAAACCCGGTATCTATCCCGATTCAAACTTATGGCTCGATAAAAATGTTTTCATCAACACGAATTATGGAGACCTTCCTGTTACGATTGGTGTTGCTACTTTCGACGGATTAAATCAAAACGGAACGCCGCACTTTCCTACTTATGTAATCGATACAGTTGCTGATGTTCTCACTTCTAAACCGATCGACTTAGGAGCAGTTGCAGGCGACACTTCTGTTTGGATGAGTTTCTTTTATCAGCCGCAAGGATTAGGTGATGTTCCTGAAACTGCCGATTCTCTTGTTCTGCAATTTAAAGACACTGCCGGAATTTGGAGTAACGTATGGGCATTACAAGGTAAGCCTGATACAAGTTTCAAAAGAGCAAACATTCATCTCCTCGATGCGAAATATTTTTTCCGCGGATTTCAATTTCGCTTTTACAATATCGCTACTGTTAATGGGAACCGCGATCATTGGAACATCGATTATGTTATCCTAAAACGATTCGCTGCACCTAACGATTCTATTCTTGACAATGCACTTATCTATCCGCAAACATCATTACTCACCGAATTTACTGCCATGCCTTATTCCCACTATAAATCATTGGGCATACAAATTCCTGCTGCTGTAAAAACGAGTCTGAACGATACTATCCATGATATTAACTACGGCGGAACTTCCTACTCCCCACAGATAGATATTTCGCAAAATGGTGCTTCGATCTTTAATGGAAATACAGGAACTATCAGTTCTGCTTCTTCTAATTCGTACATTCCGTATGCCATTCCGCTCGGTGGATTTACTTTCCCGGTACAAGCAAGCGACAGTGCCGATTTCCTTGTAAAATCTTATTTCACTAATACAGGTGCGCCTTCTAACAGAGATAATGACACGAGTTACTTCACCCAGCATTTTCATAATTACTATGCCTACGACGACGGAACAGCAGAAGTTGCTTATGGCTTAACAGGAAATACCGATCTCGCTTTAGCATATAAATTTGATGTTAAAATGCGCGACACTCTTGTTGGCATGCAAATCTATTTTAATCCGGTTGGCGTGAACGTAACGAATAAATTATTTTCACTAACTGTTTGGAGTAGCATCGATGTTACAGGAAATTCAGCAGTGAAACTCTACTCTCGCATCGATCAAAAACCGGGTGTAAACGATAGTATTAATGGGTTTAAAAGCTACACTTTCGATACACTTCTAATTGTAAATGCGGGAACTATTTACGTTGGTATTAATCAAAGCGAACCGGCAACTCAATATGGAGTTGGATTGGATAGAAACACCGATTCAAGAGGTAAAATGTTTTATCATCTGGATGGATATTGGAGACAATCTTCTATTAAAGGTTCATGGATGATGAGACCAATTTTCGGTAAAAAAATTATGGTAATTGGTGTTGATGAATTAACAACTAATAATTTCGATTTCGAAATGTTCCCTAATCCGGCAAAAAATTATCTTACCGTTCGTCTTCCTTTCCAAAAAACTGTTCAGATGCAAGTTCTCGATCTTGTCGGAAAAGTTTTAATCGATAAAAAGATAGAAGGCGAAAACACTATTTCAACAGAAAATTTAACAAGCGGAATGTATCTGCTTCGTATTATAAGTCCAAATAATTTCAGTTCGGTTAAGAAGTTCATCATTGAGTGATACTTTTTCCTTCACGGAAATATAAATTCCATTTTTATGCAGTATGACGATGAACAAGTATCAAATGATCAAGAATTAAATGATCAACATTTGAATGATCAAGAAATGAATGATGAAGTATCAAATGATCAAGAACTAAATGATCAACATTTGAATGATGAAGAAATGAATGATGAAGAATTAAATGATCAAGATGAAAATGATCAAGAAGAAAATGATCAAGAACTAAATGATCAAGAAGAACTCTTCGAGCATCATAAGTTTATAGTTGAGAAAGGTCATTCAATGATTAGAATAGATAAATTTCTGATCAATAGAATGCAAAATGTGAGCAGGAATAAAATTCAACAAGCATGTGAAGTTGGAAATATTCTTGTCAATGGAAAAGCTGTTAAATCGAGTTACAAAGTTAAACCGCTCGACCAAATCCAAATTGTTTTACCGGAGCCGGTAAGAGATAATGAATTGGTTCCTCAAGATCTTCCAATCAAAATCGCTTTTGAAGACGAAGAATTTGTGATTATAAATAAAGATCCGGGAATGGTTGTTCATCCGGCGTATGGAAATTATACCGGAACATTAATGAATGCTTTGATGTTTCACTTTTCTAACCTTCCTGCAAGCGAAGGAAATATGGATCGCCCCGGTTTAGTACATCGTATCGATAAAAATACGTCAGGCCTTATGGTTATTGCCAAGACTGAAAAAAGTATGGCTTGTTTGGCGAAAGAATTTTTTGAACGCTCTATCGATCGTATTTATTTGGCATTAGTTTGGGGCGATTTTAAAGAAGATAGCGGAACAATCACCGGACATGTTGGGCGCAATTTGAAAGATAGAAAAAAAATGGATGTGTTTCCTGATGGCTCGTATGGCAAGCATGCTGTAACACATTACAAAGTACTTGAACGTTTCGGGTATGTAACATTAATACAATGCAAATTAGAAACCGGACGTACACATCAAATCCGTGTTCATTTAAAACATGCCGGTCATCCGCTCTTCAACGACGAAACGTATGGTGGCGATAAAATATTAAAAGGAACAACGTTTACCAGATATCGTCAGTTTATTGATAATTGTTTTCAGCTAATGCCTCGACATGCATTGCATGCTAAAACACTTGGCTTTATTCATCCAACTACAAAAAAACCAGTCTTCTTTGATTCTGAAATCCCTGCCGATTTTACTGCTGTGCTTGACAAATGGAGACACTATGTTAAGTGGCACAAAGAAGAAGAATTCAAAGACTCTCCTCAAACTTAATATTCGGTTACAACATTGTAAAGTGTATCTCTCTCTACAGGTGTGCGAGCAGATTCTTTTATCAACGCTACAAGTTGTTCGGTAGACAACGACGGATTCTGATCCTCTGCTCCTGCCATTGAGTAAATCTTTGTGCTGTCGTCAATCGTTCCATCTAAATCGTCTACGCCAAAAGCCTGCGACAATTGCGCTGTGCTCCTACCAATCATTGGCCAATATGCTTTTACGTGATTAAAATTATCGAGATAAATTCGTGATACAGCATAATTTTTTAAATCCTCTACGACTGTCGATTCATTAGTAGCCGACATTTCGTTGCCTTGATTTCTAAATTTCAACGGAATAAATGTATTGAACCCACCGGTACGATCTTGTAATTGACGCAAACGTTCCATGTGATCGATGCGGTGAGAATAATTCTCTATGTGTCCATACAACATCGTTGCGTTCGTATGCATGCCTAAGTTATGAGCCGTTTCGTGAATCGTAAGCCATTCGTCTGACGAACATTTATCATTACAAATAATTTCTCTAATGTTCTCATCAAAAATTTCTGCGCCACCACCGGGAAGCGAATCCAATCCTGCTTCGTTTAAAATTTTCATTCCGGCTTCTACACTTACTTTTGCTTTTCGAAACATGTAGTCGAGTTCGACAGCAGTAAATCCTTTTATGTGAAGATCGGGACGATGAGTTTTGATCTGTTTTAATATGTCGGCGAAATAATAAAGATCCATTTTCGGATGCACGCCACCAACTATGTGAACTTCCGTTACAGGCTGACCATCGTACGATTTTACTTTAGCTAAAATTTGCTCGGCACTTAACTCCCAACCTTCTTCCTTATTTTTTAATGTCCTGGAATAGCTGCAAAACTTACAACTGAACACACATAAATTGGTAGGTTCAATGTGAAAATTCCGATTGAAATAAGTTCGGTTGCCGTTCTTTTTTTCTCTCACACTATTGGCAAGCCGACCAAGAAAA
>JANLPR010000200.1:0-9391 GCA_031367345.1 Bacteroidota bacterium | reverse complement strand
AAATTCTAATGCAACGAATTTAATTGCCGGCAATTATTCGATTACCGTAAGTGATGCTTCCGGATGTGCAACTACATCGAATGTTGTAGTGAATCAGCCAATAGCTATGACTGTTTCTACGAATGTTACACCATCTGCTTGTGGAGCAGCAAATGGTAGTGCTCAAGCTACCAGTTTAGGGGGAACAGCTCCTTTCTCTTATTTATGGTCGCCAACAGGAGGTAATACTCAAAATGCAAATTCACTTACAGCAGGAAATTATTCAGTTGTATGTACTGATAACAATGGATGCACAGCAAGCGCAACTGCATTAGTATTAAATACAGGAGGCCCAACTGTTACATTGAATGCATTAGTGGATGTTCAATGTTATGGTGGCAATAATGGAAGTGCCTCAATTCTTGCAACTGGTGGGTCCAGTCCGTACACCTATAATTGGACTCCTTCAGGCGGAACTTTGTCGTCAGCTAGCAATTTATCAGCTGGCAGTTATACTGTATTTGCTTTTGATGCCAATGGATGTCAGAGTTCTTTCAATGTAACTATTCAACAACCAACTTCGCTTTTATTGACAAGCACTACTACTCCATCTGTTTGCGGAAACGCAAATGGAAGTGCAACAGTACATACAACCGGAGGAGCCGGAAGTTATCAATATTCTTGGCCAACAATTTCTTCGAACGATTCACTGCTTCTTAATATGAGCAGTGGCACTTACAATGTTATCGCAACTGATTTAAATGGATGCACAACTACATCATCCGTTACTGTTAATTCAACAGGTGGAGCAAACGCATTTTTACAAAACTCGACAGATGTTTCGTGCGATGGTGGTTCTAATGGCACAGCAAGTATCAGCGTTTCCGGAGGAACTGCACCTTACACTTATTCATGGTCGCCTACAGGAGGAACTAATTCGAGTGCTACAAATCTAGCTGCCGGAAATTATATTGTATCGGTAAGCGATGCTAATAATTGTTCCACTACTGTTAATGTTGTAATAAATGATGGCGTAATTATTTCTTTAGCCACATCGTCGACTCCTGCATCATGTAATGGTGGATTAGATGGAAGCGCATCTGTAATTGCCAGCGGTGGAGCTGCACCATATTCTTTCCAATGGACAGGATCAACAAGCACATCAAGTATTGCCAACAATCTAGGAATTGGAAACTATAGCGTAACAGTTACAGATAGTCATGGTTGTATAGAATCAGATGTTGCAACAATTAATTCTGCAACTCCGATCAATTTAAATCCAACTACAACAAATGTTACTTGCTATGGATTGAACAATGGTAGTGCGAGTTTAACTCCTATAGGAGGAACGCCGCCATATTCTTATCAGTGGACTGGAACAAATTCAACAAGCAACAATGCGAATAATTTAGCAGGTGGAAATTATACTGTGATTGTTACTGACGCTAATGGTTGTGCTTCGATTGCCAATCTAAACATCGTTCAGCCAAATCAACTAGTACTTTCTACCACGCCTTCCACTACACTATGTATTGGCCAAAATATCACTCTTACAGCATCGGTATCCGGAGGAATTTCACCTTATGTTTATTCATGGTCAAATGGAATAAACGATTCTTCTCAAACAATTTCACCTTCGGCTTCGACTAATTATTCCGTTTCAATAATTGATGCAAATGGTTGTCCGAGCGCAACACAAAACATTTCAATCACAGTTCACCCTCCGTTAACGATTAATGCTACAGCTCCGGCAATTATTTGTGCAGGGAATTCTGCAAATTTGAATTCATTGGCAACAGGTGGTAATGGTGTGTACACTTACTCTTGGAATGGTGGAATTATTTCAGGCGCAAATCCAACTGTTAGCCCGGTAAATGATAGCACATTTACGGTTACTGTTACAGATGGATGTGGTACACCTTCAGCACAAGCGCAAGTTATAATTGCTGTTAGTCCATCGCCTATTGTTGATTTTGGTCCGGGTAGAACACATGGTTGCTCACCGGTAACAGTCAATTTCGACAATCAAACTCAGACAGGGATGGGAAGTATTTATAATTGGTCGTTTGGTGATGAGAGTCATTCTACTATTCAAAATCCGAGTCACACATTTACTCAACCGGGAATATATGACATCTCATTACAAGTTATAAATACTTATGGTTGTACAAGTACATTAATGATCAACCAAATGGTAGAAGTTTATCCTTCTCCGAATGCATCATTTGTTTCTGACCCTTCTGAAACTACGATGCTACAACCAAATATTTTCTTTGCAAATACATCTACAGGAGCATCTTCCTATTCTTGGGATTTTGGTGATGGCAGCGGCATAAGCAATCAAGTTGAACCTAATCACATGTATGGAGATACAGGCACTTACCTTGTTACTTTAATAACAACAAATCGGAACGGATGTATTGATACAGTTAGAGGCTATGTAGAAATAGGTGAAGGATTTAGTGTTTATATACCAAATGCTTTTACTGCAAATCACGACGGAGTAAACGATAATTTTAATGCATTTGGGATTGGATGGAAAGATTACGAATTGTTTATTTTAGATCGATGGGGATTGAATATTTATCATAGCACTGACAAACTAAAACCATGGGATGGAACATACGAATCGAATGGTACGCAATGTCAATCGGACGTTTACATTTACAAAATATTAATACATGACACGAAGGGAAAACTCCATTCATTTATTGGCCACGTTTCATTGGTGAGATAAAATAGTATAAAAGCACAATCACCTATTTAGTGCTTGTGCTGCTTCTTTACAACAACAAAAAAGCATCTTCGAAAATAAATTAAAATAATAATAATTGTTGAGCACAAATTGAAAACTAATTCTTAAAAAATTTAAACGAAATTGTTTTCCGTTGAGTACGCAAATTACAAATGTAAATTCCTGATGGAAGCTGAGCTGTATTCAAATTAACAAACGGTACTATCAACAAATCAGTAACCCCATTCAATAACTACAATAAGCCATTGTACCGCCGGAGTTTTGGGAAACATTGACTGCATGGGTGGTTGTAGTGATTGGATGAAGGATTAATTATTAGTGGGGGGAATTCTTTCTTCTGTTTTGTAGACACTTGTTTCAAGGGCGTTTCGTTCAAGTGTATGTTCGTGTTTCTGCAACTTCTCTTATTCCTTCAAGCACTAAGTTGTCTTTTGTTAAGGTTATGATTTTATTTCTATACTTTTCGTTTGGCCTATCTGCCCAAGTAAGTAGTGTGTCATGTGATAAAGAATAGTTCAGCGTAAATACCGTGTCTCCGCTATAGCCTACAAAAACAGTTTTGTCACTAAATATTAAATCCCTGTATGAAGTCCAATTTTTAATATACCAATTGCCTTTAATGTTGTCAAGTATAGTTCTAGTATTTGTAAGTCCGTTGCCGTTATTACTTTCTATTTTGCATTTAAGTCGATTCAAGGATGAATTACTTATTTCGTTTGAAAATAATTGTAAAACGAATCCGAAAAAAATTAGCCCATATCCAAATTTTAAAATATTTTCCTTTTTACCCTTTTTTGCCAGTCGATTGCTTTCTTCTTTTTCGTCAGCTAAAATTACTTGTTCCCCAATTTCAATAACAACAAAAAACAAAATTGAAACACCAATCATGTCTAAGAAAAGTCCTATTGAGCCAAGATGTGAAAGTAAAAAGTCAAGCATTATCTTAAGTTTAGTACGGTACTCACTATTGCCACTAATCAGATTTAGCCCCGAGAATCTCACTCAACCCTTCCTACAAAACTGTACGTGAACCTCTCGATTCATTCAGCCTGTTGTGACTTCGCCAGTGCTCTTCTTGTTCAATCACGAATGCAATCATAGAATACAGTTGAAGCAATGTCCGGTGAGGAAAAAGATTCGGGTTCTCATTGTACTTATTCTTTAGTTATTAATTCTTTGTTGGGGTTCTCAACTTGACCGCTAACGTTTGAGCATTACCGCAGCATTATTTTTTACCGGAATATAAAAAAAAAATAGTGTTGTTGTAAAGCGGTGTTGCATAAAACTCAGGCTTGCGCGTTAGCAGCCTTGCAGGTTGACAGCCTATTGATAAATAGTTAGGATAAAAAGGTTGACGATTTTAATATATTTCGTATATTTGTCAACAAGTGAACGAATCAATTAAATTAATAAATATGGAAAATGTCTTTGCAACCAGACTTGTGTCAGCCCGAAAAATGGCTGGACTGTCGCTTCAAGACCTTGCCGATAGGTTAGGAAATGAAGTCTCAAAACAAGCACTGAATAAGTATGAACAAGGCAAAATGAAACCTGATAGCAAGGGGGTAATTGCTTTAGCAAATGCTTTAAAAGTGTCTGTGGATTATTTTTATTCTGTCCCAGCTATTAAAGTGGAGCTTGAAGAAGTAGAATTTAGGAAACACACCACCAAGTTGTCTAAATTGGATGGTATGGCTGTGCGTGAAAAGGCGATAGATAATTTCGAACGCTACTTTGAGTTGGAGGAGATTTTACACCTTAATGAAAAAAGTGACTACTTCGTTTTTGAAAGTGTTATTAAAACAGCTGAAGATGCTGAAGAAGCGGCTAAACAATTAAGAAGCAAATGGAAATTGGGTTATGATCCAATTCCTGATGTTGTAGAAATGTTAGAAGATAAAGGCTATAAAGTAATTGACATTGATGCTCCCGATGGTTTTGACGGAATGAAAGCAAGTATTGCGGATAGAAAAGTAATTGTATTGAAAAAAACTAAAGATGTTGAGAAAGACGATATTGTTAGAAAGCGATTTACTGCTTTGCACGAATTGGCTCACCACGCATTAAAATTTCCTAAAGATATAAGTCATAAGGACGAAGAAACTCTTTGTCACGTTTTTGCTTGTTCTGTTTTGTATCCCGAAGATATGGCTCGTAAAGAGTTGCATAAAGAGCGATTCCATTTTTATGAAAAGGAATTGATAATTATTAAAGAACGTTGGGGGATTTCTTTTTCAGCTATTTTTTATAGAGCAAACCGTTTGGGTATTTTAAATAATTATGTTTTACAAAAATTCAATGTGGGCTTTAAGAAAAGAGGCTATCATATACCAAATGCAGAGCCAGGAAGATTTAGAAGTAGAGAGAAGCCTACTCGAATGGAACGCCTTGTTTATTTGGGATTAGCCAAAGAAGTATTAACTATAAACGAAGCTGCCTTTTTTGCAGGAATAAGTTCTTGGAAACTTCGTGAACAAATGCAGTTAATGGTATGAAGCTAATAATTACAGATGTGAGTGTGCTTTTCGACCTTTTCCATTTAAAGGTATTACCCGAATTTTTCGCATTGAATGTAGAAATTTGTACGACCATATTTGTGTATAACGAAATTGTACAGCAGGAACAGATTCAAGAATTTGAAATATTTAAACGAACTCAAAAATTAACTGTTTTAGATTTGCTGCCCGAAGAGGAAGAGCAGGTTTTGAATTTTAAATTGAAGAGGAATTTAAAATCTTTTCCCGATAAAACAATGTTATGGAAAGCAATACAATTGAAATGTCCCCTGCTTACTTGTGATGATAAACTGCGTACAGAAGCCATTGATAATGGCATTGAAGTTCACGGCAGTATTTGGGTAGTTACGGAATTAGCAAGACAATCAATTATAAGCAGTTTAAAAGCAATTGAATTATTGGAACAACTTAAAAAGATTAATTCAAGATTGCCTTTAGATGAAATTGATAAAATAATAAAGCGATTAAAAATGTAGGGTACTAAAAATAAATAAAACAAAGCTATCGGAATGATGCTTCGGTTGGTGAAATGAAATTTTAAGTTTGACGGCCTAAAATTTTTATTTCGAATCGAAGGCAGAAAAAATTCTTCTACCGCCAATTATTCCTTGGGCAGAATAAACGAGAGCCAGGGTCATGTTTTTTTTCTGGGAAGTAAGCCTTTTTAAGCAAATAATTTTTCCTGTCTAAAAAGGAAGAATTTAACTTCTGTTATACCTCCTAAATTCGCTCTAAAGCTTTTTGTTTTTGAGTTAAATGATTCAGCATTCGCATTCGTACTGCAAATATTAGCCAAACTAATCACACCAAACCGGAGCAAATTGACCAGTGTTTATGCTGGCGAAGATTCCGGCTATTGATTTCTGTTGGGCCCTAGAGTAAACAACCTAGACTGGATAAGAAAAAAGTCTGAAGCGGGGTTTTTAGGTGCAAAAGTTAATGTTGGCTGGCGGGAAATGTTGAAGTATGTTTTCTTTATTTTGTAAGATTTGAAGAGTGCATGAAAAGAAGGTCATTTAATTTTTTATCACAGATTTTTTTTCACCGATACCGTCTTCTACTAATTAGTCGACCTTCAAAAAGCAGTTTTAAAGTACAGTAATAAAAACAAGCGGTAAGAATAGTCGATCATCTTCAACATATTTATCTTTTCAATAATTTTTCAACGAGATAAAAAGAAGAGCAATCTATCTAATAGCGCTACGGTATCTGAAATAGTCCACTTCGGCTTTTGTACTATAACAGCTACTCTATCGGCATTATACCATAGATATATTGGATTAATTTGAACTGAGTAATGGTATAAAATATTCGCGCAGAAATCCAAAACCCAACAAAAAGAGCGTTGATATTAAATTAACAACGCTCTTTTTATTTATAACAAATGTCAAACCATCAATTACCCAACTCCGACATGAATTTTATTCTCATTAAACGGATGTCTTCAATTGAATAATCATTTTCTCCTAACGCTTTTAACGCAACCTCCGCAGAATCTGATTCTGCCGTTTTGAAATAGTCGAATACTTCATCCTGACGATCAATATCAATAATCTCATTGATGTAATAATTAATATCTAATCGTGTTCCACTTCCAACAATACTTTCAATTTCTGTGAGCAGCTCAGGCATCTTCAAACCTTTTGCTTTACACATATCTCGGAATGAAATTTTTCGATCTGTGTTCTGAATAATGTACACCTTTAAAACACTTTTGTTTACAATCGATTTTACTACCAAGTCCATCGGACGATCAATGTCATTTTCTTCGACGTACTTTTCAATCAACTCAACGAAAGGCTTACCAAATTTCATCGCCTTCCCTGTACCTACTCCACTAATATTTTTTAACTCATCGATGGTGATCGGATATTGAATCGCCATTTCTTCCAATGATGGATCTTGAAAAACAACAAAAGGAGGAACATTTTTTAGCTTGGCAATTTTTTTACGCAGATCTTTTAATGCTGCAAATAAAATTGGATCAGCTGCTGCTCCGCCACCAAAGTCATCATCATCATCCGATTCTGAACCATCGAAATCGGTATCCTCAACAACTAAAATTTCTTGCGGATTTTTTAACCATTCTTTTCCGGCCTCAGTCAATTTTAATGTTCCGTAAGTCTCTATATCTTTTGAAAGAAACCCGGCAAGTAAAGCTTGGCGACCCATGGCCGTCCAATATTTTACACTTTTTTCATCGCCACTTCCAAACTGTTCTAATAGGTCGTGTTGATGAAGCTTCACTGCATTCTCTGCTTTTCCGGCTATAACATTTACAACGTGCTCCATTGCAAATTTTTCTTTCACAGCCAAAATTGTTTCTAGTATTGTTTCAATTTCTTCGCGTCCATCGAATGACTTCTTTGGATGATTACAATTATCACATTGTCCGCAATTTTCTTCTTTATAGGTATCTCCAAAATAATTCAAGATCACTTTACGACGACAAACAGAAGTTTCGGCGAAGCCAACGGTTTCTAATAGCAACTGTCGACCAACTTCTTGTTCGGCCACCGGTTTGCCTTTCATAAATTTTTCTAACTTTTCTATATCCTTATAGCTATAGAAAGTAACACACTTCCCTTCTCTTCCATCTCGTCCTGCTCTACCGGTTTCCTGATAATAGCCTTCAAGCGATTTTGGAATATCGTGATGAATAACAAATCGAACATCCGGCTTATCGATGCCCATACCGAATGCAATCGTAGCTACGATCACATCAATGTCTTCCATCAAAAATTTATCTTGCGTATCTGCACGAACAGATGCTTCAAGTCCGGCATGATAAGGAAGTGCACGAATACCATTTACTTTCAAAGTAGATGCTATCTCCTCAACTTTTTTCCTACTTAAACAATAGATGATTCCTGACTTACCTTGATTAAGGCGAATGAATTTGATGATCTCTTTTGCAACATCCACTTTAGGACGTACTTCATAATATAAATTCGGGCGATTGAAAGATGCTTTGTAAACATCTGAATCCATCATACCTAAATTCTTTTGTATATCAAGTTGAACTTTCGGAGTTGCTGTTGCTGTTAAAGCAATGATTGGAACTTTACCAATTGCTTCCATGATGGACCGCAAACGACGGTATTCCGGACGGAAGTCATGACCCCATTCCGAAATACAATGAGCTTCATCAATTGCAAAAAAGGAAATGCTAATGCTTCGAAAGAATTCAATGTTCTCTTCTTTTGTAAGCGACTCTGGCGCTACATATAAAAGTTTTGTCTTTCCGGAAACTAAATCCTTTTTAACTAAAGCTGTCTCCGTTTTATTTAGCGATGAATTTAGAAAATGTGCAATTCCATCTTCATTGCTAAACCCACGCATAGCATCGACTTGATTTTTCATCAAGGCGATCAATGGGGATACGATAACAGCAGTTCCCGGCGAGATTAACGCCGGTAATTGATAACACATAGACTTGCCACCACCCGTGGGCATGATCACAAAAGTGTCCTTGCCCGATAGTATCGATTGAATAATCGCTTCCTGCTCTCCTTTGAATTTGTCGAAGCCAAAATACTTCTGCAAGTAACTTTTCAAAGGTTTCTCTGCCACTAACATTACAATAAGTTGATTTTTAGGATAATATAATTAAATAAACTATTTATTTCTCCTGATTATGGAATAAAAATAAATAATTTTGCCGAAACTTCAGGTGAAAAACGTCTGAACATATAAAAAAGTTTATTTAATTGAAAAACTCCTCTACCATTAAGAAGCTGGCTTTGAATACACTGCAGATAGAAGCAGACTCAATTAGCCAGTTAAAAAAATTTATCAACGATGACTTTGTAGCATCTGTTCGGTACCTATCCGGAATTAAAGGAAGAATTATTGTAACTGGGATTGGCAAAAGCGCAATTATCGGTCAGAAGATCGTGGCAACGCTCAACTCTACCGGCTCTCCTTCCATCTTTATGCATGCCGCCGATGCCATTCATGGTGATTTAGGAATTATCCAAAAAGATGATGCAATTATCTGTATTTCGAAGAGCGGCGATACTCCGGAGATTAAAATATTAATTCCACTGTTAAAGAGTTGGGGCAACAAACTCATTGCTATTGTAGGAAACACCGATTCTTATCTTGCAAAAAATAGTCATCTTGTTTTAAATACGTTTGT
>JANLPR010000072.1:0-2360 GCA_031367345.1 Bacteroidota bacterium | reverse complement strand
TCACGACTCGACAGCAATTTTAATTTTAAGTGGATTTCCGTATTCAACTCACCAGAATCAAAAGATATTTATATAGCAAAAGAAATTTCTGATCATGGGATTGTTGTAATTGGATTTAAGGAAGACAACGTACTTGGCTTCCCTGTAGGTTGGATTACAAAACTGGATAGCAGCGGTAATAAAGTATGGGAACATTTTTATACACATGGCCCCACTTATAATTATTTTTCCGATTTCCAGGAAACTTTAGACCATGGCTTCATCGTATGTGGCAGTACGTATGGTCCGCACTCACAGGACTCGTGGATTATTAAACTCGATAGCAACGGTTGCCTGATTAACAATTGTGGATTGAACACGAATACACAAGAGTTATTTTATAATGCCTTTTCACTAAATGTATTCCCAAATCCTGCAACAAATACAATTAGTCTTAATTATATTTTATTCGAAGGGAAAGAAGGGCATTTGGAAATTTACAACATGTTAGGAGAATTAGAAACTAGCCAAATATTACCAATCGGTAGTTCACAGTTTGAATTGAACATCAGTAATTGGTCAACTGGAATGTACCTAGTTGTTTTAAAATCCGGATTGAATGAAGTCACAAAAAAAATACTGAAGGAATAAATTAATTATGGTTGAAAAATCCTGCCATGTACCGCACTAACTGATGGATGTTTACAAAGACGATGAGCCCCGGTGAGTGTAAGAATATCCGCAGCTAAAAACCAAAGGACGATTCCGATAGTTATTGGAATGTCGAAGCAGCGCAAAATTGATTAGCTTTGAGATGTAAAAATTAACGTTAAATGATTGAGAGGTTCGTCGCAGAAGATTTTGAATTAATAATTTATAATGATTAATGAAAAATGGCTATCTATTAATTGACTGCGATGTTTTAATTTTTCATGCTTCAATATTCATTCTTCATTAATGATTATAAATTATTAATTCCTCTTCTGTGTGCGGCTGAATGATCTCTCACACAGCCCATCACACAACATTCAGCCGAGCGCAGAATACTTCATACTTCATACTTCATCTTTCATACTTCATCTTTCATACTTCATCTTTCATCTTTCATACTTCATACTTCATACTTCATACTTCATACTTCACCCCACAGAGCGGAATTTTTAGAGCGGCGGAAGTGAAAAATAAAATGCAAGACATCATTCGCCGAACGGAATTCCGCTTTTGTTTACTGTACTTTAGTTGCGCCCAATAGAAGTAGTGAGTCCTACTAAAATTTGAACACGAACCTTATCTAACTGTTTATCGCATCCAACAAATAAATTTTCCTGAGTGCTGCTGAATGTGCAATCGCAAATGCTTTACAAATATCCTTCTGTAGAACGGATAAGTTTATATTATTAATACTGCTATTTTTTAGGCTTATGCAAGTAATCTCTCAAATTGTAAAGTTCTTCTGTAGTAATAAAATTATGGAAATCCTTTTTTGCAAGTCCTTTCATAAGTGATTTATCGCCTGACCATATTTTGCACCTAAAATGTTTTGAAAAAGCAACGTACACCACATCTTTAGGATCAACATCGTCAGTAAGTTTTTGTGCGTTTCTCCAAACCGATTCCTTCAATTTGTTTTCTTCTACAAAGGTGATTTCATTGCAAAGCTGTTTCTCTGCTTCTTTAACTTGTTCTAGTGAGAGTTTGGAGATTTTAGCAAGACGAACATGATGTTTTTTAATCTCAGTACGAAGGAAATTAGGCGCAATGAAATCGAAATGCTTGTGAGAGTTAATTAGGAGATCGGCGATTTTACCGTTCGTATTTAGAATTCCACTAAATACAATATTTGCGTCAACAATTATTTTCACTTAAGAAAGTGCTTACGGTTTTTAGAAAACCAAGCAGAATTAACTTCGTCGGCTAACTTATCGACTTCAGCTTGTTTAGCTTTACTTTTAGCTGTTGCCTCTAAGTATTTTACATAATCAATCAAACGCTTTAGCCCGAAGCTATCCACGGATGATGAAACGGTAATAACAATTTGATTATTTGTTTTTTCAATTAACATCGCCTAGCAAATTATTAATTCAAATATAAATAATAAATTTGGTATTTCTATAGCTCTTTTTTAGAAATAATTTTTACTAAGTAGTCAATTAAATAGAAGCTTTCGGAATATTTAGAAGCTTTATTCAGCTTTTGATTTCAGTAATGCAGAATTTTCTTGTTGAAAAACCTAGAAGAATTATATAAAGAGAACATAGTATCCCTCTGAGGTTAATATTGTATTCCGCTTTCTGAATTACAGGCTTTTCGAACCGTTTAATTTTTGTTCCTAATTTATCTTCGGAGTAAGTCTTGGAAAATCTAATTCACCAGTTTGTCTC
>JANLPR010000149.1:0-2212 GCA_031367345.1 Bacteroidota bacterium | reverse complement strand
GATCGATTATTCTTACCGTCTGTTTTTATTACAGTGCTTGAAAATGGCATTTTGATGGTTGAATAATTAATTTAGCTAAAATGTTGCACTAGATACTTGTTCCGAAGTGTTCTATCATTAGCATTAAATTAGACGAATGGTGAAAAGTCAACAAGTGTTTGTTTTCAATTAATTTAAAAGAATATAAATATTTAATCAAAAAAGGAATTAGGAAATACAATTTTGAATACTAATTTTTTTAGAAAATCAATGTAAGTGCCTTTTTTCTAAAGGAGGTTGTCACAAAGTTAGTTGAAAAAACTTAGCAGCAAACTAAATCGCTGCGAAGTAAGGCTATGAAAAATGATCAGGTAAGATGTACTTCAGCAGTGGTATACCGGAATCTCCTCCTTGCCTTTGCGAAATACCATTAATTATATTACCCTTTACTATTTCTATTATGAAACCCATCCACAAAGTTGGCTAAGTATCTAAACTTCACCATTTGAATTGTTTAACAATAAAAACCCTCCGGAAAAATCAAGCGGGCGATAACCAATTTCAAAGTAATATAAATAATAATTGTTAGTTAATTTAATCGGCCTTGAGATAATTAATAACCTTTGGGCTTTTTTGAATTTTTTTTTCATGGAATTCTCAAAAGCAACTGGTTCTTTTTCCGGATCAAAATATCTGGTTTTATTGAAAACTCTGAGATTATCTTTTTGAATTTTATTTCTATTTATTTCTAAAAAATATTTAACATATTTTAATTTGCAATTCCATTTGTCTTGGAAAGTAGAAACCTGAATTTCATTAGCGAGAATATTACGCAAATCTGAAGAATCAACAATCGACTCCAAAATTTCTTTATTTTGTTCCACTAAGGATTTTGTTAAACAATCAATCTGCTCAACTTGATATTGACTGAAATTATTAACTTCTTTCTGTAACCAAATTAATTCTTCTTTTGTTGGGCTAAAGTGCTTAATAATTGATAAAACATTTTCATCGCAACTAATTTGAGCAGCGATATTCATGCTTATCAAACAAGTAATGATGAAACTAAATCTTCTTTTCATTTCGTTTTCTTTTTGAAAAAATCAATTACCTTATTAAAAAGTCCCCATTTCTTCATATCATTTTGCACTCTCTCAACTGATGGCTTGTCTAATGACCAATTTTTATCTCCTGCTGGATCTGTAGCTTGAAATATTCCAATTATAAATTTATACATCACGTTTTCAGTATCATTACCTCGGTGGCCGTCTTTTGACTTCTTATTTTGTACTCCATTTTGCGGGGTAGTACTGTTAAGAATATCATTTACTTTCTGACCAGTAATGTCTCCCCAATTACAATACCTATCTCCTAAATGCGTATATTCATGTAAAATCAATCCTGTAAGAGCTAAATAATATACAGCCTTTTCATCTTCATCTTTAAACTCCATATCTTCAAAGTTCTTAATGATTGAGCCATCAAAATGAATTTCATTATTTTTATAGTCATCACGGTTAGCGTTTGCGCCATTTGATTGTGATCTCGCATCAAATGCTAAAACAATTGTTGGTCCATTGTTATTATCTGCATCTGCCAGGATTTCATTCTCTGGCATTCCTGTTGATGTTGAAATGGATTTTAAAACATCTGGGTTGGCTTGCAAATAAGTCTGAACTTTACTTAATACTTCTTCCATTCTTACTACCTTCTCTGCACTTAGCCCATATTTCTTTTTCGCCTCTTCAGTTACTCTTATTTTAAAATTGCCATCAATATCAATAAACAAAATTGGCGAATTCCCAGCATAACCATAATTCGAAGAACTTGTGTATATTTTTGAAAGGAGATCGGTACTGAGCCATCTGCCTAATCTACTGTCATATAATCGATCGCCAAAATCAATGCTGTTTCCGCTTCCCTTAATCTCATCATCCTTTTCCTGTCCATTAAACCCAAACCGATAATCCTCCGTACTCAAACTCCTCCCCGGCATCAGCATCCCAAAGGCATAGTAATTACTTGCACTTAATAATTCTGCGTGCAAGTTTACCTTTGACAGCGTAGTAGAATTTGTTGTAGATGATCGCGTCAATGAATAGCAATATAAAGAATCAGACTCTTGTTCGTTGATTGCTGGCACTAACTAGTATGTTGGTTGAGCAAACAACAATCTCATCGAAGTGTTACCATATAGAATACTAATACGTTTCATTCGGTTGCTGGCATTATC
>JANLPR010000044.1:0-2492 GCA_031367345.1 Bacteroidota bacterium | reverse complement strand
ATTAAATCCATTTGCTCTCTATCCACACCATTTTCTAAACCGGTGTTGTAGAGCAGTTCTAATTCCTTTGTGTCCGTGTTGCCGTCAGATAAAGAGATTGAATACAAGTCAATGAAATGACTTTTCATTTGTTCGCTGAGTGGAGTTGTTTGATTTTCCATTTTTATTTATTTTTTAAAGATTAGTTTAAGTAAGTTTTTTATCACACAAAGGGCAATATTTTCTTTCGTGTGTAAATAAAATTCCAGAGCCATCATAAACACAGTATTTGCAAATAAAATGTCCTTTCTCACAAACTTTACCGCCTTTGAGTTCTCTGTCTTTTCCGCATTTAGCACATATTCTGTTAGCCATATATTTTTGAATTTAAAGTTGAATTGTTTTTTTGAGTGTCGGGCAAAATGCAAATGTGCTGCACTCCAAAATTAAAAATAAAAAACTTGTGCAGCTCTTTTGCATTTTGCGAAGCGATAGCCAAAACGGCTTTGCCGAATTTTTTTTGTCGTGTCATTTTAGTCAGTCCGTTTATGTTTAGCACTGTCGCCATAGCATTGCAGATAACGTTTAGCCTTGCTGACGAGCACGCTGTTCTGTTGAATCGAAGATAGCACTTTCTTTGCTTGGCAGCAAGGCGGTGTTATGCATTCGGCTTTCTTTTCTGTCGAGTCATGTTGTCACTATAGGTTCTTTAAAAAATCGTCTTCCGATAAAATTTCAAGTGTCGAGCCTTTCTCAATTAGTTTAACAGCTTTCTCCTGTTTACTACTCATTCCGTCATCTCCAACAACCCGATAATCTTGCTGTCCAACCACTAGAAAGTCTGTTTCTTTTGTTACGCTGCTGCCAATAATACCACCAATGTCAGCAATTGTTTGTTGAGCTTCTGCTCTAACCATTGAAGATAAAGTTCCGGTAAACACAACGGATCTACCGAAAAATATACTTTCAGAATTATGTTTGGTTGGATCGCTAATAATTTTTGTTTGGTCAACAGATTTACGAATAGTGTTTGTTTCAGATGGCCTGTAACCACCAAAATAAAGTTGTCCAATTGTTGTTTTTAATTTTTCGGAAAAGTTGTCAATCGAAGATACTCCTGCAATTTCAAATGCCTTTAAGGTAAGTTCAGCTGTAGCTTTACTGTCAGGCCCTGCTCTATGATGGTTAAAGTCAATGTTGTTTACTTTGCAAAGTGTCTTTAGATCGTATGCAGGAAGACCAGGCCAAACCTTTTTAGAAAAAATATAACTACAAGAATAGTTCAAAGTCGGAAAAGGAATTTGGTATGTAATAAGTGTTTTGCGTAAAACACTGATGTCAAAACCTGCATTATGGGCAATTAAGAATTTGTTTTCTACAAGTGGCTGAATTTCTTTCCACAAGTCAATAAATTCTAATTTGTCTACAACATCTTCGGGTCTGATGCCGTGAATTAAAATGTTGAAATGATCAAACTTGTTATTTCTTGGTTTGATTAACCACGATTTGGTTTCTATAATTTTTCCATCTTGAGCAAAGGTCAAACCAATTTCGCAGGGGCTGTCACGTTGTGAAGTCGCTGTTTCAAAGTCTAATGTAATAAAATCCATATCGTCTGTCGTAAAAATTTAGATTTGCTGTCTTTTAAGCTGATGCATAACGTTTAAGGCTTGCTGACGGGCACGACGCTCGCTTCAATCGAAGATAGTGCTTTCTTTGCCTGGCTGCAAGCCGATGTTATGCAAGGGCTTTCTTTTTCACTAAGACTAGCAATTCAACTTAGTCATATTAAATATCAATCATGTCAACTTTTTCATGTCGAAGAGTTGAAGAAGGTTTTGCGCTCTCCGTCCAAATCCCTTGATTTATTTTATCCCCAAGTTCAAACTGTCAGCAATTATTAAATAATCCGTCAAGAGAAATTAATTAACAAAGAGCTTTGTCCATCATTCTAAAATCAACCAGTAATTTTATTTACAACTTCACCTTTTCAATCTTATTTAATAGCTTCCCAATTAACTATGCAAATTAGTTCTAAAAATTCTTTTCATTAAAATAATTCGCCGCTGCTCTAAATGTTTTCAAAGTATATTTTATTCCTTTCGTAAGCTCTTGCATAACGGTTTATATATTCACCCATTACTTTAACACCCCCCATTCCGGTTGGCTTTACGCATCGGTTGCGTTTTATTTTCGATCTGTAAACCGCTGCCGGTCTTTGTATCTTTTTTCCACTCTTTAATTTGTTCTCGATGTTGGTTCACAAAACTTCACTGATAAAATTTTAAATCCGAGGCCTTGCTCTATTCCTCTCTCACCCCTTTCTAATCATCCGCTTTTACAAGAATACTGTTTTAACCTTGAATTACAAAAGTGTTTTTTTTTGAAATCGAGAATTGGAGGTCGAGAATCGAAAGTCGTGTTTCGAAGATCGAGAATTGAAGGTCGAGAATCGAAATTCGTGTTTCGAAGGTCGAGAATCGAAGGTCGAGAATCGAAAGTCGTGTTTCGAA
>JANLPR010000033.1:0-19077 GCA_031367345.1 Bacteroidota bacterium | reverse complement strand
CTTCATTGAGGTGTATACTTCAAAAGCTGTAAATAAAGCGTACATCACCATAAATGAAATAATAAAAGGTACTGCCATCGACTTGTGCGTTAACGACACGGCCAATATTACAATCAAATGAATCATCAATTTAATTGTAGTCGCTGCCATATAGTATCTGATAAATTTCTGGCCTGCTTTTACCGGATCTCCTTGTAAATTTTTTACTAATCCTAAGTGAAAAACATACGTCAAAACAGTAAAATAGAAAAGTGTTAGAAATCGCAATTGCAGTAACACCATATCGCCCGGCAAAAAAAAGATTACCGTCGAACAAAAAACAAGAAGGGCTACTAATAATAAATTGTATGTCTTCATATAAACAATGAATCCCGTCGCGACGGGATTCGAAATTAAACTATTTTTTAAGAAAATCTTTTATGCTCAGATAAATGGCTAGTCCCACAGAAAATAAACTAAGCACCAAAGTGGCTATTGGTTTATCCCAACCTAAATACTGATCAAGTTTGTAACCTCCAATTACGCCCAAACCAATGATCACCATCATTTGAGTGGCCATCGATGCATAACGCATCGTAGCCATTTTATCGTCAGGCTGTTTTTTCTTTGTTGGCTTCGACTGATTTGTCTGCATCTTTTATGTCTTTAATCACCGGCCCCATATTACATGTACCTGTAAACGTAGCACCCACTTCTACTACTAATTTACCTGTAACTATGTCGCCAATCACTTTTGAAGTTGACTTCAAAAACATTAGATCTGAAATCACAGTTTTCCCTTTAATTAATCCGCTTACATCTGCGTTCTGACTGTTCACATCGCCCTCAACTACTCCGGTTGTACCAATCACAACTTTTGCTTTTGATATTACATGACCATAAACAGTTCCGTCGATTCTGATATCGCCTGATGAACGAATATCGCCTTCAATCACGGTTCCTGCTCCAATCAAATTGATTGATGCAATTGCATTCTCACCATTTTTTGAAAGTGAGCCGCCTTCTTTAACTCCTTTTGTATTGAACATCTTTGTTTCCATTTAAGAATATTACTTCGCCAAACTACTTCCCCGTTTTCGTTTGGTGCACAAATATAAACGAATACTATTCAGATTTACAACTTTGTTTTCGAACACAATTCTTCCTAAAAATATCCTTCATTTTTCGTTCTGTATAGTTTAACTTTTACTGAAATTTAGCCCCTTCTTTTTGACTCCATAAATTGTTGTCTAAAGTCCCTTACTTCCTTAATTTACAATCATAAACGCCTATAAATGAAAAAGAAACGATAAATACCTTACCGTTTCTTTTTGCCTAGCTTTTCAATGTGATTATCTGTAAAAATTCCGATAAAAATCCTCGTATTCGTCGGTCTTCTTTTGCTGAAGTAATGTTGGCAAGTTATTTACCGAAATAACATACTGCTGATATGCATCCGGATTCGTATTTACATACACTTCGTCATTATCATACAATGTTGTACTGTAACTCAATGCCTCTTTTCTATTTGCAAAAGATTTTATGATCAGTATTTTATTCCGTGCATCAAAAAGTATATCCTGAACTTCAACATTCTTTGAACCAAAATATTTCGTGTTAAAGTCCGACAACTTAATCTTGAATTTACTTCCATCTATTGGCCCGCCGATATTCTGAAAAATTACTACCACATAATGCATCGTATCGGGCGCATATTTAAATGTAGAAGTAGTTGCAATAGGTGGCGTATTTACAGGTGCCGGCGTATTATTTTGAACGCCTCCTTTATTGGCTTGTATAGCATCAAGTATATCTTGAGCGCGATCTTTTACCGGATCGTCGCCAAAATTTCTAACGATATCTTGCAACGATGCCTCAAAGGTAGAAAGTGGTTGTGTTTTACCAATAGACAACGCTTTCAATAACTCAAACTGTGGTGTCAGCGCATTTCGTGGAAACTGCTGGTCGGCTTGTGCTTTTCGTTGAATCACATCTGCATATTCACCGTTCAAATATTTACGATAGGTCTCCTCGTAAAACAATTCTAAGTCTGATTTTTTATGCGCTTTCTCTATGGCATAATTCGGATTTCGTATGATCTCAGCATATTCTGAACTTCCGTACTGATTTAAAATTATTGTCTTGTAATAATCGGCACGACTCGTATTACTTAATGTCGTATAAAGTCTATAAAGCTGATAGTATGATTGTAGTTTGTATTTATTTTCCGGATAACGCTGCAACAATTTCTCAAAGGCCTCCGCAGATGATGCGGCATCGTTCAGTTGCTCTCTGTAAAGTGTTCCAACATTGTAATAGGCATCAATAATTTTAGCGGTCGATTTTTCTAAGGCTTCTTTACTCGAAGGAATTGCCTTCAACATTTCAGCTTTACGCTGTCCTGAATTTACTGCAACACCTGTAGAATCGCCCTTTATTGTATCATCGGTAATGCTTTCTACTGATGGAGCTTCTCCATCTCCCAATACGGTCTGCTTGTTTGCTCTGCGCCAGTTGTCTTCTAATTTTCTGTCACCAAATTTTTTAGTGAATTCGTTTAATCCAAAACTGATGGCCTGCGGATTATAAAAATACCAGCCTGAACCGCTCTGACTATTAAAATTATTTGGTGTAGATTGACCCGCCTGATGAAAAATTTGATTCGATTGCTTTTCTGCTGCTTCTTTCTGTTTTGCCTCTTGTTCTTTACTAATCACTTCGTCTATTTTAGCCTGACGATCGGCCGGTGAAAGTGCAGCTAGTTGTTGCAGACTGTCTTCATTCTCGATTACTCGTAAATTCTTTACCAACTTTGTTAAGCTATTTCTTCTTGCTAAAATTTCATTGTAATCCGGATATTCTGTGGTTAATAAGGTTGTGGTGCTGTCGTAATAAATCTGTGCTGTGCGATATTCTTTTTTATCGAAAAGAATTTTTCCCAGCTCTAAATATGACAATGCTTTTTGAGTTGTATTGGTAGTACTTGAACGTACCGATTGGTTAAGTAGATCTATCTGCTCTTCAGGATGACCTTCATTCTTTGCTAGTCCTGCCAATGCAAAATAGATTTGATCGAGGAAGTCTTTGTTCTTCGGATCTTCTTGCATTCGTTTCAATTCTTTCCTTACCGTTTCATTATTGCCTGAGGTCCCATCCGAACATCGTGCTCTATTCAATCGTGCATTGAAGCCCACTTCATACTTCGGATTCATCTTTATCACTTTTGAATAAAAATTAAATGCGATGGCAAATTCCCCCTTTTGCTGATGTAACTGAGCAAGAATAAACAACCATCTAATTTTAGTATCTCTCTTTTTTACTAAGGCCGCTGCTCGTGTTAAATAGGTAATCGCTTTGTCGTAATTTTTTGTTTGCAAATGAAAGTCGGCATTCACTGCTGCTAACTCCCAGCGATTGGCTTTCGGAAAATCACTCTGATTGTTCACATAATCGAGTCGCTCTTCCGCTTCTCGCATCTGTGTAAGCTCTATGTAAGTTTTAGCTAACCATAACGAACCTAAATGACGACCCGCCTCTTTTCTATATGTGCTCTCTACATATTTAAAGGTCTCTATCGCATCAAAATAATCGTGCTTGAAAAATTGTGCTTTCCCATACAACAAATGATTATCATCGATCCACTTTTCAGAATTTGGTTTTTCATTGCCTCGCTTATCAATAATCGTGTGCCGCTCAATTACTGTTCGTGTACGTTTCATGGCATCTTCCAACTGCGGATAAACAGCTTTTGCTTTTGCGGCATCGCCATACTGGAAAACAGGTAAAATCCGATCGTAATGATCTGCACTCGCAGCAGCTAACTTATCTGTTGCATCCTCCAGTTTTAGTCCGGCATTATAATATCCATTATAGTGCGCACTTAAATTGTGAAAAGTTCTGGTAATCAGTGTATCCTTCGTATTAGAACACGAAGTCCAAACCATTATTAGTGGCAAAAGTACTGCAACGCCGAATGGTGCTGAAAAACGAGAGAATCTTGGGGAAGTCATTGAATATGCTATAACTGCAAATCTGCGAAATTATTTTCTAAATAGCGAATCGAAGACGCACCGCTCTTTCGTTTGCTTTCCTTTTACTGTCTACTGTTTTACCTTTAAGAGATGACTAAAAATTAGCATTGTTGACGGTTATTGGATAGAATATTTCCAATTTATTGCTATTCAAACCAATAGAAATACTATTGGCGCTTCCATGATTAGAAAAAGAAATTTTCGATTCGACTTTTTTCTAACGTAAATAAATACGGGAGAATATCTGTTAAAACGAAAATTTCGAGCATCATTCTTTGTTGTGGCTTTATTGCCTTCTGAAAAAAATGTAGCTTGCCGCATTAAATAATGAAATTTAAAGACTTCAAATACCTCCGTAAACTCAAAGGCAAATTTCGCCTTGTAATTATGAACGACGAAACGCTCGAAGAGAAAGCGTCGTTCAATTTACGACCACTGAAAGTTTTTGTCGCCACAGGTATCAGCATCATTCTGCTTATCACTATCACAACATTCATTATTGCCTTTACAGGTTTGCGAGAATACATTCCCGGTTATGCCGATTTGAAAACGCAACGTCGTGTGTTAAATATGGTACTTAAAACGGATTCTCTTCAAAAAGAGATTGACAATAGAAACGCTTTCATCGAAAATATTAAGAATGTAATCAATGGAACATTTCAGGATTCCGATACTAGCCGTGTGAATGAAGCAAATAAAAAGTACGACACCATTCATCACCTGGTAAGATCAAAAGAAGATGAAGCGTTGCGTAAATCGATCGAATCGCAAGATCAATTTTCATTGTCAGAAGGTGCTACTTCACTTCGCAATAGCATTAAAAGTTTTTTGTTTTTCCCTCCGCTAAAAGGAACTGTTACCAATCGCTTCGATGCTATTACAAAACATTTTGGCATCGACATCGTGTCTAATCCAAACGAAGCAATTAAATCAACGCTCGACGGTACTGTCATCTTTGCAAATTTTACATCGGAGACAGGATATGTTATAGGAATCCAACATTCGAACAATATATTTTCCATCTACAAACATAACTCTGCTCTATTAAAAAAAGCAGGAGACTTTGTAAAAGCAGGAGATGTGGTTGCAATCATCGGAAATTCGGGCGAGCTTAGTCAAGGCCCACATCTGCATTTTGAATTGTGGTTCAATGGAACTCCAATCGACCCTATTCAATTTGTTTCTTTCTAAGTAACTTTAGCTATGGCATTTTTATCACTCCTCAGCAAACCTCTCGCTTCCTATACTGTGAAGCAAACGGCGCTATGGTCGAAGAATGCTGCGTTAATGCAAAAAAGAATTTTTGAACAACTGCTAACTGGTGGTAAAGAAACAAGCTTTGGAAAAGATCATTGGTTGAGTAGTGTTAAATCGTATGAGTCGTTTCGTGAGCAAGTACCAATTAGAGATTACGAAGGATTAAAACCATACATCGAACGAATTAAAAAAGGCGAAGAAAATGTTCTTTGGCCGGGGCGCCCATTGTATCTTTCAAAAACATCGGGCACTACTTCCGGAATAAAATACATTCCTCTTACTCGTGCTTCTATGCCGAATCATATTGACTCAACTCGAAATGCTTTGTTGAGTTATATTCATGAAACAGGAAAAGCAAAATTCCTAGACGGTAAACTTATTTTTATTTCAGGAAGTCCGGCATTAGAAACCATTAATGGTATTCCTGTCGGACGATTATCGGGAATCGTAAACCACCATGTTCCGAATTATTTAAAACGAAATCAACTTCCAACCTATTCAACTAATTGTATTGAAGACTGGGAAGTAAAGTTAGATGCTATTGTTGAAGAAACGTTAAAGCAAAACATGACATTTATCTCCGGCATTCCCCCGTGGGTACAAATGTATTTCGACAAACTGACCGAACGTACCGGTAAAAAGATAAAAGACATATTCCCTGATTTCGATCTTTTCGTATATGGCGGTGTTAATTACGAACCGTATCGAAATAAATTGGAACAGAGTATCGGAAAAAAAGTTGATAGTATTGAATTGTATCCGGCGAGCGAAGGTTTTATTGCTTATCAAGATCGGCAAGATGATCCGTCGTTGTTATTAATGGTTAACTCCGGAATTTTTTATGAATTTATTCCTGCTGCCGATTATTTCAATGCTAATCCGACTAGGATCTCGTTGAAAGAGGTAGAACTCGGCGTTAACTATGCGATCATTCTGAATACGAATGCCGGTTTGTGGGGCTATAGCTTGGGCGATACCATAAAATTTGTTTCGAAAGATCCTTACAAGCTTATCGTTACCGGTCGTATCAAACATTTTATTTCTGCTTTCGGTGAGCACGTAATTGCGGAGGAAGTGGAGAAAGCATTGCTTCAAGCATCGCGCGAACAACATGCGGAGGTGGTAGAATTTACGGTTGCACCGCAGGTAAATCCGGAGAGTGGATTGCCTTATCACGAATGGTATATTGAGTTTCACAAACAACCAGATAATTTAGAACGCTTTTCAATTGCACTCGACGAAAGCTTACAACGTCAAAATATTTACTACCGCGACTTAATAGCAGGACATATACTACAGCCATTAAAAGTAAAGCGATTACGAAAAGACGCATTCATCAATTACATGCGATCATTAGGAAAACTCGGAGGACAAAATAAAGTTCCACGACTTTCGAATGATCGGAAGCTTGTTGATGATTTGGAGGGTTTTGTTTAGTGAGGAGGTAGTAAGAAGTAAGAAGTAAAAAGCACGATTGTCATTTACTTACCACTTACTACTCACCAATCACTAAAAAGAAGTAAGAAGTAAGAAGTAAGAAGTAAGAAGTAAAAAGTAAAAAGTAAGAAGTAAGAAGCACGATTGTCATTTACTTACCACTTACTACTCACCAATCACTAAAAAGAAGTAAGAAGTAAAAAGTAAAAAGTAAAAAGTAAAAAAGTAAAAAAGTATGGTTGTTTTTTCCTTACTACTCACTACTCACTGATAAGATTTTTTTACTACTCACCACTCACTTAAAAAAAAATGAAAAAATCTGCGGTAATCTGCGGTTTCTGCGGGAGAAAAAAATACTGCCTATAACTGAATTAGAAGATCGAAAAACGGAAAACCTATTTCATGCTTAGTCAAAAAAAAATCTTTGCCCTTTTTAAATTCTTACTTTTTACTTTTTTTAAAGCTACTCAAACATCTCTTCGCCTTGTGGTACTAAATTGTTATCGCGCAGCTCTACAAGCGATCCGATTCTGGAATTTGGCTCTCCTTTTATTTCTGACTGCTCTTTGGTTTTTAAATTAATTATTTTTACTCCGGTTGTTATTTCGCCGGTTACGGCATAGTAATTATCATAGATCACATATTTATAATTGTCATTCACAAAATAAACATAATTTAATTCCAACCCCTCATTAGCCGGCCCGCCTCCTCGCATATAACCGGAATAAGTAAATTGCTTCCAACTTGCTTTTGTTTTTTCAGGGTATTGAAATTCTATTTCCGATTCCGTTCCGAATCGGTACACAATGTAAGTATCGTCTTTATCTTTTGCCAGCACAAGCACTTTTCCATTACATGTCATGAATGAATAGATCAGTACTTCGTTGGAAAGCACGTACTCTTCTGAATCTGCTTTCGCTCTTTCGCCAAAGAAAAACAATATCAATAAAAAAACCAGTCCAATTTTTATAAGTAGCTTTTTCATATTTTTTTCTTACACTATGAAAATTAAAATTAATAATAAACTACAAAACATTACTGCAATTAGTAAAGCTACTGTTTGCATCAGGGATTGAAGTGGAAATCCTTTTTTGAAGCGGCGGATTGTGCGAGGAAAAAAAGATTGCAGCGGAAAGCCCGACCCGTAGGGGGATGCCCAAATTATTTATTTATTTCTAACTCTATTTTATCTATGTCTTTTACTGTTATGTTTTCGTTTTCTTCTAACATTAATAATTCCGAGTTGAAGACTTTATGTTGGTGCAAAACTGCTCCGCTCTTCAAAAAGACTTTCACAATCTGATAACCCATTCCACTTTCAGGAAGCTTCACCAAAACATTAATAAATCTGTCGGTCAATTTTAAAGCTTTTGTTTGCATGACTATTAATTTTAATAAAATGTTTGTTGCTTAAATGTTCCGAATGCAGTCTCCTTGGCAAAAAAAGCTTCATCGCCTCCCCCTATCTTCCCATTTGCAGGTTGAACAATTCCTCGCTGAAGAGTGTCGGATTTAATAGGTTGTATATGAAATGCAAATTGGATTTTATCATTATTGGGTAAAGCGTAACGCTCAATTGGATCGTCATTCGTTTCCTTACATTTCAAATAATCCAAATTCGTTGTTGTGTAACTCCCTTCTCGCAAACAAAGCTTTATTTTGTCTATTCGTTTGTCATCTTCAAAGGCTGAGATACGTGTGAAAATTTCTTTGCCATTTGCTTCTTCAACCGGATTTTCAATAGCTGCTCTTTCAATTGGGTTTGCTGATTCATTGATAATATTACGAAATTGTTTTTCATTTAAAACTGTCATGGCAGTTAAAATTATAAGTTGAGCACTTGCTTTGAATTTCTCAACACCTTCGTTAATTACCTTTCGAACATTTTCGCTTGTAGATTCGTTTATTTTAACAACTACCTCAGAATTGAGAACTAGAAATTTTTCTCGCAAATATGATCCATATTGACTTGCTTCCACAACCTGAAAACCCATTCCCGTTTCAGGCAGACGGAGTAAATGGATTTCTTGCTCTATTGCAAGTTTATATATCATAGCTATTTTCTAATTAAAAATAAATTTACCATTTCAGGAATACTTTTTTCGACGTTGAAAACATATTTAATCGATAAAAATAATAATAGTTTATGCAATGTCCAACTCAACTCTTAAAAAAAGGTTTTTACTTGATGCGCCTGATCCATTTCCAAAACTATTCGATAGTCTGTAAAATTTCAAAGCACCAAATAAAAACCTCGCTTATATTCCGTCATTTATTTTTTCTCCAACAACGCTTTCAAATTACTTAAGCCCGTTTCCAAATCTTTCCCTACGGTTTTATCCATGTCGAATATCAATCCCATTATATTCATCGGATACGGAAATGCGCCTTTGAAACCCCACTTTACTTTTGTAACGCTATCAGACACTGCTTCTGTCGTCATATATGCATCGTCGTGCGCTTCAAATGGAAATTTAAAGCGCAATTTCGAATCTATTCTTTCGCCTTCTACTATGTTTGCTATCTCCTGCTCTCCTACCCCTACTTCTTTATTCTTACTCTCCCAAGCAGCAATAAATCCGACGGTGCCATCTGTTCCCGTATATGTTTTTTTCATATTCGGATCTGTCATATTCCACTTGCTGTAATTGTCTTGGTTCTTTACAAATTTGATATAATCAAATACCATTTGCTTTGGCTGATTAACGGTTATTTCTCTTTCAACAGCATAGTCCTTTTTCACAAAAAGTGCAATGACAAGAGGGATGGCAATAAGAACGAGTAAGCCAATAATAATTTTTTTTAAGGTCTTCATAATTGGGTTAGTTTTTTGGTTCGGTTAAAGTTATGAAAAGTTTATTTACTCATTTGCCTAACTGTAATAATTTGCAATGGTCTTTCCCTTTTTATCTAAAGTAACGACATCCAAATCAGTTGCGATAAGCAAATAAACTCCTACTTCGGCCTCACTATTCTATCCTTCAAATAAGTATGAATTACCATAGAACTCAACATCATCCGCTTTTTTGCCGTATTTTTCGGTCATGAATTCGTCGGTTGTATTGAAAAAATATTTCGGCTTTAACAATTTTCGATCCGGTCAGGAAGAGATTGTAACTGCCGTTACTCATCATGGAAAAGATTGTTTGGTATTGATGCCTACAGGCGGCGGAAAATCGCTCTGCTTCCAAGTGCCAGCGCTTATGCTTCCCGGTATAACAATAGTAATTTCTCCTCTCATTGCTTTAATGAAAGATCAAGTTGATGCGCTTCGTTTCAATGGTATCAACGCCGCTTTTTTAAATTCATCGCAAGATAAATCTACTCAAGATCAAATTATAAACGACCTCCGCAATGGAAAAATAAAACTTCTTTACATTGCACCGGAACGATTGAATATGCAGTCGGCCGATTTTTTTGGTTTCCTGAGAACATTAAATGTTTCGCTTTTCGCTATCGACGAAGCGCATTGTATTTCTCATTGGGGACACGATTTTCGTCCCGATTACCTAGCGCTTTCTAAATTAAAAACTGTTTTTCCTGAAGTTCCCATTATAGCTCTTACAGCCACAGCCGACGAACTTACACGAAAAGATATTCTTAATCGGCTAAACTTAAATGAGCCACTTATTTCTATTTCTAGTTTTAATAGAGCTAACATCCGCTATACTGTAGAAGAAAAAAGCGACCACTTCGAAAAAATTGTTGAGTTCTTGTCGGCCCGCAGAGAACAATCGGGAATAATTTATTGCTTGTCGAGACTGAATACCGAAGAAATTGCTGAACGCCTCAACGAAAGAGGATTTGATGCGCTTTCTTATCACGCCGGACTAGAAGCTCAGGTTCGAAATGATCGTCAGGAAAAATTTAAACGCGATGAGGTGAAGATAATGGTCGCAACAATCGCTTTCGGAATGGGAATTGATAAATCGAATGTTCGCTTTGTAATTCACACGAGCATTCCGAAAAACATAGAAGGTTATTATCAAGAGACCGGAAGAGCGGGTAGAGATGGATTGCCGTCAGATGCACTTGTGTTCTATAGCGCCGGCGATTTAATTAAGTTGAAAAATTTTACGTTCAACGAAAACAGCAGAGAGCAAACCATGATCATGGTTAACAAGCTGGAACAAATGGCAGAATATTGCACAACATATTCTTGTCGAAGAAAATTTTTACTGAACTATTTCGGTGAAACTTACTCTGCACCGTGTAATAATTGCGACACCTGTTTGAATGAATCGGTGATTGAAAAAATAGACGGCACTGTAATAGCACAAAAAGCATTGTCGGCCATTGCTCGACTCAACGAACGATTTGGAAGCACGTATGTCATTAATTTTCTAAAAGGATCCGCTTCGGCAAAAATTTACGATGAACATAAATACTTGCCCACGTTTGGAAAAGGAAGCGATTTTGCAGTTGAAGAATGGCGTTATTATTTCAGACAATTGATTGATCAGCATTTTATGGAAGTTGTTGGCGATTTCAGCGTTTTGAAGATTACACCTCGAGGAAAAAAAGTGTTGTATCAAAATGAAGATGTTCTACTGGTGCCATATAAAACTAAAACGATAGCCAGAAAAGAACGTAAAGGGAAATTTGAAATAGAAGAAACGAATGAATTTGAAGTTGCACTTTTCAATCAGTTGAAATCGATGCGAACATTTTTAGCCAACAATGAAAATGTACCTGCTTATGTAATCTTTACCGACAAAACATTAACAGAATTAGCTACACAACTCCCAACCAATAAAACAGACTTGGCAAAAGTTCCGGGATTCGGACAAATAAAAATTACCAAGTACGGCGAACAATTTTTAGATGTGATCAGAGATTATTGTTCTCAAAATAATATTTCACCGAAAGGAATGGCAAACATTGGCGCTTCGTTGACTAAAAAAAATCAACCATCCGTTTCGGATACGATTAGGGCCAGCCTCGATCTTTTTTTGCGAGGACTTACGATCGACGAAATTGCCGATAAACGCAAGTTGAAAGAGAACACCGTTTTTGAACACTTAATGAAATTCATTATTAACGGCGAATTGAATGTTTTAAAATTTGTTTCCAAAGAAAAATTGCAACAAATTGAGAAACAAATTGAGGTTCATGGAAATCAAAGCTTAAAAATTCTAAAAGATGAATTAGGCGATTCCTATAGCTATAATGAGATAAAAGCAGCAGTAAACTACCACACGAAAAAAAATCTACCACCATTAATTAAATAGCATGGATATTAAAGATGAATTATTAGACAAGATAGAAGCACTCGGTTATCCCGATAATGAAGTCGTGTTTACATTAGAGGAATTTTTTGAAGACAACGACAACGAGTTCACTATTGGCGTAAACATAACACATAACAAACCTTCACCACAAGAATTTTATGAAGTGATGAAACACATTACAAATTACCCCGAAGTGGATGGCATATATGTTCGCGTTACCGATGTTGAATTTCCGCAAGAATGGTTTTACAGCGATACAATTTATATTGTAGGCGACATGGATATTGAACGACTGAGCGACATCACCGAATTGCTTTACCCATCAGAAATTACAGCTGGTTGGTTATTTGGAGTTCCGGTGAATGTGCCTAAGGCGCATGCAACAAAAAATGTGCTTTCTATTTATTGGGAGTAATGGCTGGCTGAATGGCGGCGTGCCAATTGAGATATTGAGTAGAGGACGTAAGATTGTTGTATTATTCTTCACAAAATTTCAACATGATCTTTTAGTACATACTTAACGAATGTTTATTAAATAACTCTTAACAGAACAGCTTATTTATTTTCCGATAAAAAAGATAACTTCGCACGTTATATGTCATCTCACAAAAACATTGCAATTCTTGGTTCTACCGGAAGCATCGGCACACAAGCTCTAGAGGTGATCCGCGAGCAATCGGATCATTTCAATGTTTCCGTACTTACTTCAAACAGCAATGCAGCTTTACTGATCAAACAGGCCGAAGAATTTCGACCCGAGATCGTTGTTATTGCCGATGAAAGTAAACTGGATGAAGTACGATACGGGCTGAATGATTTTCCGGTAAAAGTATATGCCGGTGCAGAAGCTTTGGCCGACGTAGTTACGCATTCGTCTATCGATATGGTATTAACAGCTTTGGTTGGATATGCCGGATTGAAACCTACTTTGAATGCGATAAAAAGCGGAAAGGATGTAGCGCTTGCCAATAAAGAGACGCTAGTTGTAGCCGGGGAGTTGGTTACCCAATTGGCAAAAGAAAAAAATGTAAACATCTTTCCGGTCGATTCAGAACACTCGGCAATTTTTCAATGTCTGGTCGGAGAAACAGGCAACCATGTAGAAAAAATATACCTCACTGCTTCGGGAGGTCCTTTCAGAGGGCGCGATAGTCAGTTTCTGGCTTCAGTAAAAAAAGAGCAGGCCTTAAAACATCCAAATTGGGATATGGGCGCTAAAATTACAATTGATTCGGCTACCTTAATGAATAAAGGCTTGGAAATGATTGAAGCCCGATGGCTTTTTGGACTCTCACCCAATCAAATTGATGTAATCGTTCATCCGCAAAGCATCATTCATAGTATTGTTCAGTTTGAAGATGGATCGATGAAAGCTCAAATGGGCCTACCCGATATGAAATTACCCATTCAATATGCTTTAGGTTATCCAAAACGATTAAAATCCAATTTTCAACGATTTGATTTTTTGAGATATCCTTCCTTAACATTCGAATCACCCGATACAGAAACTTTTCGTAATCTTGCATTAGCTACAGAAGCCATGGTAAAAGGCGGAAATTTACCCTGTATTGTAAATGCTGCTAATGAGATTGCCGTTGCTGCTTTCTTGAGAGACCGAATCGGTTTTTTGGAAATGAGTAAACTGATCGAAAAGTGCATGAAGAAAATAGATTTTGTTTCTAGCCCTTCTTATGAAGACTATGTAACGACAGATAAAGAAACCCGTATAATAGCAACTGAATTTTTACCGGCTTAACAATTTGTTTTGAAGGTAATTCGTTTAATAAAAACCCCACATCCATTCTTCGGAAAATAGTTTAATCATTCATAGTATTAATAATATTCAATGTCAGCTTTAATAATGGCTGCTCAGTTAATCTTGGGCTTAGCAATTTTAGTAACACTCCACGAATTAGGTCACTTTTTAGCAGCTCGCGCTTTTGGAATTCGTGTAGAAAAATTTTATCTCTTCTTCGACGCCTGGGGCTTTAAGTTTTTTAGCATCACGCGCGGCGGAACCGAATATGGAATTGGATGGTTGCCTCTTGGTGGCTATGTAAAAATTTCGGGAATGATCGATGAAAGTATGGATAGCGAAGCAATGAAACTTCCTCCGCAGCCATGGGAATTCCGTAGTAAACCGGCGTGGCAACGTCTTATCGTAATGCTTGGCGGCGTTACGATGAATGTGTTGTTAGGTATTGCTATTTATACGATGACGCTGATAAAATTCGATAAACAATATTTGGCGAACGATCAAGTGACTGATGGAATCTACGCTTACGATTTAGGTCAGAAAATGGGATTACAAAATCACGATAAAGTGATTGCGATTGACGGTAAACCGTTTGAGCGTTTCGATGATTTAATTTCTTCTCGTTTAATTTTAGGATCGAATGTTACTGTTCTAAGAGATGGCAAAGAAATTACGATCAATGTACCGGAAGGTTTTTATCGCGAAACTGTAAAAGCAGGTAAAGGGAATTTTATTGCTCCATTTCAAGCACACTTGCTGATCGACAGTATTATCAAAGACAAGCCGGCTGAAGCTGCAGGATTGAAAATGAATGATCAACTTTTGAGTATCAACGGTATTCGCGTTTTTTCAATGGAAGGCTGTCGTAAAATGATTTCTGAAAATAAAGGCAAGCCTATCTCTCTACAAATTGTGAGAGGTGCTGATACAAGTCTCATTCAACCTGTTGTAAATGATTCAGGCTTGATTGGAGTTCATTTCCATAATGATTACGGTAATTATCCACTAACAAAATACACACTTGGTAGCAGTTTGAAGTACGGCGCTAGCGATGCAATGGAGGCTATTACTTCTAATGTAAAAGGATTAAAACAAATTTTTAAAGGCAAAGAAAAAGCAAGCGATTCGCTTCAGGGTCCAATTGGAATTGCAACTATCTATGGCGGAGTTTGGGAATGGCGTCGTTTCTGGACAATCACCGGATTGTTATCGATGGTCCTGGCGTTTATGAATATTCTTCCAATTCCTGCATTAGATGGCGGACATGTTGTGTTTCTATTAATAGAATCAGTTACTCGTAAAAAATTCTCCGATAAGTTTATGGAGAAAGCTCAACTTACAGGAATGGTGATCTTGCTTTCATTGATGATCTTCACTGTAGGAAATGATGTTTGGAAACATTTGCTGAATTAATCATTCAAAAAAATAATGTTGAAAGGCTACTCTAAATAGAGTGGCCTTTTTTATGTTCGAAGCTCAAACTTTTCTTTATGAGTTGCCGTAAAACGAAGCACAATCCATAAGCAATGAGAATAATTATTTTCAGTTTCCTCCTATTCACAATTTCAACAAGTGCACAGTCAACCGATCCGGCTCCTGAATACAAGCCTACAATACTTGTAATTCCTTATCTGCCTGCTATGCATCTTTCTGATGCTGATCAGGATATTGCTGAAGAATCGGGAATGGATATTGGCGAAGTAAGAGAACGGTTTAGAACAGGTATAGTTCAAAAACTGAATCAACGATTCGTAGAAGTTTATGATGCTCGCGTTCCCGATGAAGGCTTTGTGTCAAAAAGCGACAAAGACTTTGACATGATTTATCACAGCATCGCTTTCGAACAAGATAGCACATCGCCCATGAAAGACCCGGCAAAGTTTGCTGTTGTCGATACAACTATCAAAGGAAAGAAGACGAAGAAAAAAGATATTGATAAAACATACATCAACGGAAATGTTCGTGACCCACAGCTGCTTCCTGATTTTGCAAAAAAATACAACGCCGATTATTTTATTTTACTAAATGAATTCGATATTAAAACACACTTTGATGATTGTATTGATCTAGCTTTGAAAATTTATCGCCGCGATTTGAAAATACATTATACTATTTACAACAAACGAGGACAACAAATTTATGGAGATGTAGCCGTTGTTCATTTTGCTTCAAATAACAACAACGTAAAACAAATTGTCGATGAAAATTTCCCTAAGATAGCGGATTATGTTTTCAATTCGTTAAAGGCAAGTAGGGAAGAAGTAAAAAGTAAGAAGTAAGAAGTAAGAAGTAGCTCAAAAGTCACGGAGCATTTTTTTACTTACTAATCACCACTCACCTCTCACTTAAAAAAACTCTGCGGTCTTCTGCGGTTTCTGCAGGAGAAAAAAATTGCTAACCCCTCACTTAAGCGTGTGTTTGCAAATTCAAAAGTTGTTTGAACTTAAAAGTGAAATCGCGCTTAGCTAAAGTTTTCCTTTTGCAGCATTTTTTTACTTACTAACCACCACTCACCACTCACTTAAAAAAACTCTGCGGTCTTCTGCGGTTTCTGCGGGAGAAAAAAGTAAGAAGTAAGAAGCAGCTCAAAAGTCACGGAGCATTTTTTTACTTACTAATCACCACTCACCAATCACTAAAAAGAACTCTGCGGTCTTCTGCGGTTTCTGCGGGAGAAAAAAATTGCTGACCCCTCACTTAAGCGTGTGTTTGCAAATTCAAAAGTTGTTTGAACTTAAAAGTGAAATCGCGCTTCGCTAAAAATTTACCTTAGCAGCATTTTTTTACTCACTAATCACCACTCACCACTCACTTAAAAACCATCGTCAATTATTTTTTGTCAACTGATTACGAAGCGTCATCCATCCTCCGCCATTGTAAACTTCTGTATAGCCTTTCGATTTCAACAATGCTTTAGCACTAGCACTTCTCATTCCGGATGCGCAACAAGTTATGATTGGCGTATTCTTCTCATTCAGCTTATTCAAATTGTTTCCTAACTGATCGACAGAAATATTGATCGACCCTTTAATGTGTCCACCGGCATATTCTCCTTTCGATCTCACATCCAATATCACCGCTCCTTGTTTTACTAGTTCACTGTAATCTGTTTTTGGCCCTAAACCAAAAAGACTCTTTAACATTTTTATCATATTATTTATTTTGAGATAATTTGTAATTTACATCTAACCATGATCCGCCATTTGAACAATCGATGTTCTCTTGACTTAATATGTGTGCTGCCATTCCACTTCTACCACCCGAAGCACAACACAAAATAATTGGACCTTGCAATGTTTTGATCTCCTCCATTCTGGAGCCCAATTCTTGCAACGGAATATTTATTGATCCTGCAACGTTACCTCCGCTGAACTCAGCCGATGTTCGTACATCTACTACTGTTCCTTTGTTTTCGTTTTTCATTTTATATTTATTGTTTCGTTATTGTTTATTGTTAGTATCCCTGATTTCTTTTTTCTTAAACGAGTTGACAAATAATCCGCCCATCATAGCTCCGTATAGTGTACTATTTATTGGCTTAGAAGTTATGGCACATGTACCACTACTACATCCTACGAAATAAAAATAGAGATATCCACACAGAGCACCAACTACAATTCCAATAAACGTAGATTTATGTTTTAGGATAAAATTCATTGGTAAAAATCTTTTACAGAAACACTTAAATCGCTTACGGTTTGCGCCTCGCCTACAATTGCATTGACAATACTTTTACCCGCAGCGCTTCTATATCCTCCTGCACAATGTATTACAATCGGCTTTTGCAGTGGTATTTCCTTTGCTCTTTCACGCAATTCATACAATGGAATATTCACCGAATTACTAAATATTTTCTGACCTGCAACTTCCGAAGGATTTCTGATATCGACTATTGTAAAAGCTCCTTCGTTTTTAATTAGCTCCTCAGCATTGAAAACATTTTCATGCACATCGCCATACAATTGAACAAATGCTCCGCGAATGTTTTTCTCATAGCCAATCTTAGCAATCCGTCCAATCAATTCGTTTAGCGTTGCTTCGTTTTCGGCAGAAAGATAAAACTTTTCATCCCAATTAAGAATGCTCCCAAGCCACGTTTCAAATTTTGTGTCATTCATTAAATTGATCGAGTTCTTTAAATGCGATTTATTGAATTGCTCTGCACTTCTGGTATCTATAATTACGAACTCTTTATTTAACGATTTTGCACAACCATTGCACGAAACCGGTTCTCGTTTTTCAACTTTAGAAATACTGTCAGCATAATTATCAGCTCCTTTTTTATTTAATCCGACATTGAACGTAAAATATTTCGGAATAAATGGTTGATCGGCATTCAGCGTTTCAACAAATTCCTCTTCCGTAGCTTTTTGCAAGCTCCAATTGTTTTTCTTTTCTTTTCCAATCGTACTACTTACATCCATACTCAAATTTTTTCCGCATAAACTTCCTGCTCCATGCGCAGGAAAAACTAGCGCATCATCATCTAACGTTATAATCTTCTCACGAAGCGAATGATACATTTGCTTTGCCAATTCTACCCTTGTAGCAGTTAAGGCGCCTGCTTGTTCACGTAAGTCAGGTCTTCCACAATCGCCGATAAACAATGTATCGCCGGTAAACACCGCTTCCTGTTTTCCGTTTTCGTCCATTGCCAATATGCTTATACTATCAGGCGAATGGCCTGGAGTATTTATCGCTTTCAATGTTGAGTTACCCAAAACAATTGCATCGCCGTCATCAAAAGTTTGATGAGGATATTCGGCACCCAATAATTTACTTGCATAAATTGTTGCTCCGGTAGCAAGATGAATTTCTAGATGACTACTTACGAAATCGGCGTGAGGATGCGTTTCGATAACAGTAGTAATTTTCGAATTTGTTTCATTTGCATATTTATAATACGGCTGAGGATCACGTGACGGATCAATCAACGCCATTTCGCCATGGCTCACTATTGCATAAGAAAAGTGCGCCATGTTTTTATCTTCGAATTGTTTAATTTCCATTTTGTTTTATTTTGACACTGCAAAGTTCGCGCTCCCTAAAATATACTACAGCTACTAATGTTACTTAACGAATTATTCTTTGTTAAAACGTTTTGATTTATTTTTGAAACCAAATTTTAGCAGCAATGAACAATAACATAATAGAGAACGCTTTCTTTAATAGGTCTTGCGGAATTTGATACTAAACCGCTAACAAGTAGCTGAATTTATCCAATCAAAATTGCACATTGAACTACTAATGCTTTTTTCATTGTGCAAATCGCATAAGGCAACTCCTAATTGATTATCTACTTCATCAAGTGAATTGAACGTATAGTTATTAAATTCTTTTTGTTCACGTATGTAATCCCAAATATGTTCTGTTGGATTTAATTCTG
>JANLPR010000062.1:0-17757 GCA_031367345.1 Bacteroidota bacterium | reverse complement strand
CGAGGCTTTGCTTTGAGTGCAACGGACGATTCCGATAGCTATCGGAATGTCGAAGCGGTGAGAGGATAAATTCGTCGCTATGGGATTTACAGATTTTGTTAAAGATTGAATCTGGCGTAACTTTTAAAGCAACGGGCGATTCCAATAGCTATCGATTCCGATAACTATCGGAACGTCGAAGCTGTGGGAGTGACTAATCCGTCGCTAGCAGAAAATACAGCCTTTATTTAGAATAAAGCACACCAATACTTCTCACCGTATCTGCAGCCGTTATGTTATTTAAAATTGCAAAGGAAGTGCCTTGTAATAGTTGAATATTAGTTCCTGAAAAACAATAGAGTATATCGTTTACTTCATCAAAGCTAGCACCTGAAAAGTCTGTTGAGTTGACTAATATTACTGAATTTGTTGGGATGTCATACTTATAAATTCCATTTGAGGTAAGCAATAAAGTAGTGCTTGTGTTGATTGAGTAAGCATTATTCAATTTTGTTGAAGGAATATCTTTCAAAAGCTGAACGGTATTTCCAAGTGTCAAATACTTATAAACCAAAACGTGGCCATTTTTATTTCCAAAAATGAGGACTTCTGTTTCACTGATTGCTTTAAAAGCGAGTGGTTCAAAATCGATCAATAATTCTTGTCGCGCAACACCGCTCGGATAAAAGAAGACGGCAATTTTGGAACTGCCATTTTTTAAAATGTAGGCATACAAGTAGTTTCCGTTTACATACGAAAAGATGGGTCGAAAAAATAAATTTTCACCGGTTTGATTATCGAGGCGACCTAATTGATTGTATGAAAGAATATTTCCGTCGTTTCTACAGAGCCGAATCAGATTTTTATACTGATTGACTGATGTAAAAGAATCGGAATTAATTGCCAATGGAGAAAGAGCAAATTGGTCAACATAGTTACTTGAACTAATTGCCTCAATCTTTTCTTTTCCACACATATAAATCAGTTTATAGCGGCTATCAATTTTAAGATCTAGAAAAGTCTGACTGAACGAACTGATAAAAGTTGGTGTTAAATTATTCAATTCACTGAGTTGAGGATTAGTGATTTGTCCGGTTACCAGCAAGATTTTTTTAGTTGTCCTCGGAATTTCGTTAATGAAAATAAGCCGATAAAAGTTGGACACTTCATTTTCAGACAAGACAGTTATATTTAATAAATAATTCCCGGTGTTTGCGTAATCATTTTCAAGTACATAATCTGTTTCGAAAGAATGTGGGTCAGTGGATTGAAGTGTTAGTTCAATTGCGGGAGAAATAGGCGTAAAATTGTTGTCAGTTAGTTGTATTACAGCTTTTTGAATAGCGTAATCAGAGCTTATTGATCCACTTACATAAATGGTGTCAGAGAAATTCGCAATTAAGTTTGCAGCAGGAGTTAAAAACACTGTTTTTACGAGCGGGTGAATTTCTTTTTTACACGACGCTAATAAAAAGACAGCAATGAAAAATAGCATAAAAGAGGCACTATTTTTTTTAAGAATATTGAAAAGAAAAACTACTTTTTTCAGAGAGATTTTGTACATTTAAATCTGCTTTTTTCAAAGGTATTAAAGTTATTAACAAAGTCCGGCTCGGCCGTCACTTTTAAGTAGCTTCGCATCCCTTTCTCCAATTTTTTTAGATCAAATTCACCAATACCGCATACCTACCGATTATGTCAGAACAAGGCCAATCAAATTACAATAATTCGTTAACGAAAAAAAGAATATCGACTAATAAGTCGACGCTCGATACTTTTCAGGCCCAGAATGCAGGTAAATTGCCGCCACAAGCAATTGATTTGGAAGAAGCATGTCTTGGTGCGTTAATGCTGGAGAAAGATGCATTAACAAAAGTGATCGACATCTTGCATCCCGATTCTTTTTATAAAGATACACACCGAATTATTTTTCAAGCCATCAGACGATTGTTCGAAAAGTCGGAGCCGATAGATATTTTAACTGTGACAAATGAGTTAAAACAAAGTGGTGAGTTAGATATAGTAGGAGGTCCATTTGCAATCACTCAGTTAACAAATCGTGTTGCATCTGCTGCCAATATAGAATTTCACTCACGTATTGTACTTCAAAAACATATTCAACGAGAGCTAATACGCATTTCGTCAGAAACGATCAAAGATGCTTATGAAGATACAACCGATGTTTTTTCACTCTTAGATCAGGCAGAAAAAAGTTTGTACGAAGTAGCGCAAGGAAATATTCGCAGAAACTATGTTGAGATGAGTACGATGGTTTCTGATGCATACAAAAAAATTGAAGAAGCTGCCAAATTAAGTACAGGTATTACAGGGGTTCCGAGTGGCTTTACCGATTTAGATCGAATTACATCGGGATGGCAACAATCGGATCTTATTATTGTAGCTGCTCGTCCGGGTATGGGTAAAACTGCATTCGTGCTATCATTGGCTTTGAATGCGGCGATCAAAGGAAAAAAACCTATTGCAATTTTCTCGTTAGAAATGTCGTCGGTGCAGTTAGTACAACGAATGATTTCTTCTGAAACCGGAATTCCATCCGACAAATTACGGAAAGGGTCGCTCGATACAGTAGAGTGGCAGAAGTTAAGTTCAATGACAGGCGATTTATCATTGGCACCAATTTATATTGACGATACACCTTCACTATCTGTTTTTGATCTTCGCTCTAAATGTCGTCGATTGAAATCGATGTACGATATCGATTTGATCATCATCGATTATTTACAACTGATGAGAGCCGATACAGATGGACGAGGCGGAAATAGAGAGCAAGAGATCAGTACAATTTCTCGATCGTTGAAAGCATTGGCAAAAGAATTAAATGTTCCTGTTATAGCCTTGTCGCAGTTAAGTAGAGCTGTAGAGTCGCGTGGTGGTTCAAAACGTCCGTTATTAAGTGATCTCCGTGAATCGGGAGCCATAGAGCAGGATGCTGATATGGTTACTTTTATTTATCGTCCGGAATATTACAATTTGGATTTTGATGAAGACAATAACCCGACAAAAGGAGTAGCAGAAATTATTATTGCCAAGCATAGAAATGGTGCTTTGGATACCATTAAATTAAAATTCATTGGTCATCTCGCCAAGTTCACCGACCTCACTGGAAGTGAAGGAGATTTTGACGGGTCTTCATCCGGAAGTATCGCCGAGTATCCTAACAACCGATTAATTGTTGGTTCTCGGATGAACGATATGAAAGACGAGGCTCCTTTTTAATTTATTTCTCGTTTAATTTATTTGTTCTTCTAGCATCTGTTTGTTGAATAGGGTAGCATACGCACCACCGGTTTCAATAAGTGTCTGATGGTTTCCTCGTTCAATAATTTTTCCTCTGTCAAGAAAAATAATTTCGTCGGCATGTTTTACACTTGAAATACGATGAGAAATAATGATTGATGTTTTATCTTTCATTACATTCTGTAAATGATCAAGAATTACTCTTTCTGTATTGGTATCCACAGCACTCAAGCAGTCGTCGAAAATAAGAATTTTAGGTTTCTTAATAATCGCTCTAGCAATTGATACCCGTTGTTTTTGTCCTCCTGAAAGTGTTATTCCTCTTTCACCAATTTTCGTTTGAAATTTATTGGGGAATTCATTGATGTTATCATATATCGCAGATTGTTTAGCTGCGGTAAAAACCATTTCGTTCAATTCCGATTCCGGCATTTCAAAATCTATTCCGAAAGCGATATTATTTGCAATTGTATCGCTGAATAGAAATACCTCTTGAGGAACGTAGCCTATTTGTTTTCTAAGCGAAGAAAGTGATACCCGTTCAATATTCGTTTGATCGAAAAATATTTCCCCTTGTGTAGCATCGTACATTCTCACCAATAAATTAGCGATTGTAGATTTTCCGGATCCTGTTTTTCCAAGAATGGCCAACGATTTTCCGGGAGCTACAGAGAAGGAGATATTTTCCAATGCTTTTATTCCAGAGTCGGGGTAAACAAAACTAACGCGATCAAATTGTATTTTGCCATGCAGTTCTTGACTCTCTTTTGTTTCGGATAACACCTCAGGCTCTAGATGCAAGAATTCGTTTATTCGTTCTTGTGAAGCTGCTGCGCGTTGAATAATGGAAGTTACCCATCCTAATGAGGCAACAGGCCATGTAAGCATATTTACGTAGATGATAAACTCAGCAATATTTCCGGTAGTGGCTCTTCCGGCAATAACTTCTTTTCCGCCTATGTAAACAGTAAGAAGAGTACTTAGTCCAACTAATAATAACATCAATGGAAAAAAAAGTGAGTTAATGCGAACGAGACTCATATTTTTTTGCAAATACACTTCGCTCTCTTTAGCAAATTCGTTTGTAGCAGACTCTTCTTTCACAAACGATTTTAGTATTCTGATTCCGCTAAATGCTTCTTGAACAAAAGTACTTAGTCGGCTTTGTTGTGATTGTACTTCTTCGCTTTTTCTATTCATCAAATCACTTACATAGTAAATGGAGATTGATAAAAAGGGGAGAGGTAATAAAACGTAAATTGTTAATTTTACATTTACATAGAGCATACTAATTGTTATCAATACAAAGAGCACAATTAAGTTGATCGTGTACATAATGGCTGGACCTATGTACATTCTCACACGACTTACATCTTCACTAATTCGATTCATCAGATCGCCGGTATTGTTTCTGCGGTAAAATGCGAGACTCAGTTTCTGATATTGGTTGTAGATTTCATTTTTTAGATCGAACTCTATTCTTCTCGACATAACAATAATTGTTTGTCGCATGAGAAACATTAATAGCCCACGAAGTAAAGCTACGGCGATGATTAGGAAGAGGAATAGTGTAACTTGGTGTTTAATCGCTGCAATAACTTCGGGCGAGTGCGAAGAGGGTGAAGTTTTCATTGTTTCTACCACGGCATCGAGCGATTTTCGGACTACCTGAGCCGGATAAATTGCGCCAAAATTTTGAGCTATAACGAAGATGGCCCCTAGTACGAGATGCCATTTATATTTCAGAAAATACTTATTTATATGCTTTAAAGCTTTCATAATCAGTGTTAAAAACCCTTGTTTGCTGCCTTGAAAAATTACCATACCTTTGACGCGCGAAAAACGCATCAATAATAATCAAGCTATCCTATGATTGAAGTAAAAGATGTTAAAGAGGCCAAAAATACGAGCGACTTTGTGTTTGGGAATTCTTCTTTTGCAGACCACGAACAGATCATTTATTGTCACGATAAAGGTACCGGTTTAAAAGCAATAATTGCAATTCACAACACAACTTTAGGACCTGCATTAGGAGGAACTAGAATGTGGAGCTATCGTTCAGAAGCAGAAGCCCTGAATGATGTGCTTCGTTTGTCTCGAGGAATGACCTACAAGGCTGCGATTTCAGGTTTGAAACTTGGCGGCGGAAAGGCAGTTATATTCGGCGATTCAAAGTTGGATAAAACCGAAGCCATGTTTGTGAAATATGGTGAATTTATTGAGTCGTTGAATGGAAAATATATTACTGCTGAAGATGTGGGAACAACCACAGCCGACATGGTGAATGTACGTAAAGCTACAAAGCACGTAACCGGCCTCCCAGAAAGTATGGGCGGTGGAGGAGATCCATCTCCTGTTACAGCCTATGGTGTATTTATGGGAATGAAAGCAGCAGCGAAGCAACGTTATGGCAGCGACGATTTAAATGGTAAGCGTATCGCCATTCAAGGAGTTGGTCACGTTGGTGAAAATCTGGTTCGTTTAGTATCTGAGCAAGGAGCAAAAGTATTTGTAACCGATATAAATCAAGATCAGTTAAAGGCTATATCAGATAAATACAAAGCGGAGATCGTATCTCTCGAAGGTATTTACGATTTAGAGATGGACATTTATGCTCCGTGTGCTCTTGGCGCTACATTAAATACAGAGAATATTAATCGATTGAAATGTTCAGTAATTTCCGGAGCAGCAAACAATCAATTGGCCGATGAGAACATTCATGGACCAATGCTAGCTCAAAAAGGAATTCTTTATGCGCCTGATTTTTTAATTAATGCAGGCGGATTGATCAATGTTTATTCAGAGTTGAATGGTTACGATCGCAAGGTTGCACTTCAGCATACAGAAGACATTTACAGTACAACTTTAGAAATATTTAAGAAAGCTTCAGAAGAAAACATTACAACTTTAGCTGCCGCAAAGAAAATCGCTGAAGAGCGGATAGATAAAGCGCGTAAAAAATAATAGTGATGAATTTTCAATCGATTTTTTTCGATTGAGTAAAATCAAGGACAAAAGTTGTAATGGCTCTTGTCTTATTTTAGCCAAGAAGTAAATTATTAAATGTTAAGTCGTCGTCAATTAAGAATAAAAGTTCTTCAGGCATTGTATGCCTTCTTTCAATCTGATAAAAGTGATCTTGCTATTGCAGAGCGAGAAATGATCAGAAGCATTGAAAAGGTATATGAAATGTATATCTATTTACTCTTGTTCTTAAAAGAGCTTGCAGATTCAGATCAAAATGATGCAGACGATCTTCATCGTAAATTTTTTCCCAGTCAGTCAGAATTAGGAGCCAAACATCGTTTATTCAATCTTCGTTTCATCCTTGAAATGGAAAAAGATCCGGAATATGTTCGTCAATTGAATCGGACAAAAATGAGCTGGCAAAAAGAACAGGATCTTATTCGTAAAATCTTCTTAGAAATAAAAAAGTCAGATGATTATCGTTCATTTTTGGAAAATGACGATGCCTCAGAAAAAGATTTCCTTAGTACTATTTTGAAAAAATTTATCGAAAAGTCGGAGGCTATCCAATTTCATATTGAAGAAGAAAACATATTTTGGAATGAAGATTTTGATTTTGTGATGCATATTATTAGTCGTACAATGAAAAACTTTTATGATACTGATAAGTTTGAGTTGATGCCACTTTATAAAGACGAAGAAGACGATAAAGAATTTGCTCGGCAGCTTTTTAAACAGACTATCATCAACAATACTGAATTTGAAAATGCAATCAGTGAGCGAACGAAGAACTGGGAAGTAGATCGTATTGCATTAATGGATATTCTAATTTTAAAAATGGCATTAACGGAGCTTGTTACCTTTCCAAATATTCCGGTAAAAGTCTCGATAAATGAGTTCATTGATATTTCTAAAGATTATTCTACTCCCAAGAGCAAACAATTTGTAAACGGAGTATTAGATAAACTGGCTGCTGATTTTAAAGAACAAGGAAAAATCAACAAAACTGGTCGAGGTTTGTTAGGATAAATGAATGTTAAAGAAAATGATAAACATGAACGTTAATTTAAAATACTGTTGTTTCCTTTTAGCAGGAGTATTGTTTTTTGCTTCTTGCACTAATAATCGATCAGGCGATTTGCCCGACAATGCTATCAATCCGGATGTAATGAACAATCCGGCTACGGCTTCAAGTGGAAGTAAGAAAGACAATGTTCCGGTCTACAAATTCGTAACCGATGAACATGATTTCGGAACTATTACGGAAGGTGAAAAAGTTTCATTTGCATTTCAATTTACAAATGTTGGTAAAGGCGATTTATTAATTCGTAGTGCCAACGGAAGTTGTGGTTGTACCGTTCCCGAATTTCCAAAAGGTTTAATAAAACCGGGGGAAAGTGGCCGCATCAATGTTACTTTTAATAGCGAAGGCAAATCGGGCGACCAAAGAAAAACAGTTACACTCATTTCGAATACGATTCCCGCAAATTATGTTCTTACAATTAAAGGGAATGTAATCAAACAATAAAAATAATCTCCCAAATAAAAAAAAATGATCAACACAATTCTTTTACAACAACAAGGCGGTGGAGCCATGCAATTAGTATTTTTAGTTGCTATTATTGTCGTGTTTTATTTCTTTATGATTCGTCCGCAGGTGAAGAAACAAAAGTTAGAAAAAAACTTTCGTGAGTCGCTTGAAAAAGGAGCCAAGATCGTAACGATTGGTGGTATCCATGGTCGTATCGTTGAAGTAAACGAAAAAACTTTTTTAGTTGAGATCGATAGCAATGTGAAAGTTCGTCTCGAGAAATCAGCTGTTTCTGCTGATGCCACTCGTGGCTTAGAAGTATCTGCATTGCCCGCAAATAAGTGATAAAAAAAGCGTAACATTGGGGATAGAAGACTAACGGTGAAAGACGTTAACCCAAATTTACTAAATCCAAGTCCGCAGAATAAATTGCGTTTCAACAGAAGATTTTCTGTTGTCGTGATTTGTTTTGCCATATCGGCCCTTTTCTGGTTCCTCAAAGCGATGTCGCGCGACTACAGTTCACGGATTGTGATTCCTGTGACGTACAGTAATCTCCCCGGAAAAAAAGTTGTTGTGAATGATTTGCCGAAAGAGATTTCCGTAAATATTAAAACGACAGGCTTCAAAATTATTTCTTTTGGATTAAGAAGAAAGCAAAAAGAAATTAATATTGATGTAGCTAGGAAAATGAAGTCGGTGGAGATATCTTCGGGATTGCTGGCTTTTGCAACTAAAACTTTTATTGCTGATTTTAATGAGCAACTTGGAAAAGAAGTAACTGTTATTGGATTTGATCCTGATTCGATTGTCTTTAATTTCAAAGATCGTCTTTCGAAATTGATACCAGTTTACTTAGACCTCAAAGCGAGTTATGAGCGCCAATTTGATACGACCGCAGCTCCATTTGCTGTTCCTGCTTTTGTTGAAGTTTCCGGCCCACATTCATTATTGCAAAATTTGAAATCGGTAAAAACTGAATTGATTGAAATAGGTCCTTTGAAAACGACTTATAAAGCAAAAGTACGGCTGCTAAAAAATAATTTATTGACTTACAACATATCCACAGTAGAGGTAACAGTGCCTGTCGAAAAATTTACTGAGGGAATAGTTGAGATTCCTGTGAATCCAATTAATGTATCCAAAGGTTTTACATTGAAAACATTTCCTGAACGAGTAAAAATCAGATATGTAACTGCATTAAGTAGTTTTAATAAAGTGTCGCCGGCAATGTTTGATGCAATAGTTGATGCAACAAATTTGGAAAAGGTACATCCTGAGAAATTGTCGGTGCAACTTATTTCTCAGCCCGACTTCGTAAGGTCATCTACTGTTGAGCCGGAAAGGGTAGATTATATTCTTAGAAAGCAATGATGGTCGTCGGAATAACAGGAGGTATTGGTAGTGGTAAATCGATTGTGTGCAAAGTATTTACTCTGCTTGGAATACCTGTGTACGATGCAGATTCGGAAGCTAAATTACTCTATGAAAAATATCCGGAATTGAAAAGTAAAGTCAAAGAGCATTTTGGCGATGAAGTAATTGATAAGCAGGGGAAAATAAATAAGAAAAAACTTTCAGAAATAATTTTTAATGACGACAAGAAGCTCGAGTTATTAAATAAATTAGTTCATCCTTTAGTAAAAAAAGATTTTGAAGAATGGATTGAACTTCACAAGGGTTTTCCATATTTGATAAAGGAAGCAGCCATTTTAATTGAAAGTGGAGCCTCTGCACTGTGCGATCGGATAATAAATGTTTCTTCGCCATTGAATTTAAAAATTGAACGATTAATGAAGCGTGATGGGAAATCAAAAAGTGAGCTTGAGAAAATAATGAAAAAGCAAATGACTGACGAAGAAAGAAACGCGCAGTCAGATTTTATAGTGATTAACGACGAAGTTCAGATGGTAATTCCGCAGGTATTAAAAATTCATCAAGCGATTCTTCGTTTAAGTTAATTTTTAGCAATGAACGTTAATCATTTTATCACCAAAACAAGTGTAGGATTATATTGTCATGCCGGCGATTTTTATTTAGACCCATCCAAAGGTGTAAAACGAGCTCTTGTTTCGCATGCTCACGGTGATCATGCAGTTCCAAATAATGAATTAGTTTATTGCACAGCTCCTACCAAATCGATTATGGATTATCGTCATGGTGTAAAACTTTTCACCACTATTCAAGTTGTAGAATATGGTAGAACGTTTAAACTCAATGATGTTTTAATTACCTTTTATCCCGCCGGCCACATGTTGGGAAGTGCACAAATTATGATGGAATATGGTGGGGAGAAATATTTGTACACAGGCGATTTTAAAATTCAAGCAGATAAAAGTTGTGAGCCATTTGAATTTCAGAAATGCGATTATCTTATTACCGAAACTACATTTGCGAAGCCAGAATATAATCATCCCGCTCCGGAAATTGTATTACGGGAGTTGATGTCTGGAAATGTTAATGTAGTAATTGGAGCTTATTCGGTAGGAAAGGCGCAACGAATAACGAAAATTATAAGTGATTTTTTTCCTGATACGCCGCTGTTTATTCATCCGGAAATTATCGAATATCATAAAATTTATACGAAACATGGTATTGACTTGGGTAATTGGCAGGCTTATCGTCGTGCTGATTTTGTAAAACAAGAAAAAAGTTTTTATATCGTTTCTCCGTCGCAGTTTATAAGATTTTCACGTAATAAAAATGTGCTCAAAGTTTTTGCGACAGGATGGAAGCAATCGTACTATGCATGTGATCAGATTCTTCCGATCAGTGATCATGCAGATTGGAATGATCTTTTGTTACTAATTGAGCGAACGCAAGCCAAAAATATTTTTACTGTTCATGGCGATGGTTCTATTCTGAAAGAACATTTCAAAGGAAGCGACGTTCATGTAGAGCAACTTTCCAAATAGAATTCAAAAGATTTCGAAGTTTTTATATGTAAGATGATTTTAGTCGTTTTTATTACGACCAAATTAATTTACCTTTAAAAGAAATATTTTTCTATGATAAAAATCTTGGATACTCTTCAACAAAAGGCAGTAGATCTGTGTACAATGCAAACAGAATCTATTTCATCGATTGAGCTCATGGAGCTTGCTGCGAAAGGTTGTTGTTCTTTTTTTCCTAATCCAATAAGAAAGCAAAACTTAGTCGTTTTTTGCGGAGTTGGAAACAACGGCGGCGATGGGTTGGCGATTGCTCGAATGCAACAAAATAATTTTTCATCGGTGAAAGTAAAGATCATCCAATCGTCGGAGATCTATTCAGAAAATTTTAAAGTCAACTTAGAGCGATGGAAAGCTGTAGGAGGGATGGTTGAAATCATAAAAAATAAATCTGAAATTAATTTATCAGAAAACGATATAGTGGTTGATGCCATTTTTGGTACCGGCCTCACACGGAAAGTAGGAACTCTAATTTCAGAATGTATCAAGGAAATTAATCGACAAGCGAAGTATATTATTTCGATTGATTTGCCAAGTGGTTTGTTTGCATCAAAACTGTCAGAAGGTGAAATAATAAAGGCTGATCTTACACTAACTATAGGTTCACCAAAAACAGCTTTACTAGTTCCTGAAAATTCGCAGTATGTAGGTGAATGGAAGTTAGTTTCTATTTATACTAATCAAATTTGTTTTGAAGGATTAAACATCGTTTACAATTTGTTTGATTTATCATCTGCAAAACGTATTTTAAAGAGTAGAAGTAAGTTCACTCATAAAGGATCTTTTGGAAAAGCTTTGTTAGTGGTAGGTTCAGAAACGAAATATGGCGCTGCAATTCTGGCTAGCCGTGCTGCAATGAGAAGTGGAGTAGGCTTATTGAAAGTTCATTTGCCGGTAAATGGAAAACAATTAATTCATCTTTCTATTCCTGAAGCCATTGTTGAGACCGATTCGAATAATGAATTCATAACTTCAATTGGAGATTTGGAAATTTATGATGCTATAGGTGTTGGTCCGGGAATTGGAACTGCCAACGAAACAATTGATGGTTTCATAGCATTAATAAAAGAATATCCGTTGCCCACAGTAATAGATGCAGATGGTTTGAATATTCTCAGTGAACATCCCGATTTGTTCACTAACCTTTCTGAAAACTCAATTCTTACTCCTCATTTAAAAGAGTTCGAACGTTTATTTGGTTCGAGTGAAAATAGTTTTGAGCGATTGGAAAAACAAATTAAACATTCAGTTTTGCATAAGATTATCATTGTTTGCAAAGGACATTACACCATTATCACACTGCCTGATGGAAGAGTATTTTTTAACAATAGCGGAAATTCAGGATTGGCAAAAGCAGGAAGTGGAGATGTATTAACCGGAATAATTACTTCGCTTTTGGCACAAGGGTATTTGCCGGAAGAGGCAGCTTTGTTAGGTGTTTTCGTACATGGATATTCAGCCGATTTATTATTGGACACCAAACATGAAATGGGAATGCTTCCGTCAGATGTAATTGAAAATTTACCCGAAGCTTTTAAAAAAATAAGTGAGCAAAATTAATCGGATGCAATTAATTGACGATTCCTTTTCCTTGACGAATAATTACAGGCTCGGAGTCTGTACAATCTATTACTGTTGAAGGTTCGAAATCGCTTACTCCACCGTCAATCACAAGATCGACTTGTGCACCGAAGCGTTCATGGATTACCTCCGGATCAGTTACGTAATCGTAAAACTCGTCGTCATCGTGAACTGATGTTACCATCAATGGATTTCCAAGGGCTTCAATAATTGCTTGGGAAAACGGATTGTCAGGAACTCTGATACCGATCGTCTTTTTATTCGATTTGAAAATAGTCGGAATATTGTTATTTGCGTTCAGAATAAAAGTAAAAGGTCCCGGCAAAGAATTTTTCATCAATCGAAAAATCTCAGTATTGAAAGGTTTAGTAAATTCAGAAATATTTCGCAGGTCGTGGCATAAAAACGAAAAATTTGCTTTGTCGGGTTTTATGTTTTTAAAGCGACAAATTTTTTCCATTGCTTTAGAACTATGAATATCTCCGGCCAACGCATAAACTGTATCAGTAGGAATAATTATGATACCTCCATCTTTCAACGTACGAACAATTTGTTCGATGTGTTTTTCATTGACCGAAGAACCGAAAAATTTAAGTATCATAATTACATTTAGCTTCTAAAAACTTATGCTGAAACAGTTGTAAATTTTTTAGCGTCTTCCAAAAACTTAGCAAGACCAGAATCGGTTAACGGATGTTTAAGTAGATCGAGGATGGCAGATAGGGGGCAAGTAGCAACATCAGCACCGGCTTCAGCGCAGCGTACAATGTGTAACGGACTTCTAATTGAAGCAGCAAGTACTTGAGTTCCGAAGTCGTAGTTCTGATAAATATATACGATTTGCTCTATCAATTCAATACCATCTTGATTGATATCATCTAGTCTGCCAAGAAAAGGTGATACATAAGTAGCACCAGCTTTAGCAGCTAAAAGTGCTTGTCCGGCAGAGAATACCAGTGTGCAATTAGTTTTAATTCCTTTGTTTGAAAAATACTTCAATGCTTTTACGCCATCTTTAATCATTGGCACTTTCACTACAATTTGTTTATGGAGTGAAGCCAGTTTTTCACCTTCTTCAATTATACCTTTGTAGTCGGTCGATATTACTTCGGCGCTTACATCACCTGTTACAATGTTGCAAATGTCGACGTAATGTTTTAATATGTTTGCTGTACCTGTTATTCCTTCTTTCGCCATCAGCGAAGGGTTGGTTGTTACACCATCAAGAACACCAAGATCTTCAGCTTCTTTTATTTGTGCAAGATTAGCTGTATCGATGAAGAATTTCATAAGACTACGTTTAAGAGATTTGAATGCGAAGGTAAGTTTTATTTTGAAGTATATTTTCACTTCAAAGGCTTGTGAACAGCCTGTGGAAAAAAAGATAAAAGGAAAAAATGAAAATTAAAGAAAATCAAAGAAAAAAAGAATGGGTAAGCTTACTATATCGCACCGCTCAACCACGTATCCTTGCTCCGTTCCCGACCTGGGGAGTTTAGCAGGAGCTGGTCGTATAGGACTTACCCGGTGCGAAAGTAATAAAATCATTGTATTTATTTCAAAAAAGATGAAAAAAAATGATTTTTTTCGGTGGTGAACACTCAATGATTCGCTCAATAGAACAATACGTTTCTGATGGTTTCTTTTTTCAATGCTATGATGTTCAAAAGTAGCTATCTAGCTATACAGCTTTCTTTTGTCTATTTAAGAAATACATGTAGGTTTGCAGCAAACTATAACATTATGGAAGAAACGAGATCTCAAAACAAAGCTGCATTAACTTACGGAGCCTTCTACGGTTTGTCGGGTGTGGTTGTGTTTATGTTATTTTATTTAATGGGCACGAATATCAACTCTAAAGCTCCTCAATATATTGGATATTTATTGTTGATCTTTTTTATCATTATCGGAATAAAGTCGCACAGAGATGCCGACCTCAACGGATTTATTAGCTATTCAAAATCGTTAGGCACCGGAACATTAATAGGACTTTACGGCGGAATAATTACAGGCGCATTTTCTGTACTTTTCTTTCAATACATTTCTCCTGAATCTATGCAACAGATCATGGAAGCGGCCCAACAAAGTATGGCTGATAGAGGAATGACTGAAGAGCAGATGCAGATGGGCTTGGAATACACGAAAAAATTTACTCAGCCCATGTGGTTGTTTGTATTTTCTGCTCTTGGCGCGGGCTTAATGGGCTTCATTTTTTCATTGATCATTTCGGTGTTCATGAAAAAAGAATCTACTCCTTTTAATTCAAATCTTGGTTGATAGCTTGTGGATATTTCTGTAATCATACCGCTTTATAACGAAGAAGAATCGTTGAATGAACTTTGCGAATGGATCGTAAGGGTAATGAAAGCGAATAGTTTTTCGTATGAAATACTTTTACTCGACGATGGAAGTAAGGATCGATCGTGGGAAATGATCGAGCAACTCGCTTCACAAAATCATTCGATTAAAGGTGTTCGATTCAGAAGGAACTATGGTAAATCGGCAGCGCTCAACGAAGGATTTATTATTTCTCAAGGAAGAGTTATTATTACGATGGATGCAGATCTGCAAGATAGTCCGGATGAAATTCCGGGATTGTATGAAATGATTGTGAAAGAGGGCTATGATCTTGTATCGGGTTGGAAAAAGAAACGGTATGATCCCATCACTAAAACGATACCCACAAAATTTTTCAATTGGGCAACACGAAGAATGTCGGGGATAAATAATTTGCATGATTTCAACTGCGGATTAAAATCGTATAGTCGTGATGTAGTAAAGAGTATAGAAGTTTATGGTGAAATGCATCGTTACATTCCTGTTATTGCTAAGTGGGCAGGGTTTGTAAAAATAGGTGAAAAGGTAGTGGAGCACCGGGCAAGAAAATATGGCGTTACAAAATTTGGCTTGGAACGTTTTATCAATGGTTTTTTAGATTTGCTTTCCATCACGTTTGTCTCTCGATTTAGTAAAAAACCAATGCATCTTTTTGGAATGCTAGGTACTCTTATGTTTCTCATAGGCATGCTCACTGCAAGTTATTTGGGATTTAGTAAATTGTATAGCGTATATCATAATCTTCCGGCTCGGTTAATAACCAACCGTCCTTCGTTTTATATTTCGCTTAGCTCTATGATCATTGGTACACAATTATTTTTGGCGGGATTTCTGGGCGAATTAATTTCTCGTTCGTCACCCGAAAGAAATCGATATCTGGTAGAGAAAAAATGTAATCTTTGATCACCTATGCTAATCTTGCTCTGATTTGAGAATAATAATTGTAGGACCCGCATTTCCACTCCGAGGAGGTATTGCCGATTTTAATGAAGCACTTGCACTTGGTTTGCAAAATGAAAATATTGACACGAAGTTATTTTCATTCTACTTTCAGTATCCTAAAATTTTATTTCCCGGCAAGTCACAAAAAAGCGACGGTCAACCTACACCCGGACTTTCAATCGTACATTCAATTAGTTCGCTAAACCCATTTTCATGGAGTAAAACAGCAAAGTTAATTGCTAAAGAAAATCCTGATCTGGTAATTATTCGATATTGGTTGCCCTTTATGGCTCCGGCCTTGGGGACGATTGCGAAATTATTACGGAGAAAAAAAATAAAAGTAATTGCAATCACCGACAATGTTTTTCCACATGAGAAAAGAATAGGCGACAAAATACTGACGAACTATTTTATTAAGAACTGTGATGGATTTGTGGCTATGTCAAAGTCGGTGCTTGAAGATCTCTCATCTTTTACTGCTACAACAAATAAAAAATTTCTTCCACATCCAATTTACGATATCTTTGGAAAATCGGTCGACAAAACGATTGCACGAACTTACTTAGGATTATTGCCTACTGATAAAATTATTTTGTTCTTTGGATTTATACGATCATATAAAGGCTTAGATCTTCTGATAGAAGCAATGGGAAATCCGCAGGTAAGAAAATTGAATGTGAAATTGATTATTGCCGGAGAGTTCTATGAAAATGAAATTCCATATCTCGATAAAATTAATGCAATCGAAGGTGGAAAGCCTTTCATTTTGAAAACTAATTTTATAGGAAAGGAAGATGTGAAATATTATTTTGGAGCGTGTGATCTTGTAGCTCAACCTTATAAAAATGCAACGCAGAGTGGTATCACACAAATAGCGTATCATTTTGGCAAGCCAATGTTGGTGACGAATGTTGGAGGATTGGCAGAGATTGTTGCCAATGGGAAAGTAGGTTATGTAGTGGAACGAAGTTCAGACGACATTGCCGAAGCGATTATAGATTTTTATCAGAACGATCGTGAAGTAGAATTTTCAAAAAATGTATTAATTGATAGCAGGAAATTTTCCTGGAAAAACTTTATTGATGGAATCCTGGAACTCAAAAACGAAATTCATAGCCGGTAAGGCGATGTTTATTTTCATTTTATTATTTTCATCTTTCTCAAAGGCAACAACAGTTAGTGGTGTCATTTCAGATGAGAAAAAGAATGCTCTTGCTTATGCCGGAGTATATATTGCCGGAACAAGTATTGGCACTACATCAAATTCTGATGGTCAATACAAATTGGATTTGTCGTCGGGTAACTATGAACTTACCTTTAAAATTATCGGTTATTCTGCAATAATTAAAAAAGTGGAAATAAAGGATGTTCCAATAATTATAAATGTGGAGTTGTCGTTGCAAACATTTAATCTGAAAGAGGTAGTAATAAAAGCAAACGCTGAAGATCCAGCTTATGAAATTATCAGAAATGCACAAAAGAAACGAGCGTACTTTCGAGATAAAGTAGATGTATATTATTGCGATGCTTATGTAAAATCGACGCAACGATTATTAGATCATCCTGAATCATTCATGGGTGCAAAAGTAGATGTTGGTGAAATTCTCGACACAGTAACAAAAATGTTTTATTTGAGCGAGTCGGTTTCGCATTTGTTTTATAAGCATCCTTCCGATTATAAAGAAGAAATGGTAAGCTCAAAAGTGAGTGGTTCACCAAAAACATTTAGTTTTAATCAATCGACTGATGTGTTGATTAATTTGTATGAGAATTTAGTTACTATCGCAGATATAGCTCCTCGAGGAATTATCTCGCCAATAAGCAGTAATGCACTGTTCACCTACAAATATAAACTGGAGGGTACATTTTTAGAAAATGGAAGACTCATTCACCAAATTTCTGTAACTCCAAAACGATTGTACGATCCGGCATTTACCGGTACAATTTATATTGCAGATGATACATGGTATATTCATAGCGCCGATTTAATAATTACAAAGAATCAGCAAATGGAATTTATAGATACATTTCGTTTAAAAGAAACGTTTATCGTACTTGATAATGACAACGTACTTCCATTTAATCATCAGCTAAGTTAAGGAATATTGTTGATTTATGGAAATTATGGCGCTACAAGATGAGCTGGGTAAAAATAGCCGCAGATTCGCAGATTAAAAAAAATTATTGCTGATTATCTTGCTAAAGCAATAG
>JANLPR010000060.1:0-2669 GCA_031367345.1 Bacteroidota bacterium | reverse complement strand
AATCGGATAAAAGCAAAACGCTTCGCTTTATTTTCTTGTCGCAGTTTAGCAAATGGAATGGCGGTGATAGCATCGAAGGCAAGAATACCGGCAAAGAGAGCGATGTATAACGGACGATTTGGATCTGGTCCGATGCCGGATTCGTTGGCACTACCAATAATACCGGAAAGGTCGTGAGCAAAGAATATGATAAGTCCACCAAAAAATAGCGATGAAAAAATCACAGAAATAAGAGACGTGCTATAGACCCTTGGGTTGCCTTTCTCCGACTGAAAATAACGGAAAAAAGCCGTATCGAGGCCGTAAGTAAAAAGCACAGTCATAAAAGCGATGTAAGCATAAAGTTGCGTTACCACACCATATTCTCCGGCCTCAAAAACACGAGTGTAAATAGGCACTAGCAAATAATTCAGAAATCTTCCAACGATGCTGCTAAGTCCGTAGATAGCCGTTTGTCCGGCGAGTTTTTTAAAAGTACTCAAGTAGAAATTTATTAGCTTCCAAAAGTGGGTAAATCAGAGAGACAAACGCAGGGGCAGTAAATTTATTTTTCAATAGCCAAACGTTTATATCCTGAGTTTAAAATTATTCTTTGATTATTCGGAAACCATCTAATTTTTCGAGTTGGAGATCGAATGTTTCAATACGATCAACTTTGGAGCGGGGCGAACCAATTTTGCACCATTCACAAAGCTGCTGAAGGGCGTTGTTGTCTCCTTGCGCAATAATTTCAACAGTACCGTCAGGTAAATTTTTTACATAACCAGTAATACCTAAACGAAGGGCTTCAGCGACACAATATTGTCTATAAAAAACGCCTTGCACCTTACCGTGAATAACTATTCGGATGCACTTCATAATGTGAGAATGTGGGATTCTATCTTTGTAAAAATAGGAAAAGATATGTCAAAGCAAATAGTTAGTGAAAAAATAGCATTTGAAGGGAAGTTTATACGGATCGTGAATTACACTTTGTCGAACAGTAATTCATCCGAACAACATGATTATGAATGTATGGAGAGAGGAGATTCGGTGTGTGCTATAGTTTATCATCCGGAAAAAGAAAAATATTTATTGGTGAAGCAATTTCGTGTTGGGGCAAAAAAAGTGTTAGTAGAATTAGTTGCGGGCATGGTAGACAAGGGAGACAAATCGCATGAAGAGGCAATTAAGCGAGAGATAGAGGAGGAATTAGGATATGAAGTAATAGCGGGAAGTATGCGATTGTTGTATGATTTTTATTCAACACCTGGAGCATGTTCAGAAAAAATGTTTTTGTATTATGCAGAAGTGGACAAGCAAAAAAACAATGGTGGCGGCGTTGACGATGAGGAAATAGAAATTATAGAGTATACGGCCGATGAGTTATTAGACATCAGTCAGTTTGAAGATGCGAAAACGATAATGGCCGCGGTGTGGGTTAATTCTTGAATTAAGTAATAAGTATGAAGTATGAAGGTTAAGAGTTAAGAGTTAAGGGTCGGGTCATTTTTTTACTTACTAATTACTACTCAACAATCACTTATAGAAGTAAGAAGTCAAAGGTTAAGGGTCGGGTCATTTTTTTACTTACTAATTACTACTCACCAATCACTTATAGAAGTAAGAAAGCAAAGGTTAAGGGCAACTTCATTACCTCCCAATCATTAAAAATAGCAGAAAATCGAAGCTCAAATTACGATTCTCGAATTACGTCCTTCAAATTACGTCCTTCGTTTTTGAGAGAATTTAAAAGCATAATTTCTTACCTTGCACGCTCTTAAAAATTACCATAAATGGCCTTTATCGACGAAATACTTGAAACACCTTCGTATGGGTGGACCGACAAAAACGGAGAGTTTTACAAACCTTCAACAAAAGAAATGTTGAAAGAATTTTTTAAGCGTTTGAATGTTTTCAAGAATAAAAAAAATTGGCTCGCTTTTACTTCATGGGTTTCCATCCTTATTTTATTCCCATTTTTCTTATTATTCATTTTCAAATATTTTACATGGAAACTTCTGATTGTTTCTTTTGTGTATAGCATGATCATTATGGGATCGCATGGAACAATATGGTATCATCGTTATTGTACGCATGGGGCTTATACGTTTAGAAATAAATTCTGGAGGTGGCTCACACAAAATATTGTTCTGAAAATTATTCCGGAAGAAATTTATGTTGTCTCACATCATGTACATCACTCTAAGTCCGACACTCCGGGTGATCCATATAATGCCTATGGTGGATTTCTATATTGCTTTCTTGCCGATGTAAATCACCAGTTAATTGCAAGAAATCTGAGCGAGTCTGATTATCAAAAAGCATCGAATTTAATGGAGCGCGTAGGAATATATCGTAACACGTATGCCCAATATAAAAAATGGGGATCAATTGCTAATCCATTAACCACTGCAAGTTTTATAATCTTGAATTGGGCGTTTTGGTTTTCAGTATTTTTTCTCATAGGAGGAATGCCGCTTGCAAGTGCACTTTTCGGAGGAGCCTTTTTCTGGGCCGTTGGTGTTCGTACATTTAACTTCGAAGGGCATGGAAAAGGAAAAGATAAACGTACCGATGGTATGGATTTCAATAGAAGCGATATGTCAATCAACCAATATTGGCCGGGCATTGTAGCGGGCGAATGGCATAACAACCATCACTTATTTCCATCAAGCGCAAGAGCAGGA
>JANLPR010000153.1:0-2438 GCA_031367345.1 Bacteroidota bacterium | reverse complement strand
ATTGTAAAAGGCCTGAAATTAGAAGACGGGGAGATACAAATTGACAGCCTTGCTTATGCCGACAGTAAAGACAAATCCATCATTGGTATTGAACTGCACAGCGGCCGCAACCGTATTGTACGCCGCATATTTGAATATTTGGGTTATGATGTAAAGGGCCTGGACCGGGTGATGTATGCCAATCTTACCAAAAAAAATGTAGAGCGCAGCAAGTGGCGTTATTTAAGCGAAAAAGAAATTCGCTTACTGAAATATATGAACACTTCAAAAAAGAAATAAGCATTGAAAAAATATAACCCGGAAATTGTTTTCGAAAACGATTCATTTGTTGCGGTAAATAAACCTGCGGGCTTATTATCTATCCCCGACAGGGAGCAAACACAAACATCACTTAAAGATATTTTGCTGGAAAAGTATGGTGCCATTTATACTGTGCATCGTTTAGATAAAGACACCAGCGGCATCATCATCTTTGCAAAAACAGAAGCAGCACATAAATATTTCTCACTGCTTTTTGAGGGAAGAGAAATTGAAAAATATTATATGGGGCTTGTTCATGGCATTCCATCTCCCAAAAAAGGAACCATTGATGCTTCTATTGCTGAACACGGCGTACAAAAAGGTTTTTATATAGTACACCAAAGAGGAAAACCTTCGGTAACCGATTATGAAGTGATGGAAGAAAATAAAACATTTTCATTGGTGCAGTTTCAATTGCACACGGGCCGTACGCACCAGATACGGGTGCATTGTAAAAACATAGGCCATCCGCTCGCCTGCGATGAACTGTATGGCGATGGTAAACCTGTTTTACTTTCTTCCATCAAAAAAAAATACAAACTAAGCAAGCACGATGAAGAAGAAAGACCTATGCTGAACAGGCTGGCTTTACACTCTTACCGATTAAAATTTACAGATGCAGATGGAAAGATTATTGACCTTGAAGCCGCACTGCCAAAAGATATACGGGCATTGCTGCAGCAGTTAAAAAAGAATTAATAAAGTAGGAACATGCCTCCGGGCGTGTTCTTTTCTCGAATTCGCCACAAGGCGAATTCCTACTAAACGGTCAACATTGCTGCAGTTGTCACTCCATTTTAAAACTTCAATCTGATATCCCACTCCAGGATAGAACAGTGCATGTTACTCCCTTTTCCGTCTCGATGTCAGCAGCTTCATTAATCAAAGTTGTCTCAAACCATTCTCCGTCCTTAAGAGCTATTACCCATAATATTTTATTTGTAAGTACTCCTTGCATAATTGTAATCAGTTCTTCTATTGTATCTACCGAGTATGCTGAGTATGGGTGATAGTTTCTAATCCAAATATCTTTTTCCGCAGTAGTTTGGATAACAAGTCCGCCAAGCTTCGAATTATTTAGTGTGGGTATATCTAATTCTAAAAAAGTAGTTTCGCTATTGTGTTTATATATCAATTCCGGAAAATTATAAGAAATCTGTTCAAGTATAGATTTGGAAAGTATGTCCATTTGAAATCCTATATGGTATGGTAAACTGATCGTGTCATAATATAATTTATGCACAACAGCTCTTTTAAAATAACTCAATCAATATTCGGTTGCGGTGTATAACGCAAATACGGTTTTACAATTTCAACTCCCTTGGGGAATTTCTTAATCGCATCTTCGGTACTTATTGCAGGCACCACAATTACTTTTTCGCCGGCAGCCCAGTTGGCTGGTGTAGCCACGCTGTAGTTCGCAGTCAGTTGTAAAGAATCTACTACCCTTAATACTTCGACAAAATTTCTGCCGGTAGATGCAGGGTAAGTAATGATCAGTTTTACTGCTTTATCGGGACCAATAATCACCAGCGAACGAACTGTTGCTGTTGCCGATGCATTTGGATGAATAAAATCGTATAATTCAGAAACCTTCCTGTCATCATCGGCAATGATTGGAAATTCAACCGAACAATTTTGTGTTTCATTAATATCGCTGATCCAGCTAAGGTGTTTATCTACCGGGTCAACACTTAATGCCAATACTTTTACATTGCGTTTTGCAAATTCATCTTTTAATGCAGCAGTACGGCCCAGTTCGGTAGTACAAACCGGTGTATAATCTGCTGGATGCGAAAATAATATTCCCCATGAATCGCCTAAGTATTCATAAAAATCAATTTCACCTAAAGATGTTTTTGCCTGAAAGTTGGGAGCAATATCCCCTAATCGTAAACTCATAAATAAAAAAATTTAATACACTAATTTAAGCGAATTGCACTAATTATGCTAATTCATTTTCGTTTTGAACAATTCGTGTAATTCGTCTTAATTCGTGTAATTTAAAAAACTATTTCTTAGAAGACGAAGCTCTGTTCAAAGAATTCTTACCAAACCGATTTTTAACATTATCTATAGCTTTGTACAGATCGTTCTTTCGTTCCACATCATCAAACAAATTGGTTTGTATGGCATCG
>JANLPR010000132.1:0-2142 GCA_031367345.1 Bacteroidota bacterium | reverse complement strand
ACAGAAGTCATTTGCTTCTGTGGATGATTTAATTCCCGCAGAAGCCGCGGATTTTCGCAGATATATTTATAATTGATAGACTCGAAAAACATTTTTACAACTAATTATTCTCGAGAGTCTTCCTACCATCGATTCTCGATTCTCAATCATCGAATTACGATCTCCTACTCTCGACCTTTTTTGCACAAGATAACCTACAGAAGTCATTTGCTTCTGTGGATGATTTGATTCCCGCAGAAGCCGCGGATTTTCGCAGATATATTTATAATTGATAGACTCGAAAAACATTTTTACGAATCACTATTTTCGAGTGCCTTCTAACATCAAATTACGATCTTCGATTCTCGGTTTGTCGATTTGTCGAATTACGATTCTCGAAAAACGATTCTCGTCCTTTTTCCTAACTTTCACGACTCTTATGAAACACGCCCGACTCATTTGTTTGATGCTTTTGCTGCCCATCATTTTTATTGGCGTTGGTCACTCGCACGATTGGGGTGACGACTTTGCACAGTATCTTTTACAGGCCAAAAATATTGTTGAAAGAACGCCGCAGACAAACAATGGATTGGTGTTTCCGGCTACCGAATTGCCGTATGCTATTAGTGCTTATCCGATGGGATTCCCACTGGTTATCGCACCGATTTATTACTTGGTAGGACTCTCGATTTTCCCCTATATTTATCTGAATGGTGTTTTGCTGGTGTTAGTGGCATTCCTCTCATTTGAATATTCAAAAAGATATTTTGATAGTAGAAAGTCGTTATTGATTGCTTTATTGATTGGATATAATTTACTTTCACTCACACTAAAGCAAGAAATTCTCTCTGAATTTGCCTTTGCTGCGACGCTTTTAGCGATCATTTTAATGCTCCGAAAAAGTGATCGTCGCACGGTTTTGCTTGCAGGTCTTTTGGCAGGAATACTTGTTTCTTTTCGTATTGTTGGACTACTAATTTTGCCGGCATTTTGGCTTATGCTCGTCTTTTCAAAGACACAAAATCGTCTAGAAAAACGCTTCCTCGGCTTGCTCTTTTTCTCCACTTGCCTTACGATCTTTATGCTTCTAAATGTCATTCTCTTCGACATCAATCTCTGGCATTTCTTTCAATTTTACTCGCTCCAAGTTTCTGCCCATCGCAACCATTTATTTGAAAATGGTTTCCATATTATTGAAAGTTTGCCTGGCATTTTTCTTCCCTTTTTAATGAACCGAATCGTTTCCTATTTGCTACTCATTTTTGTATTGACAGGATTTATAAGTAGGTTGAAAAATACGGAAGTCTCAGAATGGTTCATTCTCCTCTATATGATTCTGCTTTGCCTCTTCCCGTATCATTCTACTATAACTCGATTTTTATTCCCAATAATCCCCCTGCTCATCCTTTACTTTTTTATTGGAGCCGAAAAAATATTTTCGTCCTTCTTGTCAATTGATCGATCATTCGAATTTTTGAGTGTCATAACTGCGCTTTCTATTATCTATTCATTTTATTTTATCTCCAAACAACCAACTGCCGACGGACCTTATTCTTCTGATGCAAACGCTGCCTTTTCATTTATCAAAAACAACACCGCCGAAAACGATATCGTTCTTTTTTCGCGTGCTCGTGCCCTTTATCTTTATACCGGCCGTCGTTCTACCTTTCTTACTCAGCTGAAAAGTCCTGAAGACAATTTAATGCTTCTCCATTCGATCAACTGCAAATATATTCTAGCAGCCGACGAACGTTCGGGCGCTTACAATGAAAGTCTGGCAGTGTTCCTTATGGCAGAAAAAAATCAGTTCGACACCACTTTTATCGACGGCCGCTTTCGCCTGTTAAAACTAAAAGAACCGTTGAATTAGGTAGCTCACCCTTCTTTTGCAGTAAAAACCAACATCCTTTTTCAACTGTTAATCGCCTTGACTTCATTGATTTTTCCCTAACTTTGAATCTCTTGAAAAAGTCTAAGAAGCATTCAAAATAATTGACTGCTTTCATCGTTTTTCTACCTCTTGCCACACCTATGAAAAAAACACTCTCGCTTTTCGCTTTTCTATTATTCATCATTTCCGCTCACGCTCAAATCAACCAAGTTTCACTTGGCAATTGGCGTTTACATATTCCATACCGTCAAGGTGTGGCAGTAGCAGAAGAT
>JANLPR010000110.1:0-2562 GCA_031367345.1 Bacteroidota bacterium | reverse complement strand
TCTCAATTACTTCAATTATATTGTTCCATGCGGAATAAGTGATAAGCAAGTAACATCATTAGAAAAAGAGTTAGGCCATAAAGTAAATTTGGAAGAAGTAAAAGAAAAAGTGCGTCGAAATATATTTGAATTGTTTGATGCAAGTTTTAGTGAGCAGTAAGAGGCTGTAGTAAGTTGTGTAAAGAAATTAACTCACTCCTCATCACCCTCAAAAAAAGAAGCCTCTTCTGTTTTGCTGGACGTAGCAACCATTCTGTTAATCTCTTCCATTTCATCTTTTGTTAAGTAGCGCCACTCTCCTACTCCAATTCCATCGAGAGTTACATTCATAATTCGTACACGTTTTAATTTTGTGACTTCGCAATCTAATGCTTCACACATTCTTCTAATCTGACGATTCAGTCCTTGCTTGAGAATAATTCGAAAAACATATTGATTTATTTTTTCTACAAAACAGTTTTGTGTAACAGTGTCTAAAATATTTATGCCATTAGACATTCTAGAAACAAATTCATCCGTAACCGGTTGATCAATCGTAACAATATATTCTTTCTCATGATTATTTCCGGCACGTAAAATTTTATTGACGATATCGCCATCGTTAGTTAAAAAAATTAATCCTTCCGATGGTTTATCTAAACGACCAATATGAAAAATGCGTGTTGGGAATTTTATAAAATCTACAATATTATCTTTCTTATTCGGATCGGTAGTGCAAGTAATGCCAATCGGCTTATTGAAGGCTATATAAACAGTCTCCGGTCTTGCATTCAACAGTTTCCCATTAATAGTGATTTCGTCAACGTCAGAAACTTTCGTTCCTAAAGCAGGAAGCTCTCCGTTCACTCTTATTCGACCTTGCTCGATTAAACGATCAGCTTCTCTTCGCGAACAAAAACCATGTTCACTTAAATATTTATTTAACCGTGTAAGCTTATTTTCATCTGACATACTGCAAAAATATAAAATAAAAATTGAGTCTGGCGACTTGAATAAAGATCACCCCAAATAATTAATTTGAGCTATATTCACTCAAATAACGTCTCAAATAAAAATCGCAATCTGTCTTCTGTAAATCACACAAATTCACTTACTCCATTGTTCATAATTGACAATTGAAACTAGTTTCCATTTCGATAAAATCACTTATATTTCACATATGAAGAATCCCATTAAAAAGAAAAAGTATTTTTGGCCGACACTAATTGTTGGCTCCATAATTATTTTTTTTAGTACCGTTTTAGCCATTTGGATTACGGGGAATACTTACATTTACAAAACCTTAATTTACACATATCCGGATATAGACGATCTAGGCATTTTCAATACTCGTACAGTTGAAAATGGCGATTCGGTTGCATGGAAAACATCTATTGATTACAATAAAAAAGTATTACCAAAAGATGTTATAAGTACACTTGAAAAAAACGAAAGCACATCTTATTTGATTATTAAAAATGATTCCATTCTTCATGAGCAATATTGGGATAGATCATCAATCAATACATTATCAAATTCTTTTTCTATTGCAAAAAGTATTGTTGGAATACTCGTTGGAATAGCTTCGGATCAAGGATTACTTTCAATCGATGATCCTGTAGGTAAATACATTCCTAAATTTAATGAGGGATGGAATTCAAAATTAAAGATCAGGCATCTTTTAGAAATGAGCTCCGGTTTAGACTGGGATGAATCGTATAGCAGCTTATTCTCTAAAACGACTAAAGCCTATTACGGTTCAAATCTAACAGCACAAGTGTTGCACTTAAAAGTTATACGAGAGCCGGGTACAAAATTCGAATACATGAGTTGCAATACAGTTTTGTTAGGGCTTATTATTTCTAAAGTATCCGGCAAAACAATTTCAGATTTCGCATCAGAGTTTTTATGGAAGCCTATTCATGCTTCTCAGCCGGCGTATTGGTCGCTCGACCACAACGACGGATTGGAAAAAGCATACTGTTGTTTGTATTCCGACGCACGCGACTTTGCCAAAATAGGAAAGTTGATGCTTGACAGTGGTATTTATGATGGGAGAGAAATTTTAAGTAAAAGTTTTATTAGAGAAATGCTCACTCCAAATTTAATTCCCGATGAGACCGGAAAGCCAGCGAGCTATTACGGCTTTCAATGGTGGCTGATGAATTATAAGGATCATCCGGTTTTTTATGCAAGAGGAATTTTAGGACAATATATTATCGTAGTTCCCGATGAAAAAATGATAATCGTTCGACTTGGCCACAAACGTGGAAATAAAATTGGCGATCATTATGACGATATGGAGTACTATTTAAAAGGAGCGATTTTTAATTAAAAATTAATAATGAATAATTGATAGTGGAGCGTAAAAAGTTGTATGTACATAAAAGCAATACTCATTTTTCAATATCAATTAATATCTACTTACTCATCACTTAAGAGTCAGAAAAAAATCTGCGGTAATCAGCGGTTTCTACGGGAGAAAAACATGCTGGTTCCTCATTTAAAAGTGTGTTGGCAAATTTAAAAGTTGCTCGTACCCGCAAAGCGAAATCCCGCTTCGCTAAAGATTTCGCTTTGCGG
>JANLPR010000086.1:0-2616 GCA_031367345.1 Bacteroidota bacterium | reverse complement strand
AATACAAAGCAGATTAAAATTGAAGTACGGTCTGCGGCGGAATCCACTTGCGCACATGGCCGGCACTCGTGGATTCTGCTGAGATGGTTAAATCTTAAACCTTGAAATTCTCACCCCTGGTTTGTATATTTACAATATAATACAAAACAACCATGTTATTTCATCGGGTAAATTTAGTGTCGTGCATTAAGATTTATATTATATTTCTTTTACCAATGCCTTATGAGAGTTTCTCGCAAGGCATTAGTAATTTATGGTTAAGTGGCTACTCCAGCGGATTTACAACTTTTGGAGGGAGTAACATTAATTTCATAAATGGTTTCGCAGATACAAGTTACGTTAATCGGGAAATGAATTTTTTAGATTGTAACGCAAATATTTCCGATTCGCTTGGTAATTTATTGTTTTATACGAATGGAATTTATATCGCCAATGCCAATAATGATACTATGGTTAATGGATCAGGATTGAGTCCTTCTGTTTATACTACACAGCATTTAAATGTAGGTCTTAGAGTAAAGCAAGGAAATTTAATTTTACCTATGCCGGGAAGTTCGAATTTGTATTATTTATTTCATGAGACGTTGTTACGCTATCCAAATATTGGCGACTATCGTGTATCAGAATTGTACTATTCGACAATTGATATGTCTCTTGATTCCGGTCGAGGTGCTGTTACGCAAAAAAATGTAGTGCTGATTTCAGATACTTTAACTATTGGCTCCATAACCGCTTGTAAGCATGCAAATGGTCGTGATTGGTGGTTAGTATTTCATAGAGCAGAGGGGCGACGCTATTATGAATATCTGTTTACTCCAGCCGGATTACAAGGCCCATTTGTTCAAGATATAGGTTATTCGATTTTACCAAGAGACTGGAGTTGGCAAAGTTGTTTTTCGCCTGACGGAAATAAATATGCGAACGTTTTTACAAAGGACACGACTGACATAATGGATTTTGATCGATGTACAGGATTGTTTAGTAATTGCATTTCAATCTACTTAAAAGATTCTGCTAACGCCAGAGGTATTGCTTTTTCGTCAAATTCAAAATTTATGTATGTTTCATCTTCTCTATATGTGTACCAATATTCTATTAATTCAAATCCTATAGATTCAGGTAAGGTGGTTCTTGGTAAGTTTGATTACTTTGCTGAGCCTACTCCTCCACTATATACAGCCTTTTATTTAGCACAGCTGGCAAATGATGGTAAAATTTATATCAATAGTGGTAATAGTACAAGATGGTTTAATGTAATCAATCAACCAAACAATTCCGGCCTAAGTTGCGATTTCCTTCAACATAGTTTAATGCTCCCTACTTTCAACTCTTTCTCTATTCCAAACTTCCCGAATTATTTTCTTGGTAAAGAAAACGGTTCAGTTTGCGATAGTTTACCTTCAGTTATTAATCAAATAAATAGTCCACTGCAAAGAAAAAAACTAATTATTTCACCATTACGATTAGTTTCCGATAGTCGTGGTGAAGCTGTTCTGCCAATTAATGATGAATATAACGAAAGCACAACCTTTTCTTATTTCTTAGAAAAAACATCACAAGCCTTAAAGAAAGAAATAATCGTAGATTCAAATGAAAAACATTAGCCCGATGAAAATTATAAAATTAGTTATAGTGCTATTTGTTTCGGCTTTGAATTCTTTAGGTCAAAGCACAGACAAACTTTATGCAATCCGAAATTATGGTCAAATTTTTGAATTTATTCAGATTGATTGTGCCAATGATAGCTTAAAAGTTTTGAGTCAACTACCCAATTTTTATCATACACCTTATTTTAGTTCTGCCTATGACGCTATAGATCAAAAATATTATTTAACCTACGGGCAGAATTTGGAAGTTATAGATGTCAACTCTGGTCATATTGATACACTATTTGTTTTTACAAACATCAATCCTGATTATTTCATTCACATAGTTTACAATCCACTAGATGGTTTTATTTATGGAGTGAAATCAAATTTGGCCACCTTCAATCAGGTCTTTGCAAAGTTCAATCCAACAACAGGTACCTTTACTGATCTTTTCCCTATCTCACCAATTATTGGTGTTGACATAGGGTGTAAAGCATCCTTTGATCCTTATTTGGGGGAATACTATCTTCAAAGTAGAAACCTGGCAAGCATAAATATTCATACCGGCCAGGTGTTGTATGATATTCCTTTTCAAAATCCGACGAATGAGTGGTTAGATCATTTTGCTTATAGTTGTCATCAGCAGCGATTCTATGGTCTAACTAATAATTATCACACGGCAGAAAATTATTTTTCGGAAATTGATACTTCAACTGGAATAACAAGCAGAGTCAATTCGTCGCCTTTGCCTACTTATTTTTACAAGCAATATTTAAGCGGAAGTACAATTGATAATTCATCTGATATTTATTACTATGCGGCCGCAAGAAGTAAATTATATGGAATAGATATTCATACCGGAAATGTAGTTTACGATCACGACTTCGGACCCGACTATCAGTTGTTGTTTCTTGAATCTGCTTCTCCATCTTCTTGTTTATCGGATGGAGTGGATGAATTGAACTATGAATTTAAATTCATAGCTTATCCGAATCCGGCAAATGATATTTTTAATTTCGTTTTAAAT
>JANLPR010000063.1:0-5911 GCA_031367345.1 Bacteroidota bacterium | reverse complement strand
AACTGAACGCGATGAAGTTGTGTTTGGAATAACAATTAATGTTGTCGTGATTGCTGAATCACATCCAGCTGCATTGGAAATGTGCGAAATATAAACTCCGGCTGAAGTTTTTACTAGTCCATCGGGAAGAGTTGTCGAACTGCCATTGCAAATCGAAACTGAACGAGTTGAACTGGTATTCGGAATCACAATTAATGTTGTCGTGATTGTTGAATCACATCCTGCTGCATTTGCAATGTGTGAAATATAAACTCCGGCTGAAGTTTTTATTAGTCCATCGGGAAGTGTTGTCGAACTTCCATTACAGATCGAAACTGAACGCGATGAAGTTGTGTTTGGGATAACAATTAATGTTGTCGTGATTGCTGAATCACATCCTGCTGCATTGGAAATGTGCGAAATATAAACTCCGGCTGCTGATGCAACACTTCCATCAGGTAATGTTGTAGTCGATCCATTACAGATCGAAACAGAACGAGTTGAAGTTGTATTTGGAATTACGATTAATGTCGTGGTGATTGTTGAATCACATCCTGCTGCATTTGCAATGTGCGAAACGTACACTCCGGCTGAAGTTTTTATTAGTCCATCGGGAAGAGTTGTTGAACTTCCATTACAAATCGAAACAGAGCGTGATGATGTTGTATTTGGAATAACAGTCAACGTTGTTGTAATCATCGAATCACATCCTGCTGAATTTGCAATGTGCGAAACGTAAACTCCTGCGGTTGATTTTACAAGTCCATCGGGTAATGTTGACGTACTTCCATTGCAAATCGAAACTGAACGAGTTGAACTGGTATTTGGAATTACAATTAATGTTGTGGTAATTGTTGAATCACATCCTGCTGCATTGGCAATGTGCGAAATATAAACTCCGGTAGTCGTTGCAACACTTCCATCAGGAAGTGTTGTTGAACTTCCATTGCAAATCGAAACTGAACGTGATGATGTTGTGTTTGGAATAACAATTAATGTTGTTGTAATCATCGAATCACATCCTGCTGCATTGGCAATGTGCGAAACGTACACTCCGGCTGAAGTTTTTATTAGTCCATCGGGAAGAGTTGTTGAACTTCCATTACAAATCGAAACAGAACGCGAACTTGATGAGCTCGCCAATAAATTTACATTCACACTTCCAACTCCATTACTCCAGCAACCGGAAGAAATATTTTGAGTTCTTAAATAGTAAATTCCGCTAGCCGAAACGATTTTGGTAAGATTAGAATCTATCATTGATGTACCGGCTGATGTAATCTGCCAGAAATAGCCAATTCCTCCTGAGGTATTGGCACGTGTAAGCGTTACGTTGTTACCCATACACTGCGGACTACTTGCAGTTGGATTTGGTGGAACTGCCGGCAAAGCATTCACTGTTACTGCTGCGACAGATGAATAATCAATTGAACAAACTCCACTCTTAACAACTGCTCGATAGTAAGTTGTTTGAGTTAAATTTGAATATGATTGAGAACTTGTTGTATTTGCAATTGTTGTTCCGGCAGAAGAAAAATTATTAAGAGAAAATTCCCAATATAAAATTGATCCGGTAAAACCACTAAGAGTCAAACTACCGGAATTAGTTGAAGAACAAACCGAAGTGCTTCCAGAAACAATTCCGCCAATGGTCAACACATCAATGTTGAGTGATACAGCGATTGAAGTAACTAAAGAGTAGCAAGGAGAACTGATTTCAACAATATATGAAGATGAAGTATCCGATAATGCTACAGAAGAAATTGTTAACACATTTGATGTAGCACCTGAAATGGTTCCTCCATTTACTAAAGCAACGCCATTTTTCTTCCACTGATAGCTAATACCAAAACCGGAAGCTGTAACTTGAAATGTAGCCGAACTTCCTATACAGAGCGATAAACTAGAAGGCTGACTACTAATAACAGGCGTTAAAGAAACAGTCATTGAAGCATTCGAGCTTACACCGCCGCTAGGTGTTGGATTCGAAACAGAAATATTTTTTATTCCATCAGAACCAACATCGCTTGCAAGAATAGAAGCTGTTAATTGAGTTGAAGAAATATAAGTCGTAGTTTTACTTACTCCATCTAATTGTACAATTGAAGCTTCATTAAAATTTGAACCATTTACAGTAAGCGTAAAATTCGATGCTCCTCTTGCCACACAAGATGGAGATATTGTAGTGATTGTCGGCAATGGATTGTTTACTACAAAAGAATTACTGACACCGGTAGGCGTGCCATTCTTCGCAGTGAGAGTAAATGTTCCACCGGGTCTAATAGTTACAGCATAGTTATTTAAAACTCCGGCTGTAAAACTTGAAGTAACTCCTCCTCCTGAAGTAAGTACACCTGTAGAAGTTAGAGTACAGTTACCTGAATATATATTTGGTCCTGAACTTAAAATATTATTTTCTACATCTCTTGCGGAAACATTAATGTTAAATGAAACACCGGCAGATTTTGAAGTAACAACACCACCATTTCCGTCCTCTACAAGAAAATTATTTAGCACCGCAGGATTTACGATAAGAACACTACTTGGATGAGCTGGCAACACCCCGTCAGTTGCTGAAATAGAAATACTTTCTGCTTTCTTTAAAGTAGTAGTTAGCGTTGTAGTTGATTGGCCTGAAGTAAAACTGACTGATGTTGTAAAAATAGGAGACGTTACTCCATTTGAAGCTCCGGAATAACTAATCGTTTTTGTTCCTGTGTATGTTGTGATAATATTATAGAACTGATCGCAATCAATTAATTTAAGAAGACTAAATGCCGTTCCTGATGTTTGCTGTGTTGGCGTACCTGTTGCACCACTACCTGCAAAAGTAGTAGCATTCACAAAAGTTTGCCCGGGTAAAGTGATATATAATTTTCCTGCTCCAACTGTTTCCGATAATACACCTACTCTTCCGGCAGAGGCCAAACCAGCAATTACACCTGTACCACCTTTGGTAAGATTTACTGCCACACCAGGATTACCACCTTCTATAGGCATCACAGCAATTCCGCTTATTGTCATTACATCCAATTTGGTAGTACCAACAACTGTATAAGTGATTGTTATTATAGAAGAAGTTATAGACGTTAATAGAGCTGAAGTAATATTCATGGCTGCAGTGTAAGAAACATTTACTACACCTGTAACAGATGTAGAATCAAATATCCAACCACTAGGAGCATTTACAGACAACGTTACATTTGTACCCGCAGAAAAATCGGTAGCCCCATTTTCGGTAATTACAATATTTCCAAGTACAGTAAAAGTAGGAGTTGTACCATTCGCTGCTTTGTCGCATGAAATAGTACCGCCTGTTGCTTTTGTAGTTGTTACGTTTGCAAATGAATAATTTAAAGCAGAGAAAAAACAAAAAACAAACAGTAAACTATTAAATAATTTACTGTTCGTTTTTGTAAGCCTTTGGTGGGTAAGCTTAGCAATCATAGTGTGTTAGGGAAAGTAGTGTATGTGGGTGGGTGGGGTAATCGAAATACTTTCCTTGATTAGTATAACGACCATTTCAAAAGAAGTTTTCTTACAATTGAACATCTATCGGTCAATTGTAAGATTTAGGTATTTTTTCAACAAAACAGGAAAATCAGTATAAATCTAATTTACTAGTCATTTAGAATGACTTAAGTGAATTCTATACCAAGTCATCATCAGAAAATTTAATCATTAAAAAAAACGAATTACACCAAAAAGCCACGCCCATGGCTAGTTTCAGAGTGAAAATAAACTTTACTTTACTTTCAATTAGAACGTTGGATATAGTGTATGAATTAGTAGAAATATTAAAAAAGAATCCGATAATTAAGTTTTTCGGAGAAATGATAAATTGATTTTACATTCTTCATCACTTTCAATCCTAAAAAACTCATCATACAATTCAAAAACCATGAGCTAAATTGATGTTTTTTGCCCTCTACAATTTATGAATTAGACACTGCAAAGCGGGCAGACTCTAGAATTCGATGAATATTTCCGGTATGTTTAGAAGCAAAGATCATTGTCTTGGCTTGTTCTAGGGTCTGAGGCTCTTTTCCTTTTTCGAAAAATCCATAGCCTCTATAGAAACCTTCCTCAATAATTACGACAGATTTTTCTCCATCTTCTCTTCCATCACCAATAATTAATCGCGAGCCCGGTTCTTGAATAGAAGCAATTGCTTTTTCAACACGTTTATTATATTTCTTGACCGACTCCTTTTCATCACATACGCCTTTACATTTTTTTAAATGAAGATCGAAGCAGTGACCTGATGTTGATTGAATGCTACAAAATTTGGGACAGAGCTCAAAATTTTCTTTTAGCAAGTTCATCGCCTCTCTTGCTTCATCGAAACTTCCAAAGGCCTTCAAAATATTTATAGAATGATTTGATTTAGAAATTACCAACTGCCGAACACCTTTTTGATTTATGTAGTCAGTAATTACATACAACCCTTTATCGAATTTCTGTGCAGCATTATAAATAGGGAAATGTTTTTTTATTTCTTGCGACTCAAAAAGCAGAGCAATCAATTCCGTACCACATAGCTGAAAAGAGATGTCGGCAATTGCATCGATAAACGAAAGTTTATTTCGTCCACTACTTGTGAAATGCGAGTAAATTCTTTTTTTAATATTTATCTCCTTACCAATATATATAATCTTACCCTTTTTATCATGAAAATAATACACGCCACATTTTTCAGGCAAGGAATTAAATTTATCAGGTGTTAATTGAGTAGGGAGTACAGATTCATTCGAATTTCTTTTTAGCATACGGTAAATATGAATTTCACCATTATTGGATAAACATTTTTCAAACAACATCACTGTTGCCAGTGCATCACCAAGTGCACGATGACGATTATTGATGGCGATGTTGTGATGCGAACAAATAGCACCCAAGCTATAAGAAGCAAGTCCGGGAAAAACAGAGCGACTTAGTCGAACGGTACATAATTTTTTGCGTTTGAAATCGGGACCGAGCACTTTGAATTCCTCGCGAAGAAAAGAGTAATCGAAATTAACAGAGTGCGCAACAAAGACAGCATTAGAAGTAAGTTCCCAAATAGTTTTTGCGATTACATCAAAGTGCGGTGCATTCTTTAGCATCTCGTTCGAGATACCAGTGAGTCGAGAAACAAAAGGCAAGATGGTTATACCTGGATTTACGAGCGACGAAAATGTATCCACGATTTTTTGTCCGTCGTGGGTAATAACGGCAATTTCAGTAATTCCATTAGTGCCTGCAAAGCGGCCGGTAGTTTCGATATCGACGATGGCGTATAGCAAAAGAAGCGGGATATGAGTAAACACTAATTTGGCAAAAAAATCAATAAAAAGTTCAAAAAGCAGAAATTAATCCATGAGATTACTTGCAAGTAACTGATTTTAAGCCTTAGAAAAAAAGTATAAATTTTGTAAAAAAGGAAAAATAATTACCTTTGCCGTCCCATCAGCGAAAGCGGAGAAAAGCGGAAGTTGAAGTACGAAAAAGTCGTATTGAAAGGGGGAAAACAGAATAAAAGCAGAAGTAGCTCATTTGGTAGAGCACGACCTTGCCAAGGTCGGGGTGGCCGGTTCGAGCCCGGTCTTCTGCTCAGAGAAAACTCTCTCTTATGAGAGAGTTTTTTTGTTTTTAATAGTCTACTTTAGTTTGAGTGAGCATTTTGAGTGAGGCTTTAACGCATTCAAAGAACGCATTCAACTAATAATTGCCCGGGTGGTGGAACTGGTAGACACGCAGGACTTAAAATCCTGTTCCCGTTGAGGGAGTGCGGGTTCGATTCCCGCCCCGAGTACCACACCGGACAACATCAAATTATCGTGATGCTGTTCGGTTTTTTTTTGCTCAAAAGCCGCTCTGGTGGCTTGAATTGAGACTAGTAGCTCATTTACTCGTGTGGTTCGAAGTCGTCCTTTTGAGAATGTCAGATTTT
>JANLPR010000014.1:0-14298 GCA_031367345.1 Bacteroidota bacterium | reverse complement strand
TTAAGAGGAACTACTATTTATAATCCTACTACTAATACTTATGCAACCGGTCCAACCTGTAACGGAATTCATAATGAATCTTCATGGGTGAAATTAACAGACAATAGTATTTTATTTATCGATCGCCTTAGTACTAATTCGGAAAGATATATTCCTGCAAGTAATACTTGGGTGGTTGATGCAACTGTCCCGGTTCAGTTATACGATGCTTTTGGTGATGAGTCGGGTGTGGCTATTTTATTACCCGATGGTCGCGCATTTTTTGTTGGTGCAACCGGTAAGACTGCTTATTACACTCCTTCCGGATCTGCAAGCCCTGGTTCTTGGGCTGCCGGTCCTGATGTTCCTAGTGGAAAAGGACAACCTGATGCTCCCGGTGCTATGATGGTTAATGGGAAAATATTATTGAGCGTTTCATTGATTCCAACTTCTGCAAATCATTTTCCACCGCCAACTTCTTTTTACGAATTTGATTATTTAACAAACACTTATACACTCATCAATGCTCCCGGAGGTGGTACTTCTTTAAATCTTAGTAGCTACGTTACGAATTTTTTGGACTTGCCTGATGGAAATGTTTTGTATTCCAGACAAGGTTCTTCGCAGTATTATGTTTATTCTCCTTCAGGTGCTCAACTTGTCGCAGGAAAACCTACGATCAGTAATGTGATTGCAAATGGTTGCAATGCATATACAATCACAGGTACTAAGTTCAACGGAATTTCTGAAGGTGCTAACTACGGTGATGATTGGCAAATGTCTTCCAACTATCCTGTCATTCGATTAACGTCGGGTTCGAATGTATATTACGTTCGAACATTCAACTGGAATAGTACAGGTGTACGAAGAGGAAATTTACCCGACACAACTCAGTTTACAATACCTGCTACAGTGCCAGCCGGAAATTATTCCTTAGTTGTAACTGCTAATGGAATAGCGTCGGACCCAATTTCATTTACTGTTGTAGCTTCTGCAAATTTGAGCAGTTCACTTACTCCTCCTTCTATTTGTACCGGAACTTCTTTTACATATTCTCCAACATCTAATTTTACCTCAGCATCTTTTACTTGGACTCGTGCTGCAGTTGCTGGAATAAGTAATGCTGCAATTACAACTCCTCAAACTTCTAATCCAAATGAAGTTCTTATCAATACTACTTCAAGTCCGGTGAATGTTGTGTATGCATACTCCATCGATGCAAATGGATGTACAACCAATAATCAATCTGTAACTGTTTCTGTTGACCCAAATCTCCCTGTTATTACTAATGCAAGCATTGCTTCGTCTCAATGTAGAAACGCTGCTCTCAGTATTCCTTTTACAGTAATGTGTAATTATAATTCCGGGAATGTTTTTACCGCGCAATTGAGCGATGCAGCCGGAAGTTTTTCTAGTCCTGTATCTATTGGAACATTATCTTCTGTTGCTAGTGGAACTATTTCTGCTTTTATACCTTCTAATGTCACTGTTGGTAGTGGCTATCGTATCAGAATAATTTCTTCTTCACCTTCCATTATAGGAAATAACAATGGAACGAATATCACTATCAATGCATGTAATTTTTCATTCAATGTGAAACTAATGATCCAAGGATTTTATTTAGGCAGTGGAACAATGAGAGCGTGTATCGATCCAATTCTTTATCCAACAATTTGCGATTCAGTAAGCATCGAATTACATAGTAGCACATCCCCTTTTGCTTCAGTCGATATATCTTTGTCAACAATTGATGTGAATGGAAATGGTGTATTTTCTTTTTTATCGAACGAGCTAGGACAATCATACTACTTGGTAATTAAGCATCGCAACGCACTTGAAACGTGGAGTGCAAGTCCGGTTACAATGACTTCCGGTGGCTCGTATGATTTTTCAAATGCAATCAATAAAGCCTATGGTTCGAATGAAGTAAATGTAAGTGCAGGCGTTTATGCAATTTGGAGTGGCGATATTACAAATGGTATTACAGCAGGAAGCAAAGATGGTCTGATAAATACAGCTGATTTTAATGAACTTCAAAATTCTGTTACTACTTTTCTTGTATCTTACAATTATCACGATCTTACAGGTGATAAATTGGTTGAGTCGGCTGATTATAGTATGATTGAAAATAATGTAAAGTTAAATGTTGCCTTAATGAGGCCATGATAAATTTTATTTTTTTAAATAATAGAACATGAAAAATGATTTATTTTTTTCTGAAACACAAAAGTTCAAACAGTGGTGGTTGTGGTTAATACTAATTTTAGTAGCGCTCTTTACAGGTTATCATTTAATAGCACAACTTGGATTAGGTCGTTCATCTCGTAAATTTGCTTCGCCGGATTTATCATTGTTAGTTAGCTTTTTTGTAGTTCTCGCTGTTTTTTCTTTATTGCTTTTGATTAAATTAGAAACTGAAATTAGAAGAGATGGTGTCTATGTGAAATTTTTTCCGTTTCATCGAAAATATATTCATTATTCTTGGGATGAAATTTCGCGATCGTATGTTAGAAAATACAATGCTATTCTTGAATATGGTGGATGGGGTGTCAGATTAGGATTGTTTGGAAAAGGACGCGCGTTGAATGTATCTGGAAATAAAGGTTTGCAATTAGAATTTTATGATAAACGCAAATTACTAATCGGAACTCAAATGCCTGATGAAATTACAGCCGCATTATTAAACATGAATAAGTTAAATGAATAATTTTCAACAATAATTATTTTTTCGTACCTTTTCTGAGAATGATTGTTGAGCTAATTGGACTTAGCGACATATTTGTTTTAACTTTTTTTGCTTAGTTAAATTATTGATTCAAATTCAAGATTGTTTTCTGCCAAATGAGTAAGTCAATGAAAAGTAATTATAAAATGCAAAACGTCTCTTTTAAAAATGTAGACGATTTTTTGGATTTTCTTCCTGAAGGTGAATTGAAGGTTGTCGTTTTGGTTCGTCAACTTATTTTTGATTGTATACCTGATATTCATGAAAAACTTTCTTATAATGTTCCTTTTTATAAAAGAAATAAAAGCATCCTATTTATTTGGCCCTCTTCCATCCTTTGGGGTAAATCTAAGTCGTATGCCGGTGTCCGTATTGGATTTTCACAAGGTCATTTGATCGATGATGAGATAAAATTCTTAAATAGAGGTGATAGAAAACAAGTTTGTTATAAGGATTATCTGAATGTATCGGAGATAGATGTGGATTTGCTAAAATCCTATATCTTTGATGCTTTGTTAGTCGATAATGAATTTTAATAATAATTGTTATGGCCTATAGCGAAAAACTTGCTAACAAGGTTCGAGAGAAATTTGTTGAGCTAAAAAAAGTGGAAGAAAAGGAAATGATGGGGGGATTGACGTTTATGTACAAAGGTAAAATGTGTGTCGGGATTATTAAGGACGAATTGATGTGTAGAATAGATCCTTCCTTGCACGAAGAATCTGTAGAAAAGCAAGGATGCAGAACAATGGATTTTACCAAACGCCCAATGAAAGGTTATATTATGATCGATGAAACCGGAATGAAATCAAAAAAAGATTTTGACCATTGGATTGGATTAGCGCTCGATTTTAATAAGCATGCCAAATCTTCTAAGAAAAAATAAGTTAACTTGTCGAGCCGGATTGTATATTAATTAGTTATAAATATCCGAAAAGTATAAATGAGTATTCTAAATAGTTTTTTTAATTATGAATCGAGTTCTAGTCATCTTGTTTTGTGTTTATATCATCGTAGTAAACATATCGTGTAAAAATAATTCTGCTAAGTTTGATGCCTCAGGAACATTCGAAGCTGAAGAAACAATTGTATCAGCTGAATCTTCAGGTGTATTAAAAGAATTTAAAATCGAAGAGGGCGATCGGTTGAAGGCCGGAGAGTATATCGGCTATATTGATAGTATTCAATTGTACTTAAAAAAAATGCAATTGGAAGCTCAGATCAATTCATTATACAGCAGAAAGCCCAATATCCCTGTACAAATAGCTGCTTTGCAAGAGCAGTTAAAAGCAGCTCAAACAGAACAAAAACGTTTTAATAATTTAGTAAAAGAAAAAGCTGCTACAACAAAACAGTTGGACGATATAAATACTCAAGTAGATGTCATCAATAAACAAATAGATGCTTTACGATCTACACTTCAAATTTCAGGCAAAGGAATTGACAATGATGCCACAAGTTTAAAATTACAAGTCGATCAATTAAGTGATCAATTGTCTCGTTGCAAAATAAATAATCCAATTGATGGAACAGTGCTTACTAAGTTTTCTATGGCCAACGAAATTGTTTCTACGGGTAAGGCTCTTTATAAAATTGCGGACCTTTCAACAATTATACTTCGCGTTTACATTACAGGAAATCAGCTTTCTCAAGTGAAGTTAGGTCAAAAAGTAAATATAAATACTGATAATGGTAAAGGTGGGTTTGAAAAAACTGATGGAATTATCAGTTGGATAAACGACAAAGCAGAATTTACACCTAAAACGATTCAAACAAAGTCGGAGCGAGCTAACTTAGTGTATGCGGTAAAAATTAAAGTAGTAAATAACGGCCAATACAAAATCGGAATGTATGGCGAGATATTTTTTGAATAGAATAATTTAATTGCTTTTGAATTAATGTATGGTCATCCTGAATAATATCATTAAAACATTTAATCAAGGAACGACTTTAGCAGTTGATGATATTTCTTTCTCAGTAAATGATGGTGAACTTTTTGGATTGATCGGACCCGATGGTGCCGGTAAGTCTACTATTTTTAGAATTCTTACAACTCTTTTACTTGCCGATAGTGGGTTTGCAACAATCGATAATTTGGATGTGGTTAAAGACTTCAAAAAAATTAGAACACAAGTTGGATATATGCCCGGAAAATTTTCACTCTATCAAGACCTGACTGTTGAAGAGAATCTTCATTTTTTTGCTACCATCTTTAACACTACGATTAAAGAGAATTATGATTTAATCAAAGAAATTTATGTTCAAATTGAACCTTTTAAAAATAGACGTGCTGGGAAGTTGTCAGGAGGGATGAAACAAAAACTTGCCTTATGCTGTGCGTTGATACATAGGCCAACCGTTTTGTTTTTGGATGAGCCAACAACTGGTGTTGATACTGTTTCAAGAAAGGAATTTTGGGAAATGCTAAAAAGATTAAAGGAGCAAGGAATTACGATTCTTGTTTCTACGCCTTACATGGAGGAAGCAACGTTGTGTGAAAGAATTGCATTAATTCAGACTGGAAAAATTTTGTCGGTCGAAACTCCTGAAAACGTAATTAAAAAATTTCCAAAAAAACTGTTCGGTATTAAGTCGGCCAATATGGGAAAACTCCTTGTCGATTTGAGAAAATTTGAACCGCTCGATAGTTGTAATGCGTTTGGTTCGTATCATCATATTACTTTTTCTGAAGAAAACTCCAGGAGATCACAGGATGAATTACTAAAATTTGTTGCTGAAAATGGTCACACGGATATTGAATTAAAGGAAGTTTTGCCAACTGTAGAAGATTGTTTTATTCAATTAATGGAAAATGAATGACATTGTAATTCGGACTGAACGTCTGACTAAAAAATTTAACGACTTCATCGCAGTCAATGAAATATCGTTGGATGTTTCTGCAGGTGAAATCTTTGGCTTTTTAGGAGCGAATGGCGCAGGGAAAACAACGGCAATGCGTATGCTTTGTGGATTGTCAACTCCTACTTCCGGCAAAGCTACAATTGCAGGATTCGATATTTATAGGGAACCTGAGAAGATTAAAAGAAGTATTGGCTATATGAGTCAGAAATTTTCTTTGTATGAAGATTTGACTACTGTAGAAAATATTAATTTTTTTGCTGGTATCTATGGATTGAGTGATAAAGATATTCGATTAAGGAGCGAGTCTCTCATTGAGCGACTTGGATTGCAGAATGAGAAGAAGAAACTTGTGAGTACATTGCCACTTGGATGGAAGCAGAAATTAGCATTCTCTATTGCAATTATTCACGATCCGAAAATTGTATTTCTGGATGAGCCAACGAGTGGAGTGGATCCTGTTACACGCAGACATTTTTGGGATTTGATTTATGCTGCTTCTGAAAGAGGAATTACAGTTTTCGTTACTACTCACTATATGGACGAAGCGGAATATTGTAATCGGATATCGATGATGGTTGATGGTAAAATTATGGCAATGGATACCCCTTCCAATTTGAAAATTAAATATTCGGCACCCTCAATGGACGATGTGTTTTATCAATTGGCACGAAAAGCTGTGAGAGTAGGAGATTAATAATTTGTACAGATGAAAAAGTTTTTGGCATTTATTAGAAAAGAATTTTACCATGTTTTTCGTGATCGGAAAAGCTTGCTGATTCTTTTTGGATTACCTGTTGTTCAAATTGTGTTATTTGGTTTTGCTCTTTCAAATGAAATTAAACATTCAAAACTTATTATTTGTGATTATGCCCACGACGTATCTTCAGAAAAGATCATAGAAAAAATTAAAGCAGGTACTAATTTCGAACTTGAAAATGTTATTCTCAGTAATTCGGAAATAGAAAAAAGTTTTAAATCCGGAGCTGCAAAAGTGATTTTAGTTATTCCTGCTAACTTCGACAGAGATCTATTTCATACAAATAAAGCGCAGTTGCAAATATTAGCTGATGCCTCTGATCCAAATACTGCGACTACACTTATAAATTATATTTCTCTTGTGGTTCTTGATTTTCAAAAAGATTTGTATAAGGGTAGGAGTATACCGATACAAATAGTTCCGGAAATCAGAATGCTCTACAATCCGGAATTAAAAGCAGCGCCTAATTTTGTACCTGGTGTAATGGCGCTTGTGCTAATGTTGGTTTGTGTTCTTATGACTTCAGTTTCTATTGTGAGAGAAAAAGAATTTGGAACGATGGAAGTATTGCTTGTTTCTCCGTTCAATCCTTTTTTGGTAATAATATCAAAAGCGGTTCCGTATTTTATTTTATCGCTTATAAATCTAACTCTCATTGTCCTATTGAGCGTTTATCTTCTAGGAATGCCACTCAATGGCAGTATCGCCTTGCTTTTTGCGGAAAGCGGATTATTAATTTTAACTGCTTTGTCTTTGGGATTACTTATTTCTACCAGCACTGCCTCGCAACAAACGGCGATGCTGATTTCTTTAATGGGAATGTTAGTACCAACTATGTTGCTTACGGGTTTTATGTTTCCAATTGAAAATATGCCTTGGCCGTTGCAAGTACTATCCAATTTTGTTCCTGCAAAGTGGTACTATATTATTGTGAAATCTATTATGATTAAGGGATTGGGATTTCAAGCCATTTGGAAAGAGACGCTTGTGCTTGTTGGTATGACGTTAGTTTTGTTAACAATAAGTTTGAAAAATTTTAAAATACGTTTACAATGAACATACTTTATTATAAATTGAATATGGAGAAATGAGAACGCTGAAATTTTTATTGATAAAAGAATTTAAACAGATTTTTCGGAATAAATCTTTGTTGCCGTTAATTTTTGCAATGCCTATAGTTCAGTTATTGATTATGCCTTTGGCTGCCGATTATGAAGTGAAGAATATAAATATAAGTATTGTTGATCATGACCACTCTTCTTTTAGTCAGCAGTTGGAGAAAAAAATCACGGCATCGGGTTATTTTCGCTTGGCAAGTTATGGTGAGTCTTATGATAACGCTATCCACTTTATTGAATCTGATAAATCGGATTTAATTCTTGAAATTCCATTGGGTTTTGAAAGAAATATTGTTCGGGAAGGAAAACAAAAACTATTCATTGCAGTGAATGCTATCAATGGTACGAAAGCAGGACTAGGAAGTGCTTATCTTGCAAATATTATTAGTGATTACAATTCTAATTTGCGAATAGAAATGATTGGCTCTGGAAGAATGAATGAATATCCTGCCATTGAAATTACGAATTCGTTTTGGTATAATCCTGAGTTGAATTACAGCTTTTTTATGGTGCCCGGAATCTTGGCTGTACTTGTTACAATGATCGGTGTTTATTTGTGTTCACTGAATATTGTTAAAGAAAAAGAAATAGGTACGATTGAACAAATAAATGTATCTCCAATTAAAAAGCATTATTTTATTCTAGGAAAATTGATTCCATTTTGGATTATTGGTATGGTAGTATTTACTATTGGTCTGTTTGTTGTTGGACGATTGGTTTATGGTATTGTACCTATTGGAAGTATAATGCTTTTGTATACTTATTTAGCGTTGTATTTGGTTGCGTTACTTGGATTTGGATTGTTGTTATCTACTTTCTCTCAAACTCAACAACAAGCAATGTCAGTTGCATTTTTCTTTATGACAATATTTTTATTGATGAGTGGCTTATTTACTCCAATCGACAGTATGCCTGAATGGGCAAAAGTAATTGCATATAGTAATCCTGTTACTTATTTTATTGATGTATTGCGGATGGTTGTTTTAAAAGGAAGTGGATTCATCGATATTAAAAAGCATTTTTTGACTATGTTCGCTTTTGCAATACTTTTCAATGGTGCGGCTATATTGAATTATCGAAAAACAAGTTAAGCAGAATTAAATTCAATTCGATTCTAGTATTAATTTATGACATCAATCATTTTATTTTCTCTGATTTGTCCTTAATACTAAATTTTTTCTTTTGTATCTTGGTAAATTAGATTACGTATTTATTTTTCGAGTTTATTTTTGAAATATATTTTATTTAATTTGTAATTGTCACGAAAATGGATCACAGCAAAATGGATCACAGCAAAATGGATCACAGCAAGATGGATCACAGCAAGATGGATCACAGCAAGATGGATCACAGTAAAATGGATCACAGTAAAATGGATCACAACAAAATGGATCATTCACAATTGGATCATGGAAGTGTTCCTATGGGTCAAGCCGGGCATGATCATCACAGAATGATGATAGGAGATTTTAAAAAACGGTTTTATGTGAGTCTCATTCTTACAATTCCTATACTATTGCTTTCGCCTATGATTCAAAATATCTTAGGGCTTTCCATTTCTTTTTTCGGTGATAAATATGTCCTGTTAATATTATCATCTTTTGTTTATTTCTGGGGTGGCTGGCCTTTTCTTAAAGGTTTCTTTGGTGAAATAAAAAAGTCTAACCCGGGAATGATGACATTAATTGCTATGGCAATTTCTGTGGCTTATTTTTATAGTACTGCTACCATTTTTGGATTAGAGGGAATGGACTTTTTTTGGGAGCTGGCAACTTTGATCGACATCATGTTAGTTGGACATTGGATTGAAATGAAATCTGTACTAGGGGCTTCTAAAGCATTGCAACTTTTAGTAAGTATGATGCCTGCCGAAGCTCATCGTATTAGTCCCGATGGTCAAGTAGAAAACATTTCTCTCAGTGCAATGTTGAAAGGAGATTTGATTCTAATAAAGCCAGGAGAGAAAGTTCCGGCCGATGGAATTATTATAGAAGGTAGTAGTTATTTAAATGAGTCTATGTTGACTGGTGAATCAAAACCTATTAAAAAAGAGAAAGGAAATAAAGTAATTGGTGGAGCTATTAATGGTAATGGATCTTTAAAAATTAGAGTAGAACATACCGGTGAAGATAGTTATTTGAATAAAGTAATTAAGTTAGTAGAAGATGCACAGAAGGCAAAATCTAAAATGCAAAATTTTTCGGATAGAGCTGCGAAGTGGCTAACGTATATTGCTCTTAGCGTTGGTTTTGGTACACTTGCATTTTGGTTAATTGCCGGTTATCCTTTTGTATTTGCATTGGAGCGAATGGTTACTGTAATGGTCATTGCTTGTCCTCACGCTTTAGGCTTGGCTATTCCGTTGGTTGTTGCAATCTCTACAGCAGTATGTGCTCAGAATGGTTTGCTGATAAGAAATAGAACTGCCTTTGAAGATGCTAGAAAAATTTCCACGTTATTGTTTGATAAAACAGGAACACTTACAACCGGAATTTTTGGCGTGACTCGTTATGAAAGTGTTTCGAATATTTTTTCTAAGGAAGATATTTTACGTTTAGCGGCAGCACTAGAACAAACATCTGAACATCCAATTGCAGTTGGTATAGTTAATAAAGTAAAGTCAATTAATTTGGCGATTCCCATAGCGGAAAAATTTAATGCAATTACCGGAAAAGGAGTGGAGGCAATTGTTGATGGGCAATCGATTAAAGTTGTTAGTCCTGGTTATTTAAAAGAGAAAAACTTATCGGTGCCTAGTAATGCATTTTCCAGTAAAGCTGAGACGGTTGTTTTTATTTTGGCAGATGAAGTGATTATTGGTTTTGTTGCGCTAGCAGATGCTATTCGTGAAGAAAGTGCGGTTGCAATAAAAGTGTTCAAACAAAATGGGATAAAAGTTTTTATGGCTACAGGCGATAATGAAATTGTTGCTAAAGCAGTAGCAGAGCAACTGAGTTTGGATGGGTATTACTCGGAAGTTTTACCACATCAAAAAGTGGAAATCATTAAAGAGCTACAGGGAAAAGGAGAATTTGTGGCTATGACCGGCGATGGTGTGAATGATGCCCCGGCCTTAGCGCAAGCCGACGTTGGCATAGCTGTAGGTTCAGGAACTGATATAGCAGCAGAAACGGCAGATATTATTTTAGTTAATAGTAATCCAAATGATATAGCGAATTTAATTCTCTTTGGAAAAGCCACGTATAAAAAAATGGTTCAGAATTTAATTTGGGCCACGGCTTATAATTCATTTGCCATTCCTCTAGCAGCAGGCGTAATGTACAAAGCAGGTTTTGTTCTTGGTCCTGCAGTAGGAGCAGTGTTTATGAGTTTGAGTACAATTATTGTTGCTATTAATGCGCAGTTATTGAAAAGGAAAATGGTATCGCTTTTACAAGCGAGCTCTGTTCCTTCAAAGTAATTATCAAAAAGACCAAGTAAAGTTCAGCGATGTTAATTGTAATCCGGTTAACTATAGTTGTAACAAACGTCGAATCACATACACATTTCAAAATCAGATTTACTACATGATCAAAACAAAAAAATATTCATAGATGAAAAATCTAAATGCATAAACAGGTTTAGATTTTTCATCAATGTTTTTTAAATATAATTATTTCTCTATTAGATCAATTTTTTACAAACCTTTTTCTAAATGTAGAATTGCTATCAATAACTTCAATGGTATATACTCCTGATTGAAGTGCTTCAACGTTGACTTGCACTGATCTTTCAGTAGAAGCGATTCGTTCGCTTCTTATTAATTTACCTGTCATATCATAGATGAAAAGTAGGGCAGAGCCTTTCAACGAATTCGTTTTTACAAATAAATTTGCGCTTACTGGATTAGGATAAACACTTATGGATTCGTTAGGATTTATTGCAGTCAGATCATTGGTTATACCATCGATTCGTATTACTTGATTGGTAGTCGCATTTACATACCATATTTTCCCATCAGGCCCAATTTTTACTCCCATAATTCCTGGTGTTCCGGTTGATATACGCCCTAATTCTACTCCTATACTTGCACTTCTATCATAAATAATTATATCGCCTGTCGAATAATCAGAAACTATTAATCGATTACCTATTAAGTCTATTCCGCTTGGTGTTGTTAATCCTGAATCAGCGAAAACATTATTAATTGTACTTCCCCAATTTGAATATTCTGCGGTAGGTTCATACGGTGTTAAATTGCTCAAAAATGTTCCTGAGTGAATATCCATCCTTACAATTCTATCGTGACCGGTGTCAACAATATATAACATGCCATTTTCTTTATCCAATATTAAATGACTCGATACATGATGTGTTGATTCTGCCAATAAGTTTAATCCGCTGAAGCGTCTAATAATTCCATCGCTGTGATCGCTGTTACCCGGCCCATGATCGTTTACATAATCGTATCGAACAACCTCGCCGGCATTGCCATCAAAAATCCAAAAAACATTTTCTGCTTCACTGCAAACTCCCATTGAATAGGGGCTTTGATGAAGCATATCAATATGACTTCCATTTCCACCCGATGGCTGAGCATAGATTAACGGATTGCTCGACCATAACGATGGACCGGTGAAAGGAGTGCCTCCATTGTGATTTGCATCGTAAACTCCAGGTGAAGTACAAAAATTTTCATTGTCACTGAAAGCAATCCCTGTAGGCAATGACATAAAATGCCAAGCATTTCCATCTTGTTGCAATAGCGAAGTTTGTCCCGGCTGACCGGCATTGGTGAACTTTACTGTTTTACCACCTATTGCTTCAGTACTTTCCAGCACTACCCATAATTCATTTCTAGTAAGCACAGGGTGAAAATCTAAATCTCTCGGACTTGCAATTCCATCCGTTGCATTTCCAATTACGGTTAGTATTGGAGTAATCCCGATATAGTCATCAATTAAATTTGGAATAGCAGGACCAACATTAACGACAGATGTAGCAGTGTCGTTGGTTGAGTTTAAGTCTGACATTCCATTCATATTACTAGCCCACATTTTTAATTGGTATTGTCCATTCACTGAAGTTGTCCAAGAGTTAGGATGAATAACAGAGAGCGAAGTGAAAGGTGCCAAATGTAATCCAGTAATATTACCGGTAATAATAGAACCACTGTTTATAGAATAATTAAGATCCATCGAAGTAATAGTATCCGTTCCATTATTAAAAATAACACCAGCAACATTTACATTTCCCGGATTCACATAAGATGGAGTTGTAATTTTTTTGCACATTAAATCGAGTGTCGATGCAGGTTCGGCTAAAAAAGTAATATGTGATCCTGTTCCATTTCCTGTTCCTGTTAAGCCTGAATAAACCGGATAACCATTAATGTTTACGGTAAATGAAGCGCCACCATCGCCATAATCATCAACATATAATATATCGAAATAGCTACCTTGAGTTAAGCACCATGGGCCTTCAATTATTTGAGTATTGTTCGCATAGCCACCGCTAGTTGCAAGTTGTAAGCCGCCACCAGAACAACCCACTAATGCATTTCCTCCCGAAAAGATAGTTCCGGTGCCACAAGAATTTCCCATAGGAACAAGCTGCCAATAGCCTTCATAGCCCCAATCGTCGGTGGTAACAGTAATGGTAACTTGTACTTGTCCGACGGGACATTGTGCTTTTAAGAAAGAACTAGTAAGTGCGAAGAGAACGAGGAGTAAGTAATTTTTTTTCATGGTAGGAGTATAATGAATGAATAATTAATTGCAATATGAAAGAACAATAAGAAGTATAATTGAGTGTTATCGACAAATGATTATTTGAATGGTGATTCGATAAAGGTGATGTTATTTCAGAAAAGTATGATGAGTCAAATATATACTTTTCAATTGATTCTCCATACAGATTGTAGATTTGCATGATTAATTTATTACTCATAAATCTTTTAAAATCGCGGTTTACGGCGGCTAGTTAAGAGATTGCTCAATAAACTGTGTCAAAAAAAATTAATTTATTAATTTCCTCACGGCAGAATCTTCGAGCGCAGCTGCGACAGCCTGTTCATTATTTGTCGTTAATTTTTATATCTCATAGCTAATAATTTTTGCGATGCTTCGTCGACCATTCGTCTGTTGAATTACAAGTACGATAGATTCAATCTTTTATAAAATCTGTAAATATTGCCGCCCGCTTGTTAGAATCTTTTGATCTCTCGCCCATGTGCGCAAGTAGATTCCGCCACAGAAAGTACTTCAATTTTAATCTGGTTTGTATTTATCATTTTGCAATTTATTAGTGAGTGCGATCTCTCAGCATAACCCTCTTGCCATTGTAATCAAAATCTTTCTAGACCATAAGTAACGATGAGTACTTTTATGCTACAGATGCAATCCTTGAATCAGAATTTGTAAGTAGGGGCTGCCTGAAAAATTTAATGAAGATATTTTGCCACTCTCCTTGATTGACTCCACGGGTTATTGTTTCCTCGAGTACAAACTTCTTTAATGCATCATTGCCTTTTATAAAACAGGTTCGGTAATTAAACACGATGAGCATTTAACGGTGGATGAATATCGCACAACTTAAAACAACGGACGAATATCCGTCGAAGCAGTCTGGAGTTTTATTTTGTTGGAGGAAAGGAAAGGTTAGATGGATGTCCGTCGCAGTGGATTTCAGTTTGAGTTTGAGTGCGAGTGTGGAGATCGAAAATTTTATTTCATGTTGACCTTCACACTCACACTACACACTCAGAATCTGCATCAGTACAGTGGAGCAGACAAAGGTCGAACCTTTTGTTAAATGATCTGAAAAACTTATTGGAGTTAGTGTGAGTGCGAGTGTGGAGATCGAAAGTTTCTTAAAGATTCGATTTTTCACACTCACACTACACACTCCTGCTGAAT
>JANLPR010000002.1:0-2996 GCA_031367345.1 Bacteroidota bacterium | reverse complement strand
ACTGAAGCCAAAGTGGTGAGTATGCTAAAAGAAAAAGGCATCAATAAAAAAGATCTTACTAGAGAAGATTTTCTTAAACATGCATTTGAATGGAAAGATAAATATGGTGGAATTATTCTCGATCAATTGAAAAAACTTGGTGCCTCTTGTGATTGGGAGCGTACTCGTTTTACTATGGAAGATGATTTGAGCGATGCTGTAATTGAAGTCTTCATCGATTTATTTAACAAAGGTCAAATCTATCGTGGGGTAAGAATGGTAAATTGGGATCCACTCGGTAAAACTGCTTTGAGCGATGAAGAAGTTATTCATAAGGAAGTAAATTCTCGTTTAGTTTATGTTCGTTATCCTATCGTTGACGAAGGTCTTGCAAAGGTTCTTCAAACGAATTCTTCTGAATGGAAACTGTCGGAGAATAGTTGGTTCGTTGATGTCGGTGGTAAATCTACCGGTGGTCATGAATTCATTACCATCGCTACTGTTCGTCCTGAAACTATTCTTGGTGATACCGGTGTTTGTGTTCACCCTGATGATGTGCGTTACGCTTCTATGAAAGGAAAGTATGCCGTAATTCCTATGGTCAATCGTCCGGTGCCTATCATTTTCGATACCTACATTGAAATGGAATTTGGAACCGGTGCGCTGAAAGTAACTCCGGCTCATGATATCAATGACTATAATCTCGGTGTAAAATATGGACTTCAGGTGATAGATACCATTAGTGATGATGGATCAATGTCGGCTGATGCACAATTTTATATTGGTGAAGATCGATTTGCTGTTCGAAAGAAAATAGTAAAAGACTTGGAGTCAACGGGCAATTTGGTGAAGGTAGAGGATTATAAAAATAAAGTTGGTTATTCTGAACGTACAGATGCTGTGATCGAACCAAAACTTTCAATGCAATGGTTTTTGAAAATGGATAAGATCAGTCAACCTGCTCTTGAAAATGTAGTGAATGGAAATATTAAATTGATTCCAGAAAAGTTTATTAATACCTACAAACATTGGATGGAGAATGTACATGATTGGTGTATCTCTCGTCAATTATGGTGGGGTCAACGGATTCCGGCATGGTATGATCCAAACGGGCGGTGTGTTGTTACTCGTACTTCAAGTGAAGCCATTGCTCTTTTCAAAAAGCAATTTAGCGATTTTGAATTTGCAGAAAAAGATCTACGACAAGATGACGATGTATTGGATACATGGTTTTCATCGTGGTTATGGCCGATAAGTGTATTCGATGGTTTCAAAGATCCAAACAATGCGGATATAAAATATTATTATCCGACAAATGATCTTGTAACAGCTCCTGAAATTTTATTTTTCTGGGTAGCACGAATGATTATTGCCGGTTACGAATGGATGGGTGAGAAACCTTTTTCAAACGTTTATCTAACTGGAATTGTCCGCGATAAACAAGGAAGAAAAATGTCGAAGTCGCTTGGAAATTCACCTGACCCTCTCGACTTGATTAAAAAATACAGTGCGGACGGTGTACGTGTAGGGATGTTGCTTGCTTCACCTGCCGGTAACGATTTACTTTTCGATGAGTCGTTGTGTGAGCAAGGAAGGAATTTTGCAAATAAAATTTGGAATGCATTTCGTTTAGTCAAAGGTTGGACTGTTGGAGCTGATGAACAAACAAATGCAGAGAAAACAGCCATTGCATGGATGCGCACACGAATGAATGAGCAATTGGAAATTATCAATGATCATTATTCTAAGTTGCGAATGAGCGATGCATTGATGGCTTCGTATAAATTAATTTGGGATGATTTCTGTGCATGGTATTTAGAAATGGTAAAGCCCGATTTTGTTGATGGGCAGTCGTTGCCAATTTCAAAGGAAACAATGGATGCTACTGTTTCTATTTTTGAAGATCTTCTGAAAATTATTCATCCATGGATGCCATTTATCTCGGAAGAGTTGTGGCACTTGCTCAACGATCGCAAAGAGAAAGATTGTTTGATTGTTGCTACTTGGCCTAAATCTGAAAAGATCGATACGGTTTTATTGAATGATTTTGTTTTTGCTTCTGAAGTGATTACTCAAATTCGAAATACTCGTAAGCAAAAAAATCTTTCGCCGAAAGAAAAATTGTCTCTGTTCTCAAATGATGTTAATTCTACTTCAAGTAAATTTACTGAAATCATAAAACGCCTGGCAAATCTAGATTCGTTTGAAGTATCTTCTGCAAAGATTGAGAATGTTACTTCGTTTATGGTGGGGAAAAGTGAATTTTATATTCCATTCTCAGCAGGAATAGATCTCGGTGCAGAAAAAGAGCGATTGGTAAAAGATTTAGAATACAACAAAGGATTTTTAAAATCTGTTCAGTCGAAGTTAGCAAACGAACGTTTTGTTTCAAATGCAAAACCTGAAATTCTTGAAATTGAAAAAAAGAAACAAGCCGATGCAGAAGCAAAGATCAAATCGATAGAACAAATGCTTTCTAATTTATAGATTCTGAGTTAGTAGTAGGAGAACTTTTATTGAATAAAAACGCTTCGATCAATTCGGTCGGAGCGTTTTTTTATATTTTATCTGTCAATTGATAGGTAATATAACCAAACCATTCGTGAAATAATTTTTCCCAATTCATCATCGTTTGTGCTGATGGCAGCAGTAAATAGTCAAGTTCAAATTTTACAGGTCCGCTATAGTAATCGGTAGCATAAGGAATTACTTTTATTTCTTGCTTTACAAAACATGCTAAGGCTCGTTTCATGTGATAAGCGCTAGTGATTAGTATAATAGTATCTTTTTCGTTTGATTCAGATAAAAGCAATTCAGTATTCAATGCGTTCTCGAAGGTATTTCTCGAAACAAATTCGTCGATTAAAATTGAGTCAGGAATACAATTTCGAATAAGGTAAGAGTGGAGTTCTGTAAATTCTCTTGCATCATTGGCTAATAATGTTCCGTTTCCACCACAAAGAATTATTTTAGAAATTTTCCCTTGGTGAAACAAATCAATTGTTTGCATCAGCCGG
>JANLPR010000026.1:0-1894 GCA_031367345.1 Bacteroidota bacterium | reverse complement strand
TTTTGGGAGGGATGGAATTTACATCATCTATAAATATTGCCCAAATCCTATGCCGGTTTTTCCTCCACCGAATATTATGAATTGCAGAATCCTTTCTTCACAATTTACATACAATGGAAGAAATGCAATGTCTTGGGGTGGTGGGACAGGATTGGTTGTTTCACATTGCGAGTTTAGTTTTTCAGGTCAATCTCGCCTTTTTTCGCAACCGGGAGCAGGACTAGATATTGAATATGAGAATAGCAATTTTCCGAACAAGTATGGATATTTTAACTATTCAAGATTCAGGTACAATAAATATCATGGACTTATTTCAGATGCAGGTTTAAGAAGAAGGGTATATGTGCAGTACAACACTTTTTCTTTTTGTGATTTTGTTGGATCAGAACATGGGGATTGTGCTTGGCCTAATGCCCCTCAATTTCGATTTAATTTCTGTAATTTTTATGGAAAAATACAACAGCCATATTCAAACATAACTAAAGATCCTTCTACTGATCCAAGAAGATTTGATGATTGCGAATTTCATACTTGTGGTTTTTTCGAAACGTACAATGATTTAGATCTGAATGATCCTCCCGAGTGTTACGGATTACATTATTTCTCATTTACTGAACCTGAAACATTTTATAATGGCTCGTGGTCAATAATAACACCCAGTCCAGTTGCAATACATGAACCATTAATTGAATTCACGAATGCAACCCGAGTTTTTTTAGACCATTGTAATGTCTCGACAGATTTAACAAATAAATTGATTTACTTGGCAAATGGCATTGCCAATGTCTCTTCTTTTAATAGAAATAAAATTAATGGAACAACCTTTACAAGTAATGGAATGAACTTTGATAAATGTGATCGGGATCTTACTTCGATTTATCATACTAATATTGGAACACATAATGTTGGTTTTCGATGGAGTACAAGTTATCGACCAGGAACTTGTAACGACGGACAGTTTTGGCAATTTTTTGCAACTTATGGTGCAACAAGTTGCGGAGTAAGATATTCTATTCCATATGCTCCAATACTTTATAATTATCCATACGGCTTTTACTGGACCTACCCTACATCAAATCCCAATATCATTCATGAAATTTTAACGGGAAAATTTATGGATATTATAGACGTTCACACTGCCATGCCACTTTTTTCTGCACCTTGCAGTACTCCTGTAGCTTGGGTAAACCCCGATTGTTCTGTATCAAGTGAACGCCATGGCAAAAAAATTACTCCTGAGCAACAAAATTCATTGTACGTGTTTCCCACTATTACACTAGATGAATTAACAATTCGAACTTCGAAAACAGATGAGGTTTGTAGATTGGTTGATGTTTTTGGAAGTACTATCATAGATTGTATTCGAATTGATAAAGAGGTTAAAATAAATGTAGCCGAATTAAAATCAGGAGTCTATTTTATAGTGTCAAATACAGCAGAGTCAGTTAAATTTATCAAACAATAAATTATGAGAAATATAGGTTTGTTATTTTATTTCATAGGTTTCTTTCTATCTGAATCGCACTCGCAAACAATTCAATGGCAAAAGACATTTGGAGGTTTAAAAGATGAAGGTGGTAACGATATTCAATTATATGGTTCTAATAATTATATTGTCTGGGGAAATGCAGGGTCATCTAACGGTAATGTTCAAGGAAATCATTTTACAACTTCGGATGCTTGGGTTGTTAACTTGGATTCTAATAACAATATTATTTCTCAAAAATGTTATGGGGGCATTGGTATCGAAGATGCCCGATCCGGATTGCAATTAACAACCGGAAAAATATTTATGGGAACTGCAGATTTTAATGATGGTGATGTTTCCGGTGTTCATAACAGTCAAGACATCTGGGTGGTCCGGACCGATAATTTAAATCACATCTTATGGCAG
>JANLPR010000178.1:0-4189 GCA_031367345.1 Bacteroidota bacterium | reverse complement strand
CAAAAATAAACAGAAATAGTGAGCAAAGTTACTCAACAAGTCGTTAAGCAGTTAAATTATGGATCTGAAATTAGTTTAAGTACAGATAAAAATTGTGCTTTTACAACTGACGGAACTTCTAATGACTTTGCTATGGACGCAAATGGAAAGTTTACAAAGTATGTTGGAACTGAAAATAATAATGCAATTTATCAAAATTATGATGATGCTGATTGTCATAGAACCGAAAACAATACAAAAGATACGACACCATGCACAAACCCTTAAGATTAGTGTCAATATTAATATTCACATTAATAATTTCCTTTTTACACAACTTCGCATTTGCTTCCGTTAACGACACGGTTTTGCAAGCAATTTCACCAAATTTTTGGGGTAACAAAAATAATATCAAAATTACTTACATAGAATTCGTAAATAATCAAGGTGTGAATTTTCCGAATAATTATTCTGCCGAACTGGTTGATTCCATCTTAAAGGAAACTCCTTTTGTTCGCGAAATACATATCTATCAAATGACCTTATTTACTATCCCAAGTCAAATATTTAAATTAAAACATATTCAGAAACTATTTCTTAAAACTTGTTCTATATCATCAATTTCAGACAGCGTTTTTTTTATTCCTAGTTTGATTCAATTAGATTTGCAAGGAAATCCAATTTTAAAATTTCCAGAAATTAGATCTTTTGGCTCAGGAATTTTAACGGTGTCATTTGTCGCTACAATGATTAGCGAAATACCTAGCTCAATATCTAAGTTGTGTAAACTAAGAATATTGTTATTGGATCATAATGATCAATACATTAAACTTCCAGGTAGTTTGATTAAAAACAGATCATTGATTTACCTTTCAATGCGAGGTAATGGTTTCCTTGAGTTGCCAAAGGTTATTTATAAATTAAAGCATTTGGAATTTTTGAATATTTTAGATACGGGTCTTGACTGTGAATTTGTAAGAAAAAAATTAAAACAAAGTGTACGATTAGATTGTAGTTAGATTTATTAATTTCTATTTATTGGTATCAAAATGTTATTTTATTCACCGCAAACTAGGATTTCTTTTCAAATTTCATTTTTAGTTTGGGTGGAATCACGTTAAGGATTTAAGTGCGGTTATTATTAAAATCCCAACCCCCACTTAGAAGAATTTCAAAACACTTTGCCTTGAGCTGAATGATTTCTTTTTCATCATTCAAGGCTCAGCGTGTTTCATTTCTGCTAATTTTTTTCTCGATGAGTTCGCAAAAAAAATAGTTGATTATACTTTCCCATATTCCAACATAATAGTAATTTTATGTTGCATTAGAAACTTGAATGTACCAAACTTTACTTTTTTTGGAAAAGAAAAAATTAATGGAAGGTTGATTACAAAGGGAAATAAAGAAAGCAAGCCTATTTTAAAAAATCATTATTGTTAAATTAATATATTCAAATCAAAAATGGCTTCAAATAAAAAATCAAGTACGAGTAACTTCTAGCCGAACAAGTGAAGCAGAAATTCTTACCTTCGGCCTACAAAGTGACTTCCGCGTATCGGATAATGCCAGCAACCGAATGAAAAGTATTAGTATTCTATATGGTAACACTGAGCTGCGATTGTTGTATACTCAACAAACATACCAGTTAGTGCCAGCAATCAACGAACAAGAGTCTGATTCTTTATATTGCTATTCATTGGCGCCATCATCTACAACAAATTCCACTTCGCTATCGCAGGTAAACTTGCACGCAGAATTATTAAGCGCAAGTAATTACTATGCCTTTGGTATGTTGATGCCGGGGAGGAGTTATAATAGTACAGATTATCGATTTGGGTTTAATGGACAGGAAAAGACAGACGAAATATCAGGAAGTGGAAACCACAACACAGCTTTATTCTGGGAGTATGATACGAGAACAGGCAGACGTTGGAATCTAGACCCTGCTGGTTATCCTTATCAATCCCATTATTCGGTAAATAATAATAATCCTATTCTATTCACAGACCCATTAGGTATTTATGGTACGAAAAGGGAGGCTAAACAAATGAGAAGAGAAGCAAAAGCTGCGGGATATAATGTATGGAAGGTTTACAAATGTGGCGATGAATATGGGTTTTCAGGAGGAAAGGATGGTGATTGGGCACATTACTTTAAACAAAATTATTTTGGAAGTGAGGGGGCAGATGTTCAAAGTGCAAGTAATCTTGGTAGCGACCCGCTATTTGAAAATCCGTTTCAACGAATTGCAGGTACATTTACAGCGGAAAACCAAATCACAAGTTTTTTCACAGGAACAAGTGATAAGAAAAAATACTTTGAACCAAACTCTGGGTTTTCATATATGATGAAAAATTCACCGGGTGTACGAAATGCTTTAGATAATTATTTGAATGATAAAGATAGGACAAGCACGCATTATGGTTTTAGTCCTAATACATCAAGTATGAAAAAATTTTGGGAATCTTTACCTGCTTCAATAGGCGCCCATTTAGATGTTTTAACAAATGGAAACTTCGCACGCCTTTCTGTTGGAGGCTATACAGCAATCATAACCCCTACAAGTGACGAAAATATTATTAGAATTCATTTAGTAAATGATATGTCAATGGGGTCACTTTTATTGCATTCGAGATGGGCGTATGATAGTCCACCTAAAACAGGTCCATTAAGCACAGTTGAAATGAAGATTGATTTAGGGTTGTTTGACATCAGTTCATTACTTAAGAAATGAGAAGAATTATTTTAATTGGGTTTGTATTGATTACGGCAATATGGTTTTCAGGCTGTAATTCTTGCGATTGTGATGAGAGTAATGGATTAGTGGGGTTCTATACTTGTAGCCGTACAGAAACAAATAATCAAGAGTTTTTGTGGCTATTTAAAAATAAATTTTATGTTCACATCCTTTCATATGACACAATAGTATTTGTGAACAGTGATAAATGGCAAGTAGAAAAATCCAATGAGAATACAGATTTATTCATAGCAAAAAACTGGATTACTCCTTGTGAAATTGGCCGTACCTATTGCTATCGAAGAATGGATTACGTCAACACACTAAATTTTGAAAGCCATAAAGGTTCAGAAGCTCAATTGGAATTTGGTTGTTATAATGGGTTAGATGATACTTGCTACTTTCGGCTAATGGCATCCTATGAGCCAATGTATAACTATAAGCGAATAGCAGATGAGTATAATAAATTAGATTTAAAAGGAAAACGAATAGAATTTTACACAGAAAGGGATTCTACATTTTTTTCAAGTGTAGCTATAGAAAAGAATATCTTGAAATAGTAAGGTCAATTACCTATCTCAAAGTAATCCCTCCGGTGAACCACGAACCTAAAGTATAAAATAATTCAATTCCTTACTACCTTTTTCGAAATCGAAGGCAGCCAGCCTTTCAGTTCGAATTTTTTTGTAATGTGTAAACGAAGTAAAAAATCAGCTAAATACTCTTTCAGATTTACATCGTTCATTTTATATGAGCCAAGAAAAGAATAAATCATTGCCGAGCGCAGTGCTGCTTCGTGTGAACCGGAGAATAAATAGTCGACTCTAAAAAATCGTTTTTAAGCACTGGTATAAAAACAGACGTTAAGAATAATTGATCATCTTCAATATTTTTTTAAACTAGAAAATAAACTACTGCGTCAATCATTGAATTAATTTATTTGGAACAATAAATTGCTTCGAATAAAATTCAATTACCAATAAACTCTCGCCGAACAAGTGAAGTAGAAATTCTTACCTTCGGCCTACAAAGTGACTTCCGCGTATCGGATAATGCCAGCAACCGAATGAAACGTATTAGTATTCTATATGGTAACACTTCGATGAGATTGTTCTATGCTCAACCAACATACCAGTTAGTGCCAGCAATCAACGAACAAGAGTCTGATTCTTTATATTGCTATTCATTGGTGCCATCATCTACAACAAATTCTACTTCGCTGTCAAAGGTAAACTTGCATGCAGAATTATTAAGCGCAAGTAATTACTATGCCTTTGGTATGCTGATGCCGGGGAGGAGTTATCAGCCGGAGAGTCATCGGTTTGGGTTTAATGGGCAGGAGAAGGATGATGATATTAATGGAAGTGGGAATTTGAATACTGCTATGTATTGGGAGTATGATACACGATTAGGAAGGCGAATGAATGTTGATCCTGAATTAAAAGTTTGGGAAAGCACTTTTGCAACATTTGC
>JANLPR010000115.1:0-15096 GCA_031367345.1 Bacteroidota bacterium | reverse complement strand
TTGAAAGACGAACACTCTATTTCTCACTCTATTTCTCAATGTATTTCTCCGTGCCCTCCATGCTCTCCGTGTTTAAAAAATCCCATCAACAAATAGCGAGCAACTAATTATAAGCACCGACTTTTTAGAATTTTTCAAAAAAACATATTGAAAGACGAACACTCTATTTCTCACTCTATTTCTCAATGTATTTCTCCGTGCCCTCCATGCTCTCCGTGTTTAAAAAATCCCATCAACAAATAGCGAGCAACTAATCATTAGCACCGACTTTTTAGAATTTTTCAAAAAAAAATATTTAAAGACGAACACCCTATTTCTCAATGTATTTCTCCGTGCCCTCCATGCTCTCCGTGTTTAAAAACCCCCATCAACAAATAGCGAGAAAAGAAACTTTATTTGCTTACAAGTATAGCTTCCACTCCCGGAAGTTTTTTCCCTTCGATATATTCAAGCAATGCACCGCCACCTGTTGAAACATACGATACCTTTTTAGTTAAACCGAATTTAGTGATTGCAGCAGCTGAGTCTCCTCCTCCAATCAATGAAAATGCACCATTGGCAGTAGCTTCAACAATAGCTAATGCAACAGCTTTTGTACCATGAGAAAACTTTTCAAATTCAAATACTCCGGCAGGACCATTCCATAAAATTGTCTTAGACTTTAAAATAACATCGCCAAATAATTTTTCAGATTCAGGCCCAATATCTAATCCCATCCAGCCATCAGGAATTTCTGAGATAGAACAAACTTTGGCATTGGCATCAGCAGAAAACGAATCAGCGATAATGGCATCGACCGGTAAAATTAAATTTACATTTTGCGATTTAGCTTTTAAAATAATTTCATTTGCTAAATCTAATTTATCGCCCTCAACCAATGAAGAACCAATACTTCCTCCCATTGCCTTAATAAATGTAAACGCCATTCCTCCTCCAACCAATAAATTATCTACTCGATTCATCAGCTGTTCAATAATCAAAATTTTATCAGAAACTTTTGCGCCACCCATTATTGCGGTAAATGGCTTTTCTCCTTTTTCCATTATCTTATTTGCATTCTCCAATTCTCCCGCCATTACATAGCCAAAGAATTTTTTACCCGGAAAATTTTCTGCTATAATAGAAGTAGAAGCATGCGCACGATGTGCTGTGCCAAAAGCATCATTTACATAAACCGTTCCAAGTGAGGCTAATTTTTTTGCAAAAGCACGATCACCATTTTCTTCCTCTTTATGAAATCGCAAGTTTTCGAGTAATAAAACATTTCCCTGTTTTAATGTATTAGCTAAAGCAAATGCGTCCTCACCAATACAATCTTTCGCAAACAAAACAGATGTTTTTGCAAGCGACGAAATATGATTAATTAAATGTTTAAGAGAATATTTTTCTGTTGGGCCATCCTTTGGGCGACCAAGATGAGACATAAGAATTACAGAGCCCCCATCGTTTAATATTTTATTGATTGTAGGAATAGCTGCACGTATTCTAGTATCGTCAGTGATATTAAAATCTTTATCCAAAGGCACATTGAAGTCAACACGAACAAGTGCCTTTTCATTCTTAAAATTATAATTGTCTACCGTTTTCATAAAGCGAAAATAGGAAATTATTTAGTCATTGTTTTTTAAACTTGATAAATTGTAGTTCCAAATATTGATCAAGTATTTTATTGGAAAGCCGCGCAGTCTTTCCCTTTACTAAATGGTTTTTTGCAAAATTGCCATTTAAAGCCAAAGAAGAAATCGAAACTATTTACATTCGACAATCCTAATACTTGAAGCAAACGATCGGACCCGATCACAAAAAATTTATATCTGAAACCCAAGCCAAGCGATGATTGCTGGAACTCAAACATGGTATAATTTAAATTTGCTTCCCATTTTCTTTTTTCATAGCGTGCAGAAATATTTAATTGATCGCCACGTGCAATTTGATTTGGAGTAAAATGAATTCTTTTTACGAATGATATATTTCCATATACTTTTGGAGTAAAAGAATAATCAAGTTGAAGACTTAGTGCCAAAGGTAACCAAATATAAAATCCCTGATCTTGAACAGTGGCTGTTAAATTATTTACTAGTTGTGTATCTATATTGTTCACGCCAATCTGAGAAGAATCTATTCCATTCCAAACTCTATTTGTAGTGGTACTAACATTGATCACTTGTGATTTTCTAAAATATCGAATCGTACCCAAATCAATTAGCGAAGCGCCGATACGGTAATTGTATTTTTTTGTATTGTCGTTACTCCGATTACATTCAAATCCTCCTGGCCTGCGTTTGCGCATATATGTTGCGCCTAATGTTGAACTTAATCCCGCTCCTCTTAACGCAATGAAAGAATCGTCAATTGCTTTACCAACTGTTCCATTCACATTATGAAAAACTACATTCGATGAATCGAGAACGGTATAATCCAATGTTCGAAAATCACCATAGAGTCCATTAAAACCGATTAAGAGATTTCCGGTTGCTCCCCATTTTATATAATTGTCTTCTGTTTCTCGAAAAACTTTTCCATAAGTACCTCCAAGCTCTAACCATGTAGCTGTTGCTAAACTAAAAGGAGTTGAGTTATAACGAATACCGAATAATTCCGGAGCGTGAAAATTTTGATAAAAGACATACGCCAAATGATTTGGAACATCAAGTACACTTGTTTCGCTGCGAAATGCACTGTGAAGACCCCAAGCCCAATCGCCATTATTTTTTATATATGAAGGCCCAATTACTAAAGCATGAGCAAATCCACTTTGAGTAGGAAATCGATTACTATAAACGTATTGTCTGCCACCGGGAACATTTCCGGTTAGCGCATTGAAAACAATGTGTTTGCTCTGAGGAAAATATACATATGTGTTTTCAGCAAAAAAATCGCCGGCCAAAAAATTGATCTCATATTTATATGGAGCACCAACTATTGAAGAGGGGTTCAGAAACAAACCCATATTACCACTGTAATTGCTATTGCTTATCCCCCACATTTCTTGACTGTAGGAAAACTGACTGAATAAAAGTAAGAGTAAAAGAATTAATTTTTTCATCACTGCAAATATATTCGTTTATCTCTTCAGAAATAGGGTGCTGAACGTGAGTTTTGCATTGTCCATCGCTCTTTTTGTGAAATAAGAATGTAAAAATAAATAATGGTATAAATACATCAACGGTTGAAACAAAAAACTATTTTTGCAGAATGAAATTTGCTGAGGTTATTGGACATGAGGACGTAAAGAAAAGATTAATTCAATCGGCTAATGATGGTAGAGTTAGTCATGCTTTGCTTTTTCTTGGACCGGAAGGTGCAGGTGGACTTGCTCTTGCTAATGCATTTGCCCAATATTTGAATTGTGAAAATCCCGGAAATGATGATTCTTGTGGTGAATGCTTTTCCTGCAAAAAATTGGCGAAGTGTGTTCATCCTGATGTCTCTTATACATTTCCTGTAGCTTCCAAAGAAAAAATTAAAGAACCGAAAAGTATCGATTTCATTGAAGCGTGGAGAAAGGCATTTATTGCACAGCCCTATTTAACTTATATGGAATGGATGGAAGCGGCCGACCTAGACAATAAGCAAGGAACTATTGCAGTACACGAAAGTGCCGACATACTTCAACGTTTAAATTTGAAAGCTGTCGAAGGAAAATTTAAAATTATTATTTTATGGTTGCCAGAAAAATTAAATAATCAAGCAGCAAATAAATTGTTGAAGATTTTAGAGGAGCCGGCCGATAGAACGCTTTTCTTTTTAGTTGCCGAAAATTTTGAAGAATTATTACCTACAATTATTTCAAGAACACAACTGGTAAAAGTAAATCCCATTCCTGATGATATAATGGTTGCTGAACTTACGTCAAAGCACGGACTGGAAGGCTCTCTTGCACGTAGAATTAATCATAAGGCAAACGGAAGTTATTCAGAGGCTCTTCAATTGTTAGAGCGAGCTGAAATAGAAATTGGTTTTCAAAATGATTTTATAAGTTGGATGCGCGGCTGTTATCAACTCAATATAAAAGTGATCAATGAATTCACGCTGAAGCTAAATGATCTTAATCGCCCTGAACAAATTCATTTTTTAATTTCTTGCCTGGAAAATATTCGAGAGTGTTTAATAATCAATTATGCTAATAGATCGTTAGTAAAAATTGATGGCGATGAATTAAATAATTTGTCGCGCTTTGCTCCGTTCATTCATATTAATAATGCCGATGAATTTGTAGATGAATTTAATGAAGCAATTTATCATGTAGAGCGCAATGGAAATTTTAAAATTATTTTTTCCGATTTATCTTTCAAAGTCCATTCTCTTTTAAAGATTCCCGCAAATTAATTTTTTATTTTGCAGCTTTCACTCACTATAACGTAAATATTCCGGTAATTAAAACTAAGAAAAGTACTATTGATTTAAATTGTGCTTGAGAAACTTTGGTGAGAATTTTTTTTCCGATAATAGTACCAACTATACTTACCACTGCTAAAATTGGAATAAGATAAAGATCATGGTAATGAATATAGCCATTGTAATAATAAACCACGCTTCTGCTCGAATCAATTCCAAGATCGATCATTGCTGAAGTAGCAATAAAAATTTCCGTTTTCAAATCGTATGCAGCGAGTGTAAGTCCCCTTATAGCCCCGCCGGTTCCTAACAATCCCGCAATTAATCCTGAAAAAACCCCACCTCCGATGCTATTTTTCAAAGTTGGTTTTATGCTAATGTTTCGGGCAAGTAAAAATGTTAAACTAACAAGAATTAAAAATACGGCAAGCGCGATCTCCAAATAAGTTGTTTCTACGTATTTACTCAATAAAGCACCAAGAATCACAAAAAGTACGGCTGGTATCCCCAGAGAGAAAAGCAATCTTTTATCGAAGCCCTCTCTAAAAAAATAAATTTTTGTGAGATTACTTGTTACATGAAAAAGGGCGGTTATTCCTAAAACAGTATGGAAGTCAAGGAAATAGCTTGCGATTGGGACAAAAAATAAAGAGGACCCAAAGCCACCTACAGTTCCGAGAATTTCTGCGATAAGGGCTAGAAATACAAATAGTGGAAGGTTTTCCAAAAGAATAAATATTTAGGACATCAATACCTTTTTCTTGTCAAAAAACGGAAGTGCAATTTAAGTTTTCGTTCTAATGCTTTTCATGGTCAGAAGAGTGACATTTGTCATCTTTATTCACAGATTTTGCTAATTTTGTCGGAGGGAATGTCCGGTAATTTCTTGGAAGCGCCCTAAAATCAGAAAAATATATGGCTTGTAGTTCGTGCAGTACGGGAAAAGATGGAGCGCCTTCAGGATGTCGGAGTAATGGCACTTGTGGAACAGGAGGTTGCAACAAGCTGAATGTTTATAATTGGCTTTCAGATATGGTGTTGCCTCATGGGCAAGCTCTTTTTCCAATAGTTGAAGTGCGATTCAAGGGCAGTCGCAAAGAATTTTATCATAATAAAGACAATGCCGAATTACGTGTTGGCGATTTGGTAGCGCTTGAAGCTTCTCCAGGTCACGATGTGGGTGTTGTTTCTATGGTAGGAGAATTAGTTCGTTTTCAATTGCGCAAAAAAGGTGTCGAAGAAAATTCAGATACTATAAAAGCGCTTTATCGGAAAGCGAAGCAACAAGAGATCGATAAGTACAATGAAGTAAAAGATAAAGAAGCGTCTACTCTTCATCGTACGCGTGAAATAATTCAGTCGCTGAAGTTGAATATGAAATTGAGCGATATAGAATATCAAGGCGATGGTAAAAAAGCAACATTCTATTACACCGCCGACGATCGTGTGGATTTTCGTGAACTAATTAAAAAACTTGCTGAAGAATATCGTATTCGTGTTGAGATGCGCCAAATTGGAATGCGTCAAGAAGCTTCTCGTTTAGGAGGAATTGGTGTGTGTGGAAGAGAACTTTGTTGTTCAACATGGCTTACTGATTTCAAAACAGTTTCTACTAGTACTGCACGCTATCAAAATCTTGCATTGAATCCTGCGAAACTTGCCGGTCAGTGTACAAAATTAAAATGCTGTTTGAATTACGAATTGGATTCATACATGGATACACTTAAAGATTTTCCATCGACGAGCACAATTCTTGAAACAGAAAAAGGTAGAGCTTTTCATAGGAAGACCGATATTTTTAAACGGTTGATGTGGTATGCATTTACTATTGATGAGAAAAAAGAACAACGCGAATTAAGTGAAGGTGGCGTTGGTGGAAATTGGGTAGTGTTATCGGTCGATCGTGTAAATGAAATCATAGCACTAAACAAACAAAAAATTAAACCTACAGATCTTGCTCTTCCGGTTGAATTGGTTATTGATACAACTCCTGATTATGAAAATGTGGTTGGACAAGATCGCATTGACAGGATGGATAAGCTGAAAAAGAAAAAGAAAAAAAAGAAACCAAGCGGAGGAACATCACCGATGAAAAGTGTAGTCGTAGGGAGTGAAGAACAAAAAATGGATTCACCGAAGAGTAATAACGCATCCGAATCAGGACAAGCAAATCAGCCTCGACCTCAAAATCCGAATCAACAAAGAAACCCACGTCCGCAAAATCCGCCACGACCACAACAAGCAAATCAACCGAGCCAACCAAGGCCTGTTCAACAAAATCAACCGCGACCGGCGCAACAGAATCAACCGCGACCACAAAATCAACCACGACCGGCGCAACAAAATCAACCGGCGAAACCACAAAGCGGACCATCTATTGACAAGCCGACAACTCCACCTGGAAATTCACCTTCAGCTACACCTGCGCCGCAACAAACGCCACGACCTAACCGTGTGCCGCGTCAACCAAGACCTGATAAACCGGCAGACCAATAAACTATGACATGGATTCATCGGAATAAATTATTTTTTATGGCCACTTTTTTTGTTGCCATTATTTTTCTTTCCTCATGCGATAGAAATGTTTTTTTTGAAAAAAATGTTGACCTTCCTGAAAATCGTTGGGGAGAGAAAAATGCAATTAAGTTTACTGTTGATATTAGTGATACAATCAATTCGCACAATTTGTATATCAATTTAAGGAACGCTTCCGGTTATCAGTTCAGTAATATTTTTTTATTTTTTACTACTACTGCGCCAAGTGGAAAGATGGAACGCGATACAATTGAATTGACGCTTGCCGATGCCAATGGAAAATGGCTCGGAGATGGTTCAGGAGATATTTGGGATAATCGACAATTGTTTAAAAAGAATTTTAAGTTTCCGGAGGCGGGAACATATACTTTTCAATTGGAGCAAGCAATGCGTATAGATCCGTTGCCACAAATTATGGATGCAGGAATTCGTATTGAAAAAGTGGTGAGCGGTTCTTGAGGAGTATTGTAATTTTATTTTGGCATGAAATAAATTTACTTGTTGAACTACTCTGAAATTTAATTCTGTATTTTAGAAATACTAGTTTGCTAACAGTATAACTTGAGCCTTTATGAAAAAAATTGCGCTGTCATTTTTATTCCTAGCGATTTCTTTTCTTTCATATTCGCAGGGAACATGGACTCAAACTACAAATTTTCCCGGAACACCTAGAGAAAGAGCTCTAACAACAACAATAGGCGATACCGGTTATCTATTTTTGGGAACAGCCGGCGCTACACGATCGTATGACACATGGGTATATGATCATAGCAGTAATACCTGGACACAAAAAGCTCCATTTCCCGGTACATGGCGAGTTGATGCATTTGTCTTTTATTTAAATGGAGATATTTATTTAGGCTGTGGCTCAGACTACAATGGTAGTACTTGTTACAATGATGTATGGAAATATTCACCTTCATTAGACACATGGACATTGAGCACGCCATATCCTGCAGGAAATCAAAATGGTTTTGCATCGTATGTCTATAATAATAAAGGATACATCGTATTTGGTAGAAATTTATGTAGTATTGGAACAACGAACTATTTTTATGAATTCGATCCGATAAATGCAACATGGACATCGCTAATTTTGCCTCCCAACTTTGCGTATTATCTGAGTAGAGCTACTGTTTTTAATAACAAAGTTTTTTTTATTAATGATGGTGGAGCACAAGTATTAGTATATGATCTCATTAACAATACCTGGGATAACAATTACCCTAATGTTCCTTCTTACTTTGGAAGCACTTTAGATTTCAAATTATTTAGTGCGCAAAATAAAATGTTTGCATACTATCCGGGCTTGATAAAACATTATCACGAACCAACAAGAACTTGGTTGAATAGTGATACTTGTTTTAATGGAGCATATATTGAGTACCCGGCTTTGATGGCTTTTGGTGATACTGTAAAATTTATTGGCGGAAAAATTTCAAATAGTAACACTACCACTAATGAAATTTGGAATTTTGTTCCTGGTTGCACTTCAACCATTCACGCCGATTTTATTGCAACAGACACTACTTTTTTTGGAGCTAAAACTAACTTGAACAATATTAGTACATCGAATCCTTCAGCTTTTGTATATGCTTATCATTGGAAAATAGATACTGCCGATTACGGATGGTACGGTGGCGATACTTCTTTTGTTCCTACTCATTTTGGAAATTATCCTGTTCAGCTCATTGCCGATAATGGATTTTGTTCGGATACAATCACCAAAAATATTTATGTATCTCCCGGAATGTGGTCGCCTAAAACAACTCTTCCTTTGGAAGCTAGTACTCGATCACGAGCAGTAGTTTTTCCTATTGCCAATTATGCTTACATTGGATTTGGAATTGATGACGCAGGAGCTTCTCTGAACGATTTTTATAAATACGATCCTTCAAATCATAAACTTGCTAAGCTAAATGATTTTCCTTTCGGAGTGTTGTATGCTGCATCTTCTCAGGTTTACAACGGAAAAGGATATTTACTTGGTGGTACAGATGGAAACTGGCCATATAAGTCAAATTGGTTTTATGAATACGATCCTACTAATGATTCTTGGACACGACTTACAGATTTTCCGGGTGCAGCTAGATATGGAGCGCAGACTTTTATAGTAAATAATTTTTTGTATTTGTGTTTAGGTGGAACTAATGAAACGTACAAATATGATTTTACAAATTCGGTATGGACAGCAATCGCCGCACATCCTCAGCTCACTTTTGCCAATCATGCTTTTTCATATAATGGAAAAGGTTTAATAATGATAAATGGTAATACAGGAAATCAACTTTGGCAATATGATCCAAATGTTGATAGTTGGAGCATATTCGCAACAAACTTTTTACCTGAAAATTTAGTTGCCGTTTCGGCAATATTGACAGGTAATAAAATATGGATGGGTTATGGTAAATTAGCAGGAAGCACTTTGGCAGATTTTAGAAGCTCTACTCTTTTTTATGATTTAACCACAGGAGTTGCAACACCCGGACCAAGTAATTTTGCATTTACAAATGTTTTTCCACAACGATCTGAGGCAACTTTTTTTCAGCTCAATGGATATACATATAGTTGTTTTGGAAAAAATCCAAGTGGAACCGACAGAGTAATTTCTAGATTCGAACAAGGCGCTTGTGTAAACATCCCTTTTTATAAGCCGGAAGAACTTGATGAAGCAGGAATTGGAATTAGGATTTCACTCACAAATACATCTCAATATTATTTGCCACCAAACCCATCTTCATTTGAAATGCTTGTTGATGGTCTCCAAGATACTTCTGGTATTAATGGATCATACAGTTCTTTGAAATTTAAAACTTGTGGCGAACACAAATATCAATGGGTAATAACCGATGTTGCTTGTACAGATACATTCACACTTTACCTCACCGCTCATCCAATTTTTCGATTTCAACCGAGAGCAGAAACGCCTTTCGGTGTAAAAAATATTCGCCATTCCGTAAATGCTTTAACAATAAACGATAAAGGATTTATGGGAATGGGAAATAAATATGTGGAAATTTTAAGTGAAGCATATAAAGATTGGTTTGAATATGATCCACTCTTAGATACTTGGACGGTAAAAAGCAGTTTGCCAACTTCGGCTTCTGTTACTACCGGTTCGGCGTGTTTTTCAAATTTGAACAATGGTTTTATAGCGAGTGGAAGTAATGGCTGTTTTCCTAGTGCTAGTTGTTATCTCACAAATACATGGATGTACGATCCATTAGCCGATACATGGACAGCTAAAACAAATATGCCTTCGCCGGGAAGATATCTTTCGCGAGCAGATGTTTTAGGTGATACATCTTTTATTGGAATGGGCTATTATCCATTCAGCGGAGGTGGTACAATTTACAAATACAGTTTATTGAATGACACATGGACAAATGCTAATTGGCCGTATGGTGTAGGTTTTGTTCCTACAATGTTTTCATTTGGCGGAAATTTTTATTCAGGTTATTCCGCTGTTGGCGGTGCCGGAAATTTTTATGGATTGTATGAATATAATCCTGCAAACGGAAGTTGGTCTTCTAGCTTTTTGAAACACGGCGAACTTCGAGATGCATTTGTTACAAAAGTTTATGGTAACGATGTTTATTCATTCGACACGCAGTTTGTAAATAAAATTGATATGGTTAAGAAAAAAGTAATTCCTCTGCAGCCAATTGAAATTCCCGGCGATACTTCGGTCGAAATGAGTGGAGGGTTTAGTATCAACGATCAAATTTATTTTAGCTTATTAAATCTCGACTTCGGAAGCCCGCGATTAGGAAATCACTTTTACCTTTATGATCTTGCTTCACCGGTATGCAATATTGATTCTTTTATAACCGTTACTCCCTTTATTTCTTCCGTTAAAAAACATAATTTAACTATTTGGCCGGTTCCGGCTAATGAGTTGGTAACAATTAAATATGATCTAAAATACGAGAAAAATATATTGGTGGAAGTTACAGACTTGTCAGGTAGAATTGTTTATTCTGAATTCTCGAATAAAGATCAATTTAATATAAATACACTGGCATTTAAAAATGGCGTATATATAGTTACATTGAAAAACAAAAACAATCTGATTGTCGATAGCAAAAAAATGATTGTGAACCGATAAAAAAAGGGCTAATTAAATAGTTGTTTTGTTTCTATTAATTTTCAAGACACTCTCTTTCTAAATAACATCACCATCAAAGTAATTATCACAACCAGTAAAACGATAAAATAGAATTTAAATTTTAAAACTGTTTTTAAAAAATAGTTGTTTTGTTTTTCAAACTCTTCATTCTTCTTATTAAGGACATCATTCATTTTTACTAGATTGTTGATTCTATCTTGATATTCACTTGCATCAAAAGTGAGTGAGGTTTTTTCAAATTCTCTAAAATCTATTGTTCGATAAAGTGAATTCATGATTTTATTATCGAGCGTTATAATTTCCTTTAAATGAAACTGACTTTCTTTTAAATCGTTCTTAGTTCGATTTCCGAAAAAGCCGCTTTTCTGTTTTATGGATTGAGAATAACTTTCAAACATTTCTTTTCTTTCATTCAAAAGATTTAGCAATTCTTTTCGGGTAGAATCTCTCGGTAATGCATAAGCAGTACACAATGAAATGGTAAAAATAAAAAGCACAGAAATTAATTTCATTCTTATCTATAATTTAGAATTAAGGTGACTCCGAAGGCAATTACTCAACGTTGCAAATTACCTTATAATTTTAAGAAAGTAGTGAAGCAAAATTGGTCTTGTTGGTTATTTAAAAGGATTAATATGCAATATAGCAGTAAATCAACGGCCATCTTTGTAATAGTACATCCGATATGCACGAATTTTTACTAAAAACAAATCACTTTGTTTTTTAAAAGTCGCATTTCTATTCTTTTAATCGATCGAAAACTTTACTTTCGCATACCTAATCATTCTCTATGAAAACAAATAATTTTATCGCAGGAAGTATTTTCTTTCTGTTGACTATTACAGGAACGACTGTTTTATCGCAGACTACAAAACCACGTCCGAAAGCAGAACCGAAGGAAAGTACTCCGGCTGTTCAACAATTCAAACTGGCCCCGGGTTTGTCTCAAGAAGCACAAACGCCACCACCTGTTAATCAAAAAATATTTCCCTATCCAATCATTCAAAATAAATTGGCAAACGGATTAAATGTCGTAACCGTTCCATACCAAAGTCCGGGCATCGCTGCTTTCTATATTGTAGTTCGTACAGGTTCTCGGAACGAAGTTGAACCTGGACATACCGGTTTCGCTCACTTTTTCGAACACATGATGTTTCGAGGAACGGATCTTTATCCGAAAGAAAAATATTCAGCTACTTTAAAATCGACCGGTGCATCTGCTAATGCAAATACAAGTCTAGATCGTACGCTTTACCACATGACCGGTGATGCGAGTAAATTAGATACAATGTTTAAATTGGAGGCAGATCGATTTCAGAACTTGAAATATTCTATTCAAGGTTTTAAAACAGAAGCTGGCGCAGTGAAAGGTGAGTACACGAAAAATTCTGCAAACCCCTACACTAAGTTGAATGAAATGGTTCAAAACACCGCATTCGAATCGCACACTTACAAGCATACTACAATGGGTTTCTTTGATGACATAGTAAACATGCCAAATGAATACGACTACTCTCTCGAATTCTTTAATAGATACTATCGACCGGAATATTGTACGATTATAGTTGTTGGTGATGTGACAGCCGAACGAGTGAATGATCTTGCCGCAAGATATTTCGGTAATTGGAAGCCCGGAAATTATGTTTCTGTAGTTCCGCCCGATCCTGAACAAAAAGAAACGAAATATATTAATTTTAAGAAAGAAGGATTTCCGCCATTCTTAGGGTTAAACTACAAAGGCCCGGCATACGATGAAAAGTCAATCGATTTTCCTGCGCTTGATATTCTTTGTGCAGCTTACTTTGGAGAAAATTCTGCGCTTTACAATAAGTTGGTAATCGTAGAACAACGTGTTCGATCACTTAGTGCTGATGCTCAAATGACACGTGATCCTTTTTTAATTTCTATTGAAGCTTCTTTGGTAAACGATAGTGATTTTGCCTATGTAAAGAAACAAATGGAAAAGACGTTGGCTGATATAAAAATAAAACCAATTGATCCTGTTTTGTTAGAACAAACAAAAATGAATTTTAGAAATTCTGCTATTATGTCGATTGATAATCCCACTTCCATTGCTCAAAACCTGAGCTACTTTACTTGGGTAACAGGCAATCCGGATAATTTGAATGCGTATTTTGATGGTTATACTAAAGTAACACCTAAAGATATTATGCGTGTGGCACAAAAATATTTTGTTCCAAATCATTTAACCGTTGGGACAATTGCTCCTACAGAATCAGTAAAATTTTAATCCCTCAGACTACTCATTATGAAAAAAATATTTATCAATTGCTTACTTCTGATTTTATTTGTTTCTGCAAATGCTCAGGAAATCGTACAACTCCCTATTCCTAAATCAGGAAAAGTTACTTTACGATATATGTTTAGAAATGGATCGGTAACTGATCCTGCCGGTAAAGAAGGTTTAACAGCTATCACAACAGATATGCTTGTTGAAAGTGGAACTACTAAACTAACTTCTACCGCTATTAAAAAAATGATTTATCCCTGGGCAGCAAGTATGGGCAGCTCTACCGATAAAGAAGTGTCGATTATTTCTTTTCAAGTTCCTACTCAATACCTCGATCAGTTTTATAATAAAGTAGTACGTGAGTTATTGCTTCACCCATCGTTTTCAAAGAGCGACTTCGATCGATTATTGTCGAATCAACAAAATTATGTTGAGCAGGTTATTCGTCAATCGAGCGATGAAGAGTATGGTAAAAAATATCTTGAAGCTGTTTTATTCAGTGGTACTCCTTATGCGCAGCTTGTTGAGGGAAATGCTGCAAGCGTTCATAGCATTACAGTAGACGATGCAAAAAAACATTATCAATCTTTTTATACAAATAGCAATGTACTTGTTGGTATAGCCGGTGATTATACTCCTGCATTCGTTACCAAATTGAAAGCAGATGTTGGATTACTTTCTCCTATTAAACCGAAGCTTCCGGTGTTAACAATGCCGGCACAACCAAAGGGAATAAGTGTAGAGATTGTTTCGAAAAAGGGAGCATTGGGTTCGGCAGTTTCTGCAGGGTTTCCAATGAACCTTACGCGTTCTAAAAATGATTTTGCTGCATTGATGGTTGCTAACAGTTGGCTGGGAGAACATCGCAAATCGTATTCACGATTGTATCAGAAAATTCGCGAAGCACGTTCAATGAATTATGGCGATTATACTTATATAGAATGGTATGACAATGGTGGATCGAATATGTTGCCACCATCAGGTACGCCACGTAGTTTGAATTATACGAGCATCTGGCTACGTCCGGTTCAAACAGCAAAAGGATTGAAGGGACAATATCCTGAATTGAATACTATTAAAATTGGACACGCGCATTTTGCAATTCGTATGGCGATAAGTGAAATGGAAAAATTAATTAAAAAGGGAATGACAGCAGAAGATTTTGAAAGCACACGAGATTTTCTTAAAAGCTATTCGAAACTTTATATTGAAACGCCTTCTAAAAAATTAGGGTATTTAATGGATAGTAAATTTTATGACCGAAAAGATTGGATAACTGAACTGGATGGATTGCTTTCTAGGCTTACATTACCGGAAGTTAATACGGCAATCAAAGCTTATTGGCAAGTACAGAATATGGACATAGTAATTATTACAGATGAATCAGAGGCTGAACCATTGGCAGAAAGTTTACGAGCAGGAACAACTTCAACGATGTCGTATTCAAATGCATTAAAAGCAACTTTACCTATAGAAATATTGCAAGAAGACAGTGTTATTGCTAATTACCCGATTGAAGTGAGAGAAGTAAAGATCATTAAATCAGCAGATACATTTCTTAAGTAAATGAAATTCGAGAATCGATTGTCGTGAATCGATTATGGAGAATCGAAGTTCGAGATTTGAAATTCGTGGTTTAGCCATGATCGATCATCGTTTAGGCATAATAAAAATGGATTGAAATAGTAATTATTTCAATCCATTTTTTTCTTAAATTATTAAATATTTTTCACGATTCACGATTCACGATTCACGATTCACGATTCACGATTCACGATTCACGATTCACGATTCACGATTCACGATTCACGATTCACGATTCACGATTCACGATTCACGATTC
>JANLPR010000071.1:0-3087 GCA_031367345.1 Bacteroidota bacterium | reverse complement strand
TCGCTCAATACCATTGTCTTTCGATCAACAGCACCAGAGAGTGGTTTGTTTGCTCTGTCTGTCAGCGCTTACGGTGGGCCTACCACCATCATTTTAATAGCATGTTTAATTTTAAACTTCAAGGCACACGTGTGGTTGGTCGGATGCTTACGATGAATCGGGTGGACATACTTACTCTGTTCAGTACCTTTGTGCAAGTATGGAAAAGTACAAGCAGTATGAAGACATTTACGCTCCTGCTTTGCGGGCAGATTTTATTGCACGGTATAAGGATTCTACGGTTTCGTTCAGGACGTTGTTGGATGTGATAAAATAATTTATTTTTTATTGCCGTATATATCGATTATAATAAATTTCATTCTCAGTTTGTAAAATGATGTTGTAAATTCCTTTTGCAATTTGTACTTGAGAAATGGTATAGGCTTCACTTAGATCTACATTCGTTATAATTGAACTCCAAACAATTCTTCCAAAGCAATCTTGAATTGAAATTTTTCCTTTAGCTACGAATTTGTCTGAAAGCTGAACTTGAATCAGGTCTATTCCCGGATTTGGATATACAACTAGTTTTCTAGAATGCGATTCTACGGAAGAATTGTTCAGTATAAGCTGATTGTACTTTACTAAAAATCCATCATCGTCGCCTTGGGAAGAATAGCTTATACCCGCTATCGAATCAAATACGCAGATGCCTTGAAAATATCCTGCAGCGTATAATGTTCCTTGTGAATTTACTTTTAGTGCTCTAATAGCCTTTAAGGAACCTCCGGTATAATTTGAAAAATTTAAAAAAGTATTATTTGAATCGAGAATCTGTAAATAGGTGGGATGAAAATTTGTTGTTACCATAAAAGTATCCGGTCCCGGATCGAAGTCTACGTTACAATCCATTACACCTGTAAAATACTGACGATTGTTTTGGTCTATTCCAATTGCATAGCTGTAAATCGTCCCACTTGGATTTTCTAGAATCTGACTCCATTCAAATTCTCCTGTTGGACTAAATTTTAAATAGAAAGCAGACTGGCTAGTATTAATGGAATTAAAACAGGTATCATTAATATTGTCGCTCATACATAATGATTCAAATGCGAACAATGAGTAAATAATATTTCCTGAATGATCAGAAGCCACATCTGAAATAAAAGTACCGGGAGTATTATTGCCAATAGTTTTCGCCCACATAAAATTTCCCAATGAATCGTATTTAGCAAAAAATCTATAGTAGTTGCTAGGTGGAGAAAGCAGGAACGTGTCCGGTCCGGGATCAAAGTCTGCCGGATATTGAATATAACCTCCAATTATTATATTGCTTTCATTGTCAGTGATAATGTGCGATATCCCTGTATAAAGTGCTATAAATTGAGTTGAAATAATCTGCAACGCTGTATCCAATTCATAGATGTATGGCCCTTCACCAAATAATAGATTTCCATTTTTTTTAATTGTAAATGTTCTCGAAAGAGGATGACTTGCACCATATGATTGATAAACATTTTTGAAATTTCCTGAAGAGTCAAGTTTGAGAAGAAATCCGCCTTGACTTGAATATAACATCAATGTGTCAGGGCCTGGATTTATATCAACAGAATCACTAAATACTCCCGATAGAATGATGTTGCCTTCATGATCAACTTCAATTGTTCCAGGACTATCATATCCTGCACCTCCAATAGTTTTTACCCAAATCAAATCTCCTTCTGATGTAAGCTTTTCAATGAAGATGTTATTCATGTCATTTGTTGATGGATATAAGGTATCAGGACCCGGATCTAAATCAATCGAATCACTATAGCTGCCTAATACTAAGATATTGTCATCAGAATCTATCGCCATGTCCACAACTCTTTCAATCGAATTTCCACTAAGGACTTTGACCCATTCAACTGATTGGCCATAGGAGAAATTAAAACCTGCAACTAAAATTAAAATCTGTATTGTTGTTTTCATGCTAAAGCTATAAAGGTCTATTCCAAAGATAATTATTTTATAATTGCAAGGCACGAAATAGTAGGGGAATATTTGTATTTTTGGACACACCATTTTAAACCGTTTTTCTTTCAATCTCTGAAAAAATGACCGTTTGTTAGGTGTGTATTCAGGCAAACTTACATTGATAAGATAGTATTACCCGCTGCAACAGACTTCACTCAAATTTTTCTGATTATCCAATAAAACAAATTGTCTGACCGCTTCGACGTTGCAGCCGGTAGGTAAATAAAATACCGGGAATGATCGGGGAAAAAAATTTCATTTAAGGATTAAAAATTTGAAACGGCAAAGAATAAAAAAAATCGATTCAGATTCCTGATAGCAAAAGCTCTTGAGCAAATAATCCCTCATATAGTGTTCTGTTCGCTTCTGCAAAAAGTAATGACGATTTTTGAATTGTTTACCCCATCCAACTAAACTATTATTTGTTATTCCTTTTTGCTGGCAGAACCCCGATCGGCGGAATCTTTAGCGTCAATACTTCCGCACTCTCCGTACTCATGGCATAGCGAAATTCCACCGGGAGTTAGTGACACAATCTTTTCTTTCGTACAATTTTTCATTCTTCAAACGAATATAGAAAACATTTAAATAGGAAACGCAATCATTTAATTATCCTTCTTGTATTGGTTGTCTGAAACGTGACTTCGATCTTCCATTTGATCCATGTTCGTAAAATCTAGAATCAAGTTGATACTGGCTTTAGTGCAGTCGTTATTTTTGATTTATTCGATGTAAAAATTCCAAGAGGAGAAATGAAGTGGGCTTGTTCAATTTTAGTAACGCTATTTTTAAAAGAATCATTCACAAGAATATTTAAAACGGATTCGTCCTGTGAAAGTATCGGTGATCAATTTGTATAGTTTGCAATAGAAAGTTATGTCTTAAAAGAAAGTGCTTACTTTGTGGCCGGCGGAATCTCGATATGGCTTGCGGAAGGAGAGGGCGGAAGTATTGACGCTAAAGATCACCGAGCAGGGTAAACATTCCCCTATCATCTTACACATGACAATTTTCAAAAGTTGAATTTGCTTGAATGTAAATTTACATTTGGAATTCGGTTGAAAATTTCGGCCATCGTGTGGATTAAAAGCC
>JANLPR010000042.1:0-9583 GCA_031367345.1 Bacteroidota bacterium | reverse complement strand
GTACAGTGGAGCAGACAAAGGTCGAACCTTTTGTTAAATGATCTGAAAAACTTATTGGAGTTAGTGTGAGTGCGAGTGTGGAGATCGAAAGTTTCTTAAAGATTCGATTTTTCACACTCACACTACACACTCCTGCTGAATTTCAGTGTGAGTTTGAGTGCGGGCGTGGAGACGTTTGCGACCACACTGTAATTCAGTTTGAGTTTGAGTGCGAGTGTGGAAAATTCAGTTTGAGGCGAGTGTGGAGACGTTTGCGACCACACTCACACTACACACTCACAATCTGCATCAGTACTCCTTACGGGACTGAGTTCGAACCTGTTTTATGAGGATTTGAAGAGAATTTGGGTATTAAGAAGGGAATTAATATAATCTCAAAATTATTCTTTAATAAATTTAAATGTTATTTCACGGCCAGATGTGCCAATAGAACAAATATAAATTCCAGGCGATAACGATTCAGTATTAACACTTAAAGCATCTTTAAAAAAATTTAAATTATAATTCGAATAATAAACCTGACCTAAAACATTGGATATTTTTATCGAGGTTAAATTCTGCTCCTTACTAAACTTCAGGTGCAAAACTGAATTAACGGGGTTTGGGAATACTGAATAGTTAAAATCCTCCTCTTCAGCTATTGAAAGCAAAGTATCACAAACACTCCCAGCTAAACTGCCTAAATGATAATTTGGAGGCGTAGGTAAAGTAAATGCATTATAGAAAGGTAATTGAACACAGTGTTGACAGAAATTACAAGCTAGTCCTAAACTGTCAGGGTAATTTATAACATGAATAGCTTGCGTTCCATTTGAACAATTTATATAAATTTTATTATCCGGCGCCAGTTGAGCTAAAAAGAAATGAGTTGCGAAGGGTGGCTGTGGAGAATAAAAACCATCCCATACCCCAACAGTGATCCGGGAACTGTCTATGTTCGATGATTGAAGATCGTATTGATAAAGGTAATTCGTTGAAGAAACATACAGGAATCTTCCACTCGGAGAATAAGCGACTCCGGCAGATTGCGCAGAATCATTAATTACAAAGTGTTGGAAATTGGAGAACGATCCCGTGCATCTGTCAAAATCGAAAATATCCAAATCTGTGTTGACATCATAATATGCAAACTTTGTCCCATCTTTTGAAAATGAACTCTGCCCCGTTGCATCCAAACGCAAAACACCAGCACCAACTGAGTATGGACCGTGGACACCCAAAGAATCTACAAGAAATTTATAATAACCATTCGAATTGTAGGCATGACAAAACATCCACCAATCCTTACCATTACCATGTTTTACTGCGCATAATTTTCCGGGTGTTATATCGCCGGTCATTAGAATTGTATTTTTATTTACAACCGCCCCAAGTCCGCCATTCATTGTCATATCAATCGTAGAACAATATAACTTATGAGTTATAAAGTGTCCAGTTGATGTATTTTCGTCTACAGTAATGTGAAACAAATAATATAGATCCGGATTTTCCGGGGAAGGAATTATAAGATTTCCTTGCTCAATATTTAAACCATAAGAAATATTTGAAGTAGTATAAGCACTTGGATTAATTCCACCACCATTCAGCATTGTATCACCACTTGCATCTGCTATCCAAATTCCATTCGTTGAAAAAAGTAGATTTCCTAAGCTGTCTGTAATATTTGAGTTTGTTGCTCCAAAATTTTGAATCCTGTTTACCCCATAAATGGAAGGAATTCCGGAATAAAAATCAATATTTATTCCGCCATAAGGAAAACCTGCAGAACTTTCATACCCCATCATCCATAGATTGTCAATTCCCTGTGAAAATGCACACAGAGAATTGACAACTAAATAAATAACGATAAATAACTTTCGAATTTTCATTTTTATTTTATCAGACTTAACCTACCTTGAGCATGTATGCTATTATCTGAACTTTTGATTTTATAAATATACATTCCATTATCGAATTCACTCAGATCTATTTCCATTTGCGAAGCATTTCCATCAAGTTTGTAAAATTTCACTTCTCTTTGAAGTTCATCGAAGATACTAAGATAAACATCGCTTTTATTTTCCAGATCGTATCTAACAGTGAATTTACCAGTTGAGGGATTAGGGAAGATTATCATATTCGGATTTTCTTCTGATGTATTTCTATGTCGCAACATAATCCCTTGAGAAAAACAAATATCCTTATCGCTAAATCTTATGTTATTATCAATCATTGAATAGAGACTTCTTGCTTTAAATACGGCAGGGCCACCACTTATTACACACTGAGATGCTATTGCAAATAAACGCGAGATTTCCGTTTCTGTAAATTGTGAATTGTTTTTGACTATTGCATTCGCATAAATTGCATTTACATCCCTTTCATTCACTTCAATAGTTTTAGGTGTAAGAATACGGTCATTCAAGTCCTTTAGAAAGTCTGCATTCGTATATTTCTGAGATTCAAGATCAGAGTAGATCTGACGATTTGTAATATCCAAAGTCTTTATATTACTCTGCAAATTCAATATAGAAGATTTGATCTGATTTCTCTGAGTATCCGTCAAACCATCAGCAACTAGTTGCGATTGCAACGTTTTAATCGATTCCAGATTTGATTTGATTGTAAATGCATTTTGATTCAATGTATTTTTTAAAGTTGAATTAACACTAAACAAACTTTTCTTTAACTGATTAACAGTTTCAAGATCTGTAATAACTGTATTAAATAACTGATTATAAAATGCAATAAGGTCAGGATTACTATATATCAATGAAGGATTTTCACGAAGTTTATTATAAAGATCTTGCTTTAATTTCCACTTGGTTTCAAATTCATATTGAGATGTTGAAATTTCATCTCTTGCAATAGTTAAATCCATTTCAGTAATATCATTTGGACTTTGTAAAGGATAAATACCACATGTATTATTTGTTGCACAACTATAAGTTACACCTCCATTCGGAAAAGGTGCGAACCAATCTGAAGGTTCAAAGCTTGGAGGCAAGCCATTTGCACCGTCATTTGGATCAACTCTAAAAGCTACCAAAACCCCGGTTCCGTTATTAATTGCATTCTGATTATATGCTCCTTTCAAACCATATGAAGACAACCATACATTCCCTTTATAATCCTGTTCACCAATAATAGCAGCTGCATCTAGATACAGACCGTATTGATGTGCATTTATTTCATTTCCACTAAAATTGGTATTTGTACAAGGGCCACTGAAATAAAATCCATTAAACAATTTATCAGATATATTACATTGCATTTCTAAATTATCAGACATACATATAAAATAGCCTGATTGTTGAGGACCAATATAGGTTGCACTACTTCCCGCGATCTGATTACAATACATTGTATTGTCTTTGCTACCTTGGTTATCAATTCCGCTAAGATTAGCCGCAACGTTATTTAAATTAATATGATTACCGGAAGTATTCATATTCGTTACTGCAATTTCACGAATACCACTTATTCCATAGGTATTTACATTTATCGGATTATTATTGGAAATATCACGGTCAAGTCCGCCTATACCAACTTCCATTACATTTATTCCTACTCCTGCCATTAGAGCTGTTGGCGCTTGACTAGAACCGACATCAATCTGATTATACTTAACCCACATTTTCTGACAACCATCATTCAGTCTTAAATCAATGCCGAATTCATTGCAATCGATCTTATTATTCAACACACTAATTTCACCAAAATAACAATCTTCAATCCTTACTCCTGTGCCAACGCTTACCATCTTATTCGAACTGATGTCGGTATTCATTCTATGTGTATAGATTCCATAATTGCAATTTTCGAAAGAATTAATTGAAGTACCATTTCCATGTTGTGTTAAAGTAAATCTACCGCGCGTACTTCTTGCATCGATACCACTTCCTCCAAATGTAGAAAATGAATATGAAGGATCTTTCTGAATATTTTTAAAATCAGAAGATAATATATCGATATTCGAATATCGAGAAATAATTCCTGAATTCAAATGATCGAAGGTATTATTACCTGAACTTCCACCGATAGCAACTGTTGAAGAATAAATAAGTAATCCTGCATAAGGATAATTTCCGGGATCTGTGCCCTGTGCGGGGTATTTTCCCTTCAAAGTTCCAGAACCTGTAAATGAAGTTTTTTCAACTATAAAAGTTGGATATTCATTCATGCGATCTAGAGGGTTGGTAGCTGTAGCAACTCCAATATAATTATCATTAAAAACAGTTCCATCTATAGATTTAAAGCTTCCTCCATCGTTAACAAAAGCACCATTTTCCGCATCTTCAATTGTTGAATTTTCAATATTCAGTGTTCCTCCGTACTCGACAATAATTCCTTTCCACATATTTGAACATCCCTCTAGATGCGAATTGTTTCTAATTTCCAGAGTAAAACCATCAGGTACTGTAATTGAAAGCCCTTCAGATATAGTAAGGTGACAACCATCTATTGCAAGATCTTGGGATAAAACAATAGATTGACGCAAATCATATGTACCACTTAAGATCGGATAAATCCCGGCTGGTGTTGGAGTACCTCCAGTACAACACGTACCAGAAAGAACTGTTGCGGTTGCTGTGCCTGTACAACCGTTATCAGCTGTCACACTTACAACATAATTTCCTAATGACAATCCAACTGCGGTTTTATTTGTTCCTCCTGAAGGCCACCAACTATAAGTATAAGTATTACCTCCAAAAACATTTGCAGTTGCAGATCCCGAAGCATTTCCGCAAGATTCAAGTGTAGTTGAAGTGTTAACTTCCAAAGACTGAAGATTTTCAATTGAGAAATTCTTTGTTACTTCACAGCCAGCGGCATCAATCACTGTTCCTGAACAACTACTTATCGCCGGTAAATTATTGATGCAGTTTGTGTTCAAACTTGAACATGACCACGAATATGTATAAGGTTGTGTACCATTTGCAACATCAAAACATGCGAATCCGTCTGCGCCACCACATGTTGTTATATCTGAATGAATAAAAGATACAGAGAGCGCAGGCGGTTCGCTAAGAGTTATTTGGTTAGATGTAACAGAACAGGAATGACCGTCGGTAATAATTACTGAATAAGGATCTGTAGACTGCAACGCTCCTCTTTTAATTTCAGGCAAATCATCCCCATCGCTCCATTCAAAATAATATGGTTGAGTACCACCATTAACGCCTGGATTTAATGTTGCTATATCGCCATTACATTTGATAGGAACAGTTGTACTGAGATTAGCCGTTAATGCAGTAGGTTGAGATATTGTAATTGTTTGAATGTCGCTCAAAGAGCCAGCATTACTCGCTCGAACCTTATATGTATCTGCAACTAAAGATGGCCATGATGAAGTTGTGAGCCATGGTCCAATGCCAATTGAGTATTCATATGTTGACGTGGACCCATTTGACGCCTCTACATCAATGCTGCCAGAACTTTCACCATTGCACCGAACATTACTTGAAGAAAAGGCTAAAGTTAATTTACTAAAATCAACTGTAATGCTAGAGGTATAAGAACAAGATCCATATGTTGCTTTAACGAAAATTACATTACCATCTGATGGAGTCATTGTATATACAGGGCCTTTTTTTTGTGGAGTGCCTGTAGGCGAACTCAAGAACCATTCATAGTTAACTCCATCCTGAAGATTTGCCAAAGTAAAATCAACAGGGACTGCAGCTCTAGTACAAAAGCCAACAGTACCGGGATTTATAATAGGCGTTTCCAGATTGACGATTGTAGTTCTTCTCTTCATACTTGCTGTACATCCACCAACTGCTTGTGTGATTATAACAGAATATAAACCAGGAAACGATGGAGTTAATGTTGGTTGCGTTGAGCCATCAGACCAAAGATAACTTGTAGTCGATGGCCCAGGGTTCACAACACCTAGTACAATATCACCACCAGAAGCACATGAAACAGAAATTTGTGAATCGTAATTTGGATGAACTACTACTGTGCTTTGCAATTGCTGAGGACTAGTACTAAGGCAGGAAGATGTTCCAGATATTGTACATGTTATTTGGTCAATCCTATCTGTTCCTGATATATTTTTTGCAGGTAAATAAGACATTACATTAGTAACAGAAGATTGAACTGTCGCCCCAACACTCCATTGATATGTTGCTCCCGGAATATTCGTAGTAGTAAACACGACACTTTCTCCTGCTCCAGCTGGATAACTAAATAATGTTCTTCCGCATACTGAATTAGCTGATTGTATCATTTGAACAGTTGGACTTACAATAACTGGTTGAATAAATTCCTTTGAACAATCAGAAGTATAATTAAGAATTAAATGAGCTGTATATTGGCCAGGCGCTAAACTTATTCCAGTTGGAAGATGAATTGGGTAGTCATAAATATCTGTAGGACCAATGTAAATGGGTTCATATGGCGGCCAATTTTTTACTTCCGAAAATTCTATGCTTCCATTAGAATTTAAAATAAAAAAATGATATGACAATCCATCTTCAATGGGCCCTTGATACTGAAAATCTACAGTATTGCCTGCGCATATGGGACTATTTGATGCGAAAGGGTTTTGAAATTGCTTTTGAACCATCAAAAAAGGAGATGAGAACCATGTGGCTGCTCCAGGAGCAACGTCGTTACTGCTTGCAAGACCGTGAACTCCGGTGCCTCGATCTCTTATCCAATCATCATAGAATTCTTTTTCGTATGTCCAAATATTATTATGAGTAGAATTTGAAAACCAACTTCCAAGAAATGTTTCAGCATTGTTATGATTATAAAATGAATTCTCGACACTAAAACTTGGCTGAATTACAGTTCGATCTACCGTATTGTAAACTGGATTTAAGAACTCCATAAATCTTTTATCGTGATATATTTGTTTCCACCAGTTAGCAGAAACTGGGAGATTGTATACATCCATTATTTCTGGTCTACCCGCATTAAAATAATAGTGGGTAATAATGCGATCTACCCTTCTAACATTAGTAGTATATTCTCCATCAATAAATTCAGCAACATCTTGCGTATTGGGAAGAGTTGGATTTGTGCCAGAGTAATTAGCTGGGTCTACATTTTCAAGTATTCCTAAATATGTTTCGGTATATAAATCTGAAGTAATAGCTTTAATACCATCAATACCATCCATTACATCTTCATAGTTAAGCCAATTGTCCGGAAGTGAGCCTTCGTTTAAATTCCAAAATTCAATTTCTGTTGTAAGTACATCTATAGTTGAACCTGAGCAATTAATTCCTCCGCCATTAACGCCAAATCTAGCAGCGTTGCTTCTGTTAAAACTAGCGATCTTTAAATATACTTTCAAGAATTCAGCTAGGCGCCTATCTTTAATTGTCGGAAATGTGTTATCCTGTACATGTATTAAAGGATTCCCATTTAATAAAGTTAATTCTTGTTGAGTTAATTGAAGGGGTACTGTTTCAATATTTGCCTTAAAGTCATCGAAAAAGCCTCTTGTGGAACCTGCTACACCAACCTTTTGAATACAATATTGATTTTTAGCTTTTGATATAAAATTACAAAATAATTGACCAACAGTACTACCATTATATAACATATCAAGATCATAAATAAACTTATGCACGTCATATAATAACAGATATGTTATGTGATGATCTTTTGCATATTGAAGTAGTTCATTCTCTTTTACTTCATCTCCTAGAAGAGTTATGTTTCTATCGATATCCGCAGCCGTATGAAATCCAGGTTCTTTGTCTCCAGAAAATGAAAAAAATCTGTCAACGTACATACCTCTAGGGTGATCTAATAATTGAGAATTTGCGTTTAATGAAATGAATAGAATACTTATAAATGCAATAAACGTTTTGTAATTTTTCATAAATTGGTTTTTAAGAGTCAGAAATAAAAATTATAATAAACCTTATACGTCGAATCAAATATATGAAAATGGTTGTCATTTCAAAGAATATTTTTTAAATTTAATGTCTCACTCGGCTGAATGTTGTGCGCCTGATTGTGCGCAAGATCATTCAACCGCACACATAAGAAAGCCAGGAGGCAATTCACCTATACAATTTCAACTATTTTCTTTAAAAAAATTTACCAAATGTGAACAATTAAGAAATTGGTTTATTCTTTTAGTTGTTGTAAGTGTATTATAGTATTTATTCATTCACCCTATAGTTGTTTTTAAATTATTGTAATAGTGGAATTGAATACTCATCCAACTCTATTTTTATCAGCAAATATTGGTTGCAGAAGAAATGTTCAAGGTGAATCTTTGGGAAAAAATGTTCGATTCAGAAAAACTACTTGTCTACAAAAAATCAAAAGAATTTAATCTTGAAATAAAAAATGAAATTCTATCATTGGAAAAATTAGACCGGATCTCAAAAGATCAACTCAGAAGAGCAGCGATGAGCATCCTACTCAATACAGCCGAAGGCACCAGTCGATTCAGCAAAGCCGACAAACGGAATTTTTATGTCATTGCCAGAGGAAGCGCAATAGAATGTGTTGCCATTCTTGATTTGTTAACTGCCGAAAAAGTGATCAGTGTTTAGATGTACAACAACTTCTATTCTGAAGCCGAAGAAATTTCGAAAATGCTTTATGCGATGATAAAATTCTTGGAAGTCAAAAAGAACGTGTGAATTCGAAAAAAGTTTTTTGATCTACAATTTGAGATTGGCTGGGTTTCACACTCACACTCGGTTTCAGTTTGAGTTTGAGTTTCAGTTTCAGTTTGAGTGCGAGTGTGTGTCAGCTCCCCGTTTTTTCGGACCACTTAAAAATAGAATTTCCCGATTTTTCGTGAAATCATTTTTAAATGCAATGGCCTTAAATGATTTGAAAAATAGAAATAAATGGAACTGCTATTCTCTTAATTTAATTAGTTTCCCTTTAAATAAATTATCTTCTGTTTCAACAATATAGAAATACAATCCATCTGAAAAGCTTTTTAAATCAACACTATTGTTTTCTTTAACGGTTTTTATAAGTTTCAAATCACTACTCATGATCAGTATCTTCTTGATTTTGCCCGGAGAGGTAAATTGGAAAATACCTAACGATGGGTTAGGGTAAACTAAAACGCTCTCATTGGATAAATTAATTTGGTCGACATAATTTGTCAATGAATCGCAGCCTGTTAATGGGCCTAATCTGAAGTTTGGAAAATCAGGAAGGTTATTTTCCATATACATAACTTTAAACTGCCTCTCGCCGAAATGGCAAGTAGTATCGGGTTGATCCGGGTCATTGATAACACTGAGATGATCGTCGCTACCCCAAGATGATTGATAAATTTTCCCATCCGGGGCATTACAAAATTTGAAAAAGTACGAAGTCCCGGAAACAAGAGTGCCAACTATTTTTTCAGATGACGCTATGTCTATGGTATCTGTGTTGAATTGATATACATTCCTGTGATCGCTTGCGTATAAATATTTGCCGTTAGGACTGAATATACATGAAACAAAATTAAAACCGTTTGTGTTGTAGACGTGACGTATTACTGTATTAAAAATAAATTCTCCTGTGCATCTGTCGAAATTGTAAATTATCAATAACGATGAATCTCTTGAGGCAATAGCATATTTACTTCCATCGGGTGAAAACTGACTTTGTCCAACTGAAA
>JANLPR010000021.1:0-29844 GCA_031367345.1 Bacteroidota bacterium | reverse complement strand
TCAAAAACTGAAAATTGAAGTATTCAAATTTTGATTCATAGTCGGCGATATAATAATGTTCTAACTTAAAAATTGAGATAGAACATTCAATTTATAATCATCAAATCTAATCTCGATTCTCTCACACACGCTTGCTTACACTGTATTACTTACACACTCTACACCCAAACTCACACTATAAAGTAGCCCCGAGCAGAATCGAACTGCTATCTAGAGTTTAGGAAACTCCTATTCTATCCGTTGAACTACGGGGCTAGAAAATGTTTGCGAAAATAAACAATTTGGCGGTCTTAACCTTCAGTCGCAGCAATTAGATTAAAAATAAATGTCTTTAATACGCACTAAAAATAAGAAAACCGGCCACCACAGCCGGTTTTCATTCACAAAAATTAAAATTAGATCGTTTTAGAAAAGCCAATACCAAATACATAATTGGTTGGAGGGTTTATGATATTATAATTTTTTTCTATCATGTAATACAATTCCAACTCTGTCTTTTTATTGAACGCATAATACCCTCCCAAGTAATATCTGTTTCTCTTAAACCCCGGACCTTCTTTGTCGTAATTAGAAAGTCTATAATATAACTCTGTGGCTGCATAAGGTTTAATACGATACATCGCACCTTTTTTAAACGAATAATTGAGCGAGAATTTACTTCTTATGTAATTATCGGGCACTGCTCCGAAATCGCTCGAATAAATATCCTGAACCTGCTGCTGAAGCATTTCACGCCAAGCCAACTCCCATCTTTTTTTCTTGATCTTATAAGTAGTGGCCAAATACCATTGATGTCGGATGCTAGGTCTTTTATCGGTTTGCTTAAAAACGATTACATAATCTGCAGCGACCTTAAACTTTTTGGTATACTTGAATGCCAATCCGAAATCACCATAACCATACACAAAGCGACTTGCATTATCAACTATTCTTCCTTCATGATTAAAATTCAAATTCCACCTGCGGAAAATGTCTTTATCGATTGAAATATTTTCCCATAATTGAGCATCATTATATTGAGCAGAACAAAATTGAACTACAATCAATGAAATGAAGAACACAAGGAGAAATATTTTTCTAATCATTTTAGATATTAATATGTTTTTTTCTTACCGACCAATAAAAGAATATAGGAAATACCAGGAGTGTAAATAACGTAGCAGTTACTAATCCTCCAATAATTACAACAGCCAATGGTTTTTGTGATTCAGAGCCAATCCCTGAAGAAAGAGCGGCAGGCATTAATCCAATCATCGCCATAAGTGCTGTCATGATTACAGGACGAGTTCGGGCTTTGACAGCTTCTTTGATTGAATTAGCCAAATCTAATTTACGTTTTAAATTAGAATGGAATTCGGCAATTAATATGACACCATTCTGAATACATATTCCAAATAAAGCAATGAATCCTACTCCGGCTGAAATACCAAAATTCATTCCGGTAAGATGCAATGCAAAAATACCACCGATGAGAGCGAAAGGTACGTTAGCAAGTACCAATGAAGCATCTTGAATGTTTCCAAACATGATGAAGAGTAAAACGAAAATCAGAATAAGGCTTACCGGTACAACTTGCCCCAATCTGTTGGAAGCTCTCACCTGATTTTCGAATTCACCTGCCCAGCCAACACTATATCCGGCTGGAAGCTTGAGGTTTGCATTTACGCGATCTTGAGCATCTTTGATGGTACTTCCAAGATCTCTTTCGCGTACTGAAAACTTAATACCTATAAAACGTTTTGTATTATCGCGGTACACGAATGCAGGACCGGTTACCTTACGCATAGTTGAAATTTCTTTCAATGGAATTTTTTCACCTCTGATATTTGGAACCATCAAGTTCATAATATCTTCTTCACTCGTTCTAAAATCTTTTTGATAACGAATACGGATATCAAATTTCTTTTCGCCTTCATACTTTACTGTTGCCGTCTTACCTCCTATTGCCATTTCAAGAATACTTTGAGCATCGGCTTTCTGAACACCATAAATTGCCATCCGTTGTTCGTCTAACACTACACTAATTTCCGGCTGCCCAATATTTCTCATAATTCCGGCATCTTTAATACCCGGCACATTCTGAATTTCTGCGAGAATTTTATCTGCCAATTCATTGAGTGTATTTAAATCATCACCATAAATCTTTACTGCATTGCTGGCATTAAATCCGGCGACTGCTTCTGCTACGTTATCGATTATGGGCTGAGAGTAATTGTAAACCACACCTTGATAATTTTTCAATTTCACATCCATCTCTTCCGAAAGATCTTCCATTGTAATTTTCCTAGTCCATTCATCTTTCGGTTTTAAATTAACTTGCATTTGCACATAATAGAAACCGCTTGGATCTGTTCCATCGTTACTTCTACCTGTTTGCGATAACACACCGTTCACTTCAGGAAACGACATTAATATTTTTCTGAATATAGAAACTTGCTTGACGGTTTCGGTCAACGAAGTACTCATTGGTAATTTCGCCTCTACCCATAAAGCTCCTTCGTTTAGCTGCGGAAGAAATTCAGTTCCTAACCATTTTGTTGAAAGCAACGACCCTGCAAGAATAGAAAGCGCAATTACAAAAGTTAAGTTACGATGACTAAATGTCCAGTTAAAACCTTTCTCTATCGTTTTATTAAAAAATCTAACAAAACCATTCTGCTTTTCCTTTACATTTTTTCTCAATAAAATTGATACCAGTACAGGAACAAGAGTTAATGTAAATAGCAATGCTCCCAAAAGTGCAAACCCTAACGTGTAAGCAAGCGGCGAAAACATTTTACCTTCTACCTTTTCAAAAGAGAAGATTGGAAGTAAGGCGGAAATGATAATTAACTTAGAGAAGAATACTGCTTTGCCTAAACCAGTTCCTGTACTTCTTATCAATCCTAATTTAGACAACTTATTAAACTTGTCCATTCCTTTCTTGTGCGCTAAGTGATCGAGAGCTACGAAAAGACCCTCGACCATAACGACGGCTCCATCTATGATAATACCGAAATCAATCGCTCCTAACGAAAGTAAATTGGCACTCATCCCTTTCAACTTTAAACACATTATTGCAAAGAGAAGCGACAACGGGATAATAATAGAAACGACGACTGTTGTTCTCCAATCGGCCATGAATAAAAAGACAATCACAGTTACCAAGATGATACCTTCAAGGAGATTGTGCATTACTGTATGAGTACAGAAGTCCATCAGATTATCACGGTCGTAAAATGTTACCATTTTAACATCGTCGGGTAATCCATGAGCGTTGATGTCATTAATTTTTTCTTTCAAGCGACCAATAACTTCGTAGGGGTTTTCTCCTTTCCTCATAACAACAATTCCTTCCACAACATCATCGTCGTTGTTAAGCCCAACCTGGCCAACTCTAGGAGCACTAGACTCAACCACCTGTGCTATATTTTTGACGAGTACCGGATTACCATTGTAATTATCTACAATACTATTTTCGATATCAGAAATATTATCTAACAATCCTAAACCTCTAACAACGTAAGCTTGCCCATTTTTTTCTATTACATCGCCACCAACATTTAAGTTTGCTTTGCTAACAGCATCATAAACTTGAAGAGGCGATAGATTATATTTTTGTAATTTATTTGGATCAACAGAGATCTCATAGATCTTTTGCTGACCACCGAATGCAACAACATCTGCAATACCGGGAACAGAACGAAGTTGTTTGTCGATCGTCCAATTTTGTATCGTTAACAGGTCGCGTGTGCTTCGATTTTTCCCTTGCAAAGTATATCGAAAAATTTCACCCGTTGGTCCATAAGGTGGCTGCACATCAGGTTCTACTCCTCCGGGAAGTTCTACATTTCGTAATTGATTGTTAACTTGTTGTCTAGCAAAAAAATCCTCAACATCGTCATCAAAAATTATTTTGATGACAGAGAGCCCGAACATGGTAATACTTCTGACATTCGTTTTCCTTTGAACGCTGTTCATAGCGATTTCAATCGGTGTTGTAACAAAACGTTCAACTTCTTCTGCACTTTGTCCATCCCATTGCGTTACAATTACAATTTGCGTGTTTGTAACATCCGGAAATGCTTCGATAGGGATATTCATAAAACTGAACCATCCGGCAATAACTAAAATACCGACGCAGAAAAAAACAAATAATTTGTTCTTCAGAGAAAAGGTAATTATATTTCTAATGAACTTGTTCATATTTGTTCTCTTAATCGTTTAAAGCGTCGTATACTAATAAATTATTTTTACTGAATACTTTTTCACCTTCTTTCAATCCGGAGGTTACATAGGTAGTATCACCTAACTGTCGATAAACTTCAATTTCTCTTGTTTCAATATTGTGTCGATCTTTAAAAATCATAACCCAATTTTTACTTTTATCGAAGATGACGGAAGAGGAAGGGATAGCGATCAGTTTTTTATTTTCTTTAAATTTTAATGTAACAGTTACATTCATTTCAGGTTTTAAAGCAAGGTCACTGTTAGGTATTTTAATCAGAATTTTCATCGCCTTAGTTTCCGGATCAATTGCATTGAAAATTCGGTCAACTTTTCCTTTAAATATTTTGTCAGGATAACTAATTGTAAGAACATCTGCCTCGTAATCAAGAGCGACTTTTGATATGTCAGACTCATTAACATTGGCAATCACCCAGACTTCGTCAATTTGAGCAATTGAAAATAAAATATTAGTTTGATCACTTCTAAGCTGTTCATTTTGATTGATGTTTTTTGAAACTACGAATCCACTAATAGGAGCAGTAATGTTATAGGTAGATCCTTCCTGTAAATTATAGATCTTATATACCTCGTCTATCCTCCTTTTTTCCGCATTTGCTTTCTCCAATTCCTTTTCAGCAGCAATTACTTCTTTCTCTGAATTCAGTTTACCGACATTAAGATCCTTTGCTACTTGAACATTTTTTTCTGCCAATGCAACATCCGCTTTTGCATCCAGGAGTTGACGTTGAAAATCTGCCACTTCACTACTTCTAACTGTAGCTAAAATCTGCCCTTGCTTTACGTAATCTCCTAATTCAACATTGATTTTCATTACACTTCCACCAACAATAGAATAGACTTGTGCTTTTTTATTGTTATCGGCTTCAATTTTTCCATACAATTTTAGTTCTTCCTTTACATCACGAATTTCCGTTTCAGCAAATTTAGAATGCGCCATCATAGTGTCACTTAAGTAAAAAGAAACATTGTCTTCCGTAGGGGTAGTTTTTTTACAAGCGATAAATGAAATAGTGCTAAGTATTAGAGCAAAACTTATTTTAATATTTTTCATTTCAATATATTTTTGAGGCGGTTGCATAATTAATTTGTTCTCCGGCAAAAAAGAGATCTCTCTTCATTCTTTCAAATTCGGCAATTGATTGGTTATAGCTTTCAACAAAATCGAGAAATTCTAAAAGACTTATGTTCCCTTTTCTGTAGTTGTCACTTTCACCTTTAAAAACTATTTCAAAGTCGGCAGTAAATAGTTCTATCGATTTGTTATATTCTTGCACGCTTCGATTCAAATTTTCTATTGCAGAAATCACTTCTCCCTCTACTTCATTTTTCTTTTGTATAAACAAACTATCAGCAGCTTGACTTTGAAATCCTGCTGATTTTATATTTCCGCGATTTCTATCCCACAAAGGCAATGGAATTCCAACACCAACTAAATATTGATCACGAAAAGCATTTCCCCGCTGATCATAAGAGGTAGTAAAAGTTAAATCAGGGATTGCAGTTCGTTTTTGTAAGCGTAGATTTAATGAAGCATAGTCAGCTTGAGAAGAGGCAAGTTGAACATCAGGTCTATTTTCCAATGCTTTTTTAACTAAATCAGAAATAGAAACAATCTGTTTATACTTTCCCGCTTCCACATCATCGCTAACTGGAATAAAAGTTTGATTTGAACGTAAGAGCGTACGAAGATTCTTAATTTGTTCGAGTTGTTGTTTTAATAGATCTGAACGATCGTTGTTTAAATTTAAATAAGCAGTTTTTAATCGGATTACATCTTTATACGGTACATTGCCTTTCCGTGCTTGAACTTCATGTGAAGTAATAAGTTCGTCTAGTAATTCCAGTTGTTTATTATAAATAGGAAGAACTTTATACGTTCGATTCAATTCATAAAACGTTTGATGCAATTGAAACTGGAGATTTCTTAATAGATCCGCAAATTGTTGTTCTGCCATTTGAGCATTTTTCTTAGCCAAATCTATTTGGGCTCTACGCTTTCCACCTATGAGAATTAATTGATCGAACTGATACGATTTCTCCCCATCAGGTCCGATAAAAAAAGCGGATTTATTATCGCTATCATATGCATTTAATCCTATTGAAATTTGGGGATTAGGATATGATTTTGCTTGAATAATCAATGCTTTATTAGCATCAATATTTAGTTGAGAAGCAATCAGCAACAGATTTTCTTTTAGAAAAATACTATCAGCTTCCCCTAGATTAAGTTGCAAAGTATCTTGAATACTTGCTTGGCTTTGACCGGCAGAAAACATTATCGCCACCAGAAGAATAAATTTGTACCTATTTATCACGGTACAAATAACAAGTCAAACACCTTAAGAACACCTTAAGAATGCTAAAAAGAATCTTAATTTTGAAAAAAATATGTAAAATAGATTTGTTACCAAAATAGTTAGAATAGCGTTATATTCTATTAATATCGTTACATTAAAAGTATACAAGTCTGTTCAAATGCATATCTAATTTTTTTAAAATCTAATATGAGTTAACAAATTCTGATAATTAATTCTATTTTTGGACCATGCAAACAATTTTATTGGTAGAAGACGACCAGCAACTTTCATCAGATATTAAAGCGCAATTGGTTGGTGAAGGATTAAATGTAGAAGCTGTTTACGATGGACTGCTTGCAGAAAAATTAATTGTTAGACATAAATTTGATTGTATTATTTTAGATGTAAACATCCCCGGGAAATCGGGCTATGAAGTTTGTAAGTCGATTCGACAACAAAATATAAAAACACCGGTAATTATTTTAACAGCTTTTGGTGAGATTGATGATAAATTAGAAGGCTTTAATTGTGGTGCAGACGATTATTTAACGAAACCGTTTTACTTTAAGGAACTGCTTGCAAGAATTAAAGTTTTTTTACGTAGGCAAGAAAATAACGACGAACAGCAGCACATTATTATTGCCGACCTAATGATCGATTTGAATAAGAAATCGATTTCTAGAAATGCTGAACAGGTAAAATTAACTCCAAGAGAATATGATATTGTATTGATGTTAGCAAAAGCAAAAGGAAATCCTGTTTCCAAAAAAGATATTATCAAAAACATTTGGGGAACCACTATGGAAGTAAATACAAATACAATAGAAGTATTTATTAATTTGATTCGAAATAAAATCGATAAAAACCAATCCGTTAAACTGATCCATACAAGACCAGGATTTGGATATTATATAAGTATAGAAGGTAATGAAAATTAGAAATAGGATTCGATTAGTTTTTTCAGTAGTCTTCCTAATCTTTTTAGGGCTCACTTTTTTGTCTGTATTCTTTATAAGTTCAAATTACAGGAAACAAGAATTTTTTGAACGATTGAAAGAGCAGTCTAATTTAACTTTAAAACTTTTGACAGAGGTAAAAGAGATCGATGAAGATATACTTCAGACAATTGATAAAAACAGAATCAACAATTTATATGATGAGAAAATTGTATTGTTTGATTCAACAGGAAAAAACATCTATACAAGTATAGATGATACGCCAATACACTACTCTGCTGAAATAATAGATCGCCTTAGGAAAGAGTCCGAAACTATTTCTATGGTTCAAGGCAATTATGAGATTTATGCGGAGAAAATAAAAAGCGGTAATGCAATTTATTTTGCAATTGCAAAAGCGAATGACAAATATGGTTTACAAAAATTAAATCATTTAGGATGGACACTTTTATTAATTTATCTCTTAGCAATTGGAATAATCATTTCGTTCACTTTTTACTTTTCAAAATTAGTAACAGATCCGATAAATAAATTGGCAATTGAGATAGAGAATATTCGTTCTACGAACTTAAAGCAGACAGTTACGCTACCAACTACACAAGATGAAATTGCATTACTAGCTAATAAATTTAATGAGCTTCTTGAACGAATTGACAATTCATTTGCATTTCAAAAATATTTCATCCAGCATGTTTCTCATGAGTTAAAAACACCAATGGCAGTATTAATTGCAAATATAGAACGTATATCAAATGTAGAGCTATCGGAAGAGTTGCGAATAGGACTTAATTTTCAGAAAACGGGATTAATGCAATTAGCAGGTGTAATAAATACATTACTTGATATTTCAAAATTTGAGCAAAATTCAGAGAACATTAATTTCATTGCGCTAAGAGTAGACGAATTAATTTTCGAAACGATGAACGACCTAAGTTTAATTCAAGAGGATGTTCATTTCGATTTCAATATCGATTCAAAAATAGACGATGCGGAGCAATTAATAATTTCAGGGAATGAACGGATGGTAAGGATTGCATTTAACAATTTACTTAAAAACGCCATTGCATATTCTGAGAATAAACAGGTAACAATAAACCTCTTTAGAAAGGGCGGTAGTATATTAATCGAATTCTTAAATAATGGAAAAAACCTCTCAAGTCAAGAACAAGAACTTTTATATCAATACTTTTTTAGAGGAGAAAATAGTAGGCAAATTAAAGGGTTTGGCTTAGGATTAGTGTTAACGAATAAAATCATTCAAATTCACCATGGAGAACTTTCCTATTTAGTTACAAAAGAAAGTTTGAATTGTTTTATGGTTAGTTTCCCAAACAGGAGTTAGTTGACAATGATTCTTAAGAATGTATTTTGATTGATTATAAGTGCGGTTTACGGGATTAATGCATATTATACGATAGCCCTTAAATAAATGTGGATATAAGCAGATTTTAATTGCAGAAATTGTTTATTCGCCCTATTTTACATCGGTATTCAACTATGAACAATCGATTACGGCTATTCGCCTTTTTACTTTATTTGTTATCAATCCCATTCTGGTTGAGTGCTCAAACTACCACCGTTCGTGGTTTGGTTACTGATGCTAAAAGTGGCGACCCATTACCGTTTGTGAGTGTTTTCATTGAAGGAACCAATATTGGAAAGAACACTGATTTCAATGGACAATATTTCATAGAAACAAATAATCCCGGAACAAAATTAAAATTTGTACTGGTTGGCTATTCGCCGGTAATTAAAGATTTGGAAGTTGGTCAATCGCAAATAGTTTCAGTAAAAATGAGTATTGCTGTAAAAGAGTTAAAAACAGTAGAGATAAAATCGACAAAGCAACGCTATAAAAACAAAGACAATCCAGCTGTCGAATTAATTGATCGTGTAATAGCACATAAGCATCAAAATAGAAAAGACCAATTCAATTCTTATCAGTACGAAAAATATGAAAAGGTACAATTTGCGTTAAGTAACATTACTCAAAAATTTAAGGATAAAAAATATCTCAAAAAGTTTCAATTTGTTTTCGACAATCTTGATTCTAATCAAATGCCGGGTAAAGTTATTTTGCCGATGTATTTACAGGAAAAATTATCGGATGTTTATTACCGAAAAGATCCAAGTTCAACCAAAGAATTTGTTAAAGCCAGTCACAAAGTAGACTACGAAGACTTTGTAAACAACGATGGCGTCGGATCATTTGTAGGCTATTTGTATCAAGACGTAAACATTTACAATAACACCGTACCCATTCTAACCAATCCATTTATAAGTCCAATAGCTGATAATGGACCATTGTTTTATCGTTACTATATTATCGATACAGTAGTTGTTGATGACAAACGTTGTTATCATATGGCATTTTATCCGAGGAATAAAGAAGATTTTATTTTTCAAGGGGAGCTTTATATTACATACGATACCAACTATGCAGTTAAAAAAAACGAGTTGACAGTAAATCCTGATATCAATTTAAATTGGGTAAAAGAATTAAAACTGACGCAAGAATATACCGAAGTAGAGCCGGGAGAATGGTTATTAAATAAAGATAATATTTCGATTGACTTTGGTTTAGGGAAAAATGGAATGGGGATATATGGACAGCGTGCTGTGAGTTATAAAGACTTTGTATTGAACCAACCAAAGCTTGATACTTTTTATAGTGGAGATCCGGTTGTTATAGTAGATTCAACAACAAGGAACACCGAAAAATATTTCGATGAACATCGGCATACAGAGCTTACTAATAGTGAATCGGGGATTTATCAAATGGTTGATAGCATTCAAAAAGTTCCCGCCTTCAGACATACAGTAAATACATTGGAACTTATTTTTGCCGGTTATAAAGATTTCGGAAAATTTGAAATTGGGCCAATAGGTACATTTTATAGTTTCAATCCTATAGAAGGCTCACGTATCAGATTTGGTGGAAGAACGAGTAAAAAATTTAGTGAACGCATTCAATTTAATGGTTATGGTGTTTATGGATTGAAAGATCAAAAATGGAAATATTTTACAGGAGTGAGATTGGCCTTAGGTCCTAAATCATTTATTGATTTTCCTCAGAGAAATTTATTGGTATCCTATGAGCATGAAACAAAAATTCCGGGTCAGGAATTACAGTTTGTACAAGAAGATAATTTTTTACTTTCCTTTAAGAGAGGACCGAACGACAAGCTTATCTATCTCAAGCGATTTAACATTGAATATTTGAAAGAGAATAATAGTCACTTCAGTTATACAATAGGAATTCAAAATTTAATTCAAACACCTGCAGGTTCACTACATTTCAAAACAGAGAACTATAATGACATTGTAAGAACAGGCGAAAGAGAATTAGAAAAAACTACATTTAATCTTACGCTAAGGTATGCACCACACGAAGCCTTTTACCAAGGCAAAACCTATCGTACTGCAATGCCTAATAAATATCCGATTTTCCAATTAAGATACGAAGGTTCACTTAAAAATGTATTTAAAAGCGATTACACATTCCACACCGTAACATTCAATTTATTTAAAAGATTATATATTCCACCAATTGGCTACAGTAATATTGAAATTGAAGTGGGAAAAACATTTGGAACAGTGCCCTATCCCCTGCTAGAAATTCATCGTGCAAATCAAACATATTCGTATCAATTGAGTTCATACAACTTAATGAACTTTTTGGAATTTGTGAGCGATGAATATGCTTCCATCTTTTATACACATTTCTTTAATGGTTTTTTCTTCAATAAAATTCCACTTTTCAAGAAGTTAAAATGGCGCGAAGTAGTAAGTGCAAAAGTGTTGTATGGACGAATTACAGATGCTAATAATCCAACATTACATCCCGATCTCTACCGTTTGCCGATAAATCAGGATGGAAGCACTATCACCTATACTTTACAATCAAAACCCTATATAGAGGCGAGTGTTGGGATCTCAAATATATTTAAAGTTTTGAGAGTTGATTTAATAAAAAGGTTGAGTTATCTTGACCATAATTCCGTTTCACAGTTTGGAATACGGGCTAGATTGAAACTCGATTTTTAATGAAATTTAAAGTGACAATAATGGAAGTGATTTGACTCTATAATCGAAATTATTTAGATAAATAAATCATGCCATTAGGAAATCACTATTTCATTTTTTCAATTACCTTTGCCCTTCTCATTTAAAAAAGTGATTGATTCTCTAGTCAAAAAAAACGATAGGAACTACTTTATTAACGAATGCTTAAAATCTGTTCTTTATTATTATTGTTGTTGATTTCAGGGATAACCCCAGATGAAAATCCGGCGCCTAAAGTTTTTCCGATACCACCTACGAACGATAATTCATTGTTTTATTTACAACGGAGCAAGAATACCAATGCAATTATTTATGAAGTAAACCGTAATGAAGATGGAAATTTAGATCCTTTAAATCCTATAAAAATATTTTGGATTCGTTATGCCTCCGATTCTACGAAAGAAGATTTATCATACATACAAAGCAGATATGCTTACGGATTAAATGTACGACCATACAATGGACAAAAAAATGCCTTTGTAATTCATTTTGTATCATACGATAAAAAAAACTTTTTCTTGTTGCCAACAGCCACACCTAAGAAGTATGCAGTGTTTACAAACATAGACGGGAAAATGGCAGAGTTAAAAAAAATATTCATCAAATTAAACGGAGGAACTTTTTGGTTTCCAACTATTGAATATGTGGAGATGACAGGAAAAGATCCGGCGAATCAACAAAATGTAGCTGAGCGTTTTTTGCCAAAACGCTAATTAAATTATTGGCTTCAATTCAGGAGAGTAAAGTAATTTAAATTGATTGCCATCAAACAAACCTTTGTCGCTTAACTTCAAATGTGGAATTACTAACAAAGCCATAAAAGACAGAGTCATAAATGGTGCTTGTAAAGTTGATCCGGCCGATTTAGCCATTTTATCAATTTCTGTATAATCATTTGCAACTTTAAAACCATCTTCCTCACTCATTAAGCCGGCAACAGAAAGTGCAACTACTTTTTCAGCATTTCCATCAACACAAGTAACACCTCCTCTAGATTCAATAACCAAATTTACTGCTCGACACAAGCTCTCGTCATCCACACCTACAGCAACTATGTTATGACTATCATGCGCCACAGAGGATGCGAGCGCGCCTGATTTTAATCCGAAATTTTTAATGAAAGCTTTGGCAATAGGAGCATCATAATATCTATTTACAACTACAATTTTAAGAATATCCTTTTCAGTATCACTTTCAAAACAATCATTCTTGATTTTCATTGACAACGAAAGATTATTAGTAATAAGCTGACCATCGAGCGCTTCAATAACAGGCATGGTAGTTCTTCCGTCACATTCCACTTTAAAATCAGCGAGTACTTTTTTATGGCAATTAAATTTATTTATCGGAGTGATTTTTTTTCTCTCTATGTTGGATTTCCCATTCTCAGCAACAAGTTCGCCGTTAATAAATGTTTTGTTTACTTTAAAAGAAATAAGATCCTCAACAACTATGAAATCAGCATGATCATTGATCCGCAATAAACCCATTTTAATTTTATAATGCTCAACAGGATTAATTGTTGCTGCACCAATTACATTGAATAAATCTATTCCTTTTGCAATAGCTCTAGCGCATAGGTCATTAATATGTCCTTGCACTAACGAATCCGGATGTTTGTCGTCACTGCAAAACATCATCATTTTGGGATAATTATTTAAAAGACCAATGAGGGCTTCAAAATTTTTAGCTGCACTACCTTCCCGAATTAAAATTTTCATTCCATACTTTAGCTTATCGAGAGCTTCATCAGCGGTGAAGCATTCATGATCAGTCGAAATTCCGGCAGCTATATATTGACGAGCTTGTTCACCACGCAAACCGGGAGCATGACCATCCACAGGTTTATTTAGTTTATGAGCAGCAGCTATCTTTTTTAAAACTTCAGCATCTTTAAAAAGAACGCCGGGAAAATTCATCATTTCACTGAGGTACGATATATCATCTGAGCGCAAAAGTTCTTCAACTTGATCGGCATTTAATGCATCACCAGCAGTTTCGAAAACAGTAGCCGGGACACAACTTGGCGCTCCAAAATTAAATTTGAATGGGACAGTTTTTCCGTTCTCGATCATAAATCGAACACCGTCCATTCCGCATACGTTAGCTATTTCGTGCGGGTCGCTTATAGTTGCTATCGTTCCGTGAATTACTGCAAGTCGAGCAAATTCACTCGGCACTAACATCGAACTTTCTATATGTATGTGAGAATCGACAAAACCGGGAAGAATAAAACCATTATCTACTTCCTCCGATTTATCTAACTTTCTAATAGAAATTATTTTTTCATTTTCAACAATTAATTCAACCGGGTAAATAGACTTTGTGTGATAATCAACTAGCGTATTTCTGAGCGTAAATTTCATTTGATAATTTTTAGAAAAGTAAAGATACCATTACTTCATAGTAAAAAAGGCAGGAAAAATATTTTTTTCTTTATAATTAATAATGAACCTAGAATATTCATATTCGTGATTTAAATACCAATTACTCCTCAAAATTAAGAGGGAGTCAGAAGAATGTGCAATTGAATCGAGTATTTTACTTCTAAGTATCGCCTTCATATAATTCAGATACGTAGGAGCCCAATTCGGATTTAATCCGCTATACGTATAATTTTTCAAACCATAGTAAGCTGAATCAACCCTTCCTAAATTGAAATTAGTTGCAGCTTTATTGAATTGTGCCTCTAAATAAAAAGGAGAAATAGCCAATGCTTTATTGTAATACACTAAAGCACTATCAGGAAATCCGGAGCGTTCATAAGCTGTGGCCAAATCGTTTAATGTGAGTAGATGATTTGGAGCAATAGCGATAGCTTTCTGATAAAGTTCTAAAGCAACAGGAATGTTTCCCAAATAAAAATTTGCCATAGCTGAATACCATACTACCGGAGTACTATTTAATTCTAAAGGATAAAGAAATAGATTTATCTCTTGAGATTGGCGCAATATCCTTGAAAAATCTTTCCGTGCTCGACTCACCATCACCTTTCTCATAGTAATTTCGCTTTTAAGTCTGGTTGATTGAACAACGACGCAAGCGAACAATAAAAAAGAAACGATGAAATAATTATATCTTTTTAATAAAAATTTATTTGCCGTTTTTTCATTTCCGTTCGTGAACAAGATCGAAATAAAAAACATAAGTATCACCGGTTGAACAATTCTAGATCTCGGATAACTGAAAAATGAAATTAGAAAGAAAGCAATCACTACCCATAAAATAACGAGTAAAAATCTTCTAGTTTCTAATGAGGCAACTTTATAACGATCTATCAAATATCGAATAACTAAAAAATAAAATAATAGCAATAATACGATTCCTGAAATCCCTTGTTCGGCAAATACGAGCAAATAATCATTGTGAGGATGTTCAAAATTCATTAGTCCAAAATTAATAACATCGGTACCTATCAATCCATAAGAAGGAAATATCAATTTCCAATTATTGAGTCCTACGCCAATGAAAAAATGATCCCCAATCATTTTTATTGTGTTCCTAAATAACAGAATGCGATCAAAAATACTATTATTGTTTTTATTTAAGTTCTGATTAATATACTCCGGGTGTTTAATATACTCTTTAACCATTGTTGATTTAGCAACAATTAATTTTGAGGCAGGGGATTTAGAAAAAGCGAAAATTAAACCACCGGCTGTTATTATAATCAGTATTCCGGCAAAAATATTTCGTTTCTTTCTTCCTTTAAAAAAAGCTGACCATAAATAAATTATTAAAATAATTATCGAAGCGACTGAAAATGCAAACCAACATGCAAGAGAGAATAACACTAGAATAAAAATAAAGCTAAAGGAGCAAGCAATAAAATGAAGTACTTTATATTTTACAGAATCGTAAAGCAGACCGTACAAAGTTGAAGGGAATAACAGAACTAAAACCTCACTAAAGAAGTTTTTATTGGCCAGAGTAGAGGTAATATTAGCAAAGATGCTAATCCTTTGCTCCTTTAAAAAGGGCTTGATGATCTCAACAGATTGCACTAAGGCAAAAAAATGATAAAGAATCAGAGAGATTGAAACAAAGCGAACAAGCTGCAATGGAGTAATTTCGTTTTTCGAAAAAACAATTATTCCAATTAACAAAACACTATAAACGGTAAAGAGTCTCAACCATTCTGCAAGTGCATCACCAAAATTAATTGAATGGAGCATAGATAATCCACTAACAACCATAATTGCTAGCGCGCAAAATATTAGCTTTTTTTGTGTTGAACTTATTGAAAATGAAATTGAGTTATTCAAGAGAAAAAACCCAAAAGCAAATAGAGCTATTAAAATTGTACGAGGTAGTAGTTCCGGATCAAGGCTGGAAGTAACATTAACAAAGGGTAAAATGACAAACAGGAAAGTAAGAAAAGCGTATTTCCATCTATCTTGTTTAGCGATTCGCCACATTTTTCAATCCGGTTACATAATTCAGGTGCAGTTTACAAATTCTTTTGAAAACTTTAGAGAAAATTTCTTAACATTACCCATCTACAACTTATGTATTCAAATCAAGAAGAAAATCGAAGAATAAATGAAAAGACAGAATCAAATCTTCTGTTGCTGCATTTAGCTAAGAAAAAATGGAAGTACTTTATAGTAAGCCTTATTTTTGGTATTTTCTGTTCAATCATTTTTAAATTATTTATTCTCCAATACGAATCTACGGGTTCATTTTATGTGAACGACATGAGTGTAATGAGCTCCTCTAATGTTGATCTAAAAGGATTTGAGAATATTGCTCCGAGTGAAAATATTTTGCGCATTTTTAAGTTGGTCAATTCATCGTATGTTCGTCAACATTTAATAAAGAAGTTCGATCTAGTACACCACTACAATATTGATACTACCCGTGAATTTTATAATCAGAAAACCGAAAAAATTTTATCAGAAAATATATTAGCTAAAAAAACACCTTTCAATACAATCACAATTACGGTTACCGATAAATACAGATACTTATGTGCAGACATGGTAAATGAGATAATTGTTTTTATAGATGAAATGAATAAAGCATATTACATCAACAACGTTACCCAAAAATTAAAAATATCTGAATCATATTTAGCCAATATTCAAAAAGACAATCTAGTAAAGAGTAAGAATATCGATTCATTATTAAATGAAATGCATCGACTGGCAAACTTAGGATCAAAGAGTTCGAGTACATTTTATATTCTACAACAGGAAGAACGATTATCAACATTGGTAAATGAACTATACTATTCTACCAGAGACCTTATCAATTCGCAGAAACTATACAATCTAGCCATTGAAGCGCTTAATCAAAAGAACAACAAAACACTCACGATTATTGAAAATGGAATTCCCGCTTATCGTTCTACTATCTATCAAGCTGTTTTATATGGCTGCTTAATTTCCATCACAGTATTTTGTCTTCTGATTTTCCGTGCTTATTTTAATATTCATTATAAAAAAGAGCTTGAATTATTCTTCTCTATTAAATAAACAATCGATAAATTCTTTAGATATTTGCATAAATGAAAAAAACTGCATTGATTGTTGCGGGAGGTTCCGGATTAAGAATGGGAAGTTTAATTCCTAAGCAGTTTTTATTACTGCAAAACAAACCGATACTTCAACACACATTAGAAAAATTTTACTCAACCGGAATTTTCGATTCTATAATTATAGTGCTTCCTAAAAGTGAACGCAAGAACTGGGAGAAATTAATAGCCGAATATAAAATCACTGTTCCGCATACTATTGTTGATGGCGGTAGTTCGAGGTATGAATCGGTAAAGAACGGATTGAGAATTGTAGAAAGCGATGGTTTAATAGCCATTCACGATGGTGTGAGACCTTTTGTAACTACAGACCTCATTAAACGATGTATGAATGAATTAATTCAAAACAGCAATGCTATTCCATCTGTATCACTATCAGACACCATTCGAAAGGTAGATGGCGACTCAAGTAAAATAATTGACAGAGAAAGTTTAAAAGCAATTCAAACACCACAATGTTTTCATACCGCATTGCTTAAATCAGCATACGAATTATCTGATGACGGCACTATGACTGACGACGCAGCTGTATTTGAAAAAGCCGGCAATAAAATTCGATTGATAGATGGTGATCCTAGTAATATAAAAATTACAGTCCCAAACGATTTAGCTCGTGCTGAAGCGATGTTGAAATAAAAATCTGTCGAGAGAACGATCTCTTTTTTATTTTATCACCAATTATCTTTATTCTTGACCGGTTTTGTTTCTGTAACTGCTTTTTTCAGAGCACCAATCACATCTATTGAATTTTTATCGAGCTGTTGAAGATAATCGTTATACGCAGGCACATAACCGGAAGATTTTGTGTCGAGCCATTTCTCTGCAGGGAAAACGGAAATAACCTTCCAGCTGAAATCGGTCAACTCATATTTGAATCTTCCATCTTTCGCTAAAACGGTAATGGTATATTGAGCAACGCCTGCATCGGTTCTATTTCCTTGTTTGTCGGGCGGATTAGCAATTCTAAAACGAGGTTTCCCAACTATCTTATGAGTAGTAGAATCATTCTCACGAATTACTTCTGTTGGGTTTTTATAAAAAGTTTTAAACCAGTTATAAAATCGATTGTAGAGTTCATCGGCAGCTACACCTTTTACATCAATTACACCTTCATAGGTAATTTTGTTGGTAATGGTATCTAGTGGTACTGCATATGGAGTAACTAGTGGCTCATTTTGAGCATTTGCAAAGCTACTAATGCATATAAATCCTATCAATGCGATTATCTTTTTCATTTTCATAAATTGATAACGCAAGGTAAATAAAATAATTTCATCACACGACCGTAAAATCACGAAGAAATTAATTAGTAAGAAAAGTAGAAGCTTAGATTTGGACTTTCACTTTGATCTTCATTCCCGGCTTTAGGGAATGAATATCGTGAATGTGATTGAGTGTTTTTAGCTCAGCAACAGTAACGCCATCATAACGACGAGCAATACTAAAAAGTGTATCGCCAGGTTCAATGGTATGGTAAATAAATTTCGGTTTCGCTGAACTATTTCGAATTGCTACTACAGGTGTATTTGGAGTCTTCTCAACTTTACAAGGCTTTTCGGCAACTACTGCTACTTCAGCTTTAGCAGATGCTTCAATAGGCGCTTCTTTAATTTCTGAATCTGTAAGCAAAGGTTTATCATCTTCCTCTTCACTACCATTTGCCGGTTTAGCTACAAATACTTTTTTATTTACAACTGTGAATACTGCCAATTTTTGTCCCAATAATAATCTGGAATTATTTATTTTCCCTTTATTCCAACTCTTTAATTGACCTAAAGTGCAATTATATTTTGAAGCAACAGAAGAAAGGTTTTCTCCACGGCGTACAATATGAATTTTCTTTACCTTATCTGTAATGGTTACAAATTGTCCATTGGTTTGATCTATAGGATTTGTTCTGGCTAAATTAGGATTTGGCAGTAATGGAGAAGGACAAAAAGGTCCGAGAGGATCTAAGCCAACAGAAGTATAGTAGCTATTAATCATATCACGAACAACTTCATTTCTAATTTGTGGACCACGACAACCTAAGACAATACTAACCAAACGGCGATCACATTTTGCTGTAGTAGCTACAAGACAAAATCCTGCACGTCGAGTATAACCGGTTTTTAATCCATCAACTTCACCTGAAAAATCAATCGTTAACCGATTATGATTTCGAATAACAGAAGTTGATTTACCATTTTCGATTGTTGCATAACCCATTTTGGCAATGTCAAGTATCTCTTGGTATTTAAGCATTTCAACAGTGAGTCGAAGTAAATCTAATGGAGTAGCTGAATTATCGTACATCCAATTAGGAGATGGAAGTCCCGTTGGGTTGCCGTAAAAAGTTGTAAGCATTCCAAGCTCACGTGCTCGTTGATTCATTCTATTAATTGAAGCTTGAAGATCGCCACTACCAATGTATCGGGCCATTTGCTCTGCACATTCGTTGTTGGAAGCAATCATTGTTGCTTTAAAAACATCTTGTAATGAATAGTTTGTTGTTGAAGAAACAGTATGATGATGTCTTCTAGTACCTACATTAGATGTTCGCACCCACTGAATATTGTCTGTCCATTTAAATTTTCCTGCATTGATATCTTCAATGGTTAATAGAGCAACCATCATTTTTGTTAGAGAAGCAATTGGAAATGCGCTATTGAGATTTTTCTCCCAAACAATTCTATTGTTCACCACATCATATAACAAGCCGGCTCTTACTTCGTTTTCGTTGACACCTAAAGAAGGAGCAGGAAAAACATTAAAGCGATTGCTAAGACCAGTATAATCAATGGCACTGATCGTATCATTAGAACCTTCGGCACCAATAGGTGCAGAGGCAGCTGTGCAGTGAATGAACCCTGCAAACAGTAATGCTACTAATGTGACGATCGTTTTTTTCATAATAAATAGCCTTAGAATCTACCTTAAGATAAATCCTGAAGCATAAATTAGCAATATGTTTTTGTAATATACAGTTATCCTTAGGTAAAGGGCATTATATTATACACGAATATTACAGCTAACGTTACCTTTTTTTTGCTTTTTTTTAATTCCAATTAAACAATTAGGTCAATCTATCTCAATATGACAATATTAAAATATAAAAACACCTAATTACTTACAATCAACGTTTGATGACATCTGATATTTTAACTCCAGCGTTTGTTTGAATACGAAGTTGATATTTACCGGAAGAGAAATTTGTTAGATCAATGCTACCAGAGGTTTCGTTGGAAATAGTTTTACTTTTAATCTTTTTACCGTTCATATCATAAACTTCCAGAACACCATTCATTGGTATTGAATTTGTGAAATTGAAAAGTCCATTTGAAGGAGAAGGAAAAATTTGCAGCGAAGAAAGATCTGTAGAAGGTACAACTCCCGGAATATCTACTCGAACATTGTCGATATCGATAAAGAATTCTCCTGAACCGGTAACACGAGTTCCACGAACCTTTAAATATAAATTATTTCCGGCGAATGATGAGAGTCCAAGAACCGCATGATCAAAAGTTAAGACATTAATAAAATTAGCAGCAGTAATTGAAAAAATTGCTTGATAATTAATTCCATCTGTAGATCCGAGTATTTCAAATTTATCGCCATTAATAAAATTTGCTTGTGTAGAAGGGTACAAAAAAGGATCAACTATTCTCCAATCAAATTCCAACACAGAGGCTCCAGATACAGGGCCAATCACCGGAAAAATTAGAGAATCGCTAAAAGAAAACGAAGTTAGAAAAGCAGCAAGTCCTTTACTTGAATTGGTGCCATGTGTAAGATAGACCGTGACGTTTCCGGAATAGGAAGGAGGTACATTAAAAGCAGTGTACGATTCGTAGTCGTCGTAAAACGGAAACACTTGTGCAGACGAATACATTGCCATCAACAAAATGACGAAACTTAGTAGTAGTGCTTTTTTCATAGCCAATGAGTTGGGTTTTTACAAATATAGGAAATCATACATCAATTCGGCGCGACTTACTGTCAGTTTTCAACTTCATATTCATCGAATCTACATTTTCAATCAAAACAATACCCGGCTTTTTACCATTTTCAAACGATCCAAATTTACGTTCAATACCTAAGAACTCTGCGCCATTGAATGTAGCCCATTTGAGTAATTCATGGAGCGATAATTCTGGGAAATGAAATGCAATCGTTTTCAGTTCGTCGAGAATAGAAAGCGAATGATTACTAGCATAACTATCGGTTCCCAAGGTAATTTTGCAATCACTTTTTGTGAATATAGAAATTGAAGGCAGCCGATCTTCGATGTACAAATTGGCATTCGGACAAAAACACCAATACAAATTCTTAACTGAAAGTTGAGCCGCCTTTATTTGCTCTTCCGATGTAAATGTATTATGAACGAGCAGCAATTTTTCGAAATTTTTTAAATGGCTGAGAGTGTAATCGATTGATGAAGCCGATTGATTATTTCTTTTTTCAATTTCAATATTAACTGAAAACAAAAAATCAAAAACACTCCCCGATTGCGATTGAAACATACGATCTTCATCAGGTGTTTCTTGATTATGGATCGATGATAAAAAATTCTTTTCAAAATAAATAGAAGAAAGCGCTTCGAAAAGATCGGCAGTTACCGTGTAGGGAGCATGAGGAACAAGGCTTGCTGATAGCATGCCTTTAGCAAATTGATCATACAACGCTTTGCCTGCCTCCAAAACTTTTGATGTTCGTCCCGGAACTACATCGAACAATTCAATAAAAGTGTGATAATAAATTTTTGAGTGAAGTTTTTCATTCAATGTACTTTCATTGTTTGAAATGTCGGCAACCGCAACAATTCCATTTTGAAACATTTCATCATTTGCCAAAGCGATCGCTTCTAAAATATCGTCCCCACTTTTATTGGTACGCATTTGATCAATAAAATTGATTAGTCCTTTCTTTTGTTCAAATTTTCCCTTCAAATGGGACAATTCCAGATGACAATGCGTATTGATAAACCCCGGGCAAATAAAACCCTTTTTTTGTTCAACATTCGAAGGCAAAACGGATGTTGTAGCCGGGTCGATAATTTCCTGAATGGTTCCGTCAGAATCAAAGCCTATGATTCCATTAATAATAGGATTTGAAACGATTGGAAAAACTGCATCAGCTTGAATAAACTTCATTCGCAAATTTAGCCTTTTTAGCGAAATTGATGCAGGAGAAACTGCTTTGCACAGCCCAAAATCAAGATTACTGCAAACAAATGTTGTATCTTTGTCGGCCAATGAAAAATCTGCGTCATTTAACACTTGAAGAACTCACTAACTGGTTCAAAACGAATGGAGAAAAGCCATTTCGAGCCAAACAAGTATGGGAGTGGCTTTGGAAAAAAAGTGTACGAAGTTTCAGCGAAATGACAAGTTTATCGCTAGAACTTCGAGAGAAATTGGAGGCAAATTTTGTCCTCAATGCAGTAGAAATTGACACGTTTCAAATTAGCAGAGACAGAACTATAAAGAATGCCTTTAAATTATACGATGGAAACATTGTAGAAGGCGTTTTGATTCCAACAGAAACGCGGATGACAGCATGTGTTTCTTCGCAAGTTGGTTGTAGTTTGACATGTAAATTTTGCGCTACAGGAAAATTAGAGCGATTAAGAAATCTGGAGGCTGATGAAATTTATGATCAAGTAGCTATCATAAAAGAGCAGTGCGAACGAGAATATGGCATGCCGTTGAGAAACATTGTTTACATGGGAATGGGAGAGCCACTTCTCAACTATGCAAATGTTTTGAAAAGTATAGAACGAATTACTTCGCCAGACGGATTGAATATGTCGCCTAATCGAATTACCGTAAGTACAGCAGGAATCGCAAAGATGATCAAGAAACTTGGCGATGATGAGGTTCGATTTAATTTAGCGCTTTCATTGCACGCAGCGAACGATGAAAAAAGAAATAAGATAATGCCGATCAACGAGTCGAATTCGCTCGATGCATTAGCAGAAGCCTTAGATCATTTTCATAATAAAACCGGAACTCGAGTAACGTTCGAATACATTGTATTTAATGGATTCAACGATGAATTGATAGATGCTCAAGAGTTAGCCGCATTCTGCAGACGAGTAAAAGCGAAGGTGAATATTATTGAATACAATCCGATTGACGGGGGAGAATTTACTAATGCAAGAGAAGATAAATTAAAAGTATTTGTAGATTATCTTTTCAGCAAAGGAATAATTGTGAATTTGAGACGATCGAGAGGAAAAGACATAGATGCAGCTTGTGGTCAATTGGCAAATAAAAACGAGCACGCAGTAGTAAAACTTAAAGCCTGATAAATTGCTTATATTTCAGTCGGTGCTAATCAAGAATTAATTAAAACTGAAATTATCATCTATCCAAAAAACACTATTTTAGTTGTAGCAGACAAAGTGAATAGATTTTCAAATAAAAAAACGCTGAACTCCCATTGAATCGTCTTGAAGAAATAAAAGCACCCATCTTGAGTGTGATGGATGAATTTGAAAACAAATTCAGGGCTTCGATGAAAAGTAAAGTTCCACTACTCGACCGCATAACACATTATATCGTTAAGAGAAAAGGTAAACAGATGCGACCGATGTTTGTATTTCTAACATCCGGACTGTGTGGAGGAATTAATGAAACTACGCATAGAGCTGCAACATTAATCGAGCTATTGCATACCGCAACATTAGTTCACGACGATGTAGTAGACGATTCGAATGAACGACGAGGATTTTTTTCAATCAATGCACTTTGGAAAAATAAAATAGCTGTACTTGTTGGCGATTATTTGCTGAGTAAAGGACTGCTTCTTTCAGTCGAACACAAAGACTTTAATTTATTAGGAATCGTTTCTGAGGCAGTACGAGTTATGAGTGAAGGTGAACTTCTGCAAATTGAAAAAGCAAGAAAGTTAGATATAAGCGAAGAAATTTATTATGAGATCATACGACAAAAAACAGCGTCGCTAATTGCTTCATGTTGTGCCAGTGGTGCGGCTTCGGGCGGTGCATCGGATGCTGATATTAAAAAAATGCATGAGTTTGGAGAATTGATAGGTATGGCTTTTCAAATTAAAGACGATCTTTTCGATTATGGTCCTGATGGAGTAATTGGTAAACCGACCGGGATAGATATCAAAGAAAGTAAGATGACCTTGCCGTTAATTTATTCTTTAAATCAAGCAGACAGAAGTACGAAAAAACAGATTATTAATATTGTGAAGAATCACAATACGAACGATAAGAAAGTAAAAGAAGTAATTCAGTTTGTAAAAAATTCGGGCGGAATAGAATATGCCACTGAAAAAATGAACGAGTATCAACGGAAGGCTTTTGAAATTTTAGATCAGTTTAATGATTCCATTTACAAAAACTCCTTGCGCGATTTGGTTAAGTATACAACAGAGAGAAATCATTGATCATGAATATTAATAAGCTATTTTATTCATTCAGCTCATTGATCCTTTTGATCTCAGCATTTATTTATTTATCGCCTGCGTTAATAAGTAATGATTTTATTTATCCTTTGCGGATCGATTCCACATATATCCGTTATCATTCCAATCAAAATAATTTAAGCGATACCACTTTACTTAATCCGGGAAATGAAGAATTAATTTTTCAAGATTTGAATATCTTGTCATCGAACGGACTTGAGCTACAAGGGTGGTACGTTCCAACAATTGATACACCTGCAAATACCATCGTAATTATCCATGATATTAATCAAAGTAAGATTATGGTTTTGGATCACATTCGACAATTGCATGATCGCGGTTTTCATGTTTACGCTTTTGACCTCCGCGCACATGGTACAAGTGAAGGAACAACTTTCACCCCCGGTCTTTCAGCCGTTGAAGACATGAAGGTAATTATCGATAGTCTTCTTCAAAAGCAAGAAACTAAGCATATCATACTATTTGGGATGGGAATTGGTTCAGCGATAGCAATGCAAACAGCAATTTTCGATGGACGCTGCGATGGCTTAATTCTTCAAAGTCCATTCAATAATTTATCGACTTATCTCAATCGTTATGCTTTTAAAAAGTGGGGACCGATGAAATATTTATGGTATCCAATTTTCGAAAAAAAGGTGAAGAAACTGCTTCAGTACCCGATAACGGAATTAGATTTGACCCGAATTGCGAGTTTTAATACAACTCCTACGCTTTTTATTACAGCAGGGCAAGACGACGAAATCTTTACCTCAGAAACACTTCAGGTATATTCAGCTTCTGCAGCCGAAAAAAAAGCCTTATTTTTGGTTCGTGAAGCAAACCACTATAACATTGCCGTTGTAGGAGGGGAAAAGTATTACAATAAGATTGCTAATTTCATACAGACAATACTTCCAAAGCCTTCCAAAAAAACTCGTTTTAAAAAGCTTGCTTTTAAATGATCACAAAAGAAACAATTGACAGAATTTTTGAAGCCATCCGCATTGAAGATGTGGTTGGTGAATTTGTGCAATTGAAAAAGCGCGGAGTTAATTTTTTAGGATTATGTCCTTTTCATAACGAGAAAACTCCATCGTTCAATGTAAATCCTGTTCGGAATATTTATAAATGCTTCGGTTGTGGCAAAGGAGGAAATGCAGTGAACTTCATTATGGAGTTAGAGCATTACTCCTATCCGGAAGCATTAAAATTTTTAGCAGGAAAATATCAAATTGAAATAGAAGAAAGCGCACCCGACCCGAAAGAATTAGAACTTCGCGATGAGCGAGAGAGTTTGTATATTTTAAATACGTATGCACAGAAATATTTTTCAGAAAATTTATTTGAAAACGAAGAAGGTAAATCGATTGGACTTTCCTACTTCCGAGAGCGAGGATTTACCGATGACACAATTCGAAAATTTGAATTAGGATATAGCTTACAAGACTGGTCAGCTTTTTCTGAGAATGCAATAAAGAATGGTTATAAGTCGGAGTTTATTGTAAAGACCGGATTAGGTTATCCTCGACAAAAAGATAACGAAGCAAGTTCAACAGAAAAATTGATTGATCGTTTCAGAGGCAGAGTAATGTTTCCTGTTCACAATTTAAGTGGACGGATCATCGCATTTGGCGGGAGAATATTAAAGAAAGATGAGAAGGCAGCTAAATATGTCAATTCACCGGAATCAGATATTTACTCGAAGAGTAAATCGTTGTACGGAATTTTCTATGCAAAAAAATCGATCGTACAAAAAGAAAATTGTTTTCTGGTAGAAGGTTATACCGATGTAATATCAATGCATCAAAGTGGAATTGAGAACGTAGTAGCTTCGTCGGGAACATCGCTTACAGTAGAGCAAATACGATTGATTGGACGATACACAAAAAATGTAACTGTACTTTATGATGGCGATGCGGCAGGAATAAAAGCATCGATAAGAGGAATCGATCTTATTTTAGAAGAAGGCTTAAATGTAAAAGTAGTGTTGTTTCCTGATGGCGACGATCCGGATTCATACAGTAGAAAGCACGGAGGAGCAGCCACCGCAACGTTTATTCAGGAGAATGCAAAAGATTTTATTGTATTCAAAACAAGTTTACTTCTTGCTGACGTAGCAAATGATCCCGTAAGAAAAGCAGGGCTCATACGAGAAATAGTAGAATCGATTGCTAAAATTCCTGACCCAATTACACGCTCCGTTTATTTGAAACAGAGCAGTGCAATGATGGACATTGAAGAGCAAGTGTTGATTGGGGAGTTGAATAAAAGCAGGAAGCAACTGCTCAAAAAAGAGCACGCTCCATCAGACATAGAAGAGTTGCTTCCGGAAATTATTTTAGGAAGAGACAAACAACTTGATCCATTTACCACTGAAATACACGAACGAAACATAGTTCGACTGCTTTTAAATTTTGGAGATCACGATCTACATTTCGATAATGAAATAGACGATGAAAAAGCGCAAGGAGGAAAACGAAATCAGGTAATAGCAGTAAAAGTTGCTCGATTTATTATCGATGAAATGATTACTGACGAACTTTCATTCTCTAATGCTACGTATCATTATTTTCTTACCGAATACACTCGTTTCATTCATGAACAATTGCAAATAGATTCCAACATTTTTATCCGTTCAGAAAATCCGGAAGTAAGCAAGACGTATGTTGAATTATTGAGTCTCCCCTATTTCATAAGTAAAAATTGGGAAGAGATGCACAAGATCAAAGTGCCAAACGAAGAATCAATATTGATGGACGCTGTTCAAAAAGCAGTAACCCATTTGAAAACCAGAAAAGTGATGATGATGTTGGAAGAAAGTTCAAGGATGATTAAAGATGCGCATGAAAAAGGGCAAGATTTTATTCCACTTTTGGAAAAACATTTGAAACTAGAAGAGTTAAAAATTGAACTTAGCAAAGAATTAGGAATAGATATTTTAAGATAATAAACAAAAGTTTTTCAATCTGGTTTTTAAGAAAAAAAAACGATTCAAGAATAAATTAATTTTCAATTTCATTTTAACATTTTAAAAATAATATGGGAATAACTATCTTCTTTTTTATTGCATTTATAATTTATTTTATCCCTTCCATCATTGGGTCGAAGCATAGGCAAGCGGGTGCAATATTTGTATTAAATTTTTTATTAGGCTGGACATTTGTAGGCTGGGTAATAGCGTTAGTATGGGCGCTGACAGACGATAAAAAAGTTTCAGCACCCAAAGAAGTGGAGAGTACGATTAACACAAGCAAAAGTCAATTTGTGGGAGTAGCCGACGAGTTAGAAAAACTAAAACAGTTGAAAGACAAAGGCGTAATTAGTGAAGAAGAATATAAAATTCAGAAAGAAAAGATTTTGAATTTGTGAAATGAATGATGAGAGAAATTTTTATTTATATTTATATTCACATTCCAATATGATTATCCATGAAGAGATTAAAATATTTTTCAATAATAGCCCTATTCTACAACTTCGCATTTTCTCAAACTTTTGAAAAATTGTTCAACGGCACAGGTTATCAAATGTCGATGATTGAAGCATTTGACAGCACATTCTTAGTCGCTTACCATGCGCCTGACAACCAGTTTTTCACAACTTTGATGACATTAAACACTTCCGGTGACTCTTTGCGATCAGTTTTCTATTCAAACGGATTTATATCTATTGATAATATAATAAAATCAAAAGATCAAAATTATCTAACAGTTGGAAGAGGTTTTTTTAGCGATTTACGAATTTCCAAATTAGATATCAACTTAGACACTATTTGGGTTAAGGTATTGCCAACATTTATCCCTTTTTATCATCCAAAAATACTTGAATTTCAAGACTCAAGTTTACTAATAGTATATGTTTATGACAGTGGCAATCAAAATAATGGTATCTACAAAGGTCTATCTAAAGTTGTTCATACTGATAAGAATGGAAATGTATTATGGATATTAGATCAAGGAGAAACAAACATTTGGCAAGATTCAAACTGCGCAGCGAATGATTCATTTGTATATTCTGCAATTAATTTAGGAGTGTTAATTGAAGATTCAATACTACAACTGAGTTGTATTAATCCCAACAGTGGAAATTTTGAATGGCAAAGAGAATATATTGAATCTTCGGGAAACCCCAGCCATCCAATAAGAAATAGTGCAAGTTCTGTTGCCCTCAAAGATTCAAATATTTATTTGGCAGGAACAACGGTTGACACATCAAACATTAGACATCAGCTTCTAATGAAATTTGATCTTTTAGGAAATTTAATTTGGAAAAAAACTTTCAATGAAGGCTCTTTTTCAAAAATTTTGATAGCCAACTCAAATAAATTAGTTTGTGTAGGAACAGCATTTGATACTATAACTTTATCGTCTTACAATAGAGACGGCCAAGAAATATGGAGACATAATTTCAGAAATGGGCTAGTAAATTACATAAACAACTTTATTATCGATTACGATTCCGGCTTTGCATTTGTTGCCGAATCAAGAGATAGCCTTATAAAAATGTACGTAGTAAAAACCGACAGCGCCGGAAATGTAAATTCAACTTCAGCAATAAATGAAATAGCAGAAGATGCCATTACAATTAATTGCATTTATAAAAGTAAAACACTAATAACCTATTTGAATACAAGATATAAAGGTAAAGTCAATTTAGCTTTATATGATCTACAAGGCAGGCTCTTACTAGAAAGAGAAATAAATTCCGGTATTAATTCTTTAGAAATAGACCAATTTAAACTTAACGAATATATTGCAGTTTTTTATCACAACTCAGAATTTATTAAGAGCTATAAATTCGTGAATAATTAGGTTTTAAAGGACAACAAGATAAGTCGCGCAGCTATATAAATATAAAGTTGGAAATACTTATTGACCGCAGCAGAGAAAGTTTAGTCGTTGTAAAAATTCCTTCACGAAATGTTTTGTTACAACCTTTGTGAAGACCCTTTCAGTAGCACTAAGGAAAATTAACTTGTTCGAAACGACTATTAGATTGGTAAAGTCTATGTTCAAAATTTTATTGCAATTCACTACTTACTTTGGGAGCAACCTTTGTACTGCTAGCAAAAGCGGAATTCCGTTCGGCGAATGATGGCTTGCATTTTATTCCGCACCTCCGCCTCTCTAAAAATTCCGCTTTGTGTGGGTGAATGCTAAATCACAAAGCTGAATCTTCGACAACTTGGCGATAGCTATCGGAAATGTTTAGCCGGCGCAATCTCTTTTCTTCAATGGTAAACGAATTCTTCCGGCAGCATTTCGCCAAAAGCATTACACGAGTGTGATGTGCGGGTGTGATGTTGGATGAAGTATGAACCGTGAAGGATGAAGTATGAAGTATGAAG
>JANLPR010000004.1:0-5903 GCA_031367345.1 Bacteroidota bacterium | reverse complement strand
GGTGTTGAAAAGAGATAAATGATTGCTATTCAATTGTACGATTTACGAAAAGTGATTTGTAGTACTACTGGGGTTTAGGATTGAATGGTTGTTTGCATTTACCTTTGCCTGATGTTTATCAAGTCAGTATTAAAATACATTAAGACTACAGGCGAACACAAAATTTATTTTCGTTTGTGTGAAAGTTATCGGTATGAAAATACCGTGCGACATCACACAATTTTGCAATTAGGTACATTAGAAGAATTACCGGATGCTCATCAAAGAGAGTTGCTCAAGCAACGGCTTGCATCGTTAGTCAAACAAGCCCGCACAGGTATTTGTGATATGTTTGAATCCGAAGATGTCATCGTAGAAACATTGGCACAAAAACATTTCGCTACTATTCTCAAAAAAGAACGTATCGATTTTATTAAAGGGCGGGATTATCATACGGTCGATACCAATTCCATTGAAAACAAAAACATCAGAGAAGTAGGGACGGAATGGATGTGTGCACAAGCAGCCCAACAGCTACAGATAGCGGAGTGTCTTGCCCGACAAGGATGGGATGAAAGCGCAATACAACTTGCTTTGACACACATCATCAGTCGTGCAAGTTATCCGGCATCAGAATTACGAACCTCACAATGGATAAAAGAGAACTCTGCCGTTTGTGAATTAACGAACTATCCGCTTGAACAAATTACCAAAGACAAACTATATGCGATTAGCCACAAATTATTTAGTGAGAAAGACACATTAGAACAACATGTGAGTAAACGGACCAATGAGCTGTTCGATTTACAAGATACGATTTACATTTACGATCTTACGAATACGTATTTTGAAGGACAGCAAAAAAACAGCGTCATTGCACAATTTGGTCGCAGTAAAGAAAAGCGCGGGGATTGTAAACTTATTGTCCTTGCTTTAGTTGTCAATATTGAAGGCTTTATCAAATACTCCCAGCTGTTCGAGGGCAACATGAGTGATAGCAAAAGTCTTTTGCAAATCATACAAGAACTAAGTGCCCGCACCTCTGACACTTCAAGAAAACCTATTGTAGTGATGGATGCAGGAATTGCTACCGATTCCAATATTTTATTACTCAGAAAATATGGCTTTGATTACATGTGTGTCTCCCGTTCTTCTTTAAAAAAATATTCTGTTGATCTCACGAATGATCCCATCACCATAAAAGATAAAAAAGATCAACCTATCACGTTGCAAAAAGTAAAAGTAGCAGACGATACGGACAATTACTTACTCATCCACAGCCAGGCTAAACAAGCCAAAGAAGAAAGTATGAAAAGTAAATTTTCCGACCGCTATGAACAGGAGCTGCAAAAAATCAGCAGTAGTCTGACTAAAAAAGGATGCACAAAAAAGGAAGAAAAAGTATGGGAGAAAATCGGTCGCATAAAACAAAAATATCCAAGCATCAATAAGCATTACCAAATTGAGGTGGTCGCCAATGATCAAGGCATTGTCACCGCAATAAATTATAAACAAAGACCACTACCCAAGCGGGAAGGGCGCTATCTGCTGCGCACCAATCTGGATGAAAAAGATGAACAAACACAATGGGCAATCTATAACACCATACGTGAAATAGAATCCGCTTTCCGAACGCTTAAAACCGATTTGGATCTCCGTCCTGTTTATCATAAAACCGATGACGCTGCAATGGCGCACTTGCACCTTGGTTTACTTGCTTATACCATTGTCAACACAGTCCGACATCAACTAAAACAAAAAGGCATCAACAACGAATGGCGAGATATAACGCGGATCATGAACACCCAGAAAATGGTCACAACAACAATGGTTGATCAATATGGGCAGACCATTAAAATCCGGCAATGTTCAGAACCCTCTCCTGCGGTACAAACAATTTATAGTGCTCTCAACTACCAACCAAAGCCCTTCAGACGCAAAAAATCTGTAGTCCCCCCTGAGCCACCCGCCGCTGCCAAACCACCTGATTAGCAAGAAGTACGGGGTAAATAGCTGCAATGTGGGTTAACATTCGTCGAACGGAGAGCGCACATGGTGAGAATTTAGAATACTCCTAAATACTTTTGTTGCAAATTGCTTATTAATATATCGCCGAATAAATTACCTTTGAAAGTATCAAGTGGATTCCCGCTCCAACATTCTTTTTTGAATAGGGTAACTTCCAAGACTAAACAAATAAAGCAATTGTAGAAAAAAATAGAATATGAAAACATTTTTAACTCTCCTGTTCTTCGCAACTAGTATTATTAGTTCATATTCACAAAACATCACCATACCTGATGTTAATTTCAAATCTGCCCTTTTAGGTAACTCACTTATAAACACAAATGCTGATAGTGAAATTCAGGTTTCGGAAGCAAGTGCATTTGCGGGATTGATTTCTGTATCCGGATTGGGAATTCAGGACCTGACCGGAATAGAAACTTTCGTTTCCCTTCAAAGATTAGAATGCGGTAGCAACGTTCTAACTGTATTGAATGTCACAGCTAATATTAATCTCAGAGATTTAAGTTGTGAAAGCAATCGATTGACCGCTTTGAATCTGGCTGCTAATACTCAACTCACAACTTTACAGTGCGGAGGCAATCAATTAACAACTTTAATTCTAAACTCGAATTATTACCTTAACTTTTTAGATTGCAGCTATAATCAATTAGCAAACCTGAATCTTTCTGGAAAAAGATATTTAGAATATGTAAGTTGTTTGAACAATTTTTTAGGGAGTTTAGATATTAACGGCGATACCGCACTTGCTTTTCTGTATTGCAACGGAAATCGGTTAACAAGTCTCGATGTCTCGACAAATATTTCGCTTGACCAATTGGATTTAAAGTTCAATCAAGTTGCAAATATTGATGTTTCGAATAACCCGGCTCTTACATTCCTAGATTGTCATGAAAATTTAATCACAGATCTGAATGTGACCGGAGCTACAGTCCTTAATACTCTTGATTGTTCCAATAATCTTCTTACAAATCTGGACCCGTCAACAAATACAGCGCTAACTTACCTTAGCGCTAGCTTTAATCAATTAACAAATCTGAATGCAAGCGCAAACCAGGCTTTAATTATGTTGGATGTAATCTATAATCGACTAGTGAACCTGAATTTCAAAAACGGTAATAACACAAATGTTTATTCTTTCTCTTCAGAAGGAAACCCCAACCTTCATTGTATTCAGGTTGATAATTCAAATTATTCAGATACTGCATTCGGCTGGCAAAAAGATTTGATTGCAAGTTATAGTTCTAATTGTACATCTGAAATTGGCACAGACTTCTTTGTAAATTCTTCATTTTTCATTTATCCCAACCCAGCACACGAGGCTTTTAATATTGAATTGAAAGTAGATCCGGATAATTCTTTTTTAGAGATCATTGATCATCTTGGAAAGAAAATATATTATGCTGAGTTTGGTGAAAATTTAGTAACCATAGTTAACATTTTAAAGCCGGGTTTTTATTTTGTCAGAGTTAAAAACGGTAACACATCATTAATGAAAAAATTAATTATATTGTGATGTTGTTTTCTTAAAATATTGCTGCTTTTCAAAAACCGTAATTCATTATCCCTCGCCGATTATAATCCCTTTCGCGAAATTTTTAGAGAGGCGCAGAGGAAAAATAAAGTGTAAGTCATTATTCGCCGAACGGAATTCTGCTATTGTGAGCAGTCATTTCACTTTTAGAAAAGCACTAATCATTTTTTTTCTCCAGCAGAAATCGCAGATTAACCAGAGTTTTAATAAGTGAGTAGTGAGTGGTAATTAGTGAGTAAAAAAAATAAGCATTGAGCTTTTAAATTTCAACATCGCAAAGCGGAATTTTTAGAGATGCGGAAGTAAGAAATAAAGTATAAGTCATCATTCGCCGAACGGAATTTCGCTTTACTTAGTGAGTGGTGAGTAGTGATTGGTAAGTAAAAAAATAATCGCAAAGCAGAATGTTTAGTGAGACGCACGTACTATTTTTTATGAGCAACTTTTAATTCCGAACGGCATTCCGCTTTACTCAGTGAGTGGTAATTAGTAAGTAAAAAAATATTGGGTCTGCTCAATTAACCGTGTCACTTCTTACTTCTTACTTCTTACTTCTTACTTCTTACTTCTTACTTACACCTTCTAAAACTCCGCATTCCCCGGTGTTCTAGGAAATGGAATTACATCACGAATATTCGTCATGCCTGTTACAAATAATATAAGTCGTTCGAAGCCTAATCCGAATCCGGCGTGTTCGCAAGCACCAAATTTTCTAGTGTCGAGATACCACCACATTTCTTCGGTAGGAATATGCATTTCATTCATGCGCTCAACAAGTTTGTCGTAGTTTTCTTCTCGCTGCGATCCACCAATAATTTCACCGATCCATGGAAACAAAATATCCATTGCTCGTACCGTTTTGCCATCATCATTTTGTTTCATGTAAAATGCTTTGATGTGTTTCGGGTAGTCGGTAAGTATTACCGGTCGTTTAAAATGATCGACTAAAAAGTTTTCGTGTTCTTTTTGTAAGTCAGTTCCCCATTCAACTTTGAATTCGAATTTTTTTCCTGAATTCATAAGTATGTCAACTGCGCTTGTATAAGTTAAGCGTTCGAAAGGTAGAGCTACAACAGATTGCAAGCGAGTAATAAGTTCTTTGTCGTACATCGTATTCAAAAATTCAAGATCGTCTTTACAGTGATCGAGCGCATACTGAATTAGGTATTTCAAAAACTCTTCAGCGAGATTCATATTATCTTGAATGTCATAAAAAGCCATTTCAGGTTCTATCATCCAAAATTCTGCAAGGTGACGAGGCGTATTCGAGTTTTCGGCACGGAACGTAGGACCAAAAGTATAAACACAACCAAGCGCCATAGCACCAAGTTCGCCTTCAAGTTGTCCGCTTACCGTTAGGTTAGTAGCTTTTCCAAAAAAATCTTCTTTGTAATTAACGGTACCGTCTTCCAACAGTGGAGGTTTAACAGGGTCGAGAGTTGTTACTCTAAACATTTCTCCGGCACCTTCAGCATCAGAACCTGTAACGATAGGAGCGTGGAGGTAGAAAAATCCTTTGTCGTTATAAAATTTATGTACGGCAAAAGCCATGTGGTGACGAATACGAAGTACAGCACCGAAAGTATTTGTACGAGGGCGTAAGTGAGCAATTTCGCGGAGGAACTCGAGCGTATGACCTTTTTTCTGCAGAGGAAAAGTTTCGTCGGCACCACCAAGAAGTTTTACCTCGCTAGCTTGAATCTCTATACTTTGACCTTGACCTTGCGAAGCCACGAGTGTTCCTTTGGCATGAATGCAAGAGCCGGTAGTTATAAATTTAAGATCATCATCAGAGAATTTAGTTAGATCGAAAACTAATTGAATGTTGTGAATGGTCGATCCATCATTAAGGGCAATAAAGGCAACTTGTTTGTTTCCTCTTTTTGTTCTTACCCAGCCTTTAATTTCCGTTTCAATTCCGGTTTCTGTCGATTTCAACAGATCAATTACTCTATTCTTTTTCATAGAGCGCAAATGTAGGTAAAACGTTGGAAAATGGAAGCCGGAAATAGGCATCCTTACTACAATTATTGCCCGGATTAGAAAAAAGTAGGCGATTTATTTGGGGGTCAATTCGGGTTTAACGATAAATAAGGCTTGAAAAGAAGAAAAGTGTCTGCTCAATTTACTGTGTCATTTCTTACTTTTCTTTTTTTACTTCATTACACAGTTAAGCGGAATTTTTAGAGAGGCGGAGGTGAGAAATAAAGTGTAAGCCATCTTTCGCCGAACGGAATTCCGCTTTTGTGAGCAATCATTTCACTTTTAGAAAAGCACTACCCATTTTTTTTTCTCCCGCAGAAACCGCAGATTAACGCAGAGTTTTCTTAGGTGAATGGTGCGTAGTAATTAGTGAGTAAAAAAA
>JANLPR010000188.1:0-2117 GCA_031367345.1 Bacteroidota bacterium | reverse complement strand
TGTTATATAAACATCCCCATTTGCATCTGTACAAGTGGCGTTACTATAATCATTGCTTATGCCGCCTGTGCTTTTAGCCCATATCCAAGAGGGTGTCTGAGCAAATGAATGCGCAAAAAACGAGAGCAAGGTAAGAGTAATCAGAAATTTTGTTTTCACTAGTTTAAAATTAGCACTGCCGTTTATTCGAAGCGGAAGCAAATCCAATAACGTCAGTACGTGCAAAAGCTAAAGATAATAATTTTTCTGCTCGTGTCACAAATGTCCCGCTAGCTATGGATTTAGCCTCCATCCGCATCGACGAACATTCGTCCGTTGCTTTAAAAGTACCCGATAGTAAAGGGTTTTCTACTCTCGCCGCTTCGACGGACATTCGTCCGTTGCTTTAAAAGTAAAATAGATTCAAGCTTTTATAAAATCTGTAAATCCGCTAGCGACGAATTTATCCTCCCACCGCTTCGACATTCCGATAGCTATCGGAATCGTCAGTTGTTTTAAAGTACGCCAGATTCAATCTTTTATAAAATCTAAAAATCCCACCGCAGACATTAGTCCGTAATTAAAGTCTCAACGTGTGTTCGGTACAATTTGCCGGCTAAGGATTGAAAACTATCTGACTGACAAAAGTAATTACTTGTGGTGTTAGGAAATTCCGTCATAGCGTGTTGTTATTTGGATGACGATGAGCTTTGAAAAGTGGATGAATATCCACGGCTAAAAAACAACGGAGGTGATATCGATGCTTATACGGTAATTCACTTTTGTTCAGCTCCTATAATCATACCTGACGAATCTTCTTCGCCTTTTCTCTCATCGCTCAATACCATCGTCTTTCGAACAACAGCACCAGAGAGTGGTTTGTTTGCTGTGTCTGTCAGCGCTTACGGTGGGCCGGCCACCATCATTTTAATAGCATGTTTAATTTTAAACTTCAAGGCGCACATGTGGTTGGTCGGATGCTTACAATCTACTAATTATTAATATTTCACAATTCGTTTAATGATAGAGAAATCATTTAAAGATATTTTGATTACATACATACCCTTTGGTAAAAAGGCTGTTTCTAATTGGACTTGATTTGTAAAAAACTCTAAATCCTGAATAACTTTTGTTCCAAGTAAGTCGAATATTTCAATTTTAGCAAGTTGATTAAAATTATTTTTTATTGAAACATTTAATTCATCATTAAAAGGATTTGGAATTATTGAAACATCTTGAAAATTAAAATTAGGATCGTCAATATTGGTAGTTGTATCTAGAATTACTGAGATATCATCAAAGTAATTATAAATCAGACTGCTTGTTGCAGTAGTTCCACCTCCTCCAACATATAGTGTGTCCATTTGCGCTGTGCTTACAAAACATCCAATTACGATGTACTCTTCGTCTCCATGCGCAAAAAATGAACCTTCCACCTTGGCCCACCCATTCTTGATGGATAAATTATTCCCACTAGCATTGGTTATTTGTGGAGTTACCTGCAAATATGAAGCATTAGGTCTATTGATACTCACAGGTGAAAAGTATGCTCCAATTGAATTATTACAAATCCATGAACTGTCTGAGAGACTAGTATAAAATTCAACATGATATTTCCTTCCGGCTTTCAGAGTATCTAACAATCTGCTTTCCAAGTACTCTCTAAACGAATCGCCTAGTCCAGTTGTAATACCTGCATAACCATTTCCTGAATGTGCATTTTCAAAGCCAAAAACATTTCTGGGAACTCCAACAAATGAATTAAAAGGTAATGTGTCATTACATGCATTAAAATAGTCAGGGGAGCCTGTAGATGGACTAAACCATGGCGTAGCTTTAGTGATTTCTGAAACTAAATGTGGGCAATTACTAAAAAATTCAAAGCTTGGATTTGGAACAAGATTTTGAGCAAATGATGAAAAATTAAAACCCAAGACTACAAACAAAATATATACGAAGAATATTTTCATTTTTTTATTTTAAAACTTCTATTTTAAGATAACAATTTTATTACGTGATGTATAGCCATTTTCATTTTTGATGCAGCAATAATATATTCCATTTTTAAAATTACTTAAATCTGTGGAATAAATTAATACATCACCAGCAAGACTTACTTGGACAAATAGTTCGCCTAG
>JANLPR010000158.1:0-3652 GCA_031367345.1 Bacteroidota bacterium | reverse complement strand
GGAACAAATTCAGGATTACCTTGGTAAACTCGCCGGCTCCGCTGCATCACCCTCGCGATCAATTTTTAAGCATACCGTGTACGGATTGCGTTTTTATTTTAAGCTGATAGGACTTCCCAAGCGATCTGTCGAACTTCCTTCTATTCGAGCTAAACACAAATTGCCCGGGAAAAATTTACACATCGTTCATTAAAAAAACACTTGGTATGTAAGCGGAAATAGATATGCGCAGCAAGAATAATAAAGATTCATTTATCTAACAAAACACTTTTATTAAGCTATGAGTACATCACTTTTTCTAGAATAAGTTATTTATGAAGCAAAACTAATAAAAGCTTCCATCAACAAATCAATACAAACCCCATTCAATTCCCATAATAAGCCACCGCACCGCCGGAGTTTCGTGCAACATTAACTTCATGTTCGGTCGTTCCGACCACATGAAGTCTTAATTATTATCGGCTGCACTGCTGTTTATACGAAGCGATACTGTTTGATGTGAGCATGAAGGTAATTAAAAGCAATTTACATTCAAAGTGTTGATGGTGCAAATTTGCAGTCAGCCCGTGCGTTGGCATAAAATATATTTGTAAAAAAAGTGCGATGAATTTTTTCTTGGGTGGCGAAAAAAATACTCTCTTTAAAAAAATGATTTTAGCATTTGCTTGTAGCGTTTTTTAAGAGTGTATTTTTTGGAGTGGGCCTTTTATTGCATTGTCCATCTTACGCCAAAGAAAACTCTCGCACCTTGCACGGGTGCATAGTTGTAACTTGGGTCAAAGGTGTAGTTGTTCGGATTGTTTATGGTTACTTCTTTATCAAATGGGTCGTTGGGTCGCATGATTGGATTTTTGGGAACGAAGTTTAAAATGTTTTTTATGCCTCCGTAAAACTCAATGTCTTTTCCAATTTTTTTGGTGAGTTGTAAATTCATCAAACAAAACCAAGGCGATTGTTCTGGACGGAAATCGTTTGGCAACACCGGTAAATACATCGGACTTTTTATGTTTCCTGTCAAATCAAAACTCAAACCAATTTTGCTTATGGTGTAACTCACCGCAAAGATTGATGAAAACTTTGGTGCAAACTGTTGTTGTGTTTTTACATTCGCACCTGCACTATCTTTTTCCACTTGATAAACATCCATCAATGTTCCTCCCAAAATTACTTTCAAACCATTGGTAAAAGCAAAATCCAAATTCAAGGTTGCACCTCTTGAAATGGCGTAACCTTTTAAGTTGTCGTAAATAATTTTGTTAGGGTCGGTATCAAAATCGCCAACAATTTTATTGGTGAAGTAGGTGTAAAATCCACTCATGTCAATTCCAACAAAACCTTTCTTGTGATTGATTTGTGTAACATAGTTCAAGTTCGCATTCCAACTTTGTTCAGGATTTAATTTTTCTGTAATCACCACTTGCCTTGCTCCCGTGAGTGCTGCATGGTCTTCGGTAAAAAGATTTACTACTCTGTAACCGTTGCCACCACTCAACCGAATGGTGTTGTTGTTATTCGGTTTGTATTTAAAACTTAATCGTGGTGTAAAAATATTTCCGTGTTCGTTGTTGTGGTCGTAACGAATACCAATTAGCGTTGTCAATTTTTTATTAATTGTCCATTCTTCTTGCACAAATACGCCTGGCAAATAAGTGAGTTGCGGTTTGTTGGTGATGTGCAAACTATCGCCTGTTGCAGTGGCATGCGAATTATCGTCATACGAAACAAAACGAAACGGAACTCCAAAAATAAAACTGTGTTTTCCAATAGTTTTGTCCCAAAGAAGTTGAGCAAAAGAGGTGTGTTGCGATGCTAAATATTTTGTGTTGCCGTAATAACTGTCTTGATGATGGTAGTTATAAGAATATTCTAAACGAATATTTTGTTTCTTAATTGGCAAACCATACACACCAATTATCTCCGAACGGTTGGTGTAAATGCTTTCACCGTAAACGCTGTCAGTGCCTCTAAATTCAGGTGTCCAAGTGGTTTGTCCTCCCCAACGGTTTTCATAAATGTAACGTGCTGCAATTGAAAAAGGTTGTCCGCTTTTGCGTTCAAAATTCCATTTATTAAAAAGTGAAATTCTTTTTTGAAGAGTTACATCGGTAAAGCCATCGTTGTTAATGTCGTGAATAGTGTTGAAATAAAAACCATTGATACCAAACAATGAACTTGCTTTTTTTATTTTGAATTTGGTGGTAACATCAGCATTGTATTCGTTCCAAGTTGTTCCCGAAATATCCACTTTCAAAAGCGGTGCTGTAATTGGGTCTTTGGTAATGATGTTGATGAGTCCGCCAACAGCTTCACTTCCGTATAGTGTAGATGCTGGACCTTTTACAATTTCAATTCGCTTTACCATGCTGTTCGGAATTCCTGCCAAACCATACACCGTTGAAAGCGAAGAAACAATTGGCATTCCGTCAATCAAAACCATTGTGTAAGGACCTTCCATTCCGTTGATGTGAATGTCGCCTGTGTTGCACACATTGCAATTGAGTTGTGGTTGCACACCGTTAACCATTGTGAGCGCTTCAAAAATATTTGGTGTCGGATTTTTTTTGAAGAATGTAGGATTGTAAACTTCAACAGGAATAGGGCTTTCTAATTTTGATGTTTCTTTCATCGTTCCCGAAATCACTACTTCACCTAATGTTCCTGCATTTGTATTCAGATTAAAATTGTAAACGCTTCGTGTTGGTGTAAGCTGTATCGTGTCTGCTTTGTAGCCCAAATAAGTGGCAAGCAACTTTCCGTTTTCCAGCTCTTTAGGAATTTCTAATTTAAAATAACCGTTGCCGTCTGTGGGTGTTCCAATGTTAGTTCCTAACAGTTGCACATTGCTATACTGCAATGCTTCCGTAGTTTGTTTGTCCTTTACGCTTCCGTTAATGTTGCGGTTTTGAGCTTGTGTGCTGATGCTCGTTGATACAAGTATGAATAGTATGAGTTGCTTCATTGACTTTTATTGTTTAGATGACAAAAGTAATAAGTTAGATACATCTAACATAATTATTTTAAAAATAATTTTCAATAGATTGATTAGGTGAGGTTTCAATTTCTATATTTGCCTTATGAATTCGCTGATAGAAGAAAATTATCTGAAAGCATTATTTACCCTCTCTAATGGCAAAGGAGAAGTGAATGTGATTGATTTGAGTAAGCGATTGGAAATAAAAATGCCAACCGTAACCAGCATGATGAAAAAATTAGCTGAAAAGAAATTGGTGCATTACGAAAGCTATAAACCTTTGCGACTAACAGATAAAGGGAAAAAAGATGCCGCTGTAATTATCCGTAAACATCGCCTCACGGAAATGTTTTTAGTTCAAAAAATGGGTTTTGGTTGGGAAGATGTTCACCCGATTGCAGAACAGGTAGAACATATTCAGTCGCCATTATTTTTTGAAAAGATGGATGAGTTGCTTGGCTTCCCAAAATTGGACCCACATGGTTCACCAATTCCCGATAAGAACGGCAAAATGGTTTGGAAGGAATACACCAAGTTGAGTGAATGTAAAGTTGGCGACACCTTAAAACTATCTGCTGTAATAAATACTTCGGGTGAGTTTCTCAAATTTTTAAACAGCCGTGAACTTAGTTTGGGCTTGAAGTTGAAAATAAAATCTGTTGAGCCGTTTGACAATACCAT
>JANLPR010000198.1:0-25774 GCA_031367345.1 Bacteroidota bacterium | reverse complement strand
GAGACAGATTATTCATTTCAGATGAATAACATGAATGCTCACGTTGTGCTGATGAAACATTAGCTAGAGATGCTAAAAGCAAAAGCGCCGCAAAATATTTTTTCATGGTGTAGGGTAATTGTTTATGAGTCAGTAAATGCTGATTTTTGATAAGTGACAAATTTAATGAAATTATTGAATTCTTTTAAAGTGCAGTGAGTTATGACATTTAATTGACCTTTTTATTAGCTTAATGCCTGTTTTAGGTCGGCTATTAAATCAGATTCATCTTCAATCCCAACGCTCAAACGAAGAAGCGAATCGACTACGCCCGATTTTTCTCTGATTTCTTTAGGAATTGAAGCATGGGTCATCGAAGCCGGATGGCCTATGAGCGACTCAACCCCGCCAAGTGATTCGGCCAAAGAGAACACTTTGAATGAAGATGCAATCTTAAAAGCATCTTCAAGTGAATTTCCTTTTAGTGTGAAAGAGATCATTCCTCCAAATTGTCGCATCTGTTCTTTAGCAACAGTATGATTTGGATGATCAGTAAATCCCGGCCAATATACTTTATCAACTTTTGGATGTGTCTTTAAAAAGTTAGCTACAGCAATTCCATTTTGACAATGACGATCCATTCGTACATGCAATGTTTTCACTCCGCGTAAAACTAAAAACGCATCTTGAGGTCCGGGTGTTGCTCCGCAAGAATTAGCAATAAAGGCGAGTTCTTCTTGAAGCTTGTCGTTGTTTGTACATGTAGCTCCCATCACTACGTCTGAATGGCCGCTGATGTATTTCGTTACCGAATGCATCACAATATCTGCTCCTAAGTCGAGTGGGTTTTGTAAATATGGCGAGGCAAATGTATTGTCAACTACAAGAATCAAATTATTTTTTTTAGCGATAGCTGCTGTCGCTTTAATATCGATAATGCGCATCAATGGATTTGTTGGTGTTTCCACCCAGATCATTTTTGTTTTTGCATTGATGTGTTTAGTAATATCATTTGCATTTTCCATATTTACGAAATGAAAAACGATACCGAAGTGTTCGAATATTTTAGTGAACATACGATACGAGCCACCATAAATATCGTCGGTTGCAATAATTTCATCGCCGGGACGCATTAATTTTATGATTGCGTCTTCTGCTCCTTGTCCGCTAGAAAAACACAAGCCATGCTTCGCATTTTCAAGTGAGGCGATACATTTTTCTAATGCAACACGAGTAGGATTTTTTCCACGAGCATACGCATACCCTTTGTGTTTACCCGGGCTTTCTTGAACATAAGTTGAAGTTTGATAAATAGGAGTCATAATCGCTCCTGTTGTTGGATCAGGCTCTTGTCCGGCGTGAATTGCACGAGTGCCGAATTTGTGTGTTGTATTTTCCATTGAATAATGTTATTTATAAAAATTCATTTCTTCTATAAAGTCCCATACTTTTTCGGGAACCATATAGCGAACATCTTTTTTGTTTTTAATGCTTTCTCTGATAAAGCTGGAAGAGATTTCCATTAAAGGAGCTTCAATTAGTTTAACTTTTGGATGATTGATTAATTCGCTTGTGGACGCATCTTTTCTCGGGTAAACATACAGTTCTACTTGCTCAAGAATTTGCTCATAATTTTTCCACTTAGGAAATGAATCGAGATTATCACTTCCCATAATCAGCACAAATTGTTGTTCGGGAAATTTTTCAAACAAATGAGCAAGCGTATTAATAGTATAACTCGGCTTAGTAAGTTTGAATTCTATATCTGATGCTTTTAGTTTTCGGTTGTCGCCAATACCAATTTTCACCATACTTAACCGATGGTAATCTTGAAGTAATGTGTGTTTTAATTTAAGTGGGTTGTGTGGGGAAACTATAAACCAAACTTGATCCAGATCAGAATACTCCGTCATATATCCGGCAATGATGAGATGACCATTGTGGACAGGGTTGAACGAACCAAAGTAAAGGCCGATTTTCATGGCAAGAGATTATTCCTGTTTCAAAAATATTTTTCTAGATAAAAGCATTCACCATTTCGCTTGCGTCGGCAAATGCTTTATCTAACGTGTCGTTAATAATTACACGGTCGAATTTGGGGGCGTATGTAAGTTCGTGTTCGGCTTTTTGCATTCTTAGTTTGAACGATTCCGGTGTTTCAGAATTACGAGCTGTTAATCGTTTGTTGAGATCTTCTACCGATGGCGGACGAACAAATACTGCAAGAAGTTTTTCTCCAAAAATTTGTTTAATCTTCAAACCACCTTCTACATCCACATCGAATACAGGAAGTTTTCCCGCAGCCCAGATCATTTCAATTTCCGATTTTAATGTTCCATAGTAGCCATTGGTATAAACTTCTTCCCACTCTACAAAAGCATCGTTAGCAATTCTTTTTTTGAATTCTTCTATCGAAATAAAATGATAGTCTTCACCATCAACTTCATTCGAACGACGACTTCTAGTTGTGGCAGATACAGAAAATTGCAATCGCGGATCTGTATTTAACAAATGATGAACGATCGTAGTTTTTCCACTTCCCGAAGCTCCGCAAAACAAAATGAGTTTCCCTTCTTTCTTCATTACAACACGTTCAATACTTGTTCTTTTATTTTTTCAAGTTCGTCTTTGATCACAACTACCGATTTTTGCATGTCGGCATCATTTGCTTTCGAACCAATCGTATTTATTTCTCTTCCTATTTCTTGAGCAATGAACGACAATTTTTTTCCGGCAGATGCATCTTCTTTCATCGTTTTAATGAAATAGTCGCAATGACTTATCAAGCGCACTTTCTCTTCTGAAATATCAAATTTCTCTATGTAAAAAATCAACTCTTGCTCAAAACGGTTACGATCTATATTGTTAAGCTGAATGAATTCTTCTAAATTAGATTGAAGGCGGCGACGTACAATTTCAAGTCGTCCGCTTTCGTATTTTTCAATTTCTTTTAACCCTTCTCTAATCGAATTAATTCTCATTTCCAGATCGCGAGTAATTGCATCACCTTCATTCTTTCTAAAATTCTGAAAAGCATCCGATGCTTTATTCATTGCTTGAAGTACAGCTTTAAATTCCTCTTCACTCAGCACCGAACGATCGTTCATCATCACTTCCGGAAGCGGTAAAATGATTTGCAAATAATTTGGAGTAATGATTCCTAATTCTGCATCGAGCAAACGCAGTTCTTCATAATAAGCTTTTGCAAGTTGTCGGTTGATGACTGTCTTCTTCGCAATTTCTTGCGATTCGATGTTGATGCTAACTTCCGACTTTCCACGTTCCAGTAAACGCGCAAGTTCAAGACGCAATTCCATTTCCTTTTCTTTATAAGCAGAAGGAAGGCGGAGGTTAAGGTCCATAAATTTGCTATTCACCGACTTAATCTCAACAGAGATGGTCTTGTTGGAAAAGTCGACAGAAGCAGAACCGAAACCGGTCATTGAACGAATCATGAGTACATTATTATAAGAGGCAACAAAAGTACTCTAAGATTTTGTCCTGACAAACGTTGGTTGTGTCACCAGCCAAACGCCGGCAAAAATGAGAAAGCAGGCTAAAATTTGAATCCATTGCAGCGATTCGTGGTGGATGGCCATCGAAATAGCCGTAGCGAAAATGGGTTGGAGGTAGATGTAATAACTTACAACAGCAGGGCTTAATTCTTTAAGTCCAAGCGTATTGAGAAGGTATGCAAGGAAAGTAGTGAAGAAGATTACGAAAACGACAGCCATCCAATGTATGGGTTCAAAAGTGCTCCAGTTTATGAGTGAAAGGTCTGAGTATCCGAAAGGTATAACGATCAATAATCCAAAAAAGAATGTCCAGCCCAAAACGACCCAAGTGTTGTATTTTTGCATCATTGGTTTTACCATCACAATAAAGATGGCATACGACGCAGCATTGGTAAATATCATTAAGTCGCCTGAGAATGAGCCTATTCCACGGACATTACTCATTAGAATAAGTAAGGCAGCACCTGTAATTCCCAATGCAATACCTCCAATTCGCTGAAAAGTAATTCGTTCGCCAACCAATAATGCAGCGAAAACTAACACCATAACCGGATTACTAGTCATGATCAGAGCTGCGTTAATATTGCTTGTTCGGGCGAGTCCGTTAAAAAAAAGCAGTTGGTTAATAGCCACACCAAAGAGTCCAAGAAGGAAAAAGCGGAACATGTCTTTTCGTTCAATCTGCTGATTTTTAGCAGTGAAGAACTTCATTATCCAGAATAGAATGGTGGCAAAAAAGACACGGAGCAGAATAAATCCACTGGGTTTAATCATTTCAGGCATTACCAATTTAGCAATGCTGAAGTTAGCGCCATAAATAAGGTTAGCGCTAAAAGTAGCCAGATGAGCCTTCCTTTTTCCGATCATTTCTGCAAAGCTGTTTTAGCAGCGGCTACATTTTTTTTACTATTTCCTACAAAGATGGAATCGTTGAGCACCAGCACGGGTCGTTTAAGGAAAGTATATTCATCGAGAATGTATTTGCGATAATCTTTTTCGGTCAGTTCCATTTCGTTTAGGCCGAGAGCTCGGAATTTTAGTGCCACGCGACTAAAAAGCGCCTCGTAACTTCCGGCAAGTTGCGACATAAGTTCCAGTTGTTCGGGAGTAATTTTTTCGGTCTTAATATCCTGTAACTGAATATCTTTTTTAGGATTCCATTCTTTTAATATTCGTTGGCAAGTTGAACAAGAGGAGAGATAGAAGATTTTTTTCATAGGAAGATTCTGTAAAAATAATTTAATAGGTGAAAGTATGGTTATTTTTTTAAGATCTTAATGTGTTCTACTCCGAATAGTTTTGATTAAAGTGTATCGTTTAAAATTTTAAAGGAAGATATCATAAAAAACTCCATTTGCTCAATTTTCGTGAATTGAAAAAATGGAAATTAATTCAAAAAAAGCTGAAGTGGTAACGGCATTTTTATTATTGTCTGCGGCTATTTCAATTTTTTTTTGCAAGAATGTAGAAAATAATTTCTTTGTATTAAGTTTTTATTTTGATAATCTGTTTGCTGATAAATGGAAAAGTATAAAAAAACACCGTGACAGAGTACGATGTTTTTTTATTTTGTTAAAAGTTGTAAAATATAACAATAGTAAAATATTTTTTATTCAGAATGTTAATTTGATTTTACAATTATCTCACTATTAATTTTTCTCGTACTGTATTTTGAAAAGTTGAAGCAGAGATAAAGTAAATGCCTGCAGTTAATTGAACAGATTGGTCAAGATCGTATAACGTTTCTCTGTCATCGTCAACTTTAAATTGTTTTCTTAAAATTTCTTTGCCCGACATATCATTAATTACCAACATAACCTCATCGCCTTTTTTTGCTTTAATAAAAAGTTTAAGGTCGTTTCCTGTTGATGGATTTGGAATAGCAGTAAATGCAAAATCTGTTGTACGATCTTTAATTTCTACAGACACAATATCTGAATATGAATATTTGCCATCATAATCAACTTGTTTAAGTCGGTAAAAGGAAAGTCCATCTAAGCAGTATTTATCGGACGTGGAATAATTTAATGTTCGTGTGCTATTACCTGCACCATTTACTTTAATAATAGGTGAAAATTGAATTCCATCAACTGATCGTTCTACCATAAAATAATCGTTATTAATTTCCGCTGCGGTAGACCATTTCAAATTCACATTATTGTTGCCGGTATATTTTGCACTGAAAGAAACAAGTTCTATTGGCAAAGCGGTACCCGATCTTCCGGAGAAGCGGCTGAAAGAAGTTCGTGCATCCCATCTAAATTCATGACGATCTACTCCGAGAGCAGTAAGAATATCTACATCCGACATTTCAGCAGGAATAGCATCTTGGAAAACTCCAGTGGCAATTGTTTGCTTGCAAGGCATAATACTACCGGTTCCTACCATATCGCCACCAGAGGCATCAGGTGTAGGAATATAGTAAACATACGATTCATACATAAAGTTGTCGAGCAATGCTGTACTACACGGTTCGATTGTCCAGTATCTGCTTAAGTATTTTGGAAAGCCTGTTGTCCAAGTGCCGGGAATGCGCGCATCAGTAACGTTAGCAGTAATAAATGCACCGGAGTTTAATGTTGTTGCAAATTTTAAGTGAATAGCGCAAGGCGTAAAGTTTATGGAATCGCCAATAGGGAAACTGTACAAGTTGACATTTTTAGTGGCACCTGCACCTACACTATTTACAAATTGTTTCACTAATCCGGTATTGTCTGCCACAATGTAACTCGCATTTGTGTTTGTGGCAGGACTAATAATTGCATTTGAACTAGAAGTACCGAGTGTTAAATTATTACTTCCCAAAATAATATTTCTACTTGTCAATGTTAAAGCTGCTTGTACAGTAACATTATTATTAAGAGTAACATCATTGGCAGATTTTTGAATGACCAATGTGCTGAAGTTTTGAGTAGTTGAAGTAGAAATAGTCTGCTGATTTCCTCCTGAGAAAGTTACAGTGCCATTATTGCTATTGAACGTTCCTGAATTTGACCAATTGCGGGTAACATTTATATTTCCTGATGAGGAAGTAACTACACCGATTGGTGATATAACGAAATTGTTGAATGTATTTATTCCGGTTCCACTTATAGTAGAAAGGCCATCGAAAATAACCGTTCCTGAATTTACATTGAACGTATTATTATTCGTCCAGTTTCCATAAACGCGAAGCGTATCTGTTGTTGCAATTGTTAACGATCCACCGGAGTAGATCAAAACATTTTTACAAACTGCACCGGGTGCATTTATTATTGGGTAGAATGGTTTTCCGGCAGGAATAATTGCATCAACAGTTGATGACGGAATACCACATCCCCAATTTGCAACATCAAACCAATCTGAACTATTGTTGGCGGCCGTCCATGTTGACAGTGCATAAATTGTTATAGTGCTTGTTGCAGATACAACTCCACAACCACCTGCCGAAGCAATGGTATTTGTAACAGTATAAGTACCCGGCGTACTAGTAGTAAGATTTATGGCTCCGGTAGATGTACTTACGAATACAAGTCCTGCAGTAGAAGAGAACACTCCGGCAACTCCACCACCGCTAAAAGTAGGTAAAGGATTGGCGCCCGATTGACAATATGGATTTGCGGTATAGCTGAACGTAGCAATAGGAGTAGGCGTAACAGTAATTGCGATATTTCTTGCAGCACCTGTACCACAAGCATTGATTGCAGAAACACTTAGTGTGCCACTTGTAGCAGTTGAATTGTAATTGATAGTAACAGAGTTTGTATTACCTGTAATAGTTGCGCCTGAACCTGAATATGACCAAGCATAAGAAGTAGAACCACTAACTGCCGGAACAGTGTAAGTTACTCCGGAAGTAGATTGACAAACTGTTGTTTGCGCAGTACTAAAGGCGAGAGGTTGTGCAGGCGAATATGAAAATGCAATTGAAACAACGCTGCTGGAAATACACGAACCATTACTGATCGTCCATTTCAATACGTATGATTTGCCAAGGAGGCCGAGGAAGTTAGAGTTTGGATTGCTATTCGACATTATTGTTCCACCTGTTCCTGAAACAATAGACCACAATCCTGTAGACGGAGCAACAGCCGAATTTGCATTAAGCAAAACACTAGTAACACCGCAAAGCGACTGATCCGGTCCGGCATTGGAAGTGTTAGGAGATGCAAATACATTTATTATAGTTGGATCTACCGCACCTGCAGTACTACTTCCATTGTACATATATCCGGTAAGTAAATAGTTGCCACCAAGTGCTGTGGTAGGCAATGTGAATGGCAATGAATTTACAACGACTGATTGAGTAGCTCCAGCATCAACAGTATAATACAATGTATATGGAAGAGTAATAACAATGTTCGAAGTAAAAGTAAGAGGTATGCCTGAATTTCCACATACAACACCGGCAGGAGAAAATGTTGCTATTGGTTTTGTAGAAGAGATACTTCCAATTGTAAAATCAATAGGTGTAGAAGTAAGATTGATATTGTTACTTGAAACAACATCTCCAAGATTATTTACTCCTGTTGGTGTCGATACCAAAGCATCCCAACGTGTTCCTGTTTTTTGTGCTATACGGAGATCAGTATAACCACTCATCGTCATGGTTCCATTAAGATCACTTTGGAAATCCCAGCCAAGTTTCACTTTTGCTGTTCTTGCGCCTGAAGTATTAATACTCCAATATTCTTTTACGTTTTCAACTACAAGCGGATTATTCAGGTTCGAAGCCCCACCGCTTGGGTTCGGATTAAAATATTCAGCGGTCCAAGGCGAACTAGCAGCAGATGTTGAAGTGATCGTGCATTTGTGGCCAAGACCTACCGACATTTTACCGATTGGGAATAAGAATGAGTTACCATTTAAAAATTGTTTTGTTAACGGCCCATCTATATATGATGTAGATGATCCACCATTTGGTACAACTGCAGTTGTGGAAGTGTTTACTATATTTAAAATATTAGTTGTACTGGTTGTAATAATTCCATTTGTCAAAAGTAAATTACCTTTGATCTCAATATTTCCGCCTGTACCAATTGCCATTCCTGCAGAATTATTAATTTCAAAATGATTGAATCCATTGCTGCCGGTGAAATTACCTAGCGTTCCACCAATTGTTTGTACAGACGAACCGGCAAAAGATACAATTGCATTAGCACCTGTTCCCGAATTGAAAGCGCCTGTTGTATAACGTTCCATTGTACCGAGAATGGAAAGTTTTTTATTGTTAGAACTATTATCGAGTGTTGGGCCATCAATTTTTAATCGTTGGCAAATTGTGAGATCAGTATTGGGAAGTATTCTCGTTCCGGTTCCTGATAAATATAAATATGGAATGTTTGTAAATCCTGGAAGGAAAATTGAATAGGTTCCTGTGCCGCCGTATTCTAACGTTCCTTTTCCTGCACAATCAATAAATGAAGTGTAGGTTCCTGCAGGTAAGTTTCCGCTTTCAAGATAAAGAGTTGGAGTAGTAGTAGAAATAATATTCGGATAAGTAACTTGATCAATTTCGACATTGCCAAGATTGTGACCGTAAGTAGGAGAAACAACTTTTAATATTCCGTTTCCCGTAATTGTTGTTTGATAAGCAGAACATTGATTTACATCTGTTGTAATTGTTGAATTGATGATTACTTTAAAGCCATTCGGACCACCGACAGGGCAATCTTGCAAGCCATTTGCAATGTTTGTCCACTTTGTATTATCAGACCAATTACCATTTGCATTTGAAACATAGGTAGGCATATTATTAGGTATGGCAATGTCATTACCACATGTATAATATCCTGAAATATTTGAGCTGCCTGAAAAATTAAAGTTGATAGTATGCAATGATTCATCGACATTGTCCGTTGCGGCTCCAGTAGCAGATTTTACCCAAACTGTTCCCGGATTTTCCAACCAAGCAGAAACATAATTACTTTCCGGTCCTCCAACAACATCTAGTGAATTATAATTCAACACAATGTTTCCTGAAAAACCAGCTAGACCAGAGCTTTGCATTCTCCAATAATATTTCAAAACATTATTTGGATCTAATACAGATGGTGCATACTGATTAACTGGTGTTAAGTTGATGTAATATCCGAGTGATGTATTTGCAGAAATAGTAAATACAGCAGGAGTGTATTTGCCTGTTATTCCAACAGGAAATGTAAAAGTTGATCCTCCGGTATTAAAGAATTTACTCAATCCTGAACTACTTGAAACTCCATCGGTCTTGATCATCTTCGTGACTCCGAAGGGTGCCCCACCAATATTACTGGTTTGACTTAGCGTAAGTAAGTTTGAACTGATAGTGAAGATTCCATTGGTAAGTACCAAATCATTTTGAAGTGTAATATCATTGAGTGTAATTGCACCTGCAGAATTATTTAAGTCTAATCTTCCAAATGCTCCCGTTCCCGAAACCTGTTGTTGCGTTGCACCGGCTAACAATATTCCTCCGTTCGATGTGTTGTTGTCGATGTAAGAGCCATTGTTTATTAGATTTCCAAGTAGTGTAATTTTATAATCGGTTGCTGCGGGATAAAGTATAATCGTTCCTCTAGAGATTGTCAGATTTCTGTTAACAGTAAATGCACTGTTGACACTTAACGAGCCTGAGCAATTCACGTTTAGGTCGTAAAAATTTGTTACAGATGTTCCATTGAAAAGTTGATTCACGCCATTCACAGTAGTTAAATTTGTTCCGTATAGATAAGATCCGGCTGTACCGTTATTCGTTAGATTGCCTGCTATTGTAACGTTCAGATTATTCGAATTTAAAATACTGTTTGCATTCGTAAAAGTTAAATTTCCTTTTAGGATAAGCGGATTTACAGATAAACCAAGCGTTGCATTCTTTGCTGCACCTGCACCGGTCACCGTTAAGTTATTCAGTGAAATATTTGCATCGAGAGAAAAGTTTTGTGTTGCATTTGGAATTGTGTTATTGAATAAAATAGTTCCGCCTGTAATGGTAGAAGTCGATGGTCTCAGATAAACGTCGCCAAATGTTGTTCCTCCACCTCGAACGATTGTAAGAGTTGAAGTTCCCGACATATTAAATATACTTCCCGCGTTTACAATTTCAAGCTTTGCCCGAGATACAGCAGTCGCCGCTCCTCCGGCTGAACTTAATCCATTAATCGTAATAGCTCCTCCCGTTTGATTGAACGAAAGCGATCCATTAATTGATGTAGTAGGTCTTCTAATTTGTCCATTAACAATCAAACTACCTCCTGAAACCTGCATCGAAGCATAAGTTCCTGAATATTCGATATCGTTATTTGAAAGAGCAACACCTGAGATTGGGCCGATATAAACGTTTCCGTTTTTCACATTCAAAGATCCATTCAAGAATAGATCACTGGCATCCAATGTTGCATTACCAATTAATACGTTTACATTATTTGTATTGCTTGGCATATCTACAGTTAATCCTGCAGAAGAAGGAATTGTAAATGCTCCTGTAGAAATTGTAAAGTTTTGTCCCACTGCCGGGTTAGTACGTTTATAAATAAATGTCCCGTTCTGAAGTGTCAGCCAGTTGTTGGTAAGTGTTGTTAATGTTCCACCAATGTCACATGTAAGTGTCGTTGCTTGTGAGCTTCCTTTGTTAATTACAACCTGACCAAAAGTAGTAGAAGGTGCATTAATAGTATTTGAGATGGATGCATTCGTTGATCCGAAAAATGTGAGAGGTATATTGGTAAAAAAACAACGGCTCACTGTACTTGCCGGAGCGTTTATTATGCCGTTAGTATTATTAATTAAACTTCCGCCAATAGACAATGCTTTGCTTCCCAATCCAGCTCCCCAGTCTTCAATTGCGCCATTTGAATTTTCAACAATTACATTTCCATTTACAATAATATTTTGAAGAGGGTAGGCCGCTCCCATGTAGAAACCAAATCCACCACCTTTAATATCCATGTCACCATTTACCTGAATTGTTTTTGCAATAACAGCTGTAGGTGCTGTAGGATAAGCTGTGTTCCATGTTGGTAAAAACCATGAGTCAGCATTTTGGCCTTGTGCTGTTAATGTTCCGTAAATGGTTATACTTAAATTTCCAAAAATAATATTCGATCCACCAAGAGGCGATAAGATTAAGTTACCATAAGTTGTTTTTGTTTGAGGCAACCAATAGGTTGTTCCTGCAGTTGCATTTGTAGAATACAATTCAGTTGTACCTAAACCAATATCGAAGCTACTGAAATCTCCTAGAGGAAAAGTATAAGTAGATCCGCTTGGATTCAATGCAGCTACACGGATAGTTCCGTTACCACTTGGATCCGAAAGTACGATGCTGAAATTACTAAGAGTAAAGGTTTGCACATCTAAAGCACAACCTGTTTTAATAGTCAACTTCGCACAGTTGCCTGTAGCTGTAAGAATAACGAAATGATTATTTTCAATTACAACGATACTGCTTGGCCCGGGATAATTTACTCCTGCAACTGCTCCTGCCGGAACTGCCGCACCTCCTGAAGTATATGACCATGTTGTGTTTGTGCTCCATGTAGCATATGCTCCTGATGTTCCTGCAATACTGTAAAAAGTTTTTGGCGTTCCGAATGCACCTCCTGCTGTTGTATTATCGCCTGCTGTATAATCGTCATCTAAAAAAGTTGGACTATTTGCAGGAGTTGACCAGTCGGTAATAGTTTTTGTGCCCGTATTAATATTAGCTATTGCACCATTGTTCCACATGTTGGTAGCTATATCGTATAAACTTGGAATGTAATTTGCAACTGTACCATTTACATCGGCAGCTGCATAAATAAATGAATGAGTAATTTTACCAGCATAACCTGTAACTCCGGAAGATTTAATTCTCCAGAAAAAAGTTAAGCTTTGATTTTTTACTGTCGTTGCCGGATATTCATAGCCAACAGGCACTACTGTAATTGTTCCGTACGATGTAGGACTAGAACTAAATCCAATTGTTGCAGGGGTATAAGCGTAAGTTGCCGGACGGTTAGTTGAAAAACAACCTACCGGAAAAATCAATGGTGTGTTAGCTGTATATGCTTTAGTTATACCTCCATCACCCGACTGTCCGTTTGTATGAATGTAACAAGTGTTAGAAAATCCTGAGTTTGCAACTATCGAAGCAGCAGCAGTAAAATTTAAATTGTACGAGGTAATGTTGAATATTTTATTTGAAAGAAGTCTAAGTACACCATTCACTGTTGTATTAGCTAACAAAGAAACAGGAGCTACAGCAGCATTAATATTATTCAATTCAAGGTTTTGAAATGTACCTCCACCATCAATTGTTTGAGTAGTGGCAGCTGTCGACAACGATATTTTTCCTGTACCGGTATGAACGCCTGAGTTAAAAACATTTCCCGCAATCGAAATCACATCTCCATTGTCATTCAACGTTCCGGTAGTCAAATTAAAATTACCTGAAACATTTATTGTGGTCTGGCTTCCAGCCATTGCCAAAATATCTCCTGACGATTTAGTAATTGTTAGATTGTTCAATGTTAATGCACTTACTAAATCAACTTTAAAAGTCTGCAAACCCGCACCATTAAAGGTGGTTGTGTTTGTCCCTGTTGTGTATGTTGTTCCACTTGCAATAAAATAATTTCCACCAATGGAAACGTTTTGTGAGTTTGCATTGAAGTCGCCCGATTGCAACGTTAGATTCTTTAATACAGTAAGTGGATATGCTGTGGTCAATTGAACAACAGCGGTTCCGCCCGTACGATTAATTAATAGATTGCCAAGTGAAGCATTAGTTGCAATAAAATAATTAGTTGAGTTTGCTAAAACGGTACCTGACGTTGGAACAATTTCAAGAGTTCCATCAGTTACGCTAATGTTGGAAGCAGACGATTTTACATCAAATGCTTTGCCCGTAGCTAAGTCACACACATCGTATATTCTGATTGTACCGCCTGTCATTGTAAATAAGTTCGTCGGCTGATCTAAATTGAAACTTCCGTAACCTGCTGTCACTCCATTTAACACTCTGCTGGTATTTAATGAAGCAGTAGTAGTATCGGTAAGGTCGCTTATTAATGTATAAGCTATTGGTGTTCTTTGAAAACGTCCGCGAAGAATAAATACTCCGCCCGATTGAGTGTAGGAAGCAGAACCTGTTGCCGATAAAAATTGTTTGGCATCTATCACACCTCCATTAATAATCAATGATCCGGATGATATGTTTGAAGTAATTAATCCGCCCGATTCTCTCGTTGAAAAATAACCGTCGTTCATTTGAAGTTTTCCAAAAAGATCAACCGAACTATAACCGCCTTGAATTATTCCGATAGCGGCATTGCTAGGGGCTGATGTTCCATAGGCAACATTTACTTCGCGATAATCATCGGCAGTAGAAAGAACAAATGTTTCGGGGCCATCAAGTACTAACGCACCATTAGCAGGAATATAATAATCTGAATTTGGAGGCCCGGAAATATTTCCTTCTGTTAACGAAGGGATTGATGTTTGTCCCTGTAAGATCAATGTTCCTGTTCTGATCCAAAGTGATTTTCTGAGATTCGGATTGGCAGTAACCGCTGCTTCGGTAGTAAGAGTATTAGCTCCGAACAATCTGAAATATGTAAAGTTTGATGCATTTACTGTTAAGGAGTAAGTTTGATCTGTTCCTTTATCAAGAATAAGATTGTAGAAATCGGTTGTTCCGTTGCATGTCAAAACATTGTTGGTAGCCGATTGAAAATAAACAGACGCAGCTCCGGCTGTTGGACCGGCAACAGTTGGAGGAAAAGCGTTGTAAATTGGATAAGTCAAATTTGTAAATCGAACTGTTCCATTATTTACTAAGTCGCCATTTAAAATTACTGTATGGAAGTAAGAGTAATAATTAATAAACGGCGCAGCACCACCAATAGAAACAGCTCCGATTGCAGGATTGGTAATTCCTTTACCTACAGCAATAGCGGCTCCATTATCTACATTTACATTTCCATTCACAGTCAAATTTAATTTCGTGACAGAAACATCATCATTGATTCGAAACGTTCCACTCTTCACATATAAATTTCCATTCAAAGTCAAATTACTCAATTGAGTAGCAATAACTGTTGGCGTATTTATGGTTAAATTATTATATGTCGCTTGTGTAATCGGCAGAGTAAAGTTTCCGGAGTTGTAATATTCTGTTGTTCCTCCATTCGTATTCACAAAAGTATTGGTAACAGTAGTTGGGAAATTAGCACTAGCAAGTCGAAGAGTACCTTGTCCGGATAATGAAGTTAATCCAAAAGTGAAACTGTATAACGACATATCCAGTGTTCCTCCACTATTAATAGTTACGTTCAAACATTTTGTAGCAATATCTGCCGGAAATGAAACGGTACGTCCGGTTAGAATAATCACGTTGTCATTATAACCGGGAATAGTAGAACCTATTTGCAAAGTTCCACTTGGGTCAGAAGTCCATGTTGATGCAGTATTCCAGTCGCCGGTTTTATAAGAATAGTAAGTTCCATTTCCTCCCATCGACCAATAACCGCTCGTAAAAGCACTGTTGCCGGTAATGGTAAATGAATTTGCGCCGTAAGAAGCAGCGCCGGTTGTTGGCGGACTTTGAACAGTTGTTCCCGGAGGATTTGGTAAATAGACAATGTTATTTGCAGCGCCATTTAATTCTGACGGATCGTATTGAAATGTAGCCGTAATTGTTTTACCACCCAAACTTGTCACGAGATCCCAATACTTGTTGATGTAAACTGGATTCAGAGCAGAAGGAATAGCTCTGATGCTATAAGTTCCGGTATTAGGAGCAATAGATGAAAGCGTCATTGGAGAATAAAATCCTCCAGCGCCAATTGGATTAAGAGTTTGTAAACTTGCTCCATTTTTTATAAGATAACCTATACCAGCGGTAGAGATCATGTGTGTTGCATCAAACGCGCCGGTGATTGCTGCGGCTGCATTATTTGTAAGAGTTATATTATTGTTTGCCAATTCAAGTATTCCTGAATTGAAATTAATAATACCTGCCACCGAAATGGAGGAAGTCAATGTTTTTATTCCACCTCCTGAAACAGTCAAATTGTTATAAGCAATAGCCGCTGCAGAAATAAGTGCCGGAACATTTTGATTTATTCCGTTGAAGTTAATCGTATTTAAAGCTGTCACATAATTACCTGTTGAAAATGTAGCGATCGGTGAAAGCACATTTGAAACGCCTATTGTTCCACTATTCCAAAATGTAACATTGGTTGTAAGTCGAGCACCGCTAATTGTAAGATTATAAAAATTAAGAGTTGTACTTGGACCTACACCTGCAATAGTTTGTGCTAATCCTGGCGCAGCATAATTTACAGTGTTTGGGTTAGTAGCAAAATCAAGCGTTCCGGTAATAGTAAAGGGATTGCCGGTATTCGTCAAGGTTAACAAACTTGCATTTGTAAAATTTCCTACACCGGATAATAGATTGGAAATAGTAAGTCCTGTAACGGCATTAGAAACATTATTAGTAACCGTTATGCCGACAGTTCCGCAAACTATTTTGTAAAGGGTAAAAGCACTTGTTCCGCTGATACTTTGATTGTTTACAGAAAAAGTAAATGTAGAAGTGTTTGGAGTAAGAGTTGATCCGTTGAAAGTTAAACCACCATTAAGTGTATATGAATTACCTGCAACCGAAGTAGTCCATGATCCATTTGCGATTACAGTAAACAAACCGACAAAGAAATTTGCTCCAATTACATTATTATCATCTAAAATTCCATATCCATTAATAGTTGTTGTTCCGGTTACTGTAAAATTGAATGAACTCAATTGTAACGTAACTGTTGGAGTAGATGCTATACCATCAATTGTAAGATTTTTATTTACCGTTATAGCACCACCTAAAGTTTTAGTTCTAGCGGTAACCGATGAAGCATTAAAATTACCTACCGATAAATTGTTGTAGGTAAGTTGCATTATAGTTTGAGCAAGATCGCCATCATAAATAACGTTTTGGTTTCCGTTTCCGGGAGTGAAAGTAAAACCGGCGGTAAAGGAATTACTTGCTCCTCTTAAACTTAGGGTGTTGTTTGCGTTTCCGCTCATATCAATAATTCCGGTAGCGGCTGTGGTAGTGTTTCCTGAAATAACAACCGACTTAGCTGTTGTTCCGAAATTCATACTACCGGTAAACGTTGCAGTACCACCAATGCTCATAGTAGTAGCAACAACTCCAAGATTGAAAACAGAACCGGCTCCGATGCTTAGATTTCCGGCAGCGACTAAATTCCCTTGTAATGTTTTTGTTCCTGCACTTGTAAAAGTTAGATTGCTATAATTCGAACTTGCAAATACTGTTTGTGCACCGGCTAAATTGTAGGCAACAGTACTAGCTGCTGCCGAAGTAGTCAATGTTCCAATCGTATTTGTTGAACCATTAAGATTTAATGTATGTGTTTGTGAACCTGAGCTCATATCAATAGTTCCGTTACCTGAGAAATTTCCGGTAACAGTTACTATACGTGCTGCTACTGCGTCGAATGCAAGTGTTGATGAAGTGATATCTAAACTGCCATTAATAGATATTGCTGCAGCAGGTAATGTTTTAATTCCACTTCCTGAAGTAGCTAAATTGAAATAGGTAAAATTTCCGATCGATTGCGCTCCAGCTTTGTTATAGTTGATAGTTCCTGCAGTTGGAGCTACGGCACCACCACCAATAGTACTTGTTATTCCGCCGGTTCCTGTAAAAGTACCGCCTATATAAAGTGTGCCTGTACTTGCTGCAGGGAATAAAACATAGTTCAGTGTATTGGCACCGGCCATGTTGATATTACCACTAATAGTAAAAGTTCCGGATGCAATAGAAATGTATGAGTCTTGAGTTGCTATCCCTGAGTTCAACATAAAAACGCTCGCAGTTGAGAATGAACCAAGAGAAACAGAAATATAATTATTCATGTTTGCCGTTGTAGGTCCATTAATAGTTGTAGCACCTGTAACAGTAAGTGACCAAGCGCCACTGCCATTATAATTAATTCCGGTATTGTTAGAAGTTCCCGAAATCGTTAATGAAGCAATAGGATTAGGAATGGAAGCATCTAAACTTACGATAGTATTGTTTTGAATTGTAACTAAACCGGTTCCGGCATTCTTGCCCGGGTAGTCGCCAGCATTTGCCGCAACAAAGCCCGCACCATAGTCGGCTTGCCATGTTGTGTTTAAGGTCCAGTTAGTAGACGCAATACTTCTATAATCGCCGTTGGCAGCATTTGCGTTTGAACTGAAGAGAATAAAAAGTAAGGACAACGCAATAAGTTCAATCTTGAAGACAGCAAGCCTTCGACAAAACAAAGAAGAGTTGTTTGAAATTAATGTAACAAGAAACGTAAGCATAATTGTGTGTGGGTGAGTGGGTACTGTGGGTATTTAATCTTTTAAAAATGATTTCGTAAAAGTGACTTCTCTTTACAATGTGGGAGTTAGCAAGGAGAATCCATTTCTTCTTTTATGAAAATCACTTCTTCATTTTCTTAAATTTTAATCTGATTTATGAGCATTTGATTAGACTTATGATTAAAGGGTATTGTAACATTAATTTATAGCAAATAGCACCTCAAAAGTTATCATCCTGCCTAGCAAATTGCTCAAATGAAAGGAACCGACAGAATTTGTAAACAATGGCCGCTATTCAGGAAAAGGTGAAAGAGAAATATTTAAAATTGATGCATAAAAACGAAATAGTTTTAAAATGCAGTTGAATTAGATGAAATTGCAAACTGTAAGAAGAGCAGAGATTTTGATAAAAAACTTCAAGTTGTTTTAGAATTGCAGAATAATTTGCCAACTATTGCAATAAATGTGTTTATGATTTGATCTTTAAAAAGGGCCAATTTGATTAATAAAGCTTAAAAAATGCCTTGAATTTGAAAATGTTATTTTCGGCAGGTGCAAACTAACATCTTAAGACTCATTGCTTAATTTTTTAAGTAGTTTGAATGGAGCTAAAAGGGTAAAAGTGGCCCAAGAATCTCGTTTTTTTTTGTTATGTTTGAATCCTAATCAACTACAATTAAGTCGTGGAAAAAGTTTTCGAGATTAAATTACCTCAATTTGAAGGTCCATTTGATTTATTATTATTCTTTATCGAAAGAGACGAGATCGATATTCATAATATTCCAATTTCAAAAATCACAAACGATTTTTTGGAATATATGCATAGGATGAGTGAATTCAATATTGAAGTAGCCAGCGAATTTATTTTGGTTGCATCTACTTTGATGCGCATCAAAGCAAAAATGTTATTGCCTCGTCCTGAAATTGATGAGCAGGGTAATGAAATTGATCCGCGGAAAGATCTTGTGGAAAGACTGTTACTTTATAAGCAATACAAAGAGTCGTGTGAAGATCTGAAAGTAATGGAAGAAGATCGCGGAATGAAAACGACGCGCGGAAACATCCAAAAAGAATTAGCTTCTATCGCAATGCAAAATTCACATTCGGAAGAATTGATGAATTTAACATTGTATCAATTACTGAATAGTTTTAATAAAGTATTGACACGTTTCGATGCGGAGAAGAATAAAGTATTTCATCATGTAGTGCAATATCCTTATACCATTTCTGAACAGAAGGCAACGGTAAGAAATATGTTACTCGGTCAAGATCGTTTACCTTTTACCGAGATTATTTTTGCCTGTGAAAATAAAGTTCAAGCAATTTTTACTTTTCTTGGAATCTTAGAATTACTGCAAGAGCAAATAATTAAGATCACGTTGGGTATCGGCTACAATAATTTCTGGCTAAGTGAAAACTTAGAACTCGAAGATGGATCGAACTAAATTTGAATGCAGACAGACAACAGCAAGCAACTTTTAAAGACATTTCGGCCCGGTAGAATCATGATACCGGTAGTGCTTGGATTAAGTGCTGCGACCTATTTGCTAATTACCAATTTTAACAAAGAAGCTTTTCTCAGTATTCACTGGACGTGGAATAGTTCGTTCTGGATTTTTATGGCGTTGGTCATGATGGTAGTTCGCGATGGAGCGTACATGATTCGGATCAGAGCACTTACCGACGATCAGTTGAGCTGGCGAAGTGCATTCAATGTAATTATGTTGTGGGAGTTTGCCTCTGCGTTAGCGCCGGGAATGTTAGGCGGCGGATTTGTTTTTGCTATTTTCATTTTGAATCGAGAAAGAATCAACATGGGAAAAAGCATCACTGCCATTATGCTCTCTTCTTTTCAAGACGGAATTTTCTTGGCCATCATGGCGCCGATCGTTTATTTTGCGCTTGGGAAAGAACAGTTATTCTCTACCATCGATGTAAATAATATTAGTCCGGTAAAGTTTGGAAGTGGATTCTTCTATTCATTTTGGGCCGTCTATTTTATTATTCTTGCATACAAAGTTTTTGTGGCTTATGCTTTGTTTGTAAATCCGCGATTTGTTAAGTGGTTACTTATAAAATTATTTTCACTCCCATTATTGAAACGGTGGAAAAGAAATGCGCTAGAAACGGGAAGTCAGTTGATCGTAGCTTCAGAAGGATTAAAGAATAAAAGTTCTAAATTTTGGATCAATTCTTTTTTTGGAACATTTGCATCGTGGACAGCGCGTTATAGCATTGTAAATTGTTTGATCCTTGCCTTTCACGATGTATCGATCAATAATTTTTTGATTTTCGGTCGACAAGTAGTCATGGGAATAATTATTTTGTTTAGTCCAACACCCGGAGGAAGTGGTATTGCCGAATTTATGTTCAACGATTTTCTGGGAGAATTTATTCCCCACGGATTAAGTGCCGGCCTCGGATTGTTGTGGCGATTGATCAGTTATTATCCGTATCTTTTTATTGGAGCTATTATTTTGCCACGGTGGATTAAGAGTACAGCGAAGGCGATGAAGTCAAGTTGAATGCTTTTGACTTTTCACTAATTATTTTTTAGGATAAATAATTACGCATTCTTAATTAATTACATGTATTTACAACTTAATAAATTTCTTCCTAATAGTGCGACTTTCGGATTTGATAAGGAGAAAATAAATGCCATTGTGCAGAAAAGACACATCTAGTGATTGGTCGACTTTAATTCGTGTCTGTAAATATATTTTTCCTTCCAAATCGGTAATAGTAATTTTACTTTCGTTTATTCCATTTATCAAAAGTCGATCATGAACAGGATTTGGAGCGATAGTAATTGCATTTTCAACTTCAGTTAATCCGACATTCAAAACGGTAAGCGTATCGGTCTGATAAACACATCCGGTGGAAGTTGTAACTGTTGCTTGATAAAGGCCGGTCTGATTAATTATTAAAAAGGAATCGACTCCTGAATTGATTAATAAACTATCGCGAAACCAATTGTACTGAGTACCTGAAAAATTCGTGAATAATGTATCGTCTGAAAAGAAAAGTACTGGCAACGCTAATGCTTGTACGGTTACAGTATCACTTTCAAATGCACAAGTAAACTGATAAGTGGATAAGTAGCCAACGTCGACAGTTCCTGATACGTGATAATCTCCGGCAACAGTTGCTGTATAATGATTAGTATTTGCACCCGGAATCGAAAGTGAATCTAGAATCCAATTATATGTGGCGTTGAAAATAGGCAAATGTAAATTTGTAATTCCATTACAGTAAACCGTATCTATTAATAAATTGTGTGTGTAACCGGAATTTACAAAAATTCTAGAACTATCTATGCGGCCTAAATTATCTTGCACAATTAAGTAATAAATAATAGCATCATTGATTTGTATGGCAGGCGATAAAACCGTATCGGAAGAAAGTCCCGCAGTTGGATGCCAATGATAAGTATAAGGCAAACATCCACCAATCACTGATATTGTAGGATGAAAAATGTCCCCACGGCAACCAACGAAATTTGTATCGTTAGGAGCAATTGCAATTGAAATATTTGCAGTATCAGAATAAAAATAAGTGTTCGATTGAAAATGATCGAATACCATTGTCCAGCTGTAATCAGAGGAAAAAGTGGGACGATTGTAAGTATCGTATGAGAAATATTGCCCATCGCCACATGGATTAGTACAAGGGCCATAAGAAAGAATCGTATCAATTCTTCCTAGCAAATCATAAAAATAAAATGACTGTGCAGGACGATCAACCGAATACCAAAGAGAGTCGGTCATGTCGAACGTTGCCCAATTGCTATACCAGCTTTGTTTTATTTTTAATTGACCATTGAATCGGTTGAAGATGTTGTAAGAAACAACTCCGGCCACACCAAAGATGTGATCGCTTGTATCAATTGAAGTGAAATGTACATTTCGGTCGAATGTTTTTTCTTCTAGAGTATCGTAAGCGGTTAGTAAAGTATCTGCCGAGCTAATATTATTTAGAACAATTGGAGTGTATTGTGGAAGTATGAATGAGTATTCACCATAGTTGTTGCCGTAAGAATACAGGCCAACCAATTGCCAGGAAGAAGAGCCTGTGTCGTAATTGTCAACTTCAACACTTGTTCTTAATGTAGCTGTATATGTAAAAATAAATCGTCTTGAAAATTGCCATTGATTGCCGGATACTCCGATACTGAATGTTTTTGAAAAAGGAAAATTGTTTGCATACGCTAATTCAATTAAAGAAACGTTAGATCTTGCACCGGCATTAAATAAATAGCTTGCTTCTTCGATTAAATTATTTAATACATCGTAAGTCCACGTATGATAAGAAGCCGAATCCCATGAGTTCCCATTCCAATTTAATTTTGTGTTAGAGAGAATTGACCCGATGGCGTTGTAAGTATTATTTTCGGTTTTGTAATTTTGCCATCCGGTACTCGATCCTTTTTTTTGGAAGATCATATCGATTTTTCCGTTTGCATTTTTAAGTGTGTCTGTATGAATCCAAAAAGCATCAATTACAGAGACGGGTGAAAACGGTGTTCCCATTACTGCGGCTTGAGTAGAAATCCGGACAGTACCTGAGTCGCGATTAAAAACAGACTCTTCAATTTGTGTTTGAATTAGTAGTCCTTGAAAATTGTTTCTATTTTCGAAATAATGACGAATTACAACTGAGTCGTTAGTGCATGTTTGTGCAGAAATAAATTGCACAAAAAAGAATTGAACGATAAATATTTTGAAAATCGTTTTCATAAGGAAGTGGTATCTATTCTCAAATATATTGAAAATTGTCTAATCAGCAAACCATGTGTATTAGTAGGGTAGAATTGATAAGGAGGAATGAAAAAATAGTAACAAAACCTCCAATTTTTTGCATCAACTCTGTTTTCGTAATTGACCCTTCGCCCCACTACTCAAATATCTGCTCCAACACTTTATGCGATTTGATAGGAGGGAAACCTGCAATGTGTAAACGATAGTATTCTAACAATTGCTCAATCAAATTTCGCTTCTCAATTGCACTTATGTTCATACTAGATGATAGGTCGGATGAATGTAAAATCAATTTAGAAAAATTTTCTGCCGACTGCTCGTTTAAATAATATGGATGCAAAGGAATATCTGACTGAAATTTTCCGTCCATCAAATTAAAATAAGGTTCTGTAGTTGAATAATTGCTTAGCGGATAAAATCCGAGGTAGCGTGTAAGTCGCATCAAAAACAATAAATGAAAATACCTAGAAACAGGTTGCTGTGCATCGAGCAATTGAATACTGGTAGTCAAATATTCAAAAAGCAATTGACTCTCTTCTTCTTCTTTGATCGATTTGCTCAATACTTCATTCAAAAAAAGAACCATCGCACTTTTTATAATATCAAACGGAATACTATTCAGCGGTGGCATTGGTCTGATCTCACTTATGCGATGTAATCCCTGGCGCTCTTTATGATACACTACTAGATCCACTAAGGTTAACGGTTGAAAAAGTCCGATCGACATCTTCGCATTCTTCTTGCGTACACTGTTAACGATGTACGATTGTATTCCAAAAAGTTCCGTATAAATTTTTACGACCAGACTCGTTTCCCGAAATTCGGTATAAGAAAAAACAATTCCTCTGGTTTTATGTAACATTATCTGGCAAAAAGTAATTTAGTAACACACGTTTGACTTCCATCTTCGTTCGAAACATAAATCGTATAAACTCCTGTTTGTGCTCGCTCACCACTATAATTCATTCCGTTCCATGTGGCTAATCCGCCATTCGCTTTGGTATGATACACAATGTTTCCGGCTACATCTGCAATCTTTACATCGGCATTGTTCAGCAATCCACGAATAGCAATAGGGCCATTGTAACCATGCAAAACAGGATTAGGAAAAACAAGATGGTCTTTACATTCATCACCACCCGCAGTTGCATCGCCCAAATAACTGATCATGCCTTTGTCGGTACCAATAAAAACTTCTCCTGTAATATCGTTGATAGCAATATCGCTGATTGAGTTAGATGGAAGTGGAGAGTTGTCGATGTTATAGTTTCGTAATTGTTTTGTTCCGTCGGCCGACATAAGAAAAACACCACCGCTAGCAGTACCAAACCATTTGCGGTTTGCGGGATCAACTGCAATTGCTGTTACACTTTCAGTTTCTAAAAGATATTGTGCATATCCATCTTGCTCTAGAATTACTTTTTGTGCGTCGAAACCGCTACCTGAAAATACATTTCCCGGATTATAAATTACAGCTACTCCTGTATTTGTTCCTATCCAAATAGCGCCGTCTTTATCTTTTGCAAGAACGTTTACAAAAAGATCGGGTAGATTTCCGGAGCCACTCTGCGTCGTTAATGCCTTCAATTTTACTCCTGCCGAAGAGGTAAGACTTGCTTCTTTAAAAACATAAACTCCGGCTCCGTTACTTGCGCCTTTATGAGATACAAACCATTTTTGTCCGTAGTCGTCAACGATAGGTCGTAGGTTTACATTGTCAATCATCGTTGGATCCGGCAAATTATAGGAATACCAGGTACCATTTTGCTGACGAACGGTTACTGCTTTGGTATTATAGGTAGTCACTATCCAAAGATTTCCGTCGCTGTCGAATGTAAGTCCGCCTACGCGCACATCATTCGTGTCGGTCTTTGCCCAACCGAGCGGACTATTTCGTGCGTTAAAAAGTGCAACGCCTTTATCATTGACATATTCTAGAACACCGGCTCCATATCCTGCCACATAAACATGCGCGTTGTTGTTTGGATCAATTGCAACACCGCTAACAGCAGGCGATCGTTGCGCGGCAAGGGAATAAATAGAATCGTTAGTCAGATTAAAAAACTTCCATCGTTCGTCGGAAAACTTATACATTCCATTTTTATTATCGTAAAATGGTTTGTCGCCTTCTAATGAACCGGAAGCAACCCATAGAATACCTCCTAAAGCTTGCATTCCAAAAACCGCTTCTGCTCCGGGACCATTTGGAGTAAAAAATTTGTATGTTTCAGAAGGAGTACTTAAAAGTAAACCATTTTGATGATCAGCAATCCACAACTCTCTGTTGGTTGTTAAAACACCTCGACGTAATACGAAGTTTGGCCCGTTGTAAATATTTATTCCGGCAACAACATTCGCATTTACATCCATGGCTATTACTTCAGACCAGTTACTATACATTAAATAACCATTGTGGTCTTCCACATGTGCAAGAAATCCTGTTTCGTTTATAAATTGTGTCCACACTCCGTTATTATTAATAAAGAGCGTGTCTTTATAAACGGCCGAATTAGCTTTCACCACAAAAAACTTTCCACTGATCATTGCTGCCGATGAAAAATTTCCATTCGGTTCTGCAAACGAAAGATCTTTTGTCCATGCTGTCGAATTGAAAATAGTAGGATCGTTGATGTTAGCAGTGTACACCCCGCCTTCAGTTGCGGCTAAAAGTGTAGTCCCGTCAAAAGCGATTCCTTGAACATTTACCGTACTACTATTTGCTCCTATGTAATACGTTCCGCGAATTTCATAACGATGAAGGTCAACAATCACGATTCCAAATTCGCAACTCAGATAAGCAAGACCGTTGATAAAAGTAATGCTGTTAATTCCTTTTCCTCCTACAATATTTTTTTGTTTGATATCGGGAAGGTTGATGATTGTTTTGTCGGGCAATAAAAGGTCGATGTTGGAATTGGAATAAGTGATCATTAAAATTCCTGAAGCCTGATCGAGGCGAATGTTATTTATTTCGTGATCGGAAAGTCCGGTGAGTGTTGTATAATATTCGTATTCGCCGGTGTTGTTATCGTAGCTGAACATCCCAAATTGAGCAGCGCAATAAATTTTGCCTTTATAATCTTCTGCTACTGCCACACCTTGACGGTATGGAATATGTAAACGCCAATTGCCAAGTGAAACTTGGTTGATTTGAGCGTGAGCGGAAATGATGAATAATAGAAAAGCGAAAAGCGAGAGTGTTTTTTTCATAGGTGTGGC
>JANLPR010000138.1:0-8219 GCA_031367345.1 Bacteroidota bacterium | reverse complement strand
TTAGGGATAGGCGGGAATGTTTTTTTTGGATTTGATTCGCTCAATTGCAATATGACCAATATTGGTTCAGCTTCTGATTCGAGTTACAATTATCCGGTAGATCCGTACCCATTTAATGGAAGTTTTGGTTTTCATTTTACTACTGTGAATACAAATTTGCATTCAACTACAGGGATTTCGTTCTATCAAGATTGTACAACAATATTGGTTGAAGAAGATGCATTGCCGGAATTGAAAATTTATCCCAATCCTTCAAATGGATTAGTTAAAGTAGAAATAGGTAAAAGTGTAGATCCGATATCTTCAATTTATATTTCAGATATTTTAGGACGAACACGTATTACAAGAAATATAAATTTTGGGGGAAGCGATGATTTGCAGGAATTTGATTTAACCGGATTTGCCAAGGGAATTTACTTCATCGAATTTTCGAATTCACATTCTAGAAGTTTCAGGAAGATCATTCTAAATTAAGAGAACGGAAATTCGGAAGTTGATTTATATGATTTTTGGATTTAATTAAAACGAAACCACAAATCTTGACAGGCGAAATCGTAAGCATCAAAACTTTTGTGAGATCTATCTTTCAAACAGTATTAGTTTGTTATTTTTCACTTGCTACAATGAATTAAATAGTTGGAGGTTTTCAATATGTGATCGCTTTCCACATTCAAAAAAATATATTCTTCTAAACGATTCGTTTTTTATTCGACAGATATTTCGAGAACCTTCTATTTAGAAACATTTAATTCTCCCTTTGCCGCTGCTTTCTTCAATTTTTTATTTGCAAAAATAGCAACTTCAACGCGGCGATTATTCTCTCTACCATTCACTGTTGAATTATCGGCTATCGGTTGCGACTCACCATATCCATTCGTGCTTATGCGCGAACCAATAACACCATAAGATTTAAAGAAAGTTGAAACAGAGGCAGCACGTTCTCGGGATAGTTCCAGATTATGAGAACTCGATCCAGTATTATCTGTATGTCCTTCAATTAAAATATTTGTATCACTATATTTCTGAAGAATTTTTGATAAATCGCTAAGATTGGATTTGCTAGTTTCTGAAAGGCTATATGAATCTATTGCGAAAAGAATTCCTGAATCGAAAGTTATTTTTATCCCTTCTCCAACTCTTTCAACTTTTGCATTCTTTAAATCACGTTGAATTTCCTCAACCTGCCTGTCCATATAATTTCCAATTAATGCACCTGTTGCCCCGCCTACAGCAGCACCAATCAAGGCGCCAACAATAGTGTGATTACTCTGACTTCCAACAGCGGCTCCAATACCTGCTCCTGCGCCTGCACCAATTGCCCCTCCTCGCTGCGCACGATTCCAATTACAAGATGTAAAAACTAATATTACATTAAGTAGTATTAGCGTAATTACTATTATGAAATTATTTTTTTTCATATAAACTGTTTTTGAGTTTGAAAATAAGGGATTTCCTTGCTACGTATTTAAGTAATTAATTCAGAATAAAATTTCATTTAACTTCAATTTAATTTAATTGAGGTTAACTGAAATTGCACTAAGATTATTTTTAGAACATAATTGATAAACCGATATATCCTGAATTAGATTTTAGATGTGTTTTTTCAACGATGTAGTATGAATCGGTTGAAGTAGTTTGACTGTTGTTTGAAATATCAACCAAGCCAACAACTCCACGATAACCTAAGCCCAAGCGAAGAGTACGTGATGGGTTGATTCCGAAGTCAAGTCCTCCACCATATGCAAAGCCGAAGTCGCTTTTCTTTATTGAGAGACTGGCATTAGATGAATACGTTCCGTTGTTGCCCGACGTATTAATGCTACTACCAACACTTATTCCTATTTGAGGACCGGCAACTATATTTAGATTTACAATCTTGGACTTTCCGGTGTTGAGTGAAAGCAAAAGTGGAATATTGACATATTTCAAATTGACCTGTTGTACGACATCCATATCTTTATATTTCTGACTGAAAGAATTATATATTATTTCGCCTTGTATTCCAAAATTGTCAGTAAAGTTAAATCCGAGAAACGCACCAACTCCATGTCCCAAAGTTGCTGTACCAGAAACAGTACCTCCGGAAGATGTTTTCATATCAAAGGATGATATATTGGGCATATAGCGAATTCCGAATTCTACTTTTTTTTGTGCTTCTGCATTGATTGTAGTCATTAATACAATTGCAAGAAGAGTAATACTTGTAAGAATATATTTTTTAGATTTTTTCATTTTGTTTTTATTTTAAATTATTCTGCAAGTATCTCCATTCTTACGAGAGATAGCATTACATAATTTTAATAATAAGTTACATTATTCACATAGTGTGCTGTTTTGGACATTTAATACTCTAATCTATTTGTCTAAGTGTAAAATATGCCTCGATCTTCATAGTTAAAGCTACTTATTAAAATATTAAACACATAAAATCCTCTAATCAGATATATCCGGTTAAGGACTTTTGATTTCGCATTTAATTAATAAGGAAGGTTGTTAAAAATATAAATTTATTTTTCAATTTTAAAAACGGTATTTATGTAAAAGGAAATGATTTACGTTGGAAGTAAATATTTCCAATAATTTTAATTTCCAGATTCAGTTGTTTGTTTTTTGAATGGATGAATAGTTCCTTTTTTTCTTTTTTCAAAATTTGGAAAAGTAATGCTAAGGAGAATCTTTTCCGTCATTAGTTATGAAGCGACAAGTTGTATTTATTCTTTTATTTTAAATAAAAATAGCATCCGTTCTATTATTTAAACAAATGAGTAGGTGCTAAGTAGCGGTGGTGGATTTCAACCTCGTCATAATATCAAATGGCACCATCTCTACCACAAATAAATTATTTTGTTTTTTCATAACTTCGAATTGCATCAAACTAATAATATTATTGTAAAGTATTATTTAAGTGAAGTGCTGAATAGGGAGAGCTTACTCTCGCGCATAACTTGACTTGTGCTCAAAGATATAGCATGAAGGAAGTGATTTCAGGCTTTTTTAATTTCAATATTTATTTTTTTTCATTGACGGTTACCGAATTTCAGAGTAGATCTTTTGTTTGCTCGCAGGAATATTCTAAACAGGATTCAAAATTGAGTCGAGCACTTACATTTCAAATAATGCGACTAAAGAAAAATAGGAAAGAATATGAATTTGGAATGCGTGAAGTTGATCTGTAAATGGTTTGAAGAAGTTTGTAGGAGAGGCAATCGGAGGGATCCTTATGATAGCGATTGATTATTTTACTTATGATATTATTGTAGCAATCTTATGAATGTTTGTATGTCTGGTTTTGCCTAAACGGAAAATTCTGTTTTTAAATTTCAACCACTATGAGGCAACTGATGGAAAGAACAAAAATATATAACATGTTATGGTTTTAAAATATAATGTGTGAATGATGTAACTTATAACTGGAATTATATAATGCTTGATCAAAACGACATTTTTACATTGTGGACTCGCGTAATAGGCAAAACTTTTAAAATAATATAAGTTTTGGAATAAATTAAGTTAGAAAAGGTTTGAAGACAAAATTGTTATAAGTGCCAAAGGATTTTGAAACATTAGAAAAGGAAAAGCAAGTTGCAAATGGTTTTATTTTTCTCGCTTGCGAAGGCAGTTCATTTGTATCTGGAACAGCTTTAGAAATTGATGATGGATATTTGGAAAAATAAATTTGATCGATATAAAAACAAACAAAATGGAAAAGACTAAAAAGGATAATGGAAATTGGAAAGGACGCGAAATGCCATTAGATGAAAAATCAAATGAGGATTTCAATAGCCAGCATCCCGACCACGATGAAAATGGTTTAATAAATGCCGATGCAATTACGGAGGAAAAGAATAAGGGAAACGATAGTAAGCAAACATCGGAAACGATAACAAAAGAAACAAAAAGTGAAAAAACGGAATCAGTGAAAACCTACATGTGTTCCATGCATCTCGAAGTGATTTCGAATAAGACCGGCAATTGTCCAAAATGCGGAATGGAATTAATAGAAAAAATAATGGTGTAATGCAATTGTTTTGAGTGGAAAAAATGAATACTTCCAAAGAAAAAAATACATGAAAATAATTTTAGCAATAGATGGCTCAGCACATAGTAAAGTAGCAGTTCAGGAAATAGCAAAAAGACCATTTGCTGATAATACCAAAGTGCGTATTATTTCTGCTTACGAAAAGACTTCACTTACAATGAAGATGGAACCCATGGGTGCATTACGTCAATACCATTCTAAACTTGAGCAAAAGGCATTAGAAGCGGCAGAGAAAGCAACCGAAGAAGCAGCAATAGTTTTGCGTAAAAAAAATCCGTCGTTGATTGTAACAACTAAAGTTATTAGAGATTCTCCAAAGAGTGCAATTCTTAAAGAGGCCGAAAAATTTGGTGCTGATTTGATTGTTGTTGGCTCACATGGTTATGGGGTTGTCAAGAGTTTTCTACTTGGTTCGGTTTCACATTCAGTTGTATTACATGCAAAATGTTCAGTAGAAATTGTTCGGAAATAAAATAGACGGGCGATAGTATGACAGAAGTGCAATTATTTTATTAAAATGTAAAATAATCTACACCTGCGTCTTTAAAAAATATTTCAATAGCGGCAATCAAATTGCCCGTACCATAATTAAAAAGAAATGAAACAAAAAGTAAAAGTTGATCATACATTCCTTAAAGTTTCTTTGTATTCATTGATTATTTTCTGTTCTACCACAATTCCAGCATTTAGCCGAGAGGTCAAGGAAATGGGAAAAGATTCTGTTGTTAGCAAAATGGATTCAATGGGGAAAGAAGGGGAAGTTGGGGAAGAAATTGTACATCCTATTTTTACACACATGGGTATGCCCGATCCTGTAGGTTCTTATAGTTTGCGGATTCCTGTAACGGCAACTCAGATGGAAGGAAATACAAAAGTTGATTTTGGATTTCACTTCGAAACCGGACTTTCAAAAACAATTGGGCTTCACATCAGAAACGACCGTTTTTTAAATGATACCCATTCTGAAATAATGTTCCAGTTTGTCGCAATAAAAAGTAAAGATGGCATGAGTGGGTTTTGTCCAGTCATAGAATTTGAAATTCCGACAAAGAAAGGTGTAAGTCGCATTAATACTCTGGTAGGTTTTTCCGCAGCTTACGTTAGGCCACGTTTCGCAATTAACCAGATAATCCATTATAGTCCACGTGAAGATATGCTGGAGGGTAGTGCTTCATTCGTTTTTAAAGTAAGGAATGGCATTTTTTTGGTTGCTGAAATATTTGGAGAGAAGATGCCGGATGAATTAGCCTCTTTCAATTTGCTTGGCGGCGTAAAAGTGACCGTCAATAAATTTTTAACGCTTGGAATAGGTTATCGTCAGCCAATTTCAACAAACAAAGAATTTTCATCGCAATACATTTTTTCACCTGATGTAGAATGGTGACTCATCAAAGGTGATTACACGTAAGAATAATTATCCAACGCAGTAAATGAAAAAAATATATATAAGTAAAATGAAAAGAAAATAAAGTCAAAATATTAAGCAACAGGATGCTGATAGATAAATAAAAAATGGAAAATTAAAATATGAATAAACCACTCAAACCCGAAGGAATAAAAGAAGTCATTGTGGTTTCCGGAAGCAGTGGAATGATAGGCACTGCATTAATTCATAAACTGGCAACGCATTACCGAATTGCCGGACTTGATAATGCCGGCTATCCATTTCCGCCAGCAGAATCAGAATGCATCTGTCTCGATATTACCAGTGACAAAAGCATGGAATTTGTTTTTGAAAGGATTCGTTACGAGTACGGAAGCAAAATAACTGCTGTAGTTCACCTGGCGGCTTATTACGATTTTTTGGGAAAGCCCTCTGACTTGTACGATAAAATAACAGTGAAGGGAACAGAACGAATAATAAAATTTCTGCAAAATTTTGAAGTGGAGCAGTTTATTTTTTCTAGCAGTATGTTGGTGTATAAACCATCCTCACCGGGAGTAAAGATAACTGAAGAATCACCTCTTGAACCCAAGTGGGATTATCCGAAATCAAAAGTCGCAACTGAAAAAGTGTTGCACGAACAACGGGGAGGAATTCCTGTAGTGAATATGCGAATTGCAGGTGTATATAGCGAAAACGGTAGTTCAATTCCAATCACTAATCAGATACAGCGCATCTTTGAAAAGCAAATCACTGCAAGATTATATCCAGCCAATACTGCACATGGCAGCACGTATGTTCACCTGGATGATTTGGTAGATTCTATTGTAAAGACAATAGAAAAAAGAAAAGATTTACCCACGGAAATAGTATTGAATATCGGAGATGATGAAACATTATCGTATAAAGATTTGCAGGATATTATCAGTACAGAAATTAATAGAAAGAAATTGGAAATAATTCATATACCAAAATGGTTTGCTAAAGCCGGAGCGTTCATGCAAAATATTTTTGGCAAAGCATTTATAAAGCCGTGGATGATTGACCTTGCCGATGACCATTTTGAAATGGATAGTTCAAAAGCAAAAAGATTGTTAGGATGGCAACCCAAGCATGGATTGCGAGATACGCTTCCACGAATGATTAAAAACTTAAAAGATAATCCTGAAAAATTTTATAAGGAAAATAAACTCAAGAAGTAAATGAGTATTCAGTCTTTTTAATTCAAATATAAAAATGGATATGCACGAGCACGGTTCAATGTCTCCCAAAGTTGAAGAGGTGAAATCAAATAACTCAAAAGTAAGCGGAGAAGGAAAAGCAATACAATATACTTGCCCTATGCACCCGGAAGTAGTGAGTGATAAGCCTGGCAACTGCCCGAAGTGCGGAATGACGCTCGTAAAAAAGGAAGAAAAGGCAAACCAAAATAAAATGATTATTGAACATTACAATACTTTGTACTGGACACATGCAACTAATATCTTGCTTGGATTTTTTCTCATAGCTTCGCCGTTTACATTCGGCTATCATAGCGCAGCGATGACAAATAGCGACATGATAAGTGGTGCGCTGTTAGTTTTGTTCAGTTTACTCTCTGCAAATCCATTCCGCTTATGGGCACCGTGGGCATCTTCATTTGTTGGAGTATGGTTATTGTTTGCACCACTTGCATTCTGGTCACCAGATGCATCAGCATTTATTATGGACAGCATCATTGGTATTTTAGCAATCGGACTGTCAGTTCTGATTCCGGAAATGCCAGGCATGATGAAAATGATGATGACAATGCCTGCCGGTCCTGAAACACCACCGGGCTGGACTTATAATCCTTCTACATGGCTACAAAGAACTCCAATAATTATTTTAGCTTGGATTGGATTTTTTGGTTCCCGTTATTTAGCGGCTTATCAGTTGGGATATATAACACATGTTTGGGACCCGTTTTTTGGTAATGGCACAGAAAAAGTATTGACATCAACCGTTTCAAAATCGTTTCCAATTTCTGATGGTGGCTTAGGTAATTTTTCATATACCATAGAGGCGCTTATGGGCTACATGGGTATGTCAAACCGCTGGCGTACTATGCCGTGGATGGTAGCCTTTTTTGGGATATTAGTAATTCCGCTGGGAGTCGTTAGTATAGTTCTTATCATTTTACAGCCGGTGTCAGTCGGCTTCTGGTGTTCCGTTTGTCTGCTTACTGCTGCAGCTATGGTTGTGATGATACCTTTAACTCTGGATGAAGTAGTAGCAATGATACAATTTATGCATAAGCGCATGAAAGCAGGAAAACCTTTCTGGAAAACTTTTTGGATAGGCGATACTATTGAAGATGGAAGTGATGATATACGCACTCCACGATTTACTGAATCAATTACTAAAACCATTCCAGCAATGCGCTGGGGGATGAACCTACCATGGAATCTTTTATTAGCAGTTGCAATAGGTTTATGGTGGATGTTTTATCCGGGTAATTTTGGTGTAATAGGTGCAGCCGCAGGAAATTTTACAACTCTTGGTGCATTAGTTATTACTTTTTCAATTATGGCAATGGCTGAAGTAGGACGTGCAATACGGTTTATTAATATCCTCTTTGCACTTTGGCTCATCATAGCCGTGTTTTTGATTAATACTATTCCGGCTAATGCATTGTGGAATGCTATTATATCAGGCGTTATACTAATAGCTTTAAGTTTTCCAAAAGGAAAAATACTTGAAAAATATGGAACGTTTGATAAGTATATTTTTTAATGTAAACAAAAGTAAAAACTATTTTATAAAATGATGATGAGA
>JANLPR010000136.1:0-2258 GCA_031367345.1 Bacteroidota bacterium | reverse complement strand
GTTCATCTGAGCGCACAGCCACTCTTGTTAACACACTCAAACCACACACTCACATAACATTTCCGATTCCGTAGCTCAATTGGATAGAGCAACTGCCTTCTAAGCAGTAGGTTGTGGGTTCGATCCCCGCCGGGATCACTTTTATTTCTTTTTCCATCCGATAAAGTCAACACACGTCGACCTTTTCTAATTAGTCGACCCTCAAAAAGTACTTTTCTAGATTATAATTTGATTTGTTCTTAATGGTATCGATTGTGTTTTGAATAAATTGACAATAAAATAAAGGAACAAAAAAATGTCCTCCTTCCATTTGTTCATTATCCTTTTAAAGTTCATCGCAGCTGCTGCCATCATTACATTTATCGCATCTCCTGCCGTTCCTATTAGGTAATACCATTAGCTAATATAAATTAGTTTAATATGAACAATTTAGTGTTGGTAACAAATTGGAATATTATTAGACTATGTAATAAAGGCTAGTTATATTTGTCTTATGGCAAACGCGTTAAAAATTCTCGTAAAAGAAACTCTTCCTGATTTGAAGAAGCTTCTTAAAAACTCTCCCGGACATCATTCTCCTAAACTTAAAATGCTTATCATCATCAAGCAATCAGAAATTGATTTGACTAAAAACGAATTAGCTGATCAAGTTGGAGTGAACCATAACAGTATTCAAAGTTGGCGACAAAAATATCTCTTAGGTGGTATTAAAGCCTTGCTCACAGATGGTAGAATTGGGTTTAAACCTTCCGTAATTTCTAAGGAAGCGCATGAGCAAATTCGCATCAAATTACATAATCCACAGGGAGCTTTCACAAGCTTTAAAGATTTGCAGCAATGGGTAGATACGCATTTTGTAAAAGGAATTAATTATAATAGTTTGCGTCACTACGTTAAAAGGCATTTTGGAGCCAAGCTAAAAGTTGCTAGAAAAAGTCATGTAAAAAAAGACAAAGAAGCTGGCCCGGTTTTTAAAAAAACTTCCGGCAGATCTGTCAAGAAAAAGTAGAATTATTGCTTTCTAAATTCACTCAAGTTAATATTTATAGCCAAGATGAAAGTAGATTTGGTTTGTTTACAAGAAACGGCAGAGCTATTACAGCCAAAGGGGTTAAACCAGTTTGTCCTTATCAACATAAATTTGAAAATACTTATTTATTTGGTGCATTTTCAGCAATAAACGGAAATAGCTTTTTGTTAGAGCTTCCATTCTGTAATACCGAAATGTTTCAGATTTTCCTTAACGAATTCTCGCAAGAAAACCCAACCGAACTCAAAGTAATGCTTTTAGATAATGGGGCTTTTCACAAATCAAAATCATTAATCATCCCCGAAAATATTGTTCTGATATTTTTGCCTCCATATAGCCCAGAACTAAATCCAGCAGAAAAAGTGTGGTGGTTATTAAAAAGAGAATTTGTGTGCCAAACATTTGAAAACATGGATGACCTAAAAAAACACATGGATAACTCAATCAAAAAATTAATCACGATTGAAAGGATTAAAAGCCTTTGTTCATACGAATATATAGTGTGCGATTTTTAGACTATTTTATATTAGCTAATGGTATTACTGGTCTCCACTTGTAGAAATATTAGCTATTTCTCACCAATTTGCTTTTAAAACACAGAGAGGTGAATTGTGTTGTAATATGACAAAATAAACGGAGAGATACTGATTTGTAAAAATAAATTACAATTAAATAATTAGCAAAGTTTCGGCTTGGTGTTAATACTATTGTGTAGCGAAGGAAAAATGGAATTACAAGAGTTGAGTGGTTATTTAAGACCAACTTTAAATTGGAATAGTGTCTTATAATTGTTTATGCGAAATAAATCTTTAAATTGGAGAAGGGCTGTAATTTTAATTCGTTTTAAATTGCAAAAATAATCTTATATTTATCTGAACATTTATTTTTTATTGGAGTCAGCTCCAAAAAGAGAAGTGAAAGTTTGAAACAAATTTGATATTTGATAATTTTGAAAATATGAAAATGAAATTATGTATTCTTTGTTTTTTGTTTGTGTATTCTATTCAGTGTGCGGCAGCTGATTTTCATAAGTTGGCAAACTCACAAAACGTTACACTATCTGCAATGATTAAAGATAGCGATTCATCGGTTCTTATAGTAGGTTTCGTCGGCACTTTCATTTCGAGTGGTGTTATTTTACGAGCGAATGTCTTTGGCGATACGATCTGGAGTAAAACGTTTGAAGATAGTTTGTCGGTTCAGTTCCTTGCCGCAACACTTTCCTTCG
>JANLPR010000102.1:0-14767 GCA_031367345.1 Bacteroidota bacterium | reverse complement strand
GCAACATCGGGATCAGGTTCTATAAGTGTTGCAGGAGTAAATGCATGTGGAAGTGGAAGTGTATCTTCACTTGCATTGAATATTTTAGCTACCGCTGCAACACCAACAATAGCTGCCGGAGGGCCAATAAGTTTTTGTTCGCCTGGAAGTGTGAATCTTTCTTTTACTTCAGTAGCAGGTAACGTTTATCAGTGGAGAAATAACGGAATTGCAATTGGCGGAGCAACAACATCGACTTATTCTGCAACTACTACTGCAGCATACGATGTAGCGGCTTATTCGCCAGAAACGTTCGTTAATTCTACAGTCGTTTCGATTCCGGATAATGTCTGTACCGGAGCAAATAGTACGATAACAGTGAGTGGTTATACAGGTACTGTTTCTACTGCCGGAATTTCTATTGCATTAAATATTACCCATACATACGATGGTGATTTGATGCTTTTACTTCAAGCACCAAATGGTTCGATTTTAGGTTTAGCTAATCAAGTAGGGTCGAGTGGCGATAATTTTACAAATACAATTTTTACAGATGCAGGTAGTACGACTATACCTACTACCGGTGCACCTTATTCAGGCACGTATAAGCCGTGGGCAAGTATCATGTCCACTTGTACAACTTCGACTGTTACTACTTTTGCTGCGATAGGTGGAGGTTCAATAAATCCAAATGGGAATTGGAAATTGATCGTTATAGATAATGCCGCTGCAGATGTGGGAACAATTAACAATTTTACGATCACTTTTCCTGCTTCAAGCAATGGACCTTGCAATTCTTCAAGCAATGTGATAAATGTTACGTCACTTTCTCCGCCAACAATAACTTCCTTTACTCCATCGTCAGGAAGTTCAGGTACGGTAGTTACTATTACCGGTGATAATTTTACGAATGTATCGGCTGTAACTTTTAATGGGATAAGTTCAACTTTTTCGGTAGTAAATAGTACGCAAATTTCGGCAACCGTTCCTGTCGGTTCAACCAATGGTTATATAGTTGTTACAACTCCATGTGGCACGGCTACTTCAAGTACTGTATTCAGCGCTAATATCGCTTTAACTTTAAAAGTGTTTATCGAAGGCTTTTATTCAACAGGAGGCGTTATGCGAACAGCCTTAGCAGGATCGAATACCGATTCTATTATTGTACAACTTGCTGGTTCATTGGTTCCTCATACTATCTTATATTCTGATAAAGCTGTTATCAATTCGAGTGGTGTTGGAGTATTTTCTTTTCCTGCTGCTGTAATGGGCGGGAATTATTATGTTGTTGTGAAGCATAGAAATTCACTTGAAACATGGAGTGGTAGTGCAATTGCTTTTCCTTCTACATCGAATAGTTTTGATTTTACTTCCGGAATCACTCAAGCTTATGGAAGTAATCTTATTAATGTAGGTGGAGGTCGATATGCCATTCGCTCCGGTGATATAGATCAAAACGGAATTATTAATAACGCTGATTTTACATTGGTTCAAGCAGCAGTGCTTACGCTCAGTTCGGGTTATTTGGTTTCTGATATCACTGGCGATAATCTAATTGAATCGACAGACTACTCACTGGTAGAAACAAATTCACAAGCTGGCTTGGTGTTGATGAAGCCCTAAAAAAATAGTGAGAGTATTTAGTTTACACTGAAAATAATTTTGGGTGAAATCTGCTATTGAGGATATCAAGAAGTAGATTTGTTAAAAATAATTTTATTTTAAAAGTAAATCGCTGATAACAAAAGTAGCGAAAGCAATACTCGCAATACCATTGGTAGTAAAAAAAGCGAGATTAACTTTGCTTAGATCGTTTGGTTTTACAAGCAAGTGTTGATACACTACCAATATTGAAAACACGGCAGCTCCCAACCAATAGATTTTTCCGAAGGGTAAATACAATCCTGCTAAAAATACAAAGCCTATTGAAATTAAATGGAGTATAACAGATATTGTTAATGCTCTTGACTTACCAAATGCTGCAGGCATGGAATGTAGATTTAATTTTCGATCGAACTCTTCATCTTGCAATGCATAAATGATGTCGAAACCACTAACCCATGTTAAAACGGTAAAGCTGAAGAGGAGAGGAAGTAAGTTGAACTCGCCGGTAACTGCTAAGTAGGCGCCAATTGGAGCAAGCGATAGTCCTATTCCTAAAATTAAATGACAGAGCCAAGTAAATCTTTTTGTAAATGAATATCCCAGTACAACCAAAAGTGCAACAGGTGATAAATAAAAACAAATTTTGTTTATGAAATAAGTTGTAGTAATAAAAGCGAGTGATGACAATATAACTAAGGAGAGTGCCGATGTAGGTTTAACAATTCCTCCTGGTATTTCTCTATTTTCCGTACGTTGATTTACTTTGTCAATGTCTCTATCTATGTATCTGTTGAATGCCATCGCCGCTGTTCTGGCAAATATCATACAGAGTACTATTTTTAACAGTAGTAAAAACGAAAAAGTTGAATCGGGTCTTGAAACTCCAAGTGTGAATCCAATTAATGCAAACGGCATTGCAAAAATAGTATGACTGAATTTTACAAGCGATAAATAGTTGTTTACTTTTTTAATCAACAAAATGATTTTCCTCCGGTGCTAAGGTAAAAGAAAATTTCGTTCATTATAGAATGATCATTTTTTCTGTTCGTCTGGTTTTGCCATCAATTTTTAATGAGACAAAATAGACACCACTGCTCATGTTTTCTATAGACATATCAACACTGCTTGCAAGGTCTTTTAACTCTATGGTTTTAATACTCTGACCAAGTATGTTAGAAATTTGTAACATCGCTTTTTTAGCCATACCTATTGTAGAAAGGTCATATTGTATACTGAAATTCCCGGCAGATGGATTTGGGAATATGGATAGATCAATTGAACTGAATTGATTTTCTGTAATCCCAATTGTACAGCCACGTACAGAAGAGTAGGCATTTACTTTTCCATTTCCCCAACGATAGTCCGGTAAGTTTTGACCTGTAAATCCATCTTTATCTGCACAGTTGATAATCGCATTTTTCACTTCTAACCATGTTGCCGTAGGATTTTTTTGAAGGAAAAGAGCAGCAATTCCTGCTACTACAGGTGAAGCCATTGATGTTCCGCTACTTCTTTTGTGTTTTTTGCCGGCAGCAACTTTCTCCGGTTCTGTTGCTGAGAGAATACTCATTTCAGCTTGTGTTCCGGTAGACAATACCCATTCGCCGGTTGCAGTGATGTCAGGCTTTACTCTTCCATCGCGTGTTGGGCCATGGCTAGAGAAAACGGAAAGCTCGCCAACATGCAAAGTAGTGTCTCTTGTAATCGCAAAGTTAGCGTTAGTGTAGTAATTTCTATTCGTATAACTTCCAACCGTAATTACTTTATCGCTACAAGAAAAACTACTCACTATCGTCTGGTCGGTGTCGGGCTTTTTATACTTATTTATCTTTGGAAATGTAGTGCTATCTGGTAAATTGTCAAAGATCATATCTAAGCTCCATGCATCCATTCTTCCTGCTCCAATTGTATTAAAGTTCCAGTAATATCTGCTCGTGTCTTGTCCATTAATGTTTTGAGTGGAGTCGGGGTAAATCATGTATTCAAAGGAATAATAGCTTCCAAAATTTTGAGCATAACTATAAATAATTCCTAGTCTATTTGATCCGCTATACAAAGTGTCAATGATTACACTGTCAACATTTGCCAATATGTTTTTAAAAGGAAGTGAACCGATCGTTTGAAAGTTGGGTTTTACTCTTTGTAATCCCACCGAAAAATTTGCATTGGCAAATTGTCCTGAATCTCCGAATGCCTGAACGTAAATTGAACCACTGCTATACTGTAGCCATGTAAAATTAGTATCTGCTGAAAGATTATAACCGAGATGGAGTGGAGCTGCTCCTGCATTTCCTGCCGCACAAACTACTACATGACCAGGTGCTGATGTAATAAGATTGTCGATGCTTTGTGCTTGAATATCTTTTCCATCGTGCGAACCAAAATAGGTTCCTAAGCTGATATTTATTACTGCCGGTTCTCCAAGTTGGTCGGCTCTGTCGAAAATGTATTTAATGGCATCCACTAACGAAGTGAGAAAATCATTATCAGGCTGATTCAAATTTGATTTGACAATTATCATATCAGCTTTAGGCGCCATCCCTTTGTAATTATTCACCGCTAAGCCATTGCCACAAGCTATACCGGCAACGTGAGTACCGTGACCAAACGGACTATCAAAATGTTGAGTTGATGTGTCTATTTGATTTCCGATGTATTCTTTTCCGTAACCATAAGGCTGAGCTTGTGTAGCGGGATTTGTATTTATGATCGACTGATCCCATAAATATTTTATTCTCGTTCTTCCATATTCATCTCTGAAATCGGGATGAGTAAAATCAATTCCTTCATCGATGATTCCAACAACAACACCTGTACCGTCATAGGATTGTGGAAGGCCAAATCCGTTTTGCACTTCTAATACATGATTGTTGCGAACTACCTGGTCGTTTAGTGGTTGCAAACGATAGTCGTTACTCTCTATCCTTTTTACTTCTGCAACTTTTGCAAGCATTTTTATTTTATCGAGTGGAATTCTTATCGCTGCAATGTCTCCGGCTGCATATTTAAAAACTCCTCCCAATGAAATAGTATTGGCTCTGATAATGTCGATGTTTCCTTTCACCAATACTGAGATCTCTCGAGATGATGTAGTTTTCTCTTCGACTTTTCGTTTCAAAGCGAAATTCATTTTTGCCATTTGGGCTTCAGAGTTCATGAATGCGAACACCGACAATAAGATCAAGATAGATTTTTTCATTTTCATGCTTACTTAGTAGTGCATTCTATTACTTAAATTGTCTTCTTTTGTTACTTAAGTCCATGGTATTTCTAACATAATTCTCAATTGTTATCACCGAATGAAAGTTGATTAATGACATTTAAAACGGATGCGACGACTTGCATTTTTTTCACTAAAATCTAACTATTTTTAAAAGTTGTGATACTTGACTAATTGCATTTGACTAAAAGGTCATATTTTGAATGTTATTTTAGCCTGATTATAGCTATTTTAAAGGAGCATAGCTTCAATATTTCTTCTGAATTAGGCTTTTTTTAACGACATTTGCCGCTCACAAAAGGAAATAAAACAATATGTCAGACGATAAAAAGATCATTTTCTCGATGGTTGGGGTCAGTAAGATCTATCCACCTCAAAAGCAGGTCCTAAAAGATATTTATTTGTCATTTTATTACGGAGCAAAGATTGGTATCCTTGGCTTAAACGGAGCTGGAAAGTCTACTCTTATGAAAATCATAGCCGGTATCGAGAAATCGTTTTCCGGTGAAGTTGTGTTTTCCCCGGGTTATACAGTTGGATATCTTTCTCAAGAACCGGATTTCGATAATACGAAGACTGCTCGAGAAATCGTTATGGAGGGTGCGCAGAAAGTTGTTGACTTGCTCAAAGAATTTGAAGAGATCAACAATAAATTCGCAGAAGAGATGACCGATGATCAGATGAATAAACTGATCGAACGTCAAGGTCAAGTGCAAGATGCTATTGATGCATGCAACGGATGGGAAATTGATAATAAGATTGAAATAGCCATGGACGCTTTGCGTTGTCCTGATCCGGAAGCACTTGTTGAAAATCTTTCGGGTGGTGAAAAAAGAAGGATCGCTCTTTGTCGATTGTTATTGCAAGAGCCAGACGTATTATTACTCGATGAGCCAACCAATCACCTCGATGCTGAATCGGTATTGTGGTTAGAGCAACATCTTCAAAAATATGCAGGAACAGTTATCGCTGTAACTCACGATCGATATTTCTTAGATAATGTTGCTGGATGGATATTGGAACTTGACAGAGGTGAAGGAATTCCATGGAAAGGAAATTATTCTTCATGGTTAGAACAAAAGTCGAATCGATTATCTCAAGAAGAAAAAACGGAAAGTAAACGTCAGAAAACTTTACAACGAGAATTGGAATGGGTTCGTTTATCGCCTAAAGGCCGGCATACAAAATCGAAAGCGCGTATTGCAGCTTACGACAGAATGTTGAACGAAGATGTAAAAGAGAAAGAAGATAAATTGGAATTGTTTATTCCTCCCGGTCCACGTTTAGGTAGTGTTGTAATCGAAGCTAATGCTATTTCAAAAACTTATGGTGACAAAATACTTTTCGAAAATCTTAGTTTCTCATTACCACCTGCAGGAATCGTTGGAGTTATTGGACCGAATGGTGCCGGTAAAACGACGTTGTTCAAAATGATCATGGGGCAAGAGACGCCGGATACCGGTGAATTTAAAGTTGGTGAAACTGTTCAGATCGGTTATGTTGATCAGTCGCACGATGATCTTGTACCGGGAAAAACTGTTTATGAAGTGATTTCAGGTGGTACTGATTCTATGATTGTGGGAAGCCAGAAATTGAATTCGAGAGCTTACGTTTCCAAATTTAATTTCAGTGGAACTGATCAAAGTAAAAAACTGGAAGTGTTATCCGGTGGAGAAAGAAATCGTGTTCACTTAGCAATTGCTTTGAAGCAAGGTTCGAATGTACTTTTACTCGATGAGCCAACGAACGATATTGATATTAATACGCTAAGAGCTTTAGAGGAAGCGTTGGAAAATTTTGCAGGTTGCGCAGTTGTTATTTCTCACGATAGATGGTTCTTAGACAGAATTGCAACACATATTCTTGCCTTTGAAGGTGACTCTCAAGTTTATTTCTTTGATGGTAACTTCTCGGAATATGAAGAAAATAAAAAACAGCGTCTGGGTGATGTACAACCTCATCGCCTCAGATATAGATCGCTAGTCAGATAGTACAATTTTGTGTGCGTTTTAAATTTTATATTCCATTGTTCCTTTTTGCTATTAATTGAAAAGGAATAATGGTTTGTTTAAATACGCTCACTTATTACTTTCCTATTGCGCTCAATTACTTGAGCTAATCATAATGAATTACCTTTTATAGAACAATGAAACCATCCATTCCTAAGGGTACAAGAGATTTTTCGCCTGTGCAAATGCGCAAACGGAATTTTATTTTTGATACAACTCGTACTATTTTTCAGCGGTATGGTTTTGAACAAATCGAAACTCCATCGATGGAGAATCTATCTACATTAGAAGGAAAATACGGTGACGAAGGTGATAAACTTTTATATCGTGTTTTAAATTCCGGTGAAGTTGTCGATCAGATAAAAACTGCATCGGGAAATATTAAATTGTCGGACATCACTGAAAAAGGGTTGCGTTATGATCTTACTGTTCCTTTTGCAAGGTATGTGGTAATGAATCAAAATGAACTTGCATTTCCTTTTAAAAGATATCAGATTCAACCGGTATGGCGCGCCGATCGTCCTCAGAAAGGACGGTACCGCGAATTTTATCAATGCGACGTTGATGTGATTGGCTCCGATTCTTTACTCAGTGAAATAGATTTGATCAATATCGTTCAAGATGTTTTTGAAGTATTGAATTTCGGAGTGACAATCAAATTGAACAACAGAAAAATTTTAGCTGGAATAGCTGAACTGATTGGCTCGCCTGAGAAAATCATTGATATCACCGTAGCGATAGATAAGATCGATAAAATTGGAATCGAGAAAGTACTCGATGAATTGCGCAGTAAAGGAATTGATGAAAAGGCTCTTTCAATACTCAAACCTGTTATCGATTTGAAAGGTACAAATAGCGAAAAGCTATCGATCTTGTCAGAGGTTTTGATAAATTCTCAAATTGGGAAATCCGGCATAGAAGAAATTTCTGCTATCTTTTCTCTTGCATCTAATCTCGGATTAAAAAATAATTTGGAGTTAGATATTACACTTGCCCGGGGATTGAATTATTATACGGGAGCAATTATTGAAGTAAAAGTAAATGATGCTCGTTCTACATTTACAGGAAGTATCTGCGGAGGTGGAAGGTACGATGACTTGACCGGAATTTTTGGTTTGCCCAATATGTCGGGTGTTGGTATTTCTTTTGGTGCTGATAGAATATATGATGTTTTGGATGAGATCTCCGGATTTTCCAGCGAAAGTGTTTCGCCTACTAAAATACTTTTTGTTAATTTCGGTGAGAACGAAGCTACCTATTGTCTTAAGTTAGCGAAAGAAATTAGGAGTGAGAATATTAATGCAGAAGTTTTTCCTGATGCTGCCAAAATGAAAAAACAAATGACGTATGCCGATAAAAAAGCGATTCCTTTTGTAGCGTTAATTGGATCTGACGAGATGTCTAGTGGATTACTCACAGTGAAAAATATGAAAACGGGAGAGCAAATAAAAGTTAGTAAAATTGAATTGATCCATCTTCTGCAAAATAATTAAAAGGAAATTTATGTCAGTATATAAAATAGGTTCTGCTCAATTAACTATCAACGATATCGAAAATATTATTTTCGACAATCGGAAATTGGCATTGTCTGAAACGGCAAAATCGAATATTGTTAAATGCAGAAAATTTCTCGATAAAAAACAAAAGGAGTTTAGTGAGCCGACCTATGGTATCAATACAGGCTTCGGTTCTTTGTATAACAAATCAATTTCAGAGAATGACTTAGGGAAACTTCAACGAAATTTAATGTTATCGCATGCATGCGGTGCAGGAGAAATGGTTCCTGTTGAAATTGTTCGTTTAATGTTGCTGTTGAAAATACAAGGTTTGTCTTATGGTAATTCAGGAGTTCAATTGATCACTGTTGAAAGACTTATCGATTTATATAACAATGAAATTTACCCTGTAGTTTATCAGCAAGGTTCGTTAGGTGCTTCGGGCGACTTAGCGCCACTTGCTCACCTTTGTTTGTCGTTGATTGGTGAAGGTGAAGTTGTTGTTGAAGGGAAAATAGTTTCGTCTAAGGCTGTATTAAAGAAAATGAATTGGAAGCCAATCGAACTTCAATCGAAGGAAGGGTTGGCTTTACTCAATGGAACACAATTCATGTCGGCTTATGCTTTGCATTGTATTATGAGTGCTTATAGTATTGCTTCACTGTCTGACTTTATCGGTGCAATTTCATTAGATGCATTTGATGGTCGTCAGGAACCATTCGATAAATTGGTTCACAAAATTCGTCCTCATAAAGGACAAATTGATGTTGCAGAGAATATGCGAAATATTTTGAAAGGATCGCAATTGATCAAACGTAAAAAAGAGCACGTTCAAGATCCGTATTCATTCCGTTGCATTCCACAAGTTCATGGAGCTTCTCGTGATGCTATTAATTATGTCGCTACTGTTATTTCAACTGAAATAAATTCTGTAACTGATAATCCAACAATTTTTCCTGATGATGATAAGATCATTTCAGCAGGAAATTTTCATGGACAACCACTGGCTTTAGCAATGGATTTTTTAGCGATTGCACTTGCTGAATTAGGAAGTATTTCAGAGCGACGCACCTATTTGCTAATATCCGGTCAACGTGGATTGCCTTCTTTCTTGGTTGCTAATCCCGGATTAAATTCCGGTTTCATGATTCCTCAATATACAGCTGCATCTATTGTAAGTCAGAATAAACAATTATGTACTCCTGCTTCGGTGGATAGTATTGTTTCGAGTAATGGCCAGGAAGATCATGTAAGCATGGGTGCAAATGCAGCAACAAAATTACATAGAGTGGTTCAAAATGTGTATTCTATTTTAAGTATTGAAATGATGACGGCAGCGCAAGCGTTAGATTTCAGAAGGCCGCTTCAAAGTTCAAAAATGGTTGAAGAGTTTATTGCTGCTTATCGCAAAAAAGTAAAATTTATTGAGGAGGATTCATATTTGTATCCTCTAATGAAATCGAGTGAAGAGTTTTTACGTAATTTATAATTTATATTTTTTTGCAGGTATAATGAAAAAAATAATTGTATTCATTTTTACTTTTTTTACTCTAATATCTCATGCGCAAATTTCTCGTTTGAGTAAATTAAACTTTACGACTTTTACGACAAGAGAGCAGAATAATATTAACGAAATAAAAACATTAGTCGATCGGAAATTTTGGTCGAATCCAGATCTTGGTTATTATCCTGCTAATGCTCAACGTAAAAATGATTTTATTGAATTGATTGATAGAAGAGATGCTTACAACCGATTTATGGTTGAGAAAAACAGTAATGGGAGTCATTTCATATCGCAACATTCATTTACTCCTTTAAATTATAAAGATTCTGATGGTTATTGGCGAGAAATTAATTTTCATCTTGAACCAACTAGTTCGCTTTTGATTTTTAAAGCTCAACGGCAACGAAATTCGGTTACGATCGATTTATTGCAAAAGAATATAGCAATTGTAAATGGTGCAAAAAGTATTTTGATCGGAAACGATTTACAATTAGTTCACATTGCTAGTAATGGCACAGAAACATCTTTCGGCAAAGGCAATTGGGGTAATTTTACCGCCGGTGATGCTGGGATTTATTTTCAAAATTTTTATACGGATATCGATTTGGTTTTTATACTTAGTGAAAGTAAAGTCGAAATTAATTTTATTGTAAAAAAGAAACTTGCTTTATCAGATGGAACACTGGTGATGAAACAAAGAATTAATTTAGTTGGAAATGGAACTATTGTTTCAAATGAAGCTGTGCAAAGTCAAAGCCAGAGCATCATAGATAATATGGGAAATTCGGTTTTTACTATTGATAAATGTTTTGCATTTAACAACGATGTAAATCATCCTGCAATTCCAATAGCATCTACGTTGAATACTCAAGGGCAGTTAATGGTTTATACTCCTGTAAATTGGTTGAACGATTCCAATACTCAGTATCCGGTTGTTATTGATCCAATCGTAAACTCAGTTGATAGTTTGCTAGCTTCTTCAATAATGGGAACAAAATTTAGTCCGGTTTGTTGGACAAATAGTTGCGATTATTCACTGAATGTGGCGACACCTGCTAATGCAACTATCACCACAATTTATAATAGTTTCGGTTATCAGGCCATTGCAACTTGTTTTGGACAAGATGGAGGATACAGCATTGATATGGGTGCTTGCCATTGGCCTTCAGCAGCACCGGGCGTTTTTACTTGCAATTTTCCAATTCCAATGTTTACTTGTTTGCTTGATACGAATCCTATCAGCGAATTTGTTCCATGTTTCCCTGCACCTTCTTGTGCACCACAGAATTTAAATTTTATGTTGCATTTTTTCAGATGTAATCATGATCCCGATTTAAATTGTTTGGGTAACTGTATTCGTGCTGCAGAAAATTGGATTGTCGAAATTGAAGGACGAACATTGGATCTAAATTTTTTCACTCCAAATATGCAAGTATGTGGTGGAGCAAATGTGGATCTTGTAGCAGCTGTTCAATATGGAGTGCCACCTTATTCTTATAGTTGGAATTCGTCAGTTGTAAATAATGATACGCTAAGGGTAAGCCCAACAATTACGACTCCTTACAGTGTGATTGTAACTGATCAATGTGGAAATACCGTTTCTGCTTTTGATACGATATCTGTTGAACCGAATAATAATCCCGGCTTCACAATAAGCCCGATTACTGCTTGTGTAAATACTGCTATCAATCTTGGTGGAAATGGTGCAGGACTTGTTACCAATTACGATTGGATCGTTCCGGGAAGTAATGCTGCAGGTGGAGTTATTGCCGACAATCAAAATCCAATAATTAATTACTCTTTGCCGGGTTCCTATAATATAACTTTGCGTTATTATAACGCTAATTGCTCGTACTTTGATTCAACGTTGAGCATCACCATTACATCGTTGTCTGTTCCAAATGTTAATTTAATCACAAACTCCGTCGGACCATTTTGTCAAGGCGATACCATTCGTTTTTCGGCGACTCCAACTAATGGAGGAGCAAATCCGACGTACGATTGGATAGTTGACGGTACGTTATTACAGAGTGGTATTATCGATACATTTTCTACAGCTGTAGTGCACAATGGATCAATTGTTCAAGTGGTATTGCATTCCAATTCTTCTTGCATCACAGCTTCAACTGATACGTCGGCAACTTTTATTGCTTTGAATTCTGCTGTAGTACCAACGGTTACTATTAGTCCTGATACCAGCGTTTGTCCGAATTCTCCTGTTACTTTTATAGCTTCTGTTGTTAATGGTGGAGCAGCGCCGCAATATCAATGGTATGTAAACGGTGCTCTTGCTGCGGGTTCTACAGCAAGTAGTTTTTCTACTAACATTGGACCTAATGATTCGCTCATAAGTGTGCAAATGATTAGTTCGCTGAGATGTGTAACAGTGAATAAAACAACCGATACGTCACGAGTTACGTTGCTTCAAAATGTTGTGCCTTTAGTTTCTATTTCTTCTGACGCAAGTTCTACTATTTGTGTGGGCGACACAATTCATTTTAATGCAAGCGCAACTTTTGGAGGAAGTAGTCCGCTGTTTCAATGGTTTGTGAATGGGCTGAGCGTAACTGCTTCTTCAGCTAATTCTGACTTTACATTTATTGCCGCTAATTTGCATGATTCGATAAGTGTTAAACTTACTTCCAGTTTGGCTTGTTTGGCAGCGGGTGTAGCAACTAGTTTTACGACAGTTGATGCCTCATCGCAAGTAACTCCATCAGTTATTATTTCTAATAGTCCGCCGGTGGTTTGTGAAGGTCAACCGTTAACATTTACTGCTGTTCCGAATTTTGGTGGAAGTAGTCCGGTTTATAATTGGTCAGTCAATGGTCAATCAAGAGGTAATGGTGTTAATTTTTCACCGGGAGTATTACTGAATAAAGATACAGTGACAGTTACCATGACAACAAGTATTTCTTGTCCGTCGACACCACAGTCAAGTTCCAGTTTCATTGTAAATAATTTGATTACCCCGGTTGCTAATTTTACCTATGAAAATCCGTATGTAGGAGCATTTTTGAATACCATCGCATTTACAAATACATCCGTTTCAGCAAATTCATTTGTTTGGTATTTCGTAACAGATTCTGATACGGCATTCGTCAAAAATCCGGTGCATCAATTTCCCGGGCAAGGGAGCTTTGATGTGATGTTATTTGCCATAAATAATAATGGATGCATCGATTCTGTTCTGTACACAGTTGTGGTGCAAGAAGAGGTGGCAGTATTTTTTCCAAAAGCGTTTACACCGAACGGAGATAATATTAATGAGTTATTTCATCCTATTGGTGCGAGTTTAGGAGCATATACATTTTATATTTACAATCGTTGGGGTGAATTGATTTTTACAGGAAATGAAAAAAAGCCTTGGTCAGGATTTGTAAGAGACAGTGCTACACCGGCGCCGGATGGGGTTTATGTTTATCGCTTAGAGGTAAAAGATTTGATATTGGATGAAAAAGTGCTGAATGGTAGAGTTACATTGATCAGATAACTCATTTTTTCGTCATCATTTATCAGATTTTTCTATAAATTTGCACTTTCAATAGTAAAGAAAAAAATGGCAAAAAATTTTATCAGTAACAAAGACGAAACCGTAAGAATGTTCAAGAATAATTTTCTTGAAAAATTATCACACATTCATTATTCAGTTCCTCTTTATATTTTTCTTCCGGTGATTGCGTATTTTATTTACGACACATTCGTTGTATCACAACTTTCGCTTTTGGTGATTGCAGCATATTTTGGTTTTGGACTTTTTATTTGGACGTTAACAGAGTATGTGTTGCACCGATTTGTTTTTCATTGGATGCCACCGGGGAAAATAGGAGCACGTTTACATTTTATTTTTCATGGCGTTCATCACGATTATCCGAGCGATAGCAAACGATTGGTAATGGTTCCTACAGTTTCAATTCCGCTTTCTACGTTGTTTTATTTTTTATTCAGATTTCTGATAGGTGCCACTTTAGTTGCACCGTTTTTCGTTGGATTCCTAGCAGGGTATCTTTTTTACGACATGGTTCATTATGCAATTCACCATTACAATTTCAAGAGTAAATTTTGGTTGAACATTAAACACCATCACATGATTCATCATTATAAAGACATGGACAGAGGTTACGGCGTAAGTTCGAAATTGTGGGACTACGTTTTTCGTTCAAATTTTGAGGCAGAGAAAGAGAGAGAGTAGATTGTTGGGGATTAATAATTAGTAATGAAAAATGGGTAAGTATTTCTTTGAACGAATTGGTGGGTTAATTGGCTGTAAGTGGTAATTTTCAAGCTTCGAACTTTGGAAATACTATTTTAGTAACTTATTAATATGAAAATAAAAACTATTTTTATTTTATCGAATCTGCTTGCAATTTTAACAGCATTCAGTCAAACTAAATCAATTTTACCTCCAATTAACGGAACTTTCTGTGGGAAGTTTGGGCCAGATGACCCAAAAAAATATGTAATCTATTCAATAGAAGAATTAAAACAATGCGATTTGAAAATTTCCGCTATTGATACGAATTATTTTGTAACTGATTTTAAAATGAGTTTGGTTCCCAAGGATGATTCATACAAATATTCAGAAATAAAAATTATTGAGAACGCATAATTAACAACCGATGACTAAAGACAACTCAATAAAATTATTCGAAGCAAAACAAGTTCGTTCTTTATGGAACGAAGACCAAGAAAAATGGTACATATCTATTGTAGATGTGGTTGGTATATTAACCGATAGTCCCAATCCAAATAATTATTGGAAAGTGCTAAAGAATAGGCTAAAAAAAGAAGGTAGCCAGTTGGTTACAAAGTGTAACCAACTGAAAATGCAATCTGCCGATGGAAAATATTATAAAACCGATGTAGCCGATACCGAACAACTTTTTCGCCTCATTCAATCGATTCCATCGCCCAAAGCAGAGCCTTTTAAACTATGGCTGGCCACAGTAGCCGC
>JANLPR010000089.1:0-3334 GCA_031367345.1 Bacteroidota bacterium | reverse complement strand
GCAGGCGGAGCAAAGCAAAAGAAAAAATCAACACATCAAGTTTGGCAATACAACAACCACGCAGAAGAAGTCTATAGTCCGAAGTTTACACTTTCAAAGATTCAATACATTCATAATAATCCGGTCGAAGCAGGTGTGGTTGGCCGTCCGGAAGATTATTTATATAGCAGCGCACAAGATTATTCGGGACAGATCGGTCCGGTGAAAGTGTCTGTGATCAATTTGCATAGTTTGCAATAGATTTGTCGTATGTATAAGAAAGAAAGGGTGTACGTTGAGATCGGCGGAATCTCGCTACGGTATGCGTGAGGTGAGTCACGGAAAAATTGACGCTAAAGATTCCGAGCAGGATATAAGAAAGAAAGTGTGTACGTTGAGATCGGCGGAATCTCGCTACGGTATGCGTGAGGTGAGTCACGGAAAAATTGACGCTAAAGATTCCGCCGAGCAGCTTGATTTGAAAAAATCACCCAAAAAAGAAGGTCGCTTCTCACAAAGCGACCTTCTTACTATTTTAAAAATGAACTTCTACAATTACTTCTTGTCTTCTTTCACTTCTTCGAAATCAACATCTGTTACTTCGCTATCGGCTTTGCCTGCATCACCTGCATTTCCTGCTTCTGCATTTGGCTGACCTTGTGCTCCGCCTTCAGTTGCTTTGTACATGTCTTCTGATGCTGCTTGCCATGCTGTGTTTAACGATGCTAATGAAGTATCGATACCGGCGATGTCACGATTTTTGTGAGCTTCTTTCAATTCAGCTAAAGCTGTTTCGATCGGACCTTTTTTATCAGTAGGCAATTTGTCGCTGTATTCTTTTAACTGCTTTTCAGTTTGGAAGATCATCGAATCGGCCTGATTAATTTTTTCAGACTCCTCTTTCTCTTTACGATCTGATTCTGCATTCGCTTCTGCTTCTGCTTTCATCTTCTTGATATCTTCATCACTCAACCCTGAAGATGCTTCGATACGGATATTCTGTGATTTACCTGTTGCTTTATCTTTTGCTGTAACATGCAAAATACCATTTGCATCGATATCAAAGATAACTTCAATCTGTGGAACGCCACGTGGCGATGGTGGAATACCATCAAGATGGAAACGACCAATCGTGCGGTTATCTTTTGCCATTGGACGCTCACCTTGAATTACGTGAATTTCTACTGATGGCTGGTTGTCCGAAGCTGTACTGAATGTTTCGCTTTTCTTTGTTGGTATTGTTGTATTCGATTCAATCAAACGAGTCATTACTCCTCCCATTGTTTCTATACCTAATGAAAGTGGTGTTACGTCAAGTAATAAAACGTCTTTCACTTCTCCTGTTAATACTGCTCCTTGAATCGCTGCTCCAATCGCTACTACTTCATCCGGATTTACACCTTTGTGAGGCGCTCTTCCAAAATATTTTTCTACTAGTTGTTGAATCGCAGGGATACGTGTCGATCCTCCTACAAGAATAACTTCATCAATGTCTGAAGGCTTTAAACCTGCATCGTCCATCGCTTTCTTTACAGGAGCCATTGTACGTTGAATAAGATCATCAGCAAGTTGCTCAAATTTTGCGCGTGTCAATGTCTTAACAAGGTGCTTTGGTATTCCATCAACAGGCATGATGTAAGGCAAATTGATTTCTGTTTGGCCTGAACTCGATAACTCAACTTTTGCTTTTTCTGCAGCTTCTTTCAAACGCTGAAGTGCCATAGGATCTCTACGTAAATCGATTCCTTCGTCTTTTTTAAATTCATCGGCTAACCAGTCAATAATTTTTTGATCGAAATCATCACCACCTAAGTGTGTATCACCATTCGTAGACTTCACTTCAAATACTCCATCACCTAATTCAAGAATGGAAATATCGAATGTTCCACCACCTAAATCGAAGACTGCTATTTTCTCATCTTTATTATCTTTATCTAAACCGTATGCAAGCGATGCTGCTGTTGGCTCATTAATAATTCGTAATACTTTTAACCCTGCAATCTCCCCTGCTTCTTTCGTAGCCTGACGTTGAGAATCGTTGAAGTAAGCCGGAACCGTAATCACCGCTTCTGAAACTTCAAAGCCAAGATAATCTTCAGCTGTCTTTTTCATTTTTTGTAGAACAAGAGCAGAAATTTCTTGCGGAGTATATAAACGATCGCCAATTTTAACACGTGGCGTATTGTTATCTCCCTTTACTACTTCATAAGGAACACGATCTTTTTCTTTTGTTATATTATCAAAAGATTCTCCCATAAAACGCTTGATAGACGAAATTGTGTTTTTAGGATTCGTGATCGCCTGACGTTTTGCAGGGTCACCTACTTTTCGCTCTCCATTGTCTAGGAATGCTACGATGGAAGGTGTGGTACGACGACCTTCGCTGTTTGGAATAACTATCGCTTCGTTACCTTCCATTACTGAAACACAACTGTTGGTCGTTCCAAGATCAATTCCAATTACTTTTCTCATGATATTTTTAGTTTATTGTTTTAATTTTTACGAAAACGGTAAGTCAATCTTCTTGCCACCCAATTAAAGGCAGAAATATTGGCAGTTTTGTTAAAATCGGCCATTTTGAGCTTATTAATGAGTGACAAAAGGGCACGAATTTGAGTTGTAATTCGAGAATTGTAATTCGTAATTCGATGGTTGTGATTTGAGAATTGAAGGTCGAGAATTGTAATTCGAGATTCGATGGTTGTGATTTGAGAATTGAAGGTCGAGAATCGTGATTCGAGAGTCGATGGTTGTGATTTGAGAATTGAAGGTCGAGAATTGTGATTCGTAAATCGAGATTTGTAATTCGTAATTCGATGGTTGTGATTTGAGAATTGAAGGTTGAGAATTGTAATTCGTAATTCGATGGTTGTGATTTGAGAATTGAAGGTCGAGAATCGCAATTCGAGTGTCGTGGATTAATTCCCTTAGCATGCCTTAAATTCATGATTTCTTAGTATGATTTTACCTTTTCAGAAAGCAGCCAATGCTGTTTTTTATGTCGAAATTTTTCTATTTTCATGAATAAATTCTATAAAAATATTTTTGTAAAAAACGACTCAAATGTAAACTCAAGCAACTTGAGCTTCGATCATCAACATAGCGGAAACGAAACACATTTCCGTAAAATAAAATTTAAAATCTAAAATCGAGGTTTCTTGTAAACGCACTTGTATCAATTGCATTCTGAGTCTTAGCATCAGGAAAACGATAGAGTCGGTGCTGCAAACGACTCGTAAAAATTCCTAAACCATTTTGAACTGTCGTAAACGTAGGTCGATCGTGCGACAAACCAGAGTTTGTTGATTGTAATTTATAATAAGTAGCAAGGTCTTCTGAAGCTTGCATAATTATG
>JANLPR010000040.1:0-7465 GCA_031367345.1 Bacteroidota bacterium | reverse complement strand
CAACTTCCACAATATTGAATGGTTCATCGTCTACTCCAAGTGCAGCTTTTGCATGGACTGCTAGCAACGGTGGAACTATTTCTTCGAATGGAAATACAGCTACACCTACAGTTACTTCTGCCGGAACATATACTCTTACTGTTACTAATCCGGCAAATGGATGTACTGCATCTTCATCGGTTGCTGTTACTTCAAACACAACTGCTCCAAATGCAAATGCTGGAAATACTTTTGCTCTTACTTGCACAACTACTTCTGCAACATTGAATGGTTCATCGTCTACTCCAAGTGCAAGTTTTGCATGGACTGCAAGTAACGGTGGAACTATTTCTATGAATGCAAATACTGCCTCACCTACTGTTACTTCTGCCGGAACATATACTCTTACTGTTACTAATCCGGCAAATGGTTGTACTGCTTCTTCATCGGTTGCTGTTACTTTAAACACAACTGCTCCAAATGCAAATGCAGGATTGGATGTTGCGACTGATTGTAACATTCCGGATGCAACTATCATTGGTTCATCTTCAACACCAAATGCGCAATTTTCTTGGACAACTTATGGAGATGGTTGGATTGTTTCCGGCGCTAACTCTTCGTCAGTGCAAGTTAATACCGGTGGTAATTATATTTTAACGGTAACGAATCCATCAAACGGTTGTACTGCTGCCGATACTGCTTTCAATAATTTCACTCCTTGTATCTTTCCAAGTATTCCGGCACCGGATGGTGGAAAAACATATGAGCTTATTGGTTCTGAATTAACATCGTTGTTCTATAATTTACCTAGTATAAACGATACTGCACAAAGTGTTTTCTTCTTGAACAACGATAGTGTTTACATTGAAGTTATCGCTCTTCAAGGACAGTACGCAACGTTACTTGCTTTATTGCAAACAGGTAATTATGGAATGACAGGATTGATCGACAATGGTCCGAACACATTGATCATTACAGGTAAATTTCCTGTTGCAAATTTGACTAAATTAAATTTACTTCCAAATCTTATCGACTATGTACGACCAGTATTCCCTCCATTGGCTACCGCAGGTATTACTACTACTCAAGGAGATATTGCTTTAAAATCCGATTTCGTTCGTAATGGTTACCACTTAGACGGAACAGGTGTACGTGTTGGTGTTATTTCAAATAGCTACAATACGGATCCGCTGAATGCTGCACTTACAGACGTACAAAACGGTGATCTTCCCGGCATACAAAATCCGGATGGTAATCTTACTCCTGTAAATGTGATCAAAGAATATCCTTACGGTCGTTCGACAGACGAAGGTCGTGCAATGTTACAGATCGTGCACGACATAGCTCCGAAAGCATCATTAGCTTTCCGTACAGGATTTATAAGTGCAGGAGATTTTGCTCAAGGTATTCGTGCATTAAAAACAGACAATTGCAATGTGATTATCGACGATGTTACATTCATCACTGAGCCATTTTTCGAAGATGGTGTAGTTGCTCAAGCAGTCAACGAAGTAACTTCACAAGGTGTATCTTATTTCTCTGCTGCAGGAAATTATGGTGTTAAATCATACAGCGCCAATTTTAATCCGGCTCCTGCTCCTGCAACTATCGTAGGGCAAGCTCACGATTTTGGTGGTGGAGATATTTTTCAGCAACTGAATTTAACGCCGGGAACCTATACTGTAGTAATGCAGTGGCAAGATTCGATTTATTCATTAGGTCAATCGTTAACAGGAACTAATACCGATCTTGATATCTATTTGACAAATAACAACGGTCAAAAACTTTTCGGATTCAATCGTGTAAATACCGGAGGTGATCCGTTAGAAGTTTTATCATTCACTGTTACTCAAAACACAACAACAAGTATTCTTGTTACTCGTGCTGCCGGTACATCGAATGTGAAATTTAAATATGTTGTGTTCAGAGGTGAGCTATCAATTGCAGAATATAATGCCGGCACTTCAACTTTAGTTGGACAAGCAAACTCTGCCGGTGCTATGGCAGTAGGTGCGGTACTGTTCTCTAACACTCCGGCTTATGGTGTAACTCCACCGACAATTGCTTCCTTCTCTTCTGTAGGTGGAACTCCCGTGAATAATGTAACACGTCAGAAGCCTGATTTTTCTGCACCAAATGGTGGTAATACAACTGTCAATTTAGGTGGACCAAATATTGATGGTGATGCTCAACCAAACTTCTTTGGAACATCTGCTGCTGCTCCGCATGCCGGTGCTGTTGCAGCATTAATGATTCAAGCAAAAAAGAAATTCTACAATCAAGACCTTTTACCGAATGAAGTTCGTTCGATTTTACAATCGACCACTTACGACATGGGAACTCCGGGCTTTGATTACACTACGGGTTACGGTTTTATCAGAGCAGATGCAGCTATGGCAACATTCGCAGCAGCAACTCCTAATTTAATTTCGCTGAATGTTCCATCGGGTATTACTCCCGGTTCAACTATCTTCACTGTAAATGTTGATGGAAATTATTTAAGCAGTCAGTCTGTAATAATGATTCGTGGCGTACAACTTCCAACAACGATCATTAGCAGCAGCCAAGCTCAAGCTATTATTCCTCCGTTCATCGGAAATCCTCCTATTCAAATTTATACTCCTCCTATCACCCCAAGTGGTACTGATGGTGGCTACTCTGATTCTGTGTTCTTCTTTGCTCCTATTAAGAAAGCAATTGTAGTTTCAGCAGATTTTAAATCGAAAAAATATGGCGAAGCTAATCCGACACTTACAGCTACAATTACGGTTGATGGACAGCCTTTGGCTAGTTCAGGATTAACTCTCACCAATATCGGTTTAGAAAATCTATTGATCAATACTCCTGCTACAAGTACAAGTAATGTTGGAAATTATATTATTCGCCCTTCAATTGCAACATTAAATCCTGCTATTGAACATGACGTAGCTTTATTAGAACAATTCACTTATCTTTTTAACGATGGTCAATTAGCAATTCACAAACTTCCACTTACTATCACTGCTAAAGATACAATCGTAGAATATGGTCAAAGCTTAGGAACGATTCGTTTCAACTATAATTATGATGAGACGAATGTTGCACTTACAGAAAGAACGGCTTTACTAAATACGATTACAACTGAACATCAATCGAACCTCAGTGATGCAATTGGTTTATTGGAAGACTCTCGTTTGGTAAATGGACGCGCTGTTGCTAACTCTGATTTACAACTTCTTTCATTCCTTGCAAGCGGAAGAGCTGTTGCTAACGGAAGAGCTGTTGCCAATGGACGAGCTGTCGCTAATGGAATTGAAACAACAACCGGCAATACAATAGTTATAGATGTCGCAAACGAATCTCTTTTCGCTTATCAGTTAGACTCTAACAATGCTACATTAGTAAATGGTCACGCTGTTGTTAATGGTCGCGCTGTTGCTAATGGTCATGCTGTAGTAAACGGAAGAGCTGTTGCAAACGGACATGGTGTTGTAAACAGTTTAACAGTGAATGATGGCACTAACGAAAACATGGTGATCGTACTTGATCAAACAGACATCACTGCTCCCGCAAACGATTCGATCGACGTTTACAAAGCGATCAATTTGGTTTCGGGATTAAATGTTGGTGAACATGCTATCGTTCCTGCTCCATTATTATCAGAGAACTATGAAATCATTTATGTTCTTGGTAAATTAACTGTAACTCCTGCAACACTTACAGTAAAAGCCGATAACCAATCTTCGACGTATGGCACTGACCCTTCCTTCACTTCTGTTGTTACCGGCTTCCAGTACGTAGACAATGCAGCTTCTGTAATTGCAACAGGTCCTACTTATTCTTTATTGAATGCTTCGAATCTTAGTCTCCCGGCAATTCAAATTCCGGCAGGTGCATTTCAGATTGTTCCGGGTAACTTAAATTTAATTCCTGTTCCGAATTATATTATACACTATACAAATGGAAATCTATCGATGGCTAAAGCAGATCTGTCTGTAATTGCCGACGATAAAACGAAAGCGTATGGTACGGTAAATCCACCACTGACGATCAGTTATAACGGTTTCAAATACCAAGATGGTTCTTCATCGGTTAGCGGAGTAAATATCTCAACTTCTGCTACTCAATTCTCATCTGTTGGAAATTACCCTATCACTTTGAGCGGAGGAACAGCGAGCAACTATAACTTGATTTTCACAAACGGAACTCTTCACATTACGAAAGTAAATTGTTATGTAAGCGCCGACAACAAGTCTAAAGTTTATGGTCAGGCTAATCCGGCATTCAATTTTAATTATTCAGGCTTCATTGGACAAGATGGTCCGACAACTATCACAGGCTTACAAGCTACTAGCACAGCAACTCAACAGAGCGGCGTTGGAACATATCCAATTGTTGTAAGCGGTGGTACATCGACTAACTATAATTTAGTTTTATCGAATGGCACTCTTACAATTACAAAAGCTCCGCTTACTGTAACAGCGAATAATCTTACGAAAGCATACGGAACAGCAAATCCTACTCTTACAATGACGTATTCATCGTTTGTAAATAATGATACTCCCGCAAGTATTAGTCAGCCGGCTGCATCTACAACAGCGGGAACAACTTCAGCAATTGGAACATACCCAATCACATTGATCGGAGGTTCAGCTGCAAATTATACATTGACACTTGTAAATGGAACGATGACGATTACTAAAGCAACAATCATTTGTAAGGCAAATGACAAGACGATGGATAAAGGTTCTTCATATCCTGTATACACTGCGACCAATACTTCGTCAAGTCCGTTCACTGTTACCGGTGGACCAACATTCAGTGTTAATTCAAACTGTTCAGGATACCCCGGCGTTTATACAATTACTCCTTCTTGTTTGGTCGTTGCCAATGCGGCGAATTATACAATCGTTTATCAAACCGGAAATTTATACATCAATCCAAAAGGTACAGGTGCTTGTAAAATTGTTACATCGTTAGTGTGTGTTGATACCTTAATCAATGATGCTTCAGGTTTTAAATACGCTGCTCGTTTCAAATACACCAATAGCAACACAACTCCATTATATGTTCCCATTGGAACGAATAACTCGTTGACTTCTACAGGAGCATTCAGTGGTACTCAATCGCAGATCTTCAATGTTGGAACGGGAACGTTTGATGTTAAATTTACTTCCGGATTAATTACATGGACAGTTAAAACTTATCAAGCTTCAACTTTGACTGCATCAACAATCACTGCAAGTTCAACATCGAATCGTTGCGTGCTGAATGTTGTTCGAATGATAGATCCACAAGGAAACGAAAGCAGTGTAGTTGTTGATTATTTGGTATATCCAAATCCGGTATTAGATCAAGTAACCATTTTATCACCAATTGAATTAAGTGATAAAAATGTATTGATCACTGATGTTTTAGGCAAGACTTATACCATCAGCGGAAATTACAGCTTATCAGATCAAGGTATGACGATCGATCTTTCAATGTTAAAGACCGGCATCTATTTCATTCGTATTGTGAGTGGTGAAGATGTAAAAACATTCAACATTGTAAAAAATTAACTACGGACCGGGATTAATCTGAATTAGAGATTTCCTTGACTCCCATTTCAAATAGTTTTAAAAAAAATAGTTTTAAAAAGGCCGGTACTTCTACCGGCCTTTTTTGTGGTTGATCTGAGTTCAATATCCATTACTGCATTGTTCATTATTGTCGCAAATCTCTTTATTGAAAGGGCTTTCAAACAAACAAAACTTTTTTAAAAGTTATGGAAATTCACTCTTTCCTTTAAGAAATATTTTACTACTTTCATCAAACCTAAACCAACATTTGAATGAAGTTAGTTATTGTATTTTTTCTTTCCCTGTTTCTTTTTCAGCAAATCCAAGCCGACAAGATCGATAGCTTGAGTATTGTCGTGAAGATTTTACCGAATGATTCGAGCAAAGTCAACACACTCGTTGAAATTAGTAAATCATACTTCTATACCGACCCTGACAAAACAATTTCATATGCAAATACTGCAGAGAAATTAGCTGCCGAAATCAATTTTCCAAAAGGATTGGCTTTATCATACAAGTGGATTGGAATGGGTTATTACATTCAAGGTAAATATATTGAAGCTCTTGATAACTGGGAAAAATCACTTGCACAATTTGAAAAGAATAAAGATCTGGTTGGGCAGGCAAATATTCTAAATAATTTTGGAACAATCTATTTCGATCAAACTGATGAAACAAAAGCATTGGAATATTTTTTGAAGTCTTTAAAAATTTCTGAGAAAATTAATGATTCACTACGAATTGCTACTGCACTTTGTAATATTGGAAATATCTATAATAATAAAGAGAAGCGTTCGTCATGGGATAAAGGATTGGATTATTACATGAGAGGCCTTGATTTGAGCACTCTCATCAAAGACACCAATCTTATTGGAAATACAACGGTTGGAATAGGTGAGATTTATTTCAATAAAGGTGATGACAAAAAAGCTATTGAATATTTTAAAAAATCATTAGAAGCAAACAAAGGAAAAGATGGTTATCCGTATTCATTAAATGCACTTGGAAAAGTATACACCAAAGACAAAGAATATATTCTTGCACTAAAATATCATACCGAAGCTTATCAATATGCCGAAAAAAATGATGCAAAGTTAGATATGTTGCAGTCATTGTTAGGTATGGCAAAAGCATATGAAAACGAAAATTCTTTTGATGATGCAATCAATAAATATCATGCTGCAGTTACTCTAGCAGACACACTAGGTGCTAAGTTGGAACTAAAAGATGCTTATGCCGGTCTTGCAAAAAGCTATAAGGTTAAAAAAGATTATACAAATGCATTCAAATATCAAGAACTACTATCTACAGTAAAAGATACTCTGTATAATATTTCAACCGATAAAAAAGTGGCGAGTTTGCAATTTGATTTTGACATTAATAAAAAGCAGGGACAAATTGATTTGATGACAAAAGACAAAGAATTACAAGACTTAGATCTGCGTAGGCAAAAAACAATTAAGAATACAACAATAGGTGGCTTAGGAATTGTGATGTGTTTTCTAGTGGTTGTGTTTTTTCAAAAGAAAAGAATAACTAAAGAAAAACAGCGGAGTGAAGAATTATTGTTAAACATCTTACCGGAAGAAACTGCTGAAGAATTAAAAGCAACCGGAACAGCAAAAGCAAAAAGCATTGATCTGGTAACTGTCATGTTTACCGACTTCAAAAACTTTACACAGGCAAGTGAATTATTGAGTGCCGAAGAATTGGTTGGTGAAATCAACGAGTGTTATTCTGAATTTGACAAAATAATTACACGCTATGGAATTGAGAAAATCAAAACCATTGGCGACAGCTACATGTGTGCAGGCGGATTACCTGTTGTAAATAGTACGCACCCTATAGATGTGATCAAAGCCGGACTTGAAATGCAAGCATTTATTACAGCTAATAAAGCAAAACGTCAAGCTAAAGGTGAACCATTTTTTGAATTGAGGTTAGGA
>JANLPR010000016.1:0-9233 GCA_031367345.1 Bacteroidota bacterium | reverse complement strand
GAGTTTTTAGACAGTTTGACGGTTTGCAGCTACAAGAAGTTGGCGATTTCGGAGAACAAAACTGTCAACCTGCACGAAAGTTTGATTGAAAAACTGAACTTCATTTAACCACTGAACCGCCAATTTCTTAAACCCGCTGTTATGCGTTCGTGCTACTGTGGCCATCCTCTATTTTGCTAATTACATCTTTATCACTTTCCTTATTACTTTATTTCTCGCCTCGTCCGTTACCGTGATAAAATAAATTCCTTTCGGCTCGTTGCTGATATTAAGCGAAAGTGTTGTGGAATTTATTTGTGTTTGCGCCAACACTTCTCCAAGCGTGTTGCAAAGTTGCACAGCATAGCGCGATGCTTTGCCAAAGTTTATTGTTACTTCTGTCGTGGTGGGATTCGGGTAAACAGAAATATCCATGCGCGATTGATTTTCTTCAATACCGGTGGCAACAGAATATTCATACGCGCCTATGTCTATCAATCCTCCTGTAATACTTCGCGGCAGTAAAACCGAATCAAACGCTTGATACATGTTTACTGGAGTCAACGAATATGCGGTGTTCGTGGTTCCTGCATTCGTTCCATTATCTATTGCTTGGGTTGAAGCAACAGTTAAAGAATAGTCATTCACGGCAGGATTTGTATAACCAAGAGTTAAATAATTCACAGCGATAAGATTATTTGATGAGTCCAACACAACCGGTGTGTTGCCGGTGAACATGGTATTACTTGCACCGGTAACCGATGCAAAAATGTTGTTGTAGATTTTAAATGTATTAATACCCGAAGCAGGAACGGTATTAAAGTATTTAATATTCCCCGCATACTGATTAATGACGGTATTGTTGATGAAATAAAAATCTTCGAGTGCATTGGTGGCGGCATCGTAACCTACAATTCCGTGGTTGGCACCGGCAGCGCCTTGAATAATCACATTGCCCATAATTACATTCAATCCTCCCTGTGCAATGTTCAGCTCCCAGCTTCCGTAACCGGTGGCTTCTTCATCTATCAGATTGTATAAAATAAAACTTCGCTGCGCTCTTGTCTTCAGCGAGTTTGCCTGCCCGCGCGGATGATGGAAATAGCAGTTCATCACCAACAGGGTATCCGCACTCGCACTGATATAAATATGATGTTCGTAACCGGAATAGGTAGGGTCGTTCTGCAACTGATAACCGTTGTTCTCAAATTCAGAATTCAGGATTGTGACATTGCTGGTAGTTACACTTCCGTGGCCTTCGAGAATTCCGTTCTGGCAATTCATGAACTTGCAATTATTGACCATTAAGTTATTTGCCTGAAAACGGATGCCTGCTCCGTTGCCTCCGTTGCCGTTAGAAACCTGCGCTCCGTCAAACACTATGTTTTCAAGGTAAGCATTATCGCAGGTGCCTGGTGTTTCAAACACAAATATTCCTTTGCCGTTGGGTATATCACCGGTGTATTGCAGCACCGTGCGATTGCCACTGGTGCCAAGACCGATGAATTTTAAATTCTTCTTTGGCCACTTGGTGGCATCATTGGCATAAACACCGCCATCTATATAAATGGTATCGCCATCCTGTACCAATGTACTTACCTGGCTTGGCAGGGTATAGGTTTGGGTAGAGCCGACAAGCCAGACGGTGGCAAAGGAGTATTGAGCGAAGATGGTGAGGAGTAATGACGGAATTAGTTTTTTCATTTTATTATTGTTTTTATTTAGTGCTTACTCTGTTCGGTTTTCAGCATCCTCGTTTCGTTACTTGTCAATTGTCTGTTTGTTCAATGCTACACTGTTTAAAGTCGCACTGTCGCCAAAGAGTTCTGACTAATGTTTTTTTGTTCTACTCGTAATCAATTAGTTGCGAATCCTATGTCTTCTTGTTTAAGGTCAAATTTAATGATACTTTTTTTGATTCGTTGAACAAGTTTAAGCTTTCTTTTTTCATCAAGAAATAGATATTCAGTTGGTGGTTTGTATTCTACTTTCTGTGTAATCATTGTCCAAATTATAACTCCCAATTTTCTAGCTGTTGCACTTACAGCTGTAGCTCTTCCTTTTCTATAAGCTATTCGTCTAAAAAAATCTGATAGATGTGTATCTTTTAAATTTCCAATTGCATTGGCTGCATGTCTGAGTGCTATTTTTAATCTATTACTTCCTTTGGGTGTTTTACTGCTTAGTATTTTTCCTCCTGATATTTTATTGTTTGGCGCAAGTCTTAGCCAGGATGTAAATTCTTTTGCGGTTTTAAATTTATCAAATCCATCTGGTCCTACTTCGCTCATAATAGTAAGAATGGTTGCATGACTCAACCCTTCAATTTTCATCAAATCTACGCCATCGAAATATTGATAGGATGCTTGATTGAGGTCAATACCTTTGAGTGCATTTTTGTTGATGCGTTTATGTTTTTTGTCGTTGGTCTTTAATTTTTTTTTTCAGGGTTGGTATTGATTTGTGTTTTCAGAAAAGCATTGATTTGTTTATCACAACTTTCAATTTGTTTTTGATAAAAGAGATACGATTCATATTCTTGTTTTAGTCCAAATAGAAAATCAGATCTGTTGTTTCCTTTCAATGCTTTGGCAATTTCTTCTCCCGATTTTTTACAATTACCATGACGTAGTTCTGCTAATTTTTTAGGGTCAAGATTTCCCTTACAAATATCGGCAATTATGGAGAGTCCTGTGAGCCCACAAATGTCATTGACAACTACATCTAATCTAAAATTTAAGAGTTTCAAATATTTCTGCATTTTGTGCGATGCTTGGGCTGCAAGGTCAAGCATGTTGGTTCGTTGTCGACAAAAAGTACGCAGCTCTTCCGTGGTTTGGTCAGGCAAAAAACTACTAGTAAGTAAACCTAATGCATGAAGTTTTTGAATCCATCGACAGTCTTTGACATCCGTCTTCTTTCCTTTAGCATGTTTGGTAAACTTGCCATTACAAAGCGTCACTTCCATACCATGACGTTCTAATTCTACATACAAATTTTGCCAATAATTACCTGTGCTTTCCATAGCAACAGATGTGATACCATAAGATTTCAAATGCAAACAAATGTCTGTCAATTCATCAGCATAAACGCCAAATTCTTTGACGTCTTCCAATGCCTGACCAACAGCTACATAGTGCGATCTGCTTCCAATATCTATCCCTGCACAATTGGGATTGATAATGTCAAGTTCCATTTTTTTCTTTTCCATTTTTTAGGATTTAAAGAGTGAATAAAAAATGACCCTAAGGAAGTGTACTCGTGTTTTGAAATTATTCTGAACGGGCTATCCCGAAATTTAGGGATGCACCAATGAAATTATCAACTACTGAAAAATAAATTCCAGTATTACACTTCAACCAGAATGACGCTCGGGATTTTGAATCACCAATGCTTAAGTCGGCCTTGCAAAGAGTCTAAGCAAATTTAACTAATGGTCGCGAATGTAACGTCCGTTAGCAGGAGAAATTATTTCCTTTCCGGAAAATGTGGAATGGCAGGTAACGGAATTGGCTAGGCGATGATTTTGCTCTTCGCAAAATTATTGCTTAGGTAATGTTGGGTGCACGGCGTTCTTTGTCAGTCGCTTATTACATGCATTTTCAGTATTGGTTTTTAAGTCATTGGCAAGTTCCTTTTTTCAGTCTTAAATACCTTGAAATTAACTCTCAGAGATGAGTTATCAGATTACGATTTCAACCATTTCTGCTACGTTTTAAATACCGATTTCTTGTCGCCTGGGAAAAAGTTTATTAATTATTCAAAGTCAACCGGTTTTATTTTGAATTCAACTCTGATTAACAGAAGCGTTGTCAGAAAGTAGTTACGGCGTATAGTGGTTTCAATATGCGTTTTATAAAGGTGTAAGCTCTTTTGCAATTTTTGGCTTGTGAGTTGATTTGTGTGGATTGCAAATGTGCTTACAATTAGCATTAGGATTTTTTTTCTTTAAGCTTTCTTTTTTCTTTTTCAGGAAGCTGTTTGAAGTTTTCCTTTGAAACAACTTTTTTTCCCGATTTTCTTTCAAGGTCTTGTCTAGCTTTTCCAGCGACTTTCCCTCCTGCTATTGCTGCCTTTCTATTGTCAATAAAGCCCTGTACATTTTTATTTTTTGCAATTTCCGTTGTTGATGCTTCACCAAGCATTGTAAAGATTAACTCCAAGTCTGTCATGTGGTCGCGAAGATTTTCGCTTGTTTTTGTAAGCCCTTTCAACTTTTTATAATCACTTGGTACAATCCCAAATGTTGCTTTACTTATTTCTGCTGTAAGAATCGAATATTCCATCCCTTCTTTTACTCCTCGTTTTTTCCATTCACCAGTAAGCTCATCTCTAACGGCAATTCCTCTCATTCGTTTTTCAATCCACTCCTCACTGTAACCTTTTGCTTTGTATATTTCTCGAATTCTTTGTGATGCAATTTCAGGGTTTTCAATTTCTTCAAGTCGCTCCGAACCAACCTGAGCTAACCAAAGTTTAAACGGCTCCGCTTTTGGAGATGGAATAGATTGAATAATTCTCAGAAGTCCACGAGTATTTGCAGCTTGAACTTTTCGTTTTTTACCATCAGCAGCCACCATTCCAACTAGGGGACAAATTGTCCCCCAGTTGGAATTTAGCTGCGAATCTCGTTTTTTCATTTTTTTGATATAATCCTTTACATTAGAAGTGTCCGTTAATAATTGCACTACATCCTGTATCGAAAAATACCACTTCTGCTCGGTTTCAATCCAAGCACTTCGTATTTGTTTGCTCTCAAATAATTTAATGTTGCTCATTTTCTTTATCTTGAAATTCAAAAATACTCAATTTGCCGGATTTGAGAAACTCGAAAAAATTAATACCTCTGTATTTACAAGTTTGTTGAATACTTAATAATGTTAAATACTCTTGAATGCCTTTTTTTGTTGGCAATCCATCTTACTCTCTACGGTATAAAGCGACAGCCTTTATTGCAGTTTCAGCATTATTATTATTCCAAGGAACTCCATTGTAATCTAAAAATGTAAAAAGCTCATCCTTAAAAGAATTAAATCTTTTTTGCCATTTTGCACAAATTTCACTTTCAAATTCCATTACGCTTACCGATTTTAAAAAAACATCAACCGCTTTCTTATGCTTATTCAAATTTCTTCTTTTTAACCCAAATCTATTTATGGTAAACATTATCTCAGACAGTAATTTTGAGAAATTCAAAACAATAATTTTAAAATCATTATCTAATTGGTTTTTCGCTAAATCGTCATTTAAATCACGTATTATATGAATTAGGCATCTTTGTTTTGCGCAATTTACAGCATCGTACCCCGCGTAAAAATCGCTGATTAATACCCCTTTGAAGTCAACGAGCAATTCTTTTAAAAACTCAGACTCTCGTGTAGGTTTAAACAAATAAAATACCGTATCAATATTGGTAAAAACCCATACATAACAAGTTTCCTTTCTAATATGAAATATGGTTTCATCAATATGTATTAACGGGCTAATACTTACTTTTTCAATAATTTCATTGAATGCTGATTTATAATACTCCGCAAAATTTGATTTTGTTTGCCTAACACTAGCAGCAGTATAATCAATATCAAAAGATTCTTTTAACTGTGCTGAAATTTTTTTATAGCTAATTCTATATTGGATCATTTGATTTATAATCCAAAAATTTAAGTTTTTACCGAACTTACTTCGGATATTAATTTCATCTCTTGGCATAAAAATTTTTTTGCAATCCAAACATTTATACCTTGCATTTTTATAAAGGATGATAAACCTTTTTATTCCGGTTTTGCTAATTTTTAAATCAGTAACACTTCTATTCTGAATGTCATGTCTGTAAAATCGATTACCTCCACAGTCTACACAAATTTTAGGACGCTGAAGTTCAATTGTTTTATTTGCTTTAAATTTTCTAATAGTTCTATTTTTCTTTATTTTTCGATATTGCAAAGCAATTTTAGGATATGTTTTAATTAAAATTTTCTCTCTTTGATAATTGAAATATGCGAAGCGGTTAATTTGTTCCAGTTCCTTTACAAGAAAATCTACTCTACCCCATTTGTAAATTGAATCCCTTTTGAATTTTTCTGCATTCTCAAATTTTTCGTTCCCATTTTCGGGAATATTTAAAATCCAATCTTTAACCTTTATCAATGCTCGGCAATCTTCAATATTATAGGTGATTAATTTATTCTTCAAATCTTCATTTTGTGAAAGCTCCCAATTGTATCTCCATATTACACTTTGTAACCCAGAAGCATTTTTTTCAGTCCATTCAAATTTTAAAAATCGAGAAATTTCTTTCAAACTATTTGAATAGGTTGGTGGATAAATGTTATGTGAAAAAATATTCAAAACGTTAAATGAATTGTCAATCATTATTTTTAAAAAATCTTGTTGTTCAACAGATAGTTTTTTTGAAATGCTTTTCAGTGCGTGTATTTCATATGAGCCGTAATGGTAAATTGTAAAACTATTGAGTGGTTTTAATAAATTAATTAACTCAATAAATATTTCAGTTTGTTGATCTTCATTATTTGCCCAAAATGAGTATTCGGTCTCAATTTCATTCGTTTTCAAAATAACACCAATGAGATAATTTGATCCTCTATCTAATATGCCCTCAAAGTCCAAATACACATTTGTTTCAACTTGTTTTAGTTTTGGTATTTCTAGAATAAATGTTTTATCTTCTCGAATTGCCAAGGCTTTTAATTCGGGTAAAAATTTTCTTCTTTGATAGGGATTCTTCTTTGGGCGAAATGTGTAGGATAATTGTTTGACTGAAAAAACGCCTCGGTTGTTTTTTTGAAGAATTTCTTTTGGTTTTAATGCTGTCAAGGGGCTTAAATCATCCCTTTCTATTAGTTTTGCAAGACAGCTATTCTGAAATTCACAAACCTGACAATGGTTGTTCTTAAAGAAAACAGGTGGATTTTTATTGGATAAAATTCTATTCAGTTCACCCATTAATTTCTTAATGGGTTTTGTAAATGATGAAACCTTAAATTTCGATTGTTTAAGATTTATTCCGGAAACTATTTTACAATTTTCAATGAGCAGATTATATTCGTTTTGAATGAATGTTGCTTGTAAGGTAACAAAAAGCTTGTCGGTTTTGGTGACTTTTTCAAATGGAGTAATAAAAAGTGGTACAATGTTTTTCTTGCCTGTAAATTCAACTCCATCAAGGGTTAGGTCAATATTTTCGTTTGCGAATTTGAGGTTTAATGAAATGCCCTCTTTGTGAATAATGTTGTCAAATAAAGAGTAAGAGGAGATGATGTTTTTGTCCACCGAAATAGTTTTTTCAAAATTTTCTTTTTTGTTTTCTCTTAGTTGATTGTAAAGTATTTGGTAATCCGAAATAGTTCCACTCTGACCCTTGCTTTTTCTGTAAGCTTTGTATTGGCAAGTAATAAAGTCTTTTAGTATTTCATTTTTTATTTGCATGATAAATCACTTTGGTGCGTTGGTAAAAATTGGCTTTTTTTATTTTGCCAAACGGGTTGATTTGTGCGGTTGCGGGCAAAAGCAAATGTGGGCTGGAATAAAATTATTTTTAAAAATGTGCGGTGGAGAAAATTTTAAAAAGATCAGGGTCGGCCTTAGTGTCGGCAAGGTCGGTCTGGGTCAAGATGCAATGAACAGTCTACCGTGCAAAAGTCCGAATACTTGTCAGGTTGTAGAGTCGCCCGTTTTTTGGTCGTCATTGTCAAGGTTGCGGTTTCCTTCACTACGCTTGCACCCAACGTTTAGCATTACCGCAGCACTATTTTTTTTCCTAAATATAAAAATAAAAAGAGTAAAAAAATAATGTTTTGGCAAGGCGATGTTATAGGGCGTTTTTATTCTGTACGTAAAGTTGGGCAATCATCTAAATTTAATTGTTTCTTAGTCTTGTCGCTAAACTCATATTGAATTTTTGCTCGTTGTTTGCCATCGTAAGCTTTGCCCATTTCAATTCTGATTGATAACCAACCGTCCTTTCCATTTTCTCTATATTCTTGACTTCCGTAACCACCTTCAACGTCATTGTCGCCTTCTGGTCCTAAGAAAAACATTGAAGCTAAAATTGCTTTTCCGGATTTGGTGATAACACTTTTATTGTCTCTGTCAGTAAGTTGAAAGTGATAAGTTAAATTAGTCAAGTTGGTTCTTGTAACTGTCAGTACAAAGTTATTGTTGTCCTTAGTTGCTTTAAAAGTTGTTTCTTTATTTATATTAAGGTCTTCAGGAAAATATGTTGTGTCTTTACCTGCAAGCATATAGTTGTCAATTAATTTTATTGGCTCGTTATAGTCCGAAAGTCCGTCAATAAATGTTTGGTCGTATTGTGATTTGTCTTTAATATAAATGTCTTGCTTTTGTTTGTCTGCTGAGACTACTGTTTGTAAAGAGTTAATGTTGGTATTGCCATCATGTTTGTCGGTGGTCAGATTGTTACAACTCAATAGACCTAATACAAATGTCAATATGTAAATTGTCTGTTTCATTGCCTGTTTTAAAATGCCCTATAACGTTTAGCATTACCGCAGCATTATTTTTTACCGAAATATAAAAATAAAAAGAGGAAAAAAATAATGTTTTGGCAATGCGATGTTATAGGCAGCCAAATTTGAGTGGTATACCCATCAATATTTTACAATTTTATCAACTGTTCTATAGCTATCTATTGTTGATTCGAGAATATATAAGCCATCGGGAAGGAGACTAAAATCAATATTTTTAAATAGATTATCATGTACAGATTTTTCATCCTCACTAAATATTAATTGCCCCATTATATTTCGAAGTTTAAAAGAATAATGTTTTGCATATGAATCTGTGCAACTAATTGAAAGAATTGAGTGTACCGGATTGGGATAAATATTTAAACTTAATTTATTTGCATTTAAATAATTTTCAGATGAGGTAATATTACCCGACGTGTCTGTTTTTAACAGGTAAATGTAATCTTGATTTGAAGTAGTATCTTTTGTATATCCAACTACCATAGGATTTTGATCATTGTCTAATATAATACATTTAGGAAAAGCATATCCATATCCCGAAAAAAGTCTTGTCCATATTGTATCTCCATTAGAATTTGTTTTAACGAGTATTATAGAGCGTTGCGAAGTATCATTGTATTCCCCCGTAACATAGAAATTCCCTAGCGTATCTTCCACAGAAGAAATAAAGCGCATTGTAATGTTTGAAAAGCAAAATTCCTTACTCCAAATACTATCTCCGTTTAGATCTATTTTTAACAAGTAACC
>JANLPR010000190.1:0-19598 GCA_031367345.1 Bacteroidota bacterium | reverse complement strand
GTTACAGGATCGAATGCTGAAAGTCCAAGTTGTACTGCAATATCAGTCCCATGTCCTCTTCCGGTTTTTGCTAAAGAACCATATAACGTTATTTTTACACGGTCGGTTTTGATCAAAAGCTTTTTTGTTTCTAGCGATGCTAAAAATCGATGCGCTGCTCTCCAAGGTCCAAGTGTATGGGAGCTAGATGGCCCTATTGCAATTTTAAACATGTCAAAAACTGAAATTTGCTCTTCTTGTTTCATGAGTCAAAAATACGGAAGTAAATTGATTTTCTTACTGTAGTGAGGATTGTTACCAACGAAATTTTGTGAGAACATGCAAGAAGATTGTCTCTTCTATGATTATATAGAGCAGCGAGGTGTTTCAAAGCCTAGAGTGAACAGTTTGTATCTTGGTTTGAAGAAGAAATGCTATAAGGGAAATGAGAGCATTTCGATTTTTACCTTCAATTGACATTGAAATCCGCTATTCCGGCCATTTTTATAACTTTACGCTATGCTTGTAACTAATCGATACTTATGAGCGTCTTATAAATAAGCACAAAATCTTGAATATTTTTTATGACTCCCGTTGAATACAACCAATGCGTCGAATTACAAGCTGATAGTCTGTATCGATTTATCTTGAAAAATATTCGTGACCAAGAAGAAGCGCGAGATATTGTTCAGGATGCATTTGAAAAGATGTGGAGAAATAGAACTTCCGTAGAGGGGAAAAAAGCAAAGAGCTATTTGTTTACTATAGCTTACCATACAATGATCGATAAAATCAGAAAGCGAAAGTTTGTAAGCAATTACGAAGAGGTAAATGAAGAAAGTCTTTTCCATACAGAGCAATATTCCGATTTGAAAATGATACTTGATCAAGCATTGAATCAGCTTCCATCAATACAAAAAGCAGTAATTACTTTGAGAGATTACGAAGGTTATAGTTACGATGAAATCGGTAAGATTACAGATCTAAGTGAGTCGCAAGTGAAAGTGTACATTTATAGAGCACGTTTATTTTTAAAACAATATATCGGTTCGCCGGAAAAACTAGTTTAATGATAACTATTGACAACTATGAACTTTACATCGTCGATTATTACGATGGCACGCTGAACAAAAATCAGACGGAAGAGTTGTTTGCTTTTCTTGCCGGTCATCCTGGTCTAAAGGAAGAGTTTGACGAATTCGAAAATATTTCAATTACATCAGAGGCTATTTCATTCGATGGAAAAGAAAATCTTAAAAAGCTTGTTAATAGAAGTTCACCGCTCGAGCAACAACTGATAGCTTACTATGAGAACGACTTGAGCAATGATGAGAAAAGATTGGCGGAGAAAGAAATTGCTGAGAATGAAAATGCGCAAGAAGAGTTGGAGATTATTAGAAAGACAAAACTGCTTCCTGATTACACCATTTTATTTGGCGACAAACAAAGTTTGAAAAGAGGGGGGAAAGTAATCCTTCTTAGAGCCGGTATTTATCGCACGGCTTCTATTGCAGCTGCGATCTTGTTGTTACTTCTTTCTTATTTCTTTTATAATTCAAACAAGAATGATCAGCAAATAGTTGACCATAACAATAAAGTCAAAACGGATTCAGTTGGCACATCAAATGAAAACAAAATCAATAATAAATTAGAATTAGCCGCCGGTTCTCATCCTGATCAATCAATTGTAAACAAAAAAGGAGAGAATGATAACACTAATAAACGATCTGCTCAGCAAATTAGTAATTCTATAATCGAGAATCAGAATAATCTTTCAACTAATCAAAAAAGTGTTCCTGTTGTTATTGGAAAAGATTCGGTTGAACATAATATTAATGAAATGAATCGGTCTCCAATAAATGAGCCGGTCGCGCATGCAATTGATAATAATTCGGATACGTTAATTGATAGGAATGTTCCGCAAGAAGTAAATTTTTTGGCCGGAAATGGAAATGTTATGGTAGCCGATTTGGCAACAATATTTTCAGCAGATGAAATGCTTGAGCTTGGCATTACTCCAAATTCTAAACAGAACGAAGGAGAGCCAATAAAAGCATTGAGTTTTATCACTCAAAAGATTAATTCGGCCGCACAATCTAGAAACATTAATATTTCAATAAGTGATGATGCTAATTTAAAAGCAGCTACTTATGCTTTTAATATTGGGAATGTATTTTCAGTGTCGCACACTTCTGCCAAATAATTGGTTTATAAAACTGATAATTATAGTTAAGTCGTAATTCATCATGCCGCATAGACTAGTAAGCAGACGCCATTATTTAATTAAAATATTAATATTTTGACCTGTAACATTTCATTTACTTCGGCCGTCCTATAATTAAAGAACATAAAAACCAAACTCATGAAAAATCTAAAACTCATTTTATTCATTTTATTATTTTCAAACATAGTTGTAGCTCAAAATGTGGAGACAGTAAATTTGCCGGCATTCACAAAAATTAAAATCAGTTCAGTAGCTTCGGTTTTTCTAAAACAAGATTCTATTCAGAGTGTAAAGATAATTGGCAATCAAATGAATCAGAATTTGGTGAGTGTAAAAGATGGAGTATTGAATATAGATAATTCAGCAGGTAGCACTTTTTATATCAGTATTCCGAAAATAGAAGCGATCAATGTCGATGGGAAAGGCGACGTTACTTCTGAGTCGAAAATTACCGGCGATAAACTTATGCTTGCTATAAGAGGGATTGGCAATATAAAAATGGATATCGACGTAACTACTGTTGAAGCCACTGTTCCTGGAGCAGGTAAAATTCAATTATGGGGAAATGCAGAGAATGCTAACTTCAATATTAGTGGCAGTGGGAAAGTCGATGCTGCAGATTTAAAATTAAAAAATGCTGATGTTACTATTTCCGGAATTGGAAAATGTACGCTCGATGTAAAAGATGTCTTGAATACAAATATAAGTGGTAGTGGAAAAGTGGAATACAAGAGTGAACCACTTAAAATTACAAATAATATTAGTGGAATAGGAAAGGTGAGAAACATGTCGCTGCCCGAAGATTCCACAGCAAAAGACACAACCAGAATTGCTTTAGGCGAAAGTCAATTATGGTTTATAAGTAAAAAGAAAAGTGAAGCTGAAAAACACAAAAATATGAAACCGATTTGGGCAGGTTTGGAACTAGGGTTAAATTCATATATGGACAACAACGGTCAGTTTACATTGTCACAGGGAAAAGAAGCCTTCGACTTAAAGCAGGAGAAGTCGGTGAGTTTTGCTTTAAATTTTTTCCAACAAAATGTTCAATTGGGAAAGAGTAATATTTGGTTGTTTACAGGATTGGGAGTTACCTGGAATAATTATCGATTTGCAAATGATGTTATGCTAACGAAAGGGAATTTCACTTCTGCTTATCACGACTTAACACCGGGAGTAAATCATTTAAAAAGTAAACTTGTTGCAAGCTATTTAATGGCTCCTGTTATGTTCGAGTTTTTTACCAGTAAAGATTATAAAAACGCTTTTCATTTTGGAGCTGGAGGAATGTTTGGTGTTTTAGTAGGATCTCATACTAAGTATAAGGTGGAAGTAGATGGTAATACTGCTAAGTTAAAAGATTTCGATGACTACAATCTGAATCCGTTTCGTTATGGTGTTCGTGCTACTATTGGTTGGGGTCACTTTAATTTATTTGCTGATTATTATGCCAGCACATTGTTTAAAGATAAAAAAGGGCCAACTTTATTTCCCGTAAACGCAGGAATAACAATTGTAGGATTTTAATTTATTGCTTGTAGTCTTTGATCAATGAGCATCAACTGCAATTTTTGCTTTCCTATTGAAACGTTGTAGAAATAGCAAAGGAATACTAAAGATAAAAAATATACCGATGAACCAAAAGGCATCGGTATATGTCATTAAGTACGTTTGTTTGATAACCGAAAAATCTATTGCTTTGTAAACTAATTTTTGTGCTGATTCAGCGTCATAACCTTTCGCTACAAATCCATTGTAGAGCAATTGAGAACGTTCGGTATAAACAGGAGTATACAAATTTACATTCGAGATCAGTTCGTTGCGGTGAACAGATTGTCGTAAGTGAATAAAAGTTGTTACCAATGCAACACCGAATGAGCCCCCTAACTGTCGCATCATATTATTTAATCCTGTTCCTTGCGCAATATTTTCTGGAGAGAGAGAGCCAAGAGCTAACGTTGTTAAAGGCACAAATAATAAAGCCAAACCCATACCTCGAATAATTAAAGGAATATAAAAATCACTTTCGCCAGAGGATAATGTCGATGAAGAAAGTAAATAAGTGAAAAGGAAGAACAATAAAAACCCGCCTGATGCCATGATCTGCGGAGGAAATTTACGTTGCAATAGTTTTCCTACCATTGGCATCATAAATATTGTTGCAAGCCCACCCGGAATTAAAAGTTCTCCTGTTTGTTGAGCTGTGAATCCTAATAAATTTTGACAGAAGATTGGAAAAACAAAAACAGATCCGAAGAGGCCGAAACCTAAAATGAATGTAGTGAACATGCCGATTGACAACTCACGGTTTTTTAAAATTCGCAAATCGACTATAGGATGTTCGGTTGTTAATTCATGCCAAATAAATACTGATATACTCAACACAGAAGTAACCGCAAGTACACTAATGTATGTTGTTTCAAACCAGTCTTCCGATTCGCCCTTTTCTAAAAATATTTGTAATGAACCAACGCCAACTGCTAAAAGAAAAATACCGAGCCAATCAACGCGTCCTATTTTTCTGACGAGCGTTGAATCTTTGATGTAGGATAATGCGAAGAGTATAGCAATGATGCCTAGTGGTATGTTTACATAAAATATCCACGGCCAGGAAAAGTGATCGGTGATCCAACCACCAAGAGTAGGTCCTAAAGTTGGACCAACTACTACACCGAGTCCGAACATTGCAGTTGCCATTCCTAATTGTTCTTTCGGCCAAGTTTCTACAAGTATTGCCTGTGAAGTTCCTAAAAGAGCGCCACCACCAATTCCTTGTATGAAACGAAAAAGCACTAACTCCCAAATGTTATCGGCGTTTCCACAAAAGAAAGATGCGACAGTAAAAAGTGCAATAGAAAATACAAAATAATTTCTTCTTCCGAATTTAGCCGACAACCAACCCGACATAGGAAGAATGATTACGTTAGCTACAGCATATGCTGTAACTAACCAGCCAACATCCATTAATGTTGCGCCAAGGTTACCCATAATTTGTGGCATAGAAACATTTACAACCGTAGTATCTATTAACTCCAGTAGAGAAGCTAATATTACGGTGAGCGTAATGATCCATTTTCTAAATCCTGTTTCAGCCATTGTGATTGATCAATTCAAAAAAAGTTAATCGATATGAACTGAAACTTTTACAGACATGCCCGGACGAAGTTTGTTCTTAAGTTCATCAGAAACTTTTATGGCAATTTTCACAGGAATTCGTTGAACTACTTTCACAAAATTTCCGGTAGCATTATCGGGCGGCAATAAAGAAAATTTCGCACCGGTAACGGCAGAAAAACTATAAACGGTTCCTTCAAATTTTGTTTTTGGAAATGCATCAACAATTACTTCGACTGTATTTCCCTTATTCATTTTTTCCAATTGTGTTTCTTTGAAATTGGCAACAACGTATAAGTTACTATCTGCAACAATTGCAAAGAGAGGAGAGCCCGCGTTAACTAATTGTCCGGGTTGAATGTTTTTCTTAGAAGCTATTCCATTTGCCGGTGCAAGTATGGTAGCAAAAGTCAATTGTAATCTAGCAAAATCGACATCCACTTGTTTTTGATCGATCATTGCATTCGCTACTAAAATTTGTTTTTTAGCGGCATCAACTAACGAGGAAGCCGCAGCCTGTTGATTATTTGCAATCTGTTGTTGGGCATCTGCTGTTTCTTTTTCGGCTTTTGCTCCATCAAATTGTTGTTGAGTAACAGCTTTTTCGTTGATCAGATTTTGAAAACGGGTGAAGTCTTGTGTACTCTTCCATACTTTTATTTTAGCAGATTCCGCTGTAGATTTTACTGTTTCATAATTAGCGATAGCAGATGAAACATTCGATTCAGCCACGCTTAAAGAAGCTTTAGCGTTTTCTAATCCGGCCATAGCTTGAGCTAGTTTTATTTGCAGATCTCTATCATCGATCAATACTAGTGTGTCGCCTTTTTTTACAGCTTGATTTTCTTCAAATCGAATGTCGCTGATGTAGCCTGTAATTCGTGTAATCACCGGATTGATATCATTATCGATCTGAGCATCGTCCGTTTCTTCGTGGTGAAGTGAATAAAGGTATTTTGTAAATCCGAAAATAATTCCAATTACAATTACTGCCATTAATACAATTGGAAATATTTTCTTTTTCTTTTTTACTGTTTCCATTTTTTGTTTTCTTAATTGATATTTCCGGAAGATTTTAATAATCGATAATATGCAATTTGAACATCTGCTTTCGCTATTTCCAAATTGATTTGAGATTGAACAATAATATTATTGGCTTCTAAGAGTTCGCTTAGAATAACAAGATTGTTTTTATAACGAGAGTCGGTAAGTCTGAAGTTCTCTTGAGCCTGCTGAACAGACTTAACCATTACTTCAACTTTTTTTAATGATTGATTGTATGCTAAAAAGTTCTGGTTTACTTCTATTTTAATCGCATCAGACATAATACTAACTCCAATTTTTGATTGATCGTAATAAGATTGAAATTCATCAACGTTATGACGATTAGAATAGAGATTCATCAAGTCCCAGTTCAATGAAATGCCAGCTGCCCATGTTGAATTGAATTTATCGACTGGCGGAATGAAACGTTGGTTAGGTCTTGCGTCTAAGGCTTCACCTTGTATTGAAATTCGAGGAAGATAACTGTTCTTAGCAATTTTGTAATTGTTGTACGATGCATTCGAACGGATGATTGCTGCATTCAAATCGTTTCTGTTTTTAGCAGCTAAATCGAGATAGCTTTGAATATCGGTTGTGTTGCGAATTGTGTTTACTTCGTTCGTGTCAATTTCAAGTTGTCTGCTATCGTCATAACCCAACAGTAGTTTTAAATTATAATTTGCAACTTGTAAATTGTTTTGAATGTCTAGTTGGGTTAATTCAAGATTAGACGATTGCAATTGCCAACGAAGCACATCATTTTGTGTTGCCAGGCCGTTATCCATCGCCCGCTGTGTAACCCTTACTCGTTCGTTGATTTGTTTAATATTTTCTTCTACAACTTTTTCTGAAGCTGTTAGTTTATAAATATTAAAATATACATTTATCAAATTGAAAATAATTTCTTCTTTGTCTTTGTTGAAATCGAATTTAGCTGCTTGTTGAAGTAAGTTTGTAGACTCTTTCGCATATTTTAATCGGAAGCCGGAGAAGATCGTTTCTGAGGCACTAAGGCTAACAGAATAATTGTTTACGTAAACGGGGAATAAGGCTACCGGAGTAGATGAGCCGGGGAACAAAAATTTTGGAGGATCTATTTCACTAAGTCGAGTATATCCGGCATTTAATTTTACAGATGGAAGTACTGCATCGAGCGCTTGATCGTATTTTGCTTTTGCCAGTTGAAGTTTAGCGTCTGATAAATGGAGCGCCTTACTACTGTCGAGACCGATCTTAATAAGTTGGTCGATCGTCAGAATTTCTTTTCGTGTTTGAGCAGTTGAAAAAATTGAAATGCAAACGGAGAAAAGGATTGCGATGAATTGGAATTTTTTTTTCATTAGTTTGATAACATTTTATCGTTATTGTTTGAAGAAATTAAATATTTCTTGAGAAGGTCAATCAGAAATATTTTCATTCTCAGCTGAATTTCCGGGTATTCATTAATGTGTTTGTTTCCTGGAATAGAAAGCAGTTTTTTTGTCAGCGCCGAAGAATTTACAAAATGAGCAACTGCGCCAAAAAATGTAAGAATCACAAATTCGATATCTACATCTCTAAAAGCTTTTTTCTTTATCCCGTCTTCTATTATATTTCTTACTTCATTTACATTTTTCATAAGGATGGTGATAATACTTTCATTCAGCTCAGAGCCCTGTAAAGAAATTTGCCGATGTAAAATTCGGTGAAAGTTTTGTTGCGACATTACTCTGTCAATATAAACATCAACCATCTTTTCAATTTGTTCGATGGGATTTGTAATTTCTTTTTGAATGTCTTGAAGTTTTAATCTTAAAAAGGATGCGCGGTATTCAACAAGCTCAGCAAACAATTGTTCTTTAGAACCAAAATAATACGAGATCATAGCGATGTTAACTCCTGCTTTTTTGGCTAGGTGTCGAACAGTGGTACCGGTATAACCAAATTCAGCAAAAAGTTCTTCGCTTGCTTCTAGTATCTGTTCTTTCTTTGTCATGTCTTTCAAAATCGAGACAAATTTAAACAAGTGTTTAATTTAAACAAGTGTTTAGTTTAATTATAAAGCGATTGTCCATTTTAGGACGGATTAACAGGTTTATATTTTTTTTTTACTCTAGAAGACGGTGGATTGAACAAAACCGTTTGGCTTTCTCGATTTGCAAAAGCTGATAAACGATACTAATTGATCAATTTTTCTAAAGCAACTCAACTATTTTTTCACTCTTTCTTGTGTAAATCGATTCAAAATAGTTGAAGGGCGACGATAGTTTTCGCCTTCAAATTCTCTGGTTAATTGGAAATTATATTTTAAAAAGATTTCATTATATAAATAAAATTCGTTGTAAGAGTACTAACTTAAACTTGTAAGTGATTGAATATGATTCAGGTATGAGTTCAAATTAGTTTTCGGATTTTATCCTGTTTTCTCTTTCATTATTTCTCCTATTTCTGCTGAAAAAAAATGAATAAAAACCAATTTATGCGCTATAAAAAATCCTAAATTTGCTTCATATAATGAACGTATATTGATTTTTAGCGTAAAATGAGCAATTCTAGTCAAGCGACCGATTTCCTACCAATTCTTATCCAATTTTTTGTGGCTTTAGGCTTTGTTGTAACAACGATGGTCGCGACTCATCTTTTGGGTCCAAAACGTAAATCAAAAATTAAATTAGACACGTTCGAATGTGGTATTGAAGCGCAAGGAAACGCACGTATCCCATTCTCTATCAAGTATTTTCTGGTTGCTATCCTCTTCGTCCTATTCGATGTTGAAGTCATATTTATGTATCCTTGGGCAGTAAATTTCAAAACATTAGGTGTGCAAGGGCTGTTAGAAATGCTCTTGTTCATGGGTTTGCTGTTAACAGGCTTTTTCTATATCATCAGCAAAGGTGCTTTGAAGTGGGAATAATTATTTAGAAAGTAATCAAAATGAAAGATATACAAACAGGATCGAAAATCGACATCGTAAAAGCTCCGGAAGGATTTGAAGGTCCGGGATTTTTTGCCACGTCGCTTGATAAAGTAGTTGGATTAGCAAGAAAAAATTCCATTTGGCCTTTACCTTTTGCTACATCATGCTGCGGAATTGAGTTTATGTCGACCATGTCGTCAACTTACGATTTGGCTCGCTTCGGTTCGGAGCGCTTAAGTTTTTCTCCTCGTCAGGCCGATTTATTAATGGTGATGGGAACGATTGCAAAAAAAATGGGACCGGTTCTTCGTCAGGTGTACGAACAAATGGCTGAGCCTAGATGGGTTTTGTCTGTTGGCGCTTGTGCTTCAAGTGGTGGAATTTTCGATTCGTATTCTGTGTTACAAGGAATAGATCACATCATTCCTGTCGATGTATATGTTCCCGGCTGTCCTCCTCGTCCTGAACAAATATTAGAAGGTGTAATGAGCATTCAAGAATTAATTCAGAATGAATCATTGCGTCGGCGCAACTCTCCCGAATATAAACAGCTTCTTGCTTCTTACGGTATAGAATAATTAGAAATGAATACTCCAACAATAGAGCAGATTTCCGAAGCTATCAAAGAAAAATTCGGCGAAGCAATACTTTCACAAGAAGAGCAATACGATTATACGATTTATACAATCGATAAAAGTATTTTACTTCCACTCTTTTGTTTTTTGTATGATGACGAACGATTTCAATTTCGTTATCTAACTACAGCTTGTGGCATTCATCTTCCTGACCAGCCAAAACAATTTGCAATGATGTATCAATTGCATAGTTTGGTTTTTAATGTTCGCATTCGATTTAAAGCATATACTACATTAAACGATTTGCATTTCGATTCACTTATTCCTCTTTTCTCGGGAGCTAATTGGATGGAGCGAGAAGCTTTCGATTTTTATGGTATCCGTTTTAACGGACATCCTAAAATGATTCGCATTTTGAATGTAGAAGACATGGATTATCACCCGATGCGAAAAGAGTATCCGGTAGAAGATCAAACGCGTTACGACAAAGACGATCTGATGTTTGGTCGCGAACGTGCGGGTCATAAAAAACTTAATTAATAGTAGACGAGCGATTTTAATTAGTCGTTCAAAAAAAATAAAATGGAAGTACCCGCAGCAGCACAAGAAAATAAAAAGCAGTATACCACGCTGAATCTTGGTCCAACACATCCCGCTACACATGGAATTTTTCAAAATGTGTTAACGATGGATGGAGAAATCATTGTTGATTCTGAATCTACAATTGGTTATATACACCGTGCGTTTGAAAAGCTTGCAGAGCATAAACCATTTTATCAGATTACTACGTTAACTGACCGAATGAATTATTGTTCATCGCCAATCAACAATATGGGCTGGCACATGACGGTTGAGAAACTGATAGGAGCCGAACTTCCTAAGCGAGTAGAGTATATGCGTGTGGTGATCATGGAACTTGCACGAATTACCGATCACTTAATTTGCAATAGCGTAATAGGAGTAGATACCGGTGCAATGACCGGTTTTTTATATGTGTACCAGTGGCGTGAATTTATCTATGAGATCTATGAAGAAATTTGTGGGGCGCGACTAACAACAAACATAGGTCGTATTGGTGGTTTCGAAAGAGACTTCAATGAAACTGTATGGAGAAAAATAAAGCATCTTCTAAAAGAATTGCCTGCAGGGTTAAAAGAATTTGAAAAATTACTTGTGCGCAATCGCATTTTTATGGACCGCACCATTGGTTGCGGACCAATTAGTGCAGAGCGTGCATTGAATTATAGCTTCAGCGGACCAAATCTTCGTGCTGCCGGAGTTGATTATGATGTACGAGTAATGAATCCATATTCATCATATCAGGAATTTGATTTTGAAATTCCTATTGGAACGAATGGCGATACGTACGATCGTTTTATGGTTCGTGAAGAAGAAATGTGGCAGAGCCTTTCTATCATTCAACAAGCAATAGATAAAATTGAGAAGCTTCAAGACAAAACAACTTTTCACGCCGACATTCCATCGTTTTATTTACCTCCCAAAGAAGATGTGTATAATAACATGGAAGCCTTGATTTATCATTTCAAAATTGTTATGGGAGAAACAGATGTACCGAAAGGTGAAGTTTATCATTGCGTAGAAGGAGGAAATGGAGAGTTAGGATTTTATTTGATGAGTGATGGCGGCCGCCAACCTTTCCGTTTGCATTTCCGTCGCCCTTGCTATATTTATTACCAAGCGTATAAAGAAATGATCAAAGGATCTTTTCTAAGTGATGCAATTTTGACGATGAGTTCTATGAATGTAATTGCAGGAGAACTTGACGCATAATAAAATTAAAAAAAGAAATTGACCGAATTAATATGAATAACGGTAAAGAAATAAAATTCAGTGATGATTCACTTTCGCTTGTTGAGCGAATGATGAAGCGTTATCCTGAAGGAAAACATAAGTCAGCTCTAATTCCGATTCTGCATATTGCACAAGCAGAATTTGATGGATGGCTGAGCTCTGATGTAATGGATTATGTTGCATCAATTTTAAAAATTCAACCGGTAGAAGTGTATGAAGTAGCATCGTTTTATTCGATGTTCAATTTAAAGCCTGTCGGAAAATGTATAATAGAAGTATGCCGCACAAGTTCTTGTTGGTTGTTAGGAGCTGAAGATGTAATTGGTCACCTAGAGAAAAAGTTAAGTATTAAAACCGGACACACTACTGCCGATGGAATGTTCACATTAAAATCTGTTGAGTGTTTAGGTTCATGCGGAACAGCACCTATGATGCAAGTTGGCGCCGATTACTATGAAAATCTTACACTCGAAAAAGTAGACAATTTAGTTGAACGCTTTCGTACTGATAATAAACGAAAAGCATATACTGATAAAGTGGAGGCCAAGAACTGATGGGAAAGAAACTACTTTTAAAGAATGATCATCTTGCCAATTGTCATACGTACGACGTATATCGTAACAACGGCGGCTACACATCTGTTGAAAAAGCAATAAAGACAATGACTCCGGAAGCCATTGTTGAAGAAGTAAAAAAATCAGGGCTTCGTGGAAGAGGTGGTGCGGGTTTTCCTACAGGCATGAAGTGGAGTTTTCTTGCTAAGCCACCGGGAGTTGAACGTTATCTTGTTTGTAATGCCGATGAATCGGAGCCCGGAACTTTTAAAGATCGTTACCTGATGGAACGTCATCCTCATTTTTTAATTGAAGGAATGATTACTTCCAGCTTTGCATTAGGAGCAAAGACATCATACATTTATATCAGAGGCGAATATTTTTATGTCGCTCGCATTTTAGAACAAGCCATCGACGAAGCGTATGCAAATGGATGGTTGGGAAAAAATATATTAGGATCAGACTACTCGCTCGATTTGTATGTGCAAGTTGGAGCAGGTGCGTATATCTGTGGAGAAGAAACAGCATTGCTCGAATCGCTCGAAGGAAAACGTGGCAACCCACGTATCAAACCACCATTTCCTGCCATCGCCGGATTGTATGGTTGTCCTACAGTTGTAAATAATGTAGAGACAATAATGGCTGTAGTTCCAATCGTGAATGATGGTGGAGATGAATATGCAAAAATAGGAATAGGAAAAAGTACAGGCACAAAATTAATCTCTGCTAGCGGACATATTAATAAGCCCGGAGTTTATGAAATTGAATTAGGATTGCCCGTAGAAGAATTTCTTTACAGCGAAGAGTACTGTGGAGGAATGAAAGGCGGAAGAAAATTAAAAGCTGTTGTTGCCGGTGGTTCATCGGTTCCAATTCTACCTGCAGAGTTGATATTAAAAACCGCAGCCGGCGAACCACGACTGATGTCGTATGAGTCGTTGGCGGATGGTGGATTTGCAACAGGCAGTATGCTTGGATCAGGAGGATTCATAGTAATGGATGAATCGACGAGCATCGTAAAAAACTTGTGGAATTTTACACGCTTTTATCATCATGAAAGTTGCGGACAATGTTCGCCGTGTAGAGAAGGAACAGGTTGGATGGAAAAGATACTTCACAAAATTCTCGATGGACATGGAACATTAAAAGACGTTGACCTCTTGTGGGAAATACAATCAAAGATAGAAGGCAAAACAATTTGTCCACTAGGAGACGCAGCCGCATGGCCGGTAGCAAGTGCCATTCGTCATTTCAGAAAAGAGTTTGAAGAATATGTAACGAATCCGTCGTCGATAAAAGATGTGAAGCATTATTATAGGTTGATGGAGGAAGTATGAAGTAATAAGTAATAAGTATGAAGTAATAAGTATGAAGTATGAAGTAATAAGTATTAATTAATGAGAAATAAGAAAAAAGATAATTAACAATAAGTACGAGATTTAAAAAAAGGATTGGGTGTTTGTCTATCATTGAAAACTAAAATAAAAAACTCCTCATATAATAATTGGTGCTCAAGCTGATTTTCTGCTTCTTTGAAAAATGGAAAAGCCTGGAACGAAGAAGTACGACATTTTAGTAAGGACTAGATTATTTTCAATAGAAATTATTAAGTTTTGTAGAATACTTAACAATTCGGGAGTTGAATATTACTTGAGAGATCAATTAGGAAGAAGTGGAACATCGGTAGGCGCAAATTTGTACGAAGGAAAGTATAGTAGTTCAGAAAGAGAGTTTTGTAGGTATTATCAGATTTCTTTGAAATCGGCTTATGAAACGTTGTATTGGCTAGAAATAATTGATGAATGTTATATGTTTGATAAAATCATTGAAATAAAAAGTGAATTAAAGGAGATAATCAAAATAGTTTCTACAATAATATTAAACATTAAAAAGAGAATAAGAGCAAATGGAACAATAAAAAGTAAAATTGTAAAAGCAGATTAGTATAGAAACTGAAATTAATTGTTTATAATACTTCATACTTCATACTTCATACTTAAACTTACTCTCTACATTAAAAAAGACCAATGCCAAAAGTAACCATAGACGGCCATAGCATAGAAGTTCCGGAAGGGACTACGATCTTGAATGCAGCACGTATGATTGGGGGAAATATTGTTCCTCCGGCGATGTGCTATTATTCTACTTTGAAAACAAGTGGCGGATATTGCCGCACGTGTATCGTGAAGGTTTCGAAGGGCTCGGAGAAAGACCCACGACCAATGCCTAAACCTGTAGCTTCTTGTCGCACAACAGTGATGGATGGAATGGAAGTAGAGAATATTACTTCGCCCGAAATTATTGATGCTCGTCGTGGTGTAGTCGAATTTTTGTTGTTGAATCATCCACTCGATTGTCCTATATGCGATCAAGCCGGTGAATGTTCATTGCAAGATCTTGCGTATGAACATGGACTTGCAAAAACGCGCTATGAATTTGAGCGACGTACTTTTGAAAAAATAGATATCGGTACAAAAATTAAATTGCACATGACACGCTGCATTCTTTGTTACCGTTGTGTAAAGGTAGCGGAACAGTTAACCGATGGTCGTGTTCATGGTGTAATGAATAGAGGTGATGTTTCTGAAATCAGCACGTACATTCAAAATGCTGTCGATAACGATTTCTCCGGAAACATGATCGATGTATGTCCTGTTGGTGCTCTCACTGATAGAACATTCCGTTTTAAAAGCAGAGTTTGGTTTGCCAATGCAGTAGATGCTCATCGCGATTGTGAAAAGTGTTGTGGTAAAGTTACGCTCTGGATGAAAGGTGAAGAAGTGTATAGAGTAACGGCAAGAAAAGATAAGTACAGCGAAGTGATCGAATGGATTTGTAACGACTGTCGATTTGAGAAAAAAGAAAACAGAGATTGGGTGATTGACGGTCCAACACAAATAGAACGTCATTCAGTTATTTCTCAAAATCATTATACACTCCATGAACCGGCACACAAAGAATTAATGAATAGTGTGAACATTGTTCAGAATAAACAAATCAAAAATTAATAATTGAATTCAAGAAATAAAAAATGTTCTCTACATATTTGATCGTTAAGGTCGTAATCATTGTTTCAATTTTCCTTATCTCTTTGCTGGTAGCCATGTATTCTACCTATGCAGAGCGGAAAGTAGCCGCATTTATGCAAGATCGTATTGGTCCAAATCGTGCCGGACCTTTTGGTTTACTGCAGCCGTTGGCCGATGGCGTTAAAATGTTTATGAAGGAAGAAATTATTCCTGATGTTTCTAATAAATTTCTTTTCATTCTCGGGCCTAGTCTTGCAATGATTACTGCTTGTATGACTAGCGCCGTAATTCCATGGGGAAGAGGATTAACGATCAAAGGTGATTTTTATCCGATACAAGCTGCCGATGTAAACATTGGGATCCTCTATATTTTTGGTGTGGTGTCGATCGGTGTATATGGAATTATGATAGGTGGATGGGCATCGAACAATAAATATTCATTGTTGGGTGCGTTAAGAGCTTCGTCGCAAATGATCAGTTACGAAATTGCAATGGGACTTTCAATTATCGCCTTAGTGATGATGACAGGAACGTTGAGCATTCGAGAAATTACTGAACAACAATCTGCCGGGCATTGGAATATTTTCTATCAGCCTTTAGGATTCTTGATCTTTCTGATCTGTGCCTTTGCAGAAACAAATCGTGCGCCGTTCGATTTGCCCGAATGTGAAACAGAATTAGTAGGAGGCTATCATACAGAATATAGTTCAATGAAGCTGGGCTTCTATCTCTTTGCAGAATACATTAACATGTTTATTTCATCTGCTATAATAAGTACACTTTATTTTGGTGGCTATAACATGCCATTCATCGGTCGATTCATTACGAATCCGAATTGGTTGAGTATGGTAGGAACATTATTCCTCTTCGGTAAAATATTTTTCTTCATCTTCTTCTTTATGTGGGTTCGTTGGACGCTTCCACGCTTCCGTTACGATCAGCTGATGAGATTAGGATGGAAAATATTGATTCCATTGTCGATCGCAAATATTTTCATTACAGGAATGGTGATGTGGTGGATGGGAAAAATTAGCTAATAAAAAATTTGCAACAGTACATTCAAAAAAAGAAAATGCAATCTCTCACAAATAGAAGTAAAGTAGTTGTAAAAAAGGAAATGACTTTCATGGAAAGGATTTATTTGCCTGCCATCTTAGGCGGTATGCGAATTACTTTCAGCCATCTTTTTAAAAAATCGGCTACTATTCGTTATCCGGAACAAAAGCGTGAAATAGCGCCTGTGTGGCGAGGGCAACATGTGTTGAAGCGCGATGAGAATGGTGCGGAACGTTGTACGGCTTGCGGCTTATGCGCGCTTGCTTGCCCTGCTGAAGCCATTACCATGGTGGCTTCCGAGCGAGAAAAGGGTGAAGAGAAATTATACCGCGAAGAAAAATACGCATCGGTTTATGAAATCAATATGCTTCGTTGTATTTTCTGTGGACTCTGCGAAGAGGCTTGTCCGAAGGAAGCGATATTTTTAACAGACAGATTAGTTCCTACAGAATTTAAACGTAGCGAATTTATTTATGGAAAAGATAAATTAGTGGAAGGTGTGAATGATCGCATTGATGTAACCGTTCGTCAAACAGATGAAGTTATTGAATTTAAAAAAGACAAAACACTTCAACACAACAAACTGAAATAGATTACTCTCAATTAATATAAAATGATTCTCTCACTATTTTACTTTCTTTCATTCCTGGCGATCTTAAGTGCATTGATGGTAGTGATCTCAAAAAATCCGATTCACAGCGTGCTTTATTTGATCATTTGCTTTTTTGCAATTGCCGGACATTATGTGTTAATGAATGCGCAATTCTTGGCAGCCGTACATATTATTGTTTATGCGGGAGCTATTATGGTGCTATTTCTTTATGTGATCATGATGTTGAATTTAAATGCGGAAGTAGAGCCGCATAAAAGTAAATGGTTGAAATTAGCAGCTACAGCCAGCGGCGGCGCTTTAATGTTGGTGATGGTTGGTGCATTGCGTCAGGCTTCTACAACTGTTGCTCCCGGTACCCAGCAAAATATCGGCTTGATAAAAAATTTGGGATTAGTATTATTTCGCGATTTTGCACTTCCGTTCGAAGTGTCATCCATTTTATTACTAGCCGCTATGGTTGGTGCAGTTATGTTAGGTAAAAAAGAAATTAATTAAACCTATGAATCCATTATTCACTCATATCCCATTATCGCATTACGTAATTCTTAGCACGCTGATCTTTTGTGTAGGAGTACTAGGTGTGCTTTTTAGAAGAAATGCAATCATCATTTTTATGTGCATCGAGCTAATGCTTAATGCTGTTAATTTATTGCTCGCTGCATTCTCTACTTATTTTGGTGATGCTTCCGGACAAGTATTTGTGTTTTTTATTATGGCAGTTGCAGCCGCAGAAGTAGCCGTGGGCCTTGCCATTTTAGCAATGATCTTTAGAAACACAGGCTCAGTCGATATCGATTTTATGAATAAATTGAAACATTGATTTTTTGGAAAAATTAACAAGTCCTTTCTAAGATAATTTTAGCCCTACTTTTATTCGCAACTGATTTTAATCACTCGCCGATATTTACTTTGTTCGCACTTTTGCCTTTATAAAAAGAGCAAAAAATTTCTGAAAATCGGATCAATTTTGGGAGTTATGTTAAGATGATAATTTAGTAGTCGATATTCAAACGTTTATTTGTATGTTTGTTTCACACAAAACGATTATGAAAGAACCAGTATTTGAAGTGCGCTTTAAGCTTGCTAAGCTGGAAGATGCAGCCCTCATTCTTAAAGCGGTTGTTCATCCCACCAGATTGGCTGTTCTTGATCTCCTTGACCAACACAAAGAAATGAACGTAACGGAATTTGTAAACACCTTGAATCAGTCGCATGCTTTAATTTCTCATCACCTTACCGATATGAGAAGTAAAAATATTTTGCAAGCAAGAAGAGATGGTCAACAAATGTATTACTCAATAAAAGAAAAAGCAGTTCTCGGTTTATTAAAATGTATTCAAAAACTATAACCTAAATAAAGCAATGAAGAAAGGATTACTACTAATCGCATTATTATTTGGCGCAGTTGTTTCAAAGGCACAAAATCTTATTCCAATTCCTGATACGCTTTCGGGAAACAATATTAATCTAATGATTGCTGATAGTGTTCATCAGTTTTATAATGGTGTTAACACGCATACGGTTGCATATAACGGAAGTTATCTTGGACCTACTATCATTTTAACAAAAGGTCAGACTGTTACTATGAATGTGATGAATATGTTGGGTGATACTACTACTACACATTGGCATGGTTTACACGTTGCGCCAATGAATGATGGCGGGCCACATTCTCCTATTATTTCTGGTGCTACTTGGAGTCCTTCGTTTACTGTAATGGATTACGCAGCTACATACTGGTATCATCCGCATTTACATGGCAAAACAATGAAGCAAGTTGTAAAAGGTGCTGCCGGTTTAATCATTGTTCGCGATTCTGTTGAGTCTGCTCTTAATCTTCCTCGGACCTATGGTATTGATGATATTCCTTTGGTTTGTCAGTTTCAACACATGGATAGCACCTCTAAAGAAATTATTCTCGACGATGAACTCGATAATATTACCATGGTAAACGGAACAATCAACCCGATGGTAAATGTTCCTGCGCAAGTTGTTCGCTTAAGAATTTTAAATGCTAGTAGTCATCGTGTCTTACAATTCGGTTTCAACGACGGACGAACATTTTATCAGATCACTTCCGACGCCGGACTTCTAAATAATTCAGTTGCACTTACACGTTTGCGTTTAGGTAGTGGGGAACGTGCAGAGATCTTAATCGATTTCTCAGGACAAACTGGCAATACGTTTTTTATCAATCAATATGGGAATGAATTAGCTTCCGGTTTTCCCGGTGGTCCTGCTATGATGGGCAATGCTATTGGACCATTCGATAATATTACATTCAATTTTCTTCAATTGAATGTTGTGGCTCCTACTGCAAATCCTGTTACAACTATTCCTACAACACTTTCAAGCAATACAATTTGGAGTAGTACAGGTGCATCTACTATGAATTTTGCAATTGCCGGTTCACCTATGATGAGCATGACCAATTTTACAATCAATGCTGTTCAGTTCAATGAAGGTGTAATTAATTTTACTAAGACACAAGACGATGTAATGATTTGGAATATCACCAACAACAGTATGATGGCGCATCCTTTTCATGTTCATGGAAATCATTTTTACATTACTTCTTATAACGGTACTACAACTCCACTCAACTTACGAGGAAGAAAAGATGTTGTATTGATTGGGCCTTCAGGTGGAGCAGCTACTATCATTATGAAGTACGAAGATTTCAGCGACCCAATGATGCCTTA
>JANLPR010000118.1:0-251231 GCA_031367345.1 Bacteroidota bacterium | reverse complement strand
CCCCTGAATAATTTTTACTCTCATGCCACTGCCCGATAACAATGGTACAATCATAATCTGTTTTGTGCTTAAATATTCAAAAGCATTGTCAACTCTTCCGCTAAAGTGAACTCCTTTCGGTTTCAACGCTATTATTTCTTCCGGAAAATTTCTTCCGGCTAAAAATAATTTTAATTCCGGATGTTCTTTGTGGATGGCCTGCCAACAACTTTTCAAAAACCATTCAACGCCTTCTTTATTCGGCAGCCAGTCCATCGATGCTAAATGAACCAAACTAAGCTCACTCTTCGAATTGATCCACGGTTCATATTCTTTCAAGTCAACTCCCAATGGCAAACTCATCATCGGTCCTTTGTAACCCAATTTCCGAAAGTGTTTTTTATCTACATTGGTAATCGGAATTAATCCATCAACAAAATTCAATGTTTCCAATTCGTAATTTTTCAATCGACGACTGAGGAAATTTAGATAAATTCTTTTTGCCGGATTTTTTTCTGAGTGTGAAAGCCGTTCCCATATAATGTGCTCTACGTTGTGTGCTCGTAATATGATTTTTGCTGAACTATGTTCTCTAATTGCTTTTATATATACGCTTGCAAAAAGTGTTTCCAATTGAACATAATCAAACGTATATTTTTTCAGCAAGGCAATCAATGCTCTTTCAACTTTTAAAGAAAAAAATCGTTGGATGTTGTAACTTTCCTTATTGAACAAATTGAAAAAAGCATCTTTTACCTTCACCTTGGTATCTATTGCTGTAGCTGTCATGTGTAATTTTTCTATCAGCTCTTTTGGAATATTAGACATATCGGTAAAATGACGTGAAGTATTCAAACAAAATTGATGTACTTCTGCTCCGGATGATTCAAGTGATAAAGCCATATTCATCATGGCAATATTTCCTCCATCTAATGGTGGAAAAGGTACTCGATGACAAATCTGTAGAATTTTCAATTCGATGTTCTATTTGATTTAGAGAATCTTTTAAAGAAGCGCAGATAAGAATCGGTATCGAACAAGGCTGAATCGGTGGTTGCCTTATACGCCAAAAATAATCCTACCGGCAAGAGTACGGCCGATGCGACCCACATTCCTTTCCATGCAGGAATAACTTCTTCACGAGCAAACTTTTCGCCTGTTATAGAAATTATATGGAAAACTACAAAGAAGAAAATAGATACAACCATAGGCATTCCGAGACCGCCTTTACGAATAATAGCGCCAAGTGGTGCACCAATAAAAAAGAGAATTAAACATGCAAACGACAATGTGAACTTGCGTTGCCATTCAATATTATGACGAGTCAGTGTTCTTGACTTGGCATCTAAATCATGAAACGTATCTTCTGTTAAGCTTTTAATATTTCTTGCACCATACAAAGCTGTTGATGCTATACCGGCTCTTCTATCGCGTGGAAAATTGGCTATGAAATTATTTTCTTTAAAATTTACCGATCTTAAATCTTTCGTTTGGAAAGTGTCAATATTAAGTGCAGGAAATAAAACACCTTTAAAATTATGCTTTCGTTCAGCTATTTTTCGTTCAATGGAATCGGCTGCTTCTGAAAGTTGACTCAAATTCAACATTTGATAATTATCTCTAAAAAGTTGTTCGTTTGTGCGTGTCATTTTAAACGAACTCAAATCCATCCGTATCGTTTCTTCTTCAAACTCCGTTCTCATCATTGGCCGGGTATTTTTTCCGGGACGATTATCTTTCTCTTCGTAGCTATAACCTTTTACTAAATTGAGAATGAGATAACGTTCATCGTCCGACATAGCCATCTTTCCTTTATCGGCAAGAATCACTTTTGTATTGCCACGATTTTCGGTGTGATCATAGATCATAATGTTATGAATTGTTTGTCCATCACGATCTTTTTGACCAATCTTAATTGAATAACCGTCGATCCCATTATAAAAAATTCCTTCCTGAATAAGCAAGGCAGGTTTTTGTTGACGAACATCATACAGAAGTGCATTCATTTTTAAATTGGCATACGGCAAAATATTATTGCTGAAAATAAACGCACTTATACTAATCAATACTGCCGTAACAACCAAGGGACGCATGACTCGTTGCAAGGAAACGCCGGCCGATTTAAAAGCGGTGAGTTCAAAATGTTCGGCTAAATTCCCGAATGTCATGATCGAAGCTAAGAGCAGAGCCAGTGGCAATGCCAATGGAACTAAAGTAATCGATACATAGAGCATTAGTTTAACGATGATATACCACTCCAGTCCTTTACCAACTAAATCGTCGATGTATTTCCATAAAAACTGCATGAGCAATACAAAAATCGAAATAATAAAAGTGACCAACATTGGTCCTGCGAACGATTTTATTACGAGCAGAGTTAATTTCTTAGGGCTATATTTGCGACTCAACATAATGGTATGCAAGATAGTATTTTGAAGTTTAGTAGCGAGGAATTGGAAATATTGAACGACCTTAATTTCTTTTTATTGAAGCACTCTGCTACTCAGAAAATGGTCGAACTATTTGGTCGATTGGAGGTTTTACTCAAAGGTATCGTTCATCAAAACGAACTTGATGTTGAAGGAGTGAACGTTTCTTCAGGGAAGATATTTAGAGGCGAGAATTACAATTTGTTTCCTTATGTATTATTGGATTATCCTCGTTTATTTTCCCGTGAATCTATTTTTGCTTTCCGTACAATGTTTTGGTGGGGTAGTGGCTTCAGTTTTACTCTTCATTTGCAAGGAAAAGCGTTGGACCAATTCAGGAAAACGCTTTTGATAAATCAGGAGCGAATGTTGAATCAAGATATTTATTTCTGCGTGAACAATACTCCGTGGAAGTATCATTATGAAAAGGAAAACTACACTTTAATTGATGAGCTCCCTTCATCACAAATGGAAAACTATTTCTCGGAAAAAGAATTTATAAAACTTAGTAAGCGAATTCCTCTCGAGGAATATGCGTCATTGGAAGTAAAAGGAAAAGAAACATTAGAATTATTCCTTTCATTTTTAACTTAATTTTAAGCGCCTAAAATGTGCATTAAATTATGGATCTGACTATTCCATAACAAAGCGCTTTCCTCTTTTTCATCTTCTTCGCAAAAGTCGGTTACCATAAGTGCAATATCAGAAGTGATTTCGTCGGTCACAATCTCAAATTGAAAGTAAGTATCATCTTTTTTATCATCGTTCACCCATTTGTAACGAATCACTTGATTGTCTTTTTTTGACACGATGGAAGCACGCTCTTCCGAACCATCCCAATGAAATACGTAATCGCCTTCACGAATCGTTACTTTGTCGGCGAACCATTCTTCGAGACTACTTGCATTGCTTAAGTAAGTAAACAATATTTTTGGTGACGATTTGATTTCGAATTCCAGTGTATATTTTACTTTTTTGTTGGTTTTAATTTCTTGTTTCACGTGATCTTGATATAATTAACGAATGCCCTTATTTTTCAGGGATGCCGAAGATAGTCATTTTTTTTAATTGAAAACTTCGAAAATCATAATACCTTCGCCTAAATTATGGCTCTACTACATTCATTTGAAAAAGAAGGAAACTGGCTTTTTAAGCATCGTGGGCAGCTTCCGATTGTTCTCTTTATTCTGGCTATTCCTGCGGTTTGTTTCACATCCTACGATTTGATGGGAACTGGTACCGTTAAGTTCATTAATTATACTGCTTATTTTTTAAGTATCCTGGGCTTTATTGTAAGAGCCTGTACCATTGGCACCACACCGAGAGGCACATCAGGTAGAAATACAGCAGAGCAAGTAGCAGAGCAATTAAATAAGAGCGGAATCTATTCAATGGTTCGTCACCCGCTTTATCTCGGAAATTATTTGATGTGGATAGGAATTGTTTTGTTTACAAAGAATATAGAATTTACAATTATTGTTAGCTTAATGTATTGGCTTTACTATGAGCGTATCATGTTTGCTGAAGAACGTTTTTTGGAACGGAAATTTGGTCAGTCGTATTTGGACTGGGCGGCCGGTGTACCTGCATTCATTCCTCGATTTTCTTTATTTACAAAAAGCACTATTTCTTTTTCTTTAAAAAGTGTGTTAAGAAGAGAGTATAGTGGAGTACTTGCTACCGTTGTCGGATTTGTATTTGTTGACTTCTTAATAGGGTATAAGCAGTGGAATAAATTCGCAGTTGGAATAAATTTTTTGTACCTATTGCTAGCCACTATCGTTATTACAGTCATTCTCCGTTCGTTAAAGCATTATACGAGTGTCTTGAAAGAAGAGGGTAGAAGTTGAAATAAATTTGCAGAAGCGAAATGATTTCGGATATTTGCAGCCCCAAAATGGCGAGGTAGCTCAGATGGTTAGAGCGCAGGATTCATAACCCTGAGGTCGGGGGTTCGACTCCCCCTCTCGCTACTTTTTTAATTGGTAATTGAATTACTTCTATTGTAAATTAATTTTAATTTTTGCGTTGTTGCTGTCTTGCTGAAAGTGCATTTTGTTTTACTAAAAAGATGCTTTCTTGCTATTTCTATTCTAGATTTTTTATTCTTTCAAATGATTTTTGAGTTATGCCTCATTACGATTCCACGTTTATTAGTTAGCAAAAAAAAGACCCACTTGAAAAAGCGAGTCTTTTTTTAAAAGAGAGTAGAAATTATTCTCCGTCTTCTGTTTTCTTTGCGTCTTGAATTGCATCACGCATTTCTTGACACGCACGCTTAACCTCTTGAAGTCCTTTACGAACGCGAGTTCCGGCAGCTGCATTGCCTTTCTCAGAAAATTTAATTACATCTTCTTCAATGGCAGCGACTAATCGTTTAATGTTTTCGTATTCTTTCATTGTGTTTAGTTTTAAAGTGTTAATTATTAGGAGGGTTTGTATTAGTTTTACTATTAAAATGCTGCAATCTTATCTGAAGCATATTCTCCGGCTTTCAATTTAACATACGCTTTTCGAAATGCTTCTATTGTATAGGTTACGTCTTCTATTGTATGTACGGCTGTTGGAATCAATCGTAATATTATTATGCCTTTCGGAACTACAGGATATACCACCATCGAACAAAAGATATCGTAATTTTCACGCATATCGTAAATCAAATTCGTTGCTTCTCCAATTGTTCCGTTCATGAAAACAGGAGTAACAGGCGATTGTGTATTTCCAATATTAAAACCAGCTTCTTTTAATCCGGATTGAAGTGCATTCACAATCTTCCATAAATTATCCTTCAGTTCTGGTTTCGATTTTAATAATTCTAAACGCTTCAATGCGCCATTCACTAATGCTGAGGGCAACGTTTTAGCAAATATTTGAGAACGCATATTGTAACGCAAATACTCTACTATGTCTTCTCTACTCGCAATAAACCCACCAATAAGCGCCATGCTCTTTGCAAATGTCCCGAAGTAAATATCAATATCTTCTTGAACTCCTTGTTCTTCTCCTGCACCGGCGCCTGTTTTGCCCATAGTACCAAAACCATGTGCATCGTCTACAAATAATCTGAAATCGAATTTCTTTTTTAAAGCAACAATCTCTTTCAGTTTTCCCATATCGCCACTCATTCCAAATACTCCTTCTGAAATGACAAGAATGGAACCTCCTGTTTCAGCAACAATTTTAGTAGCGCGCTCAAGTTGCTTTTCACAATTGGTAATATCGTTATGCGGAAAAACAAAACGTTTTCCCATGTGTAATCTTACTCCATCAATGATACAAGCATGTGCTTCACTATCATAAACAATTACGTCATGGCGATCAACTAAGCAATCAATGGCAGAAACCATTCCTTGATATCCAAAGTTTAAAAGTATCGCATCTTCTTTGCCAATAAACGATGCCAATTCACTTTCTAATTGTTCATGTTGATTGGTATTTCCCGACATCATTCGTGCTCCCATTGGGGAAGCAAAGCCATATTTCTCCGCGCCTTCGGTATCCGCTTTGCGTACTTCCGGATGATTTGCTAATCCTAAATAATTATTTAAGCTCCACACTAATCTTTCTTTACCACGGAAAACCATTCTTGTTCCAATATCTCCTTCTAATTTTGGAAAAGTAAAATACCCATGCGAATCTTTCGCATGTTGTCCAATCGGTCCTCTGTTCTTCTTTAATTTTTCGAATAAATCCACTTTGATAATTTTTTATTTTTAAAAAAAACGTTGTAAAAGAATTTCATTTTTAATGTTTTCACAAACGGCGAAAACATTAAAATTTTGATCCTCATGAAAGCAAAAGTAACTATTTTGAATTAAAAACCAACTAATTTTTCACACCTCCAATTGTTGATAAAATCTCATTTTTAGAACTTTCTAAAATTCAAAGCAATCTAGGTCATAGTTTGGTAATTTATAGGTCAAAAACATTGAAAATTCATAATTTAAAGTGACTTTTGACCTCCTTTAAAAATAGGCCTCATGAAATTAAAATTACTATTCCTTTCGTTATTGGTTGGCATTTCGACGATAAAAAGCCAGAATATTCAAATGCGATCGAACTTGCCCTATAGCCCGAATGCCTTGGCTAACATCGCGAGTTATGTCGATGCCTTAGGAAATGAATATGCATTGGTTGGAACAGATTTCGGAGTTTCAATTGTAGATGTAACTGACCCAACTACGCCGGTCATAAAATTTACAGTGAATGGTCCCACATCCGAATGGCGAGAAATTAAAACGTATCGCACCTGGGCCTATGTAACTACTGAAGGTGGTGGTGGTTTACAAATTATTGACCTGGCTAATTTACCCGCAAGTGTTTCAACAAGTATTTATTCGGGCGATGGTGCTATTGCCGGCCAGTTAGGTTCAATTCATGCACTTCATTGTGATACCGCGACAGGATTTTTGTATTTATATGGAAGTGATATCGGATTTGGCAATACGCTTTTTATTGATCTGAATACTAATCCTGGAAATCCGACATATGCAGGCCAATACGTATATCCCGGAACACAAAGTGATAAATATGTACATGATGGATTTGTGGAAAATGATACAATGTATGAAGCCCATATTAACTCCGGTTTTGTTGCTATCGTAGATGTTAGAAATAAAAATGCTCCTATACTTTTAGCTACACAAACAACACCAACCAATTTTACTCACAACACTTGGTTATCTGACAATCATAAAACACTTTTTACAACTGACGAAAATTCCGGTTCGTACTTAGGAGCTTACGATATTTCTAATCTTTCAAATATCCGCGAACTTTCCCGATTCCAAACGGCTCCCGGTTCCGGCGCTATTATCCATAACACTCAGATCTTAAATAATTATGCAATCACGAGCTGGTATAAAGAAGGTGTGGTGATCACTGATGTTAGTCGACCTGATAATCCAATCGAAGTAGGTCATTACGATACGTATCCGCAAGGGTCTGGTAATGGCTTCAATGGTTGTTGGGGAGTTGATCCTTATTTGCCTTCAGGAACTATTGTAGCTTCAGATATTGATAATGGATTATTCGTACTAACGCCAACTTATATTCGTGGTTGTTACCTTGAAGGTAATGTGACAGATTCCATAACAGGAAATATAATCTCCGGAGCATTGATCGAAATTCTTTCAACAACTATTACAAAATCATCAGATAACAGTGGCGATTATAAAACCGGTTTAGCAACCGCAGGAACGTATGATGTCCGTTTTAGTAAATCAGGTTATTACTCAAAAACAATTACTGGAGTTGTGATGGCAAATGGAATAGTTGCTGCTCTTAATGTTCAGCTAGTACCTTTTCAAACATTTGCTTTTACGGGTTCGGTGGTTGATAGCCTAACTGGTCTTCCTGTTGCAAATGCAGATGTTGTTATTGCTTCTTCCAATGGTCTCGTTTATAAAACACAAGCCGATCTATCAGGTAATATTAGTTTCTCTGCTGTAGTGCCTGACGATTATATTGTTTATGCAGGTAAGTGGGGTTATAGAACTAGCTGTCAGTTGCAATCTGTGATTCAAGGAACTCTAATTGTTGCTCAAATTGCACAGGGATACTACGATGATTTTTCTTTTAACAATGGATGGAGTGTTTCGGGAACCAGTGCTAATTCTTGGGAAAGAGGTGAACCCACTGGTACTTACGATGGGAATAATACAGAGATCAATCCTCAATTTGATGTTGCAGGCGATTGTGGCGATTCATGCTTTGTGACTGACAATGGTGGAGCACCGTATAACAGTTCGGATGTGGATAATGGAAATACCATTCTCACTTCTCCTATTTTCGATGGTACAATTTATCAATCGCCAACAATCAGTTACTATAGAAGATATTTATGCATTAATGGAACCGGTACTCCAAACGACACCATGAAAGTGTCGTTGTCAAATGGTACTACTACAGTTAGAATTGAAAATATTCCACCGAACGACCCAACGAATGGAACGTGGGTTCAACATTCGGTGCTAGCCGGAACTTTACTGCCGGTAACTTCAACAATGCGATTAATAGTAGAGGTGAGCGATAACGCACCGGGAAACATTGTGGAAGGGGCACTCGATAAATTTGAAGTGACAGGAAATTTAATTAATTCTGTTCCGCAAAATTCTGTTGTGCAATCGTTTTCAACGTATCCAAATCCGTTCGATAATAATATCACAATTTCCTATCAATTAGGATTGTATAGTGGTTCAGTTAAACTGATTATTTCTGATGTTTTAGGCCAAGTAGTTTTTCAAAAGGAGCAAATGGGTTCGAAGGATGAGCTACAATTTGGCAGCCAATTGAAGCCTGGAATTTACATCGTTCAAATCACAAACGGACAGCAAACGATCACTCGAAAAATCGTTAAAAAATAAAGTAATTTCTTTTCTGGTTAGAAAGGTTGTCAATAGCTTCAAAAAGAAGCGAAATGGCAACCTTTCTTTGTGTCTTTTTTTCGTTTTTTGATTAAAAAATCTATCTTTGCCGGCTAATGAAAATCAAGGTTCTCCCATTCTTTCTTCTAGTGCTTTTTTCCATGTCTTCATGCACTGATTACAGCCGCATGCTGAAATCACGTGATATGGATTCCAAAAGCGATTACGCAATCAAACTTTACAATAAAGGTGAGTATTACAAAGCGTTGCCTCTTTTTGAAGAACTGATAACGGTTTATCGTGGTACAAAAAAAGCAGAACAGACCTATTACTATTACTCCTACACAAATTATCGCATTGGTGATTTTGAAACTGCAGCTTATGATTTCGATAATTTTTCAAAGACATATCCAAATAGTGAGTTTGCAGAAGAGTGTACTTTTATGCATGCCTACTGCTATTATCAGAGCTCACCAAAGTATTCGTTAGATCAAACAAATACCTACAAAGCCATCAATGAGCTACAACTTTTTGCTGATCGTTATCCGCAAAGTAAAAAAATTGAAGAGTGTAACCGATTGATCGATGAGCTGAGAGAGAAATTGGAAAGAAAAGATTTTGAAAATGCTGAGCTATATTTCAATACAGAGGCTTATAAATCGGCTATCGCAGCATACAAAAATGTAATTCATGATTACCCTTCTTCAAAATACCGCGAAGAAGCATTGTATAAAATAGTTCGTGCATCGTATCTTTTGGCGTTGAATAGTATCGAATCCAAACTTCATGAACGTTTTACTGAAACGATTTCTGCTTACAATGAATTTAAAACCGACTATCCGGAAAGTAAGTGGAAATCGAAAGCAAGTGATATGTTTGAATCTTCCCAAAAGAGATTGCAAAAATTGGCAACTAATTAATCAGATAAATTAAACTTCAAGTAATATAAAATGAGCTACAAATCAGATGTTACCACTACAGTTACAAGGAATGTACCTGAGTTTAATAAGTTAACAGGCAATGTTTACGAATCTTTAGTCGTTATTTCAAAACGCGCTAATCAAATTTCTGTTGAGATGAAGGAAGAGTTAAATGCTAAACTTTCTGAATTCAATTCAACAACAGACAATCTGGAAGAGATCTTTGAAAATCGCGAGCAAATCGAAATATCGAAATATTATGAGCGTTTACCTAAGCCAACGCTTGTAGCGGTACAGGAATTTATCGAAGACAAGATCTATTTTCGTAATCCTAATAAAGAAAATCAAGGCGAACTTTAAGAGTTTGGTTTGCCTATGAAATGAGATAGATCCAAGACAGGGTGTTTTGGATTTTTTCATTTCTACACCTTCGCACAAATGAAAGGAAAAAAAGTTCTTTTGGGAGTGACCGGTAGTATTGCTGCATACAAAACGGCAATACTTGTTCGGCTTTTGGTTAAAGCAGGAGCGGAGGTAAAAGTAATTATGACGCCTTCTGCTGTCGACTTCATTACTCCTTTAACGCTAGCTACGCTTTCAAAAAATCCTGTCGGTGTTAATTATTTTAATCCGGATAACGGTGTTTGGGATAGTCATGTGAGCTATGGATTATGGGCAGATGTAATGATTGTTGCTCCGGCAACAGCAGATACTCTCAGCAAAATGGCTCATGGAATTTGCGATAATCTATTACTTGCCACTTACCTGTCTGCCAGGTGTCCTGTATTTTTTGCACCAGCAATGGATTTAGATATGTACTTGCATCCTGCTACTCAAAATAATATACAGAAATTAATTTCTTATGGTAATAAATTAATTCCCTCCGGTAATGGTGAACTGGCAAGTGGACTATATGGTGAAGGAAGAATGGAAGAGGCCGAAGTTGTTTTTGAGGTGCTGAATAATTTTTTTTTGAACGGTAAGTCTCTGAAAGGAAAAAAAGCACTTGTAACTGCCGGCCCTACTTATGAAGCTATCGATCCTGTTCGTTTTATTGGTAATCGTTCTTCAGGGAAAATGGGCTTTGCTCTAGCTCAATCATTAGCAAATTTAGGTGCGGAGGTAACATTAGTATCAGGACCCACTTCAATTCAGATAAGCCATCCGTTAATCAAACGTGTAAATGTGGAATCGGCCGAACAAATGTTTGTGGCTTGCTTAAGTGAATTTAAAAAAATGGATGTTGTTGTAATGGCTGCTGCGGTGGCTGATTATAAACCATCTTTCGAAGTGCATGAGAAAATTAAAAAGAAAAATATTGATCTAAGCTTGTCGTTAGTTCAAACGAAAGATATTTTGAAAACGATGGGAGAACAAAAATCAGCTACTCAGTTGTTGGTTGGATTTGCCCTTGAAACAGAAAACGAATTGGAGAATGCTAAAGTTAAATTGGCTAAAAAGAATTTGGACTTTATTGTTCTTAATTCGTTAAATGACAAAGGCGCCGGATTTAATTTTGATACAAATAAAGTGACTATTATTAATCGTGCAGGAAAAGAATTTCTTTTGCCCATGAAATCAAAAGCTGCAATTGCAGATTATATTGTAGCATTGCTTGTTGATGCCATTTCAAAATAATTGTAAAATGAAATTGAATAAACTTATTAATTTCTTTTGTATTTCTGCGTTCATGTTCATGAGCCAATATACTTTTGCTCAAGAATTGAATTGCCAGATCTCTGTACTCACTCCACAGATTCAAGCAAGTGATAAATCTATTTACGATAAATTACAAACGGATTTGCGTGATTTCATGAACAACCGTAAATGGACTCAAGATGAATTTCTAAATCAGGAAAGAATTGAATGTTCAATTGTAATTACTATTTCTGAAAGAGTATCTACTGATCAGTTCAAAGCAAATATTCAGATATCTTCTCGTCGCCCTGTTTATCATAGTAGTTACAATTCTCCTATGTTTAATCATCAGGATAATGATTTTACATTTCGGTATGTACAAGATCAGCTAGTTGAATTTGATGAGGGAAACATTTCTTCTAACTTATCAGCTGTGCTTGCTTACTATGCCTACATTATTATCGGATTAGATTATGATTCTTTTTCTCCAATGGGAGGAACGTTTGCTTTTACAAAAGCTCAGACAATCGTGAATAATGCTCAAGCCCTTGCAGATCGTGGATGGAAGGCGTATGAGTCTTCGAGAAATCGTTATTGGCTAGTCGAAAATCTAATGAATGTATCTTTTCGCCCGTTACGTGATCTTCTTTACTCTTACCATCGACTTGGATTAGATAAGTTTGAAGAAAATGTGACTGATTCAAGAGTCGTTGTTACAAATTCAATCAAAGAATTGAGGAAAGTATATGCAGACAAGCCAAATTCGTTTTTAATGCAATCTTTTTTTACAGCGAAAGCAGATGAGATCGTAAATATTTATACAGGTTCTCAACCAAATGAGAAAACTGAAATTGTGCCAATCTTGTCACTTATAGATCCGGCCAATTCATTAAAATATCAGAACATTAGTTCAGGAAACAAATAAAAATTAAATCAATTATTAAATTATCATGGCGTTAAAATGTGGTATAGTAGGATTACCGAATGTAGGGAAATCAACTTTGTTCAATTGTTTATCAAATGCAAAAGCTCAAGCAGCTAATTTTCCTTTTTGTACGATTGAGCCGAATGTTGGCGTAATCACAGTTCCTGATGAGAGACTGAGTGAACTAGAAAAACTAGTGAAGCCTGAAAGAGTAGTTCCTACGACTATTGAAATTGTAGACATTGCCGGTTTAGTAAAAGGAGCAAGTAAAGGCGAAGGATTAGGGAATCAATTCTTGATGAACATTCGTGAGTGTGATGCGATTATTCATGTTGTAAGATGTTTCGAAGACCCCAATGTAGTTCATGTTGATGGAAGTGTAAATCCTGTTCGCGATAAGGGAACAATTGATACTGAATTACAATTAAAAGATCTTGAAAGTGTTGATCGTAAAATTGGACGCTACGAGAAATTAGCAAAATTAGGTCAGGATAAAGAAGCGAAAAAATGTTTAGAAGTACTTCATACTTATAAAACTCATTTGGAAAAAGGTGAGTCTGCAAGAAGTGCTCCTGTTAATCCGGAAGACGCTCGATTTATCGACGATATTTTTTTATTAACGGCTAAGCCTGTGCTTTATGTATGTAATGTTGATGAGGGTTCTGTCGTAAACGGAAATAACTATGTTGATCTGTTGAAAGAAGAAGTTAAAAATGAGAAAGCAGAAGTGTTAGTTATTGCTGCTGCCATAGAAGCTGAAATAACACAATTGGAAAGTTTTGATGACCGAATAGCATTTTTAAGTGACTTAGGATTGCAAGAATCCGGTGTTACTAAATTAATAAAAGCAGCTTATCGTTTACTCGATCTTTCTACTTACTTCACTGCCGGAGTAAAAGAAGTTCGTGCTTGGACTATTACCAGAGGTATGTATGCGCCGCAAGCAGCTGCTGTGATCCATACTGATTTTGAAAAAGGATTTATTAAAGCCGAAGTAATAAAGTATAACGACTTTCTACAATTTGGTTCTGAATCTGCTTGTAGAGATGCAGGTAAATTAAGTATTGAAGGAAAAGAATATTTAGTTGGCGATGGAGACTTAATGCATTTTAGATTCAATGTATAAAAGCAATTAAATGATCAATACAATTCTGCTAATATCTACTATACTTGTGAGCTTGCTCGCTTTCTCAAATGCAGAGTATGTTCAAAAGTTGATTTTTAATCCATACATCGTCAATAAAAATAAAGAATGGTATCGGTTTTTAAGTAGTGGTTTAATTCATGCCGATCTGATTCACCTTGGAGTGAATATGTTTGTCTTGTATTCTTTTGGAGGAATCGTAGAGCAATATTTCAAAAACTATTTTGAAGGTAGGTCTTCGTATTATTTTATTCTGCTTTATTTTGGAGGTATGGTCACTTCTATAATTCCTACTTTTAATAAACAAAAGAACAACATTCATTATAATGCACTCGGAGCCTCCGGTGCTGTTTCTGCAATTGTTTTTTCTTTCATCGTCTTTAATCCGATGCAGAGTATTTGTCTGTATGGAATTCTTTGCTTACCCGGAATAATTTTTGGAGTCATCTATTTAGTTTATTGTTACTATATGGATAAAAGGGCGAAAGGTAATGTAAACCATGATGCACATTTATGGGGTGCATTATTTGGATTCTTTTTTACTGTACTTTTAAAACCAACGTTGGTGGTCGAATTTTTTCAAAAACTTATTTATTTCAGAGATGCGATCTGAAAAACAAAAAGCTATTTTTTTGGATCGCGATGGAGTGTTAATTCGTGAAAGAGGTGATTATACCTGGCTGCTCGAAGACATGATTGTAAATGAAGGTGTTGTTGCTTCACTCAAGAAATTACAATCTCTGGGTTTTCTATTAATAGTTATTAGCAATCAGGCTGGTGTTGCAAAAGGGGTCTATTCAAAAAAAGAAGTTGATTATTTGCATCTTCATTTATCTCGGCATTTTGCACTTAATGGGATTGTGATCAGTGAGTATTATTATTGTCCTCATTTTCCTGCTGTAAGCAAATGTCTTTGTCGAAAACCGGATTCACTACTTTTAGAAAAAGCCATAGCCCGTTTTAATATTGATCCGGCTTTAAGTTATTTTGTTGGTGATGCAGTCCGTGACATGGAAGCTGCACAAAAAGTAGGAGTGAAGGGAATCAAGATCGAGGCGAATTCTCAAATTCCTGAATTTGCCGACTAGCCCAATTTTTTTGTAATTGCCGGAAATAAGCTTCTGTAATTTTCATTAACTTTTTGTCGATGATAATTATTTGAAAAAAGATTAATACCCTCTTTGAAAGTTGATACCTTTGTGTTAGAGTTAAACATTCTATGTTCTTCTATTCATTCAGATTCACCTAAGTAAAAATATGCAAAAAGGCTTCGTTAACTATAATGGAAATATCATTGAAGCTTCGCAGCCGATTTTCACGGCAAGCAATAGAGCTTTTAGATATGGTGATGCTGTTTTTGAAACTATACGTTTAATGAATGGTGAAATACTTTTTTTTGAACATCATTTAAATCGCTTGGCTCAATCAATGGAATTGCTTGGAATGAATCCACACGATGATCTGACTTTCCATAATCTTTACCTGTCGATTCGTCACCTGGATCAAGTAAATGATTTAAAGGGAAACGGACGAATTCGTTTGGAAGTGTTCAGAAATGATGGAGGTTTGTATACTCCTCAAACAAATAATGTTTCTTATCTGATAGAAGTTTCCGCTTTGGCTAACCGCAAATTTGTTTTGAATGATGCCGGACTAAAGATTGATTTGTACACCGATATCAAAAAACCGGTTAGCAGATTGTCGAATCTGAAATCGTCGAATGCACTTTATTATGTTATGGCCGGTTTGTACAAAAATAAAACCAATTCAGGTGATTGTTTGGTGCTTAATACCGATGGAAGAATTGCAGAAGCTATTAGCAGTAATATTTTTTTAGTCGATGGACAAAAAATTTATACTCCATCGCTAGAAGAGGCTTGTGTTGCCGGAGTAATGAGGCAAATTTTTATTGCTCATTTTAAAGAGCAAGGTAAAGAAGTAATTGAGCACGGTGTAACAATCGATGATTTACTCCACGCTGAAGAGATCTTTTTGACGGATGTGATTCATGGTGTTAGATGGGTAGGTGCCTTCAGAAATAAACGCTACTTCAATAATTTTTCTAATCGACTGATTAAAGAAATGAATGATATGTATCAAATAAAAAAGGTCTGATTTCTCAGACCTTTTTTATTATAATAAAATGAAGATTACTTCTTCACCGGTGCTTCAGTTGGTGCCGTTACCGGTTCAACAGAAGCTACATTTTGATCAGTACTTGATTTGATAGCTGCGTATTGTGTTCCCCATCCTTCAACTGCTGTTTGTGCTTCAGCATATTTAGTTTGGAAATCAGCAAGACCTTTTGTTACTTCTACAGGAGAAACTTCGCCTTTCATAGCTTTGTCTTTCCACTCTCCAAATTGTTGAGTTGTTGCATCCCAAGTCGCTTTGAAAGTGTTGAATTCATTTTGCATACCTTCTAATTTTGTAGAATTCTCAGTTGCTGTTGCAACTACAGCAGCAATTTGAGTCTTCATCGCTGCATCTTTTGGAGATGTCATTGCGTTCATTTTCTCAGTTTGTTGTGCCGTAAATTCTTTAGCTTTAGTAGTAGTCTCAGCTAATTCTGTGCTCCAGCTAGTAGCCTTCTCGCCAAGTGCTGTCCAGTCTGTTCCGAATTGATTAATGTCTGCAACAACTTTCGGGTCAATTTTTTTTGTACACGCTGTAAAGCTCATTGCTCCAGCTAAAACGAATGCTAAAATTGCTTTAGTTTTCATGGTTTTTTGATATAGGTTTATTTGTTTATTTACTCAAAAGTAGCTCAATATTCGCTTGCCAAATAATGAAGTTCAATGACTTATTGACAATCAAAAGTTTATTTCTCTTTCATCCCGGGTAGTACATTTCTGATATAATCCATTTTTGTAGTAATATCTCCTTTTTTAGGAAATACACCCTGATTGGCAATTCGAATATCTTCAATGCTGTAGAAAGCTTGTGGGTTTATTCTCTTTATAATGCCTCTTACCTTTGTTATATCTTTCCGCTTTACTATAGTGAAAATTATCTTAACAGGACCTTTAGCACCTTGTCCGTCAATTACTGTAACCCCTAAATTTTCCCCTTGAAGTACTTCTATAAGCGGTTCCCAATTTGAAGAAATAATTATTCGTAATACTTGCAAGCCTAATGCTAGGCGGCTTTCAATTAATAATCCTACATAGGTTCCCATTGCAAAACCTCCGGCAAAACCAATATAACATATCGGATTGTCGAGATGCTGCATCACTTGGCGAATGGAAATTAACCAGATCAACACTTCCATAAAACCAATAAATGGAACGATGCTCCTGAATCCTTTTGAAATAAATACGTTTCTCAATGTACCTAATGTAACGTCCATTGTACGTGCTACAAAGATCAACATGGGCAGCACCACCCATTTAAAAGTTTCTGTTTCGAAAAATGGATGCTCTATCATTATTGTAGTAGTTGTTTTACTAATGCCGGTATTCCTTTACCTGCTGTGTTTTGAATAAATTGAATTCCCTTTAAACTTGCATTCGTGGTGTCGGGATCTACCAAATATTTAATTGCTTTGAAGGGTGCATAATTGAGAAGTCCGGCAGCTGGATAAACTACCAATGATGTACCTACAATAATTAGGATATCACAATTTGTTACGATTTTTATTGCTTCATCTAATGCCGGAACCATTTCACCAAACCAAACTATATTTGGTCGCAATTGTGAACCCTTCTCACAAACTTCGCCAAGATTCAATTCCTCTCCTGATATAGGATAAACTAGCGATGAATCGATCGTTGATCGTGATTGCACAATTTCACCATGCAAATGCAAAACATTTTTTGATCCTGCACGTTCGTGAAGATCATCGATGTTCTGAGTAATGATTTGTACATGATATTTTTTCTCCAATTCTACTAATGCGCGATGTGCCGGATTTGGAGTTGCTCGTCTTACTTGTACTCGACGTTCATTATAGAATTTCAATACTAATTCGCGGTTCTTTAACCATGCTTGAGGTGTAGCGACATCTTCAATTTTATAATTTTCCCATAATCCGTCACTGTCTCGAAAAGTCTTTAATCCACTCTCGGCACTAATTCCAGCTCCACTTAAAATAACCAACTGTTCCATTGTTGTAAAATTGCTCAATGTATAGTTAAGGTGATGATCGGCGTAGGAAATTTTATCAACAGGAGCTAATGGATATTATGTTTAAACTTTGCTCTTGTTTAGTTAGTATTTATAAAATTCCTCTAATGATAAGCAATTTTAAATTTCGTTGATCTTCCAATCGCCGTCCAATTTACTTCCGTTCAGAAAATCTTTTGCACTCATCCTGTTTCTTCCTGAAATTTGTAGTTCGGTAATATCTATATATCCTGAATTTAAAAAAACTCGTACATAGTTTTTTCCGTCTGTTCTTACTCTACCTATTTCTTCAGAGTGCGATTCGGTAACAGCATCAACGGAAAATATTTTTAATGAAAACCCAATTCCATTCGAATTGTAAAGTTCCGCATGGGCTGCCGGATAGGGACTTAACCCACGAATAAAATTTCGTGCTTCTTCCGGCTTCATCGAAATTTTTAATCGTGTATTCTCTCGGTTTAATTTTGGAGCCGGTTTTAATTCTTCGACCATTAATGTATTTTGATCAATCGTTTTCACTTTTCCGGATTCTATTGCTTTCACCGTTTTCAATACCAAATCTGCACCTCGTATCATTAATTTGTCGTGTAGTGTTCCTGCGGTATCGGTAGTTGAAATTAAAAGTTCGTCTTGTAATATGATGTTACCTGTATCAATTTCTTTTTTCAGAAAGAATGTTGTGACTCCGGTTTTCTTGTCTCCATTGATCACCGACCAGTTAATAGGTGCAGCACCTCGATATTGTGGTAATAATGATCCATGTAAATTAAACGTTCCTTGTTTAGACATATTCCAAACGGCTTCTGGAAGCATTCTGAAGGCTACAACAATAAATAGATCGGCATTCAACGATCGTAACTCATCAATAAATTGTTCGTCTTTTAAATTAGTCGGCTGAAGTACTTTCAAATTATGTCTCAAAGCACACTCCTTCACCGGTGAATGAATTAGTTTTTGACCTCGCCCACTTGGTTTGTCTGCAACCGTCACTACTGCACAAATTATATAGTCACTTTGTATTAGGATCTCTAATGAAGGAACGGCAAACTCAGGTGTTCCTAAAAAAACAATAGTTGGTTTTTTTGACATTGTATTTGTTGTAAAGGGAATGAATACCTATTTTTTTAAATGTGTTTTAATTTTTTCCATGCTCCGGATCGAATATAAATAAAGCATGCAATTCCGGTGAACATCCAGTAAACTACTTCTGAATACCAAACAGTTTCAACTGATGTTTTTAAAATAAATGTAGCAACATAATTATATATCAAATAAAGTGATATGGCTACTACCTCAATGTACAGTGCGACTTTTGTTGCTCCGGTACCACTTACTGCACTTATTCCTACAATTGCAGTTGCAAAAAATAATAGCGCTAGATCTACAACTCTCATTGTTCCTATAGAGTCTTCAATCATCACAAGATTATTTGTGAAAATTGATAGTATTTGTTTTTCGAAAATTAGATTGATTCCAATCATTATTAATGAAATGAAAAACGTTAGCCGTATAATTTTTATTAAAAGACTAAAGACTTCTGATTTTCTTTCTTGGCCAATAATATTACTAACCATACTGTTTGCCGCAAGACTTAATCCCCAGAATGGAGTCATACTAATCATGTAAGCACCTCTAACAATATTTGAAATGGCAAGTTGATGTGGTCCAATTTTTTCAATGAATAAAAAGAAGATCAACCATGCTCCCATAGATAAAATATTTTGAACGATGAGAGGCATTGACAGTAGCATGATTTTATTTGTCAATTCTTTTTTAAATGATTTAAACCTAAAAAGAAGAAACGGGAAAAATTCTTTTTTAAACTTAGTGTACGTGAAAATGTATATCAATGCAATAAATTCAGAAATAGAGGAGGCCAACCCTGCACCCGCAATCCCCATTGATGGAAATCCAAAATGCCCAAAGATTAATCCATATCCTAAGAATATATTTATACCGGCCATTAAAAAGCTATAATAGCCAAAAACATTAGGCCTCGATATTCCTACATAAAAAGATCTGAATGCTGTTCCCAATAGAATAAAGAAAATCCCTATAGATCTATATTTTAAAAACTCCATGGTTGCATTATACAATTTTTCACTACCGATCATAAGGTGTAGGGCAGGAGGAACAAGAAATTGTAAAATCAAATAAAGGAGTATTCCGCAAATGGAAAGAATTATAATGCTCTGATCAAATATTTCACCAATCAAATTTTCTTTCTTTTCACCGGATCGTCGAGAAATTATTATTTGTGTTCCTATTCCAATTGAAACTCCTATTGTTGCAAAAACGAAATAGAGAATTCCTCCAATTGCCGAAGCACCCAATTCAGTTTCGCCTATTCTGCCTAAAAATGCTGTATCAGTTACATTAAGAATTGTCATTGCAATACTTCCGACAATAACCGGAAATGCAATTCTTAAAATTTCACGATACGTAGCTTGAACTTGCATAGACTAATCAATCTGGAGTACTAGGCCTTTCAAATATTCTCCTTCAGGATGATATAAGCTGATAGCATGATCCGGTCCTTGAGATAATTGATATAGGATTCTCACATTTCTTCTTGACTGTGCTGCAGCTTGGAAAACAACTTTCCTGAAAAGTATTTTGTCTATCACTTGTGAACAAGAAAAAGTAAACAATAATCCTCCGGGTGCTACGCGTTTAATACCGTCTGTATTTAAATTTCTATAGCCTATCATTGCTTTGTCAACCGACGATAAATGTTTTGCGAATGCAGGAGGATCTAATATAACTATATCATATAGTTCTTCACTTTTCTTCAGAAAGTCGAAGGCGTCTTCTTTGAAAAATTGATGATTGGAAGAATGGTTGTTAAGCTCTGCATTTCGAACTGCTAGTTCGACTGCTCTTTTAGAACTATCTACAGAGTGTACTTCTGTAGCTCCACCAACAAGTGAATACATTGAAAAAGCTCCGGAATAGGAAAATGTATTCAGTACTTTTTTATTTTTCGAATAGTTCAAAAGCAATTTACGATTTTCTCGTTGGTCAATAAAAAAACCTGTCTTCTGTCCTTCAACCCAATTCACATAAAATTTAATATCGTTTTCTGTTATTATAGTTTCTTCCAAATGACCGAATAAAAAACCATTTTCAATTGTCTTTGCACTTTGCTTGCTCATTGTCTCTGAACTTTTGTCGAAGATAGCCTCAAGTTTTGAACCATAAATTTCTTTTAATGCATTTACAAAATTTGCCTTTTGATTATGCATACCAATGGTATGTGTTTGTATTACTGCTACCGTATCATAGATATCAATGATCAGTCCCGGTAATCCATCGCCTTCAGCATGTATCAATCGATAAACATTTGTCGATGCATTGTCTACAAGTCCTATTCGTTTTCTATTCTCATAAGCTTTTTTAAATTTTTCAATCCAAAAATTTTCACTGCAATCTGTTTTTGAAAAGGAAAAGATTCGAACTTTTATAGAGCCTTCGTGAAAATGTCCTGTAGCTAAATACTCATTCTCCTGGGAGTAGATCTCTACTATATCTCCCTCGGCCGGATTTCCTTCTACATTCTGTATAGCGCCTGAAAATATCCAAGGATGGAATAAACGAACTGCACGATCTTTCTTAGCGTGTAGATGGACTTTTGGAAAGTTATTCATAGGACGCAAATTTAGTGTTTTTAAGGAGTTATTTGCGTTGGATTCTTCTATTAGTTATAGAGTAACTAACAAGGGATATTGTATAAATGCCTGCATCGTCAACTTCTCAAAGCTACACTACTGTAGAAAAGTCGAAAGGAATTCTTTTTTCAGTGTAAATCGGTAGGGGAGTAATGCATCTTCACCGGCATAATCAACTCCTATGCGTGGCCTTGTCAATAGTTGGTCGTTCGTTGGATTAAATTCTGACTCTTCAAGCCAAATTTCATCACCTTCTAAGTCAATACCGCTATGTTTAATTTGTATTCCCAAACCTTGACAAACAGTACCTGGACCTGTACAAATTTTGTCGATCGGCTTAATGATTTTCCTGCGCATGTAGATTAAATCATTGCCATGAATAGGTAAAATTGATCTGATCAGTACTGCATGCGGGGTTTCTTTTTTATTGGTAATGATGTTAAATAATGAATGAATGCCGTAGCATAGGTACACATAAGCCCGGCCTGGCTCGCCATACATTACCTCAGTTCTAGGAGTTCTTTTCGCTCCATAACTGTGTGATGCTTTGTCTGTGATTCCGGCATAGGCTTCTGTTTCTGTAATAATTCCACATGTAAGTTGCCCTTCGAAATTTGTAACCAACTTTTTTCCAATTAATGCTCTTGCAATTTTAACTACATCTTTTTGTGCATAGAACTGTCTTGTCAACTTTAGTCCTCGTGCCATGCTAATTCCTCCCCTGATAAATATAAAATATTTCCATTTTCAAGCATCCATTGTATCACTTTAATTGATTTCTCTTCACTTGATGGTCTGAGATGTAAAACTAATTCTTGCAGTGAAATAGGTTTACTTTTTAAAACTGTTTTGATGCGATGAGATATATCATCGAGATCTAAATCTGATATGTCTTGCTTATTTCTCTCTAAACAATAATCACAAATTCCACAGCGTTCAGTATTTATTTCGCCAAAATAGGCTACTAACATTTGGCTTCGGCAACGATTTCTAGTTTCTGCGTAATTAAGCATAGACCGCGCCCGCTCGATAAATCGTGTTTTCCTATCACTTAAATTTTGTCGATCTATGTTAACATTATTTTTATCTAATCGCGCTTCTGTATATGTTAGCTGTGGCTTATCTGAAGCTGCTATGTATTTCAAAATATTCAAACTTTGTAATTTCTGAAGTATTTCTATAATCTCATTCTTCGTTATTGTACATCTCAAAGCAATTTCTTCCTCTTGAATATTTACATATTCATCGAACACTCCTTGATATAATCGAAGTATCACTTTTATTGGTAAGTCATAACGAACATGCATTACTTGAAAATTGTACAACGATTCTGCACTTGTGCTAAATATAATTCTCGATGACAAAGCAATTGCATCACTCATTTCAATCAGTCCTTGCAACTCCAATATCTTTAAACAATTATATGTTTCTGACAAAGGCAGATTATAATTCTTACAAAAAGAATATAATTCAAATGGATAACTAATCCCTTTTCCTGAATCAATTGGAATTTGAAAATAGTTTCCTAAAGCTTGATACACTGCTTTTATTTTGTTTACCTCAGGAAAATTTAAATCGATTCTGTTTTCTAATTCTACTCTATCATTTTCATTGTAAAGTAGAATGCAGTATGCTTTTTTCTCATCGCGTCCTGCTCTTCCTGCTTCTTGATAATAGGCTTCCAAACTTTCCGGCGAATCTATGTGCACAACAAAACGGACATTTCCTTTATCGATTCCCATACCAAATGCATTGGTCGCTACAACAACTCTTGTTTTCTCTTTAATCCAATTATCCTGAACAATTGATCTTTCTTTATTGCTAAGCCCGGCATGATATGCTTCTGCCTGGATGCCTTTCTTATTTAAAAAATGCGCAATTTCTTTTGTTTTTTTTCTGGTCCTTACATAAACAACACCGATTCCTTCTACGTTGTTTGCAATTTTTAAAAGCCTGCCTAATTTGTCTTCTTCATATAAAACTACATACGACAAATTGCTTCTTTGGAAACTCTTTTTAAAAACAGATGCATTTTTGAAATCCAACTTTTTTTGAATATCTACTTCTACATTTTTTGTTGCTGTTGCCGTTAATGCCAATACGGGAACAGCTGGAAGGTGTTTCCTGAATTCTGCAATCTTTAAATAACTCGGTCGAAAATCATAGCCCCATTGCGAAATACAATGTGCTTCATCTATTGCTAATAGACACACATTCATTTTATATAATCGTTCTAAGAACAAGTCAGATGTTAATCGCTCAGGTGAAACATAGAGAAATTTTTCTTTTCCATAAATACAATTATCCAATGCATTGTCTATCTCATTTCTACTCATTCCGGATACCACGGCAACAGCAGGAATTCCTTTCTTTTTTAAATTCTCTACCTGATCTTTCATTAGAGCAATCAATGGCGATATAACAATACAGACACCATCTTGAACTAAGGCAGGGATTTGGAAACAAACAGATTTTCCACCACCGGTAGGCAACAAAGCTAGAGTATCTTTGCCTGAGAGAATTGATAGAATGATATCTTCCTGCAAAGGTCGGAATGATTGATGACCCCAATATTCAGAAAGTTTCTGTTGGATCTTTGTTCTCATTCTTCAATCAATAATTTTGTTCTTGAAAAAAAGTCATTATCCTTCAATTGCAAAATATACCAGCCTGCTTCTAATTTTGGTAAATGAATTTGATTTTTATGTATTCCTCTGTCGCGGAAAATTAATCGCCCAATAGGGTCGATAATCATTAGTTCACTATAGGAATGAGTACTTGTAATTTGTTGTTGTGTGAAGGCCGGATTTGGATATATAACATTTGCGTTTTGTTCCATATCCCCAACAAAACTCGAATTATTTTTTTCATAAATGAAAACTCTCTTCAGATTTGATAAATCTGTTCCTGCAATCAGTACGCCATTATTATTTGAACTTGTCATATAATAACCGATATTGATAGTTGAATTTCCGAAATATTTTTTATTCAGTTCGTTTGCAGAAGTATCACATTCTAAATAGATAATTCTTTTAGTTTGCGTAATGGTGTCGTGGCCATATCCTGTAATAAGATAATTGTGATTATATGATTCAATAATAGCAAAACCGGCGTCGCTGTTATTTGACCCCCTTAAATATCTTTGCCATTTCAAATTTCTATTAATGATATCAATTTTAGCTAAGGTAATATCAAATTGTTGGCTAGAATCTGTTGCTGCTTCACCTACAATCAAGAGATCATTGTTGCTATCGATTATCAACGATTTACTACCCGAATTCAAATTGTTATTCACTATCAAATCCCATTCAAAATTTCCAGTTGAGTCTATTACTACTAAATAAGGATTTACTATACCCGGCTGAATATACTTGTCACCACAAATGTACATTAGATTATTTCCTGAACTTATACAGTTTTCTGCGGCTTCATTTATCACTGCATCTCCAATAGACACTTGAAACTTGATAGTTCCATTTCCATCAATTCTGGTAGCTAAAAAATTTAAGCCCCCATTGATTGTGTCTGTCTCAAAACCACAAAATCCAATATCGTTATTCGAAAATAAACAGATGCCCGTAAATTGTGAATTAAGGCCGGCAGCATATTCTCTCTGCCAAATCACATTCCCATTTGTATCAACTTTAAGTGCGTAAGGTTGATAAATCCCATTTGCAGTTAATTTAGCTCCTGCTATCACCAACTGATCATTGTAATCTTTTACCATTCTCACCGCAACAAAGTGATGGATGCTGTCTCCAAAATATAAATTCATCAATTCATTTCCTTCTGAATCAAATTTGGTTAATGATATCAGTCCATAATTTAAAGGTGTATTGTCAGAATAGCCGGCAAATAAAAAATTACCACTTGCCAATTGCACAACTGAATGCCCATTGTTGTTCAATGTAGAGTCTCCAAAGTATTTTATAAATGAATTGGATTGACCAACCATACTATTGTATAAAAATAAAAAAAATAGGACCAATTTTGTTGTTTTCATTTTATTCTATTTGGAAATGAGTAATTTTAAGTTCCAGTTCGAAGCACATGCAATTGCGCTTGCAAGCCAACTGCTGAAATCCATTTTTCAAAAATACCAATTCTAAATTAGATTTCGGTTCTTAAAATAGAAAAACCGAAGTTTCCTCCGGTTTTTTTACTACTTGTTCATTTATTGGTCTATTTAAACTTCAATTGCATGGGTAATATTTTTGAATTGAAATTCATTGTTCGATAAGCCCAATTCAATCGAATCGTCTTTGTTTATTTTACCGGCTAATATCAGCTTTGACAGTTCGTTCAATACTTTTTTCTGCATAACTCGTTTTAATGGGCGAGCTCCAAATTGAGGATCAAATCCTAATTGTGCTAACCAATCTATAGCTTCTTCACTAGCAGACAACTTTATTTCGTTTTCTTGCAATAATTCCGTCAATTTTACAAATTGAATTTTCACTATTTCTTTTACTTCGTCTCGTGTCAGTGGTTGGAACATAATCACTTCATCAATACGATTCAGAAATTCCGGACGTATTGTCTTTTTAAGAATGTCGTACACTTTCACTTTTGTACTACTAATTACTTCATCGCGGTTAAGGTCATTCATCTCTTCAAAGTTCTCTTGAATGACGTGCGATCCTATGTTGGAAGTCATAATGATAATTGTATTTTTAAAATTCGCTGTCCTGCCTTTGTTGTCTGTAAGCCTTCCATCATCTAGTACTTGCAATAGAATATTAAATACGTCGGGGTGTGCCTTTTCTATTTCGTCGAGAAGAATAACAGAATAGGGGCGACGACGAACAGCTTCCGTCAATTGACCGCCTTCTTCATATCCAACATATCCCGGAGGCGCACCAACTAATCGCGATACAGCATGGCGTTCTTGATATTCGCTCATATCTATTCTCGTCATCGCATTTTCATCGTTGAATAAAAATTCTGCCAAGGCTTTTGCTAGTTCAGTTTTTCCTACGCCTGTTGTTCCTAAGAAAATGAATGAGCCAATTGGTTTCTTTGCATCTTGTAAACCGGCTCTGCTTCTTCTTACTGCATCACTCAAAGCTGAAATGGCTTCTTCTTGTCCTATTACACGATTGTGCAGTTCTGCCTCTAAGTGTAAAAGTTTTTCCCTCTCACTTTGAATCATTCTACTCACAGGTATTCCGGTCCATCGCGCTACTACTTCAGCAATGTCTTCTGAATCCACTTCTTCTTTGATCAATGCAGTTTCAATTTGCATTTGAGCTAATTGCTTTTCTAGGCCTTGAAGCTTTTCTTCCGAATCTTTTATTTTTCCATATCTAATCTCTGCCACTTTTCCATAGTCGCCGGCACGTTCTGCTTGTTCAGCTTCGATTTTTAAATTTTCTATTGCTTCTTTTCTAAGTTGTATTCCTTGCACAACTTGCTTTTCTGATTCCCACTTAGCTCTCATTTGATCTCTGCTCTCTATGAAATTTGCTATTTCTTCGTTGAGTTCTTTTAGTCTACGCTCATCATTTTCTCGCTTTATCGCTTCTCGTTCTATTTCAAGTTGTGTCAATTTCCTATTCATTTCATCCAACTCTTCCGGTACTGAGTCAATCTCTAGTCGCAACTTTGCCGCTGCCTCATCCATTAAATCAATTGCTTTATCGGGAAGAAACCGATCTGAAATATATCGTTCACTCAATTCAACTGCAGAAATTATCGCTTCGTCCTTAATTCGTACTTTATGATGAGTTTCATAGCGCTCTCTAAGTCCTCTAAGTATAGAAATAGCATCTTCCTTTGAAGGTTCTTCTACCATCACTTTTTGAAAACGCCGCTCTAGCGCTTTATCTTTTTCAACATAACGTTGATACTCGGCTAATGTAGTTGCACCAATAGCTCTCAATTCTCCGCGGGCCAATGCGGGCTTCAAAATATTAGCTGCATCCATTGCACCTTCGCCGCCACCGGCTCCAACTAAGGTATGTATCTCGTCGATGAAAAGAACGATGTCTCCTTCTGCAGATATTACTTCCTTAATTACTGATTTCAGTCGATCTTCAAATTCGCCTTTATATTTTGCACCGGCAATCAATGCCCCCATATCGAGCGAATAAATTTGTTTCTGTTTCAGATTTTCAGGAACATCACCATCAATGATCCGGTGAGCCAGTCCTTCCGCAATTGCTGTTTTTCCAACTCCCGGTTCTCCAATAAGAATTGGATTATTTTTTGTTCTGCGTGACAAGATTTGAAGCACTCTTCTGATCTCCTCATCTCGACCAATAACCGGATCTAGTTTTCCGTTTCGTGCCAGCTCATTTAAATTTTTAGCATATTTATTTAGTGAATTATAATTCTCTTCAGCACTTGCACTTGTAACTTTCGATCCTTTCCTTAGCTGCCCTATAGCTGATTTAATATTTTTTTCTGTTAAGCCTTCATTCTTCAAAAGTATTCCTGCTTTATCTTTACTATTTATTAAGGCAAGAAACAGATGTTCTAAGGACACGAATTCGTCTTTCATTTCCTTTGCAATGCTAATCGATTTTTGAATTATTTTATTTGATTCATCTGATAAATAAACTTTACCACCTTCTACTTTTGGTATTGATGAAATGAGTTTGTTCAACTCATCAGTAATTTTATTGATATTGATATTATTTTTCTTCAACAGAAACGGTATCACATTCTCATCAACTTCCATGAGTCCTTTTAAAAGGTGAGAAGGTTCAATGGATTGTTGCCCGTGCGATTCTGCTAATTGTTGCGCTGCTTGAATAGCATCTTGCGATTTAATTGTGAAATTATTTTGGTTCATTTTCTTGTGGTTTACACGGTAAAAAAAATAGTATCTTTTGAAAATATCTAGTCAAAAAAACAGCCAATGAGGTCAATATCCCTTTAAAAGTACAATGTGTCAGCTATCTTTAGCCTTACAAGCCAATTTGTCGGATTTGAAATAGTAATTCAAAAAAAACTGCCTTTCGATTGAAGGCAGTCTGATGTTTTTATTGGAAATGGTTCCGGTTAAGAAATGATAAATCGTTTTATGAACCGTTTACCGGCCCAATTCATTTGTAAAATATAGATTCCATCGCGAAGATTATTTCTATCAATTATCTCTGAATAGTTTCCGAAAAATTGCATTGGCAAACTAATGTTCCTGATTGATTTTCCTGTGATGTCGATAATTTTTATTTCTACAGGCGAAGGTGAATTCATCGTATAGTTTAATCGGATAACATCATCCGTATTGTTGTAATATACATTAATCTTTTCTTGTAAATTGCTTCCATCAACATTGCTTTGAGCAATCGAAGGTTGAGTGAAAAGTGAAATCAACAATACAAGTACGAAGTAATTTTTTTTCATTTTATTTTTCTTTAATCTGAAAACTCTCATGTAATTTTCATGCCAAAAATGGCAAAAAAACTTCAAAAAACCGAATTTATTATGTGAAACTAGCGATTTCCTCCTTATTTTCAACTGAAATTTCGTAAAATTGACAAAGTAGTGTTTAAGTCTGGCCTTTTACTTCAGATTAAACATAGGGAGATGATTGGAAAAAATTAGCAGCCTTATTATATAATGATGAAAAAGTCAAAAGAAGTGGATGTTTATATCAGCAAATCGGAACGCTTTGCTAAACCGATCTTAAAACATTTACGTGTGTTAGTTCATTTTGCATGTCCGGAAATTGAAGAAACGATTAAGTGGGGATTCCCTCATTTTATGTATAATGGAATTCTTTGTAGTATGGCTTCTTTTAATAATCATTGTGCGTTTGGTTTTTGGAAGGGAAAATTTATTCCGCAATTGGAAATCATCATCAATGAAAATGGGGAGAGCGCAATGGGAAATTTCGGACGAATTACTTCGTTGGCTGAACTGCCCAACGATAAAATTATTTTGAATATAATTGAACTAGCGGTGGTATTAAACAAATCAAATATTAAACTGCCTCCAAGAACTAAAATAAATTCTTCTGCTCTAAGGGTGAATATTCCTGACTTTATTTTGAATGAAATCAATAAAAATAAATTAACAAAATTTAATTTTGAAAAGTTTACTGTGAGTAAAAGAAAAGAATACGTTGAGTGGATTTTAGAAGCTAAAACTGTCACGACAAAAAAGAAGAGACTTCAAAAAACAGTTGAATGGTTAGCTGAAGGAAAATCGCGAAATTGGAAATACGAAAAGTAAAAGTTAAACGATTCGTTTGATAAGTCTTAAATTGTGAGAATAGTTTTTTTTCTCCTCATTGAAGATTCCCTGATGATCAATTTTATCAATCCGTACTTTTCCACTAGCATGAATAATCTTATTATTGTCAAGTATTATTCCCACATGAACAATTCTACCATCCGAATTTTCGAAAAATGCAAGATCGCCTGCTTTCGATTCTTGTAAAAAAGTTATAGTTTCTCCTTGTTCTGCTTGTTGATTTGCATCGCGCTTAAGTTGAATCCCACAAAGCTTATATACGAGTTGCGTAAATCCGGAACAATCAATTCCAAAGGGTGATCGCCCTCCCCAAAGATAAGGAGCGTTTAAAAAGATTTGGGCTTGTGTTACAATATTACCTGACATTACTTTCCTTGAATCGGTTGACTGACCTTCAAAAGTATAAGCGTTTCCTCCAAAGCACATCTTCTTGTTTTGTAAAAATGGCAGCGTACTTCCAATTAACAATGAGCACATTTCACTACCGTTGAGAAGTGCTATTTGAAGCAAATCAGTTGAAACTTGAAAAGAATTCTGTTGATACTCTTTCCGTTCTTCTTCACTCAAAAGCACTACTTGCTTCTGATCAACCCAACCGATGTATTCATCTGCATATAATTTTACCTTGTACCAAGTTTTATTTTTATCGATTATTTCTACAGCTTCTCCAAATAACAATTGAGATACCATTTCACTTCGGTCATTCGCTTCTTTTCTAACCGGGACAATCGATAAATGGCATATTGCAAACATAAAGTATGAGGCTATTAATGTTATTATTTATTTAGGGATAAAATTATACAAGTTCAATAACAATAGCACTTGCGCCACCACCTCCATTACAGATTCCGGCTGCGCCGATTTTGCCCTTTTTATGTTTAAGTACCGATAGCAGTGTTACTACAATTCGTGCACCTGATGCTCCGAGTGGATGTCCTAATGATACTGCTCCTCCAAATACATTTACCTTCTCCGGATTTAATTTCATTAATTGATTATTGGCAATTGATACTACTGAAAATGCTTCGTTGATTTCGAAGTATTCTACTTGTTCCATCGTTATTCCCGAATTTTCTACGGCCTTTGGTAAGGCTTTAGATGGGGTAGTTGTAAACCATTCCGGCGCCTGCTGTGCATCTGCAAACCCGCGAATTTTTGCAATCGGTTTAATTCCCAACTTTTCTGCTTTTTCTTTGCTCATCAAAATAACTGCTGCCGCACCATCATTTAAGCTCGATGCATTTGCTGCTGTTATTGTACCATCTTTTTTGAAAACAGGTTTCAATGTCGGAACCTTATCTGCCTTTAAATTTTTAAATTCTTCGTCTTCTGAAATGAGAATCGAATCTTTTCCTTTTACTACTATAGATATAGGTGCAATTTCATCATTGAACATTCCTCCGGTAGTGGCCTCTCTCGATCGTTTGTATGATTCCAATGCATATGCATCTTGGTCTTCACGGCTAATATTACATTCCGTAGCACATAATTCTGCCGCACTTCCCATGTGGTAATCGTTGTAGACATCCCACAAACCATCTTTTACAAGTCCATCCGTAACTGTTCCATGTCCCAGTTTATACCCATTACGACCTTTGTCCAAATAGTACGGTACATTACTCATACTTTCCATTCCACCCGCAACTATGCAATCTTTATGTCCTAGCATAATCGATTCCGCTGCAATCATAATTGATTTCATTCCTGAAGCACATACTTTGTTAATTGTAGTTCCGGGTGTTGTATTCGGGATCCCTGCATAAATGGAGGCCTGTGTAACTGGTGCCTGACCTAGTCCTGCTGAAAGTACATTTCCCATCAATACTTCTTGAACTTCTTTCGGATCTAATTTTATTTTATCCAATGCCGATTTAATAGCATGCGCGCCTAATTGTGTAGCTGTATAAGATGCTAATATTCCTCCAAAACTTCCAATGGGTGTTCGTGTTGCCGAAACGATATATACTTCTTTCATAATTTTCTAATTTGTTTTATGAAACAAAGGTATTATTAATTTCTCTTGCTTGAAAGGAGGAATTGGCTGGTTGGAATTCTATGATTTTCAGTAGCATGGGTAAATCTTTTGAACTCAATCGTGTGTTCCGGCATCCGTTTTAAAGATCGCAAATCTTTGTTATCGGAAAATGTTGATCAATTATAAGGACTTAATCATTTATGCGTCTTTTCACCTTGAATAAAATTGTATTTTCGCCATATCCATCATTCAAATGAAGAATTACTTCACTAGACTTTCTAATCAACACGAGCGTATCTCACGAATTGCTCTCGTTGTTCTTGCAATTATCTTAATTGTAATTGCCCTTCCAAAAGAAACTCAGTTTAATTATACTTATCAAAAAGGAAAACCTTGGGCCTTTGATAATCTCATGGCACCTTTCGACTTTGCGATTAATAAAACGGAAGCTGAGCTAAATGAAGAAAGAGCTTCGGTGATGAAGAATAGTCATCCCTTTTATCGCTATGATGAGAAATTGATCGATCAAAAAATTTATCAGTTTAAAAATGAATTATCTGATGGTTGGGAAAAAAGGTTTTCGTCTCCTTCTAAAGATACCAAAGAACTTGAGCGATTGCAGAAACAAAAATTGCTTCAGGAAACAATTGGACTGCAAATATTAAAAGTAATTTACGAACGTGGCATTATTCTGATTAATGATAAAACGATTGCTAATAATCCTGATGGTATTATCACCGTAGTGAAAGACAATATTGCTGAAGAAAGAAAGTTGTCTGATTTTTATACAATACAAACAGCATTCTCATTCATTCAAGAACAGTTATCTTCAATTTCTACAGCTGATATACCATTGCTTTCACCTTTGCTCGAAAATGCTTTATCGCATAATATATTGTATGATGACCAATCCACCAGACAATGGACAAAACAATTAATTGATCGAATTAGTCTTTCTTATGGCCTTGTACAAAAAGACGAAGTTATTATTCTCAAAGGAGAAATCGTAGAAGACAGCCGTTTTCAGAAATTAGAATCGTTGAAAGCGGAAATGAAAAATCAAGAATTTAGTAGTAGCTCGCGTTGGTTTATGCTATTAGGGCATTTCCTTCTTGTTTCGTTAGCATTAACCATGTTGATGTTATTTCTTTATCTATATAGAGAAGATATTTTTGACAATAATAAAAAAATACTTCTTATCATGTTTCTGATTGTTTCAGTAACATACCTCTTTCTATGGGCTCGTAAAATCAATATTTTTGATGTATATCTTGTCCCGGTTTGCATTTTGCCAATTATCATTCGCGCATTCTTTGATTCACGTACAGCTCTTTTTTCTCATATCGTCACGTTGTTAATTATTGGCTTTGAAGCTCCAAGTGGATTTGAATTTATGTTTATTCAAACAATCGCCGGTATGGTTTCTGTTTTCACAATATTAAATATGAGTAAAAGAGTCCAGTTTTTCATCTCTGTGTTAATGATCTTTTTATCATACACTGTCTCTTTTATCGGAGTGTCAATTTTACACGAGGCAAATTTTCATAATTTCGATTGGATGAACCTAAAATGGTTTGTAGGAAATTCTATTATCACTTTATTCGCTTTTCCTTTAATTTTTATTTTCGAGAAAATATTTGGTTTCCTATCTGATGTTTCACTAATGGAATTGTCTGACTCCAATTCTCCGTTGATGAGAGAAATGTCACTAAAAGCTCCCGGAACTTTTCAACATAGTTTGCAAGTTTCAAATTTAGCTGAAGCTGCAATTTTTCATGTTGGTGGAAACGCACTGCTTATTAGAGCCGGAGCGATGTATCATGATGTTGGAAAAATTGATATGCCAAATTATTTTATAGAAAATCAAAATACTAATAATAACCCCCACGATGAATTATCATTCGAAGAAAGCGCTCGGATAATAAAATCTCATGTGCTAAGAGGTATTGAAAAGGCACGCAAAAATAAAATCCCTGAACAAATTATTGATTTCATAAGAACGCATCATGGAACTGTATTCATTCAATATTTCTATCAAAGTTTTTTGAAAAATTTCCCTGATCAAATTCCGGCGGAAGAATTGTTCAGGTATCCCGGACCACTTCCTTTTAGTAGGGAAACAGCTGTTTTAATGATGGCCGATTCTGTTGAAGCGGCCTCGAGGAGTCTAAAAAATCCGGATGCTGAATCAATAGGTTTGCTGGTAGATACAATTATTGAAAATCAAATTACACAAAAGCAATTCGATAATGCGCCTATCACCTTAAGAGACATATCTGAGATCAAGAAATTATTTAAAAAGATGTTAATGTCAATTTACCATGTAAGAATTGAATATCCGAGATGATTACTAAAGAAGAAGTTTTCAGGTATTTTATCAAAATGTCGTTCAATGGTCGACCTTTTCATGGATGGCAAATTCAACAAAATGCAAGTTCGGTTCAAGGTGAACTAAACTCAGCTCTTAAAATACTTTTAAAACAAGAAATTGAAACTACAGGTTGTGGAAGAACGGATACCGGTGTACATGCCAAAATGTTCTATGTTCATTTTGACTTTTCTGAAATCAAAGACTTAAACGAAATGATTTTCAGACTAAATTCAATTCTGCCTGATACAATTGCGATACAATCAATTAATTTTGTTGAGATGTCTTCTCATGCACGATTTTCTGCCATCTCTCGCACCTATGAATATCAAATTCATCGATTCAAAAATCCTTTTGTAGCTGAATTTTCTTGGTACAATTCCGATTCACTTTCTGTTGAAAAGTTGAATGCCTATGAAGATCTGCTTAAAAGAAGTACTGATTTCAGTTGCTTCAGTAAATCAAATACGCAAACTCTGACCAATAATTGCAATATTTCCGAATGCTTATGGCAAGAGATTTCTCCTTCTCAAATTGTTTTTAAAATTACTGCAGATCGGTTTCTTCGAAATATGGTGAGAGCTATTGTTGGTACTTTAATAAAGGCCGCAGAATCTGAATTATCGGAAAGTGATTTTCTTAAAATCTTAGAAAGTAAAGATAGAAGCAAAGCAGGGTTCTCAGTACCTGCTCAAGGTCTGTCGCTCGTTGATGTAAAATACCCTTTTAATATTGGATAGTTTTGAAAGAAAATGTAACAGGTAAAGCATTTGACTTAAAAGTCCTCCGTAGGATTTACAGATTTACTCGTCCTTATAAAAAGGGATTATTTGCAAGCGTTGCGCTAACTATATTATTGGCGTTCCTTTCTCCCTTACGGCCATTGCTAATTCAATATACGGTTGATAATTACATCGTACATCATGATGCTCAGGGACTGATAAAAATGATGCTGATTATGATAGGACTCCTGATTTTTCAGTCTGTCATTCAGTATTTTCATACTTTTATCACTAATTGGTTAGGCCAAACAGTGATTTCTGATATTCGAGTAAAATTATTTAAACACATTGCAAGTCTTCGCTTAAAATACTTTGATCATACGCCAATTGGAACTTTAGTAACAAGAACTGTTAGTGATCTCGAAGCAATTGCCGATATTTTTAGTGAAGGACTCATTGTTATTATTGGTGATCTTTTGCAACTTGTAGTAATTATTGGTGTAATGTTTTTTCTTGATTGGCGACTTACACTTATCAGTTTAAGCACCATTCCAGTTTTATTGTTTGCAACTCGAATTTTTCAGTTTGGAATTAATAAGACTTTCAGAGAAGTAAGAACTCAAGTTGCTGCATTGAATACTTTTGTACATGAACATATTACCGGGATGAGTATTGTTCAGATTTTTAATAGAGAGAATGAAGAATACAGCAGATTCAAAAAAATAAACAACGATCACATGGTTGCTCACATTCGATCTGTTTGGTATTACAGCATTTTTTTTCCAGTTGTTGAATTACTTTCAGCCACTTCTATTGGATTGATTGTTTGGTGGGGTTCCGGAGGAGTAATTACTCAGGAAGTTTCTTTAGGTAATGTTATCGCTTTCATAATGTTTATTAGCATGCTCTTTAGACCAATAAGAGAATTAGCTGATAAATTCAATACTTTGCAAATGGGAATGGTTTGTAGCGAACGTGTTTTTAAAGTTATTGATACAAAAGAATTTATTAACGACAGCGGTAGTATTACTAAAAAAGTAAAAGGTAATATCCGTTTTGAAAATGTTTGGTTTGCCTATAATGAATCAGCCGACATCGAAAAGACGGAATGGATTATAAAAGATTTAAGTTTTGAGATTGAAGAAGGTAAAACTTTAGCGTTAATTGGTGCTACAGGTGCCGGAAAAACCTCTATTATAAACTTAGTTTCCAGAATGTATGATTTTCAACGAGGCAAAATTTATATTGATGATATAGATATCAAAGAGTATAAGTTAGATAATTTAAGACAGCAAATTGCAATTGTACTCCAAGATGTATTTCTTTTTTCTGACTCGATTCAAAATAACATTACTCTAAATGATAAATCGATTTCGAGAGATACTGTTGCTATGGCAGCAAAAGAGGTAGGTGCCGATGGTTTTATAAACCGGTTGCCGGGTAAATATGATTTTAATGTGATGGAAAGAGGAGCAATGCTTTCTGTAGGTCAAAGGCAACTCATTTCTTTTATAAGAGCGTACGTTTTTAACCCAACCATTTTGATCCTTGATGAAGCTACTTCATCGATCGATAGTGAAAGTGAAGAATTGATTCAACAGGCAACTACTACGTTGACAAAAAATCGAACATCAATTATTATTGCACACCGATTAGCTACCATCCAAAATGCCGATAAAATAATCGTTATGGATAAAGGACGCAAAATAGAAGAAGGCAATCATCAGGATTTATTAAGACAAAACGGACTCTATAAAGAGTTGTATGAAATACAATTTACTGAGGTCTGATAATTGCGTTACTCCTTATGCTGAAGCCATTAATTGAGTTAACTCCTCAACTTTATCCATAAAGCCAAGCTTATGATAAGAGTTCATCAAATTGCGAATTAATCGTTGTATCATTTCACGATTGGAACATGGTGAATAATAACCGGCCTCTTGAGGAATCTTCAACTGAACAAGAAAATTATCAATTTCTTTTTTGTTAAACACATCTCCTTTACTAAATGGATTTATATAAAACAAGATTTTCGAATTGTCGTTTATTGATACCGGATCATTCAATTCATCTTTATAACAAAGAACAAAATGCTCAGGAAGATTTACGCCATAAATAGGTATACCGGCAGAGCGGGCAATCTCTAAATATAGAATTGAAAGCATTAATGGGTTTCCCTTTTTAGTTTCTAGTGCAATGTTGATGAAGCTATTTTGAGGGGCATGGTAATTTTGTGTATTACCGGAATAACCATGAATCTCAAAAAATATTTTATTCAATACTTTAACTTGTTCCAACGCAGTAAGCCCATCGTTCATTTCTAACCAGGCATCTTTTCGAACTTTATCTAACTGCTTTTGTATATGTTCTTCCTGTAACTCCGGATATTGATAACGAGCTAAAAGGATTGCGCCTTTTATTAAGTCATGTGAACCGGAATGAGCCCAAACGTGTAAGTCGTGACGAAGATCATCGAACTGTATTTTATGGATCACATTTTCTATTCGCTCTTGCATCATAGCGTCCATAGAACTACTCCATGCATTCTCTAGAATTGGAATAACTTCTTTTCCATAATCTATCAAACGTGTTTGAATGTGCTTATATATTTCCTGATCATTGTCGTCAAGCAATCTGATCAATGCGTCAACTTCGGTGCGGTTTAGTCTTTTCATATCTGATGTCTTTAACCGACCATTCTCAAAAAAGATTCTGTTTTTCATCTCCAATTTTCAACAGATTTTTGTTTGTATTTTCATTTAACTAAAAACGTAACCTTTCTAAAAACATTTTTTTTTCAAAATAAGAATGAATTCTCTATGAAACCTTTTACTTTAGAATGGCATTGTATAAATCTATCTGCTTATATTTGTTGACCTTACTAACTAATCGGCCTTTATTATGTCAAAAACTACTTTTACACTCGCACTTTTAGGTGTTTTGCTTTCTAATTTCATTTTTGGGCAAAATACCGCTCCTGTTTGGAGTTCTTATTATCAAGGAAAAGGTGATAATTCTGATCGCTATAATCAGGTTGTTGCAGATGGTCAAGGGGATTTTGTAGGCGCTGGCTATTCCTTTCGATCGGGTAATTACCGTGATTTTTTAACTGTTAAATTCAATGCTAATGGCGATACGCTGTGGACAAGAACTAAGAATGGCATTGCGAGCGGTATGGATGAAGCGGTTGCAGTTGCGATTGATGCTTCAGGAAATGTATTCGTAGTGGGTTATACTGATGGTGGCACTTCAAATAACGATATCCTTCTAATTAAGTACGATGCTTTTGGACTTAAACTCTTCGATACAACATGGAACTCTCCTTCTTCTTTAGATGATATTCCTGTAGCAATTGCTATTGATGGAGGAGGAAATGTTTTTGTTGGTGGGCTTGCTCGACCTGATACGTTGACAGGAAGTAACGATTATATTACTCTCAAATTCAACAACAATGGTGGTTTACTTTGGGCAACGCAATTTTCCAGATCCGGTGTTACCGGAGGAAAAGATGAAATGGCAGGACTCGTTCTTGACACTTTAGGAAATGTATATGTTACCGGCCGCTCTTCAAATGGTGCTGATGATGACTTTGTAACATTAAAATATTCAGGTTCCACCGGAGCTCAGCTTTGGATGCAGGTTTTTAATTCCGGAAATGGAAATGATCGCGCTAGTGCAATCGCAATTGATAATACCGGATTTATTCTTGTTACAGGTCGTAGTAAAAATGGTACTGGTAACGACGATTTTAGAACTGTAAAATATTCTTCAACTGGTTCTTTGCAATGGAGTAAATTTTATAATGCACCTGCCAATCAAGACGATCGTGCCACTGCAATCACAACAGATGTTTTGGGTAATGTTTATGTAACAGGTGAATCTGATCTTGACAATACTGCCACCATCAATTACGATTTTGCTACAGTAAAATACAATTCCGCAGGAACACAACAATGGTCTAAAATAATTGGGAGCGTTTTTTTACAATATGACATTCCTTCTTCTATCGTTGTTGATGGTAGCGGAAATATTTTTGTTACCGGAAAAAGCGACCAAAATCCAGGTCTTTCTGATAACAACGATTGGATGACTGTAATGTATAATTCGTCAGGAACTTTAATGTGGACAGATTTTAAAAGTGGAACTAATGTAGGGAAAGGTGATACCCCCGGGAATCTGGTTCTTGATGCAAGCAGCAATGTGTATGTTGTAGGAAGTTTGGAAAATCTAATTACTCAGAAAGATGCAACCGTTGTTAAATATGATATTAATGGAACCGAACTCTTCGCCGCCGGATTTAATGGACAAGGTGATTTTAATGATAATGCTAAGAATATCGTTATTGATGTAAGTGATAATTCGTACACATGTGGTTATAGTTTTATAGAAGATTACAATAAGAACGCTACTATTATCCAGACTGATCCTTCCGGAAATAGAAGTTGTTTATATTCTTATTCTGGAATTAAAGCAGACGATGATGAGTTTAACGACTTGGCTATTGGACCCAATGGAAATATTACAGCAGTAGGTTATACCAAAGTATCCGGACAAAAAAGTGATTTCTTAATCGTGAAAATAAACCCGGCTACTTGCGATACTATTTGGACGCGTACTTACGATTACGTTACACAAAGTGATAAAGCTGATGCTTTATTCATTGACGGTGCTGGTAATATTTATGTTACCGGTAGAAGCGATAGTAATCCCGTTGATTCAATCGACAATATTGATATTGTAACAATAAAGTTTGATACGAATGGTAATTTACTTTGGCTACAACGATTTAATGGAACCGGTAATTTACGTGATGAACCTTCAAGGATTTTAGTTGATGGAGTAGGAGACGTGTTAGTTTGCGGTCGAACAGAAAATGTACACGACGATGATTTTATGGTAATAAAATATAATGGATCTACGGGCGCTCCTGTTTGGGCATCTCCTTCAATTTATGGTGGTCCTTTCGCTAACGATGATCGGCCGCTTGATATGACAATTGATGGCAATAATAATATTTTTCTATGCGGTTATTCTCAAACCGGAAGCGGGAATTCAACTGAAGATCCGGTGGTCGTTAAATTCGATCAAGCTGGTAATTTTTCAGGTTTCTATAGCTATTCAGGAATTGGTGCCGATGAAGCTACTTCAATCGGCCATGATCTAGCAGGAAATATTTACGTGACTTTCAAAACTGATGTTAATCCTGATCCTTTAATAAACGATTACGACATTCTTACTATGAAATACGACAACAATCTAAATCCATTGTGGACCAATCCTCCTCAATTTGACGGACTTGTTCATAAAAGCGACGTGCCTTCAAAACTGCTGGTTACTCCTGCTGGTAGTGTATATGTTACCGGTTACACTGAAAATGATACGCTTAATGGAAAAACAAATCGAAATTGGATCACGTTATTATATGACGATCAAGGTGCCCAACTAATGTCTGCTAATTTCGATGGACCAAATGCCGGTGACGATGCTGCTAACTCAATGGCTTTAAGAGGGAGTTCTTTGTGGGTTTGTGGTTATGTTGATGGATTAAATCTATCTCAAAAAGATAATGCCGTACTTCGTTATAATGTTATTGTCGGAGTAAATGAAATTTCCAAGTCCATTAGTTCTTTCGCTTTTCCTAATCCTTTTTCTGATCAGTCTCAAATACAATTGAACGGTAATGATTCAAAAGTAGAACATTCAATAGTGGTTTATGATTTGCTTGGTTCTCTTGTTTATCAACACGAATTTTTCGGCGATAAAACAATTGTTTCTAAAAACAACTTAGCTGCCGGTGTTTATCACTATTCAATTTCTGAAAAATTAACTGTAGTTTCTAGAGGTAAATTAATTATTAAATAAAATGATACGTTATATTTTAATTTGTTGTTTGTTGATTTATACAAATGTTGTGTATTCTCAGACACCCAAAAATCTTACTCTACTCAGTTCAACTAATGTAGGTCAAGTACTTGCCGGTTGCAATCATTATACAGATTCAACAGGTAAAGAATATGCATTGTTAGGAGCAAGTAATGGTATCATGATTTACGATATAACTATTCCATCAGCACCTGTGTTTATTTCGCAATTGCCTGGCGTCAGTTCCACTTGGCATGAAATTACTGTTCAAGGTCATTTTGCCTATGCCGTTAGTGAAGGGATTGATCCGGCTGATACACTCAATGGTCTTCAAATTATTGACCTTAGTTTTCTTCCTACAAATGTTCCTTATAAATTTTATACCGGCGACGTTTCATTTCCTACTCCATTGAAAACATCCCATTCTGTTACCAGTAATTCAAATTATGTTTTTGTGAATGGCCATAATATTACTGCATTTAATCGAGGTGTTTTAATTCTTGATATTTCTGATAAGTGGAACCCTGTTTTTGTAAGTGCCATTACTACTAATTATACGCATGACTCCTATGTTCGTGGCAATACTCTTTTTACAAGTGATATACATGCCGGTTTATTTTCTGTTTACGATATTTCAAATCCAATAAGTCCTGTTCTGCTTGCTACACAAACTACTCCGGGCTTATTCAATCATAACTCCGCATTGAGTGACGATGGATTAACGCTGTTCACAACCGATGAGAAACCTAATTTCCCATTAGCTAGTTACGATGTAAGTAACTTAGGAAATATTACGCTTCTCGATACAGTTTTTAATGGAAATTTTACTGCCAATGAAGTTCATAATGTTCGGGTACTAAACGATTTTTTGCTCTGTCCTTCTTATGGAAGTCAACTCACAATCATTGATGCTGCTCGTCCTAAAAATATGCTTGAAGTAGGAAATTTTACAACAGGAAATTCGCTTTGTTGGGATGCTGACCCTTTTCTCACTTCAGGAAACATTATCGCTACTGATATGAATGGCAATTTTTATATTCTCTCCCCAACTTATAAAAGAGCGTGTTATCTTGAAGGTATTGTTACCGATTCGCTTACAGGAATGGTTTTGCCGAATGCTTCAATTGTTATTCAACAAATAAGTGTACAAACAAACTCAAATCTTTTAGGTGAATATTATACCGGATATGCTGATAGTGGAATGTATAATGTTACCATTGGGAAATCGGGTTATGTTTCAAAAGGATTTAATGTTAATCTTCAGCAGGGTCAGTTAGTCAATTTAAACGCACAACTTGTACCATTTGGAAGCGCCATCTCTGATCTTGATGAGTCAGAGGTTAACATATTTCCAAATCCTGCTTCAGAATACATTTCTATAAAAACGAATTCCGGTTGCGATTTCAAATTATATGACAACACCGGCAAACTCGTTTTAAAAGGAAGAGTAAACGAGTTTCAGAATAGGATCAATGTAAAAAATCTTTCTCCCGGAACTTACTTTGTAGAACTATCTGACCAAAAGCAACTACTCAGAAAAAAGATTTTTCTGTATTAAATTGTTTTTATTTAAGACCTGAAGCTATTCTGTCGAGTACGGTTTCTATTAATGTATCCATTGCCCTTTCTGCATTGTGTGTATGTTCGTTTGTAATACGGTTAGCAACTATTGCATTTATTGAACAACATTCATGTCCTAAAATTTTTGCAAGCCCATACATAGCGCCAGTTTCCATTTCAAAGTTGGTAATTCTATGATCTCCATAATGAAATGAATGAAGCGTTCCAATAAAGTTAGGTCTGGCTAATTCATATCGAAGTACTCTGCCTTGCGGGGCATAAAATCCTGAGCAACTTGCCGTTATCCCTTTAAACATTCCACTACTCAGTTTTTCTTCTAACAGCGATGAGCATCTAGCTATATATGGCAATGCTAAGATCCCTTCGTTTGGGTAATGAATTCTAAAAGCATCAATTATATTCTTCTCGTCTTGCTCATTTTCCAACTTGTAGAAATTTAAAAGTCCATCAAGTCCAAGGCCGTAATGCGAAAAAACAAACCCATCTACAGGAATATCTGCTTGCAGCGAGCCGGACGTTCCAATCCTTATCAATTTCAACGAGGTCAATTTCTCCTTAATTTCCCTTTTTTCAAGGTCAATATTGACCAATGCATCCAATTCATTGTAAACTATATCGATGTTATCGGTTCCGATACCGGTAGATAACACCGTAATCCTCTTGCCTTTATATATTCCGGTATGTGTTACAAATTCTCGCTTTTGTTTTTTAACTTCAATGGATGAAAAAAACTTTGATACTACCGCAACTCGATCAGGGTCACCTACATTGATTACGGTATCGCTTATTTCTTCAGGATGTAAGTTAAGGTGATACACACTATTGTCTGAATTTAAGATAAGTTCAGATTCTGGTATTTTGTTCATATGGATGATTAGATTAAATTTGCAGACAATATTAAAACTTATTTTTCATTATGGCGGTTAACAAAAACCATATTTTAGTACCGGTTGATTTTTCAGACCAATCTCTTATTGCATTACGTCAGTCCTATAATTTAGCTCGATTAACAAAAGCAGATCTGACAATTGTAAATGTGATCGAACAAACCTTTCATTTCCCTTTTTTTTCTGTGAAGGAAGATAAGGCAATCGAAAAGAAAATCCAAAAAGCGCTCGAGAAATTAGCTGAAGAAACATCAAAAGAGGCTGGAGTAGTCGTTAATTCTTTGGTTCTTAAAGGAAAAGTTTATGAGGAAATTCAGAAGGCCGGAAAAAAATTAAAAGTATCGTTTGTGGTCATGGGAACCAATGGTAGCGTGGGTTTGAAGAAATTTATCGGCTCAAATGCGCTCCGTGTTGTTCGCGAAGCTACCTTTCCGGTAATCACAATTAAAGGAAAAAAACACCGCACAGGTTGCAAAACAATTGTGCTTCCCTTAGATTTGACAAAAGAAACAAAAGAAAAAGTGTCAAAAGCAATAGAAATTGCTAACTTGTTCGGGTCTTCAATCAATCTCGTTTCTGTAATTAATTCTGACGATGAATTTATAGTCAATAAGTTAAAAAGACAAATGAATCAAGTACATGAATTTATTTCACAGCATAACGTTCCTTGTGTAATTGAATTTTTACATGGCGGAGATATTGAAGAGGGAACTGTTGAGTATGCGAAAAAAATAAAAGCGGATTTGATAATGATTATGACTCAGGAAGAAGCATGGACTGATATCATGTTTATCAGTTCTTCTGCACAAAAAATTATAAATGAATCTGAAATTCCGGTACTTTCGATTCGGCCAAAAATTAAAAAAGACAATACGGCTTCTGTATTTCAATACTAATCACAAAACTAACTAGCATGGGTAAAAAATTTCATATCGAGCGAATTCTTATTCCTTTCGATTTTTCGGAAACCGCGGAACTAGCTTTGGAACATGCTGTATTCATGGCCAAATTTAATAAAGCAGAAATTATTTTGCTCCATGTTGTAGAGTCTTTTTCTTTTGCAGCCGCGATAAGCTCCGCATTTGGAAAATCACAATCTGAATTCGAATCTAACATGGAGTCTTCCGCTGCAGACAAATTAAAAGAACTTGCTGTTAAACTTCATCACGACAGTGGAATGCTGGTTACTCCAATGATTGAAAAAGGAAAGATCTATAAAAAGATAAATACCATTGCCGAAGAAAAAAAAGTTGACCTTATCATTATGGGGACTCATGGTTCCGGTGGAGCTCAAGATCATGTTGTCGGCAGCAATACTTTCAAAGTTGTAATGAATGCCCCTTGCCCTGTCATTTCAGTGCAAGCGCACGCAACTAAAATCGGATTCAAGAATATTCTTTTACCAATCGATAATTCTCACTCCTCTCGCCAAAAAGTAAAACAGGCTCTTGAAATAGCTCGTCATTATAATTCTACTGTGCATATTGCAGGATTAATGACTATGTCGGATGTTGATATGCAAAGACGTTTCGAAATTAAAGTTCATCAAGTAAGAGATTATTTTGAAGAACACGAAATTCCTCATACAACAAAAGTTTTCAAGACAGAAAATCCGGCATCTGTTATTTCTGATTATTCACAGCAATTAAATGCCGATTTAATTATCATCATGACTGATCAGGAAGGTTCCGGAATTTTTATGGGGAACGCCGCTCAACAGATTATTAATCATTCAAAAATCCCAGTCATGAGTATTCGGCCAACTGAAGGTGGTGGAGAAAATGTTTCTGTAGGTTACTAAAAAATAAAAAGGGAGTTAGTCATTCGACTTCTCCCTTTTTATTTTCAATTAATTATTTTATTTATTGCCAAAAACCTTTTTAAGTAAATCTGTTACTCTAGCTGCAGGATCCTTTCGGATTTTAGTTTCTTCCGTAGCTACTAGTATAAATAATCCATTTAGTGCTCTTCCTGTTACATATTCATCCAGATCAGGATTCATCCTCTCAACAAATGGAATATTGTTATAAGCTGTAATCAGAGGATTCCAATATTTTGTAACATCAACTTTTTGTGTTGCTGCTTTAATAACGGGTTTGAATTTATCGTGTAATTGAATCGATGTTTTGTCTCTGAGAAAATGAGTGGCTGCCGAATCATTGCCTTTTAAAATACTTACTCCATCAGTGATTGTCATTTGTGATACAGCATTTACAAAAATGGGTGCTGCTTGCTTTGCCGCTTCTTCAGCCGCTCTATTTAATGTCTGTATAAAATCATCAACGGCTTTATTCATTCCTAAAGATCTCAATTGACTCTCCATCTTTTGAGCTTCCGGAGGGAAGGGTATTTTAATAAGTGTATTTTTGAAATATCCATCTAACTTCGATGCCGAACCACCGGCATTCTGACTTCCTATGGTAAGCGCCTGCTTCAACCCGTCGTTAATCTCTTTAGTTGTTGGCGCTTTTCCTTGGCTTAACGTTTTATCTATCTCTGTTCCTATCTTCCCTAAATTTAATTGTCCATTTGAACAGCCTGGAAGTGTCGCTATAAAAGCTATGAAAATTATTCGTTTAAACATTTGAATTGGTTTTGTCTGCGAGTTTACAAAGATGTTGCCATAAATAAAACACCTATTGTTACTTTTCGTTTTTTCAATCTCATTGTATCATCTAAATGGATTTCGTTCTATTCTTTTTCATCAGGGCCACAATCTTCGAAGGTTCTACAACGTTTTTTCCATAGATCTCGCAGCTTTTCTCTTTCTTCCGGACTCATTGTATTCCACTTTTCTTTCATTTGTCCAAATTTAGATCCTCCACACATCCCCTGATGCCCATGTCCAAATCCACGAAGTAAAATCCTTGAAAGTAACAACAAGCCTAACGCTTGAATATATGAAATTACCGGTCCTGAAAATAGCGAAGGCACTAACCAATTCCAAAGCCACATCACCAGTGCACCAATGGCAGCCAACGCCATTATTGCAAAAACTCCCATTTTTATTATTCTAATTTTTTTCATCGTTCTTGTTCTTAATAATTATTTCCTTCCATTAATTCGTTATACAGCTCTTGCAGATTTTTCCTCAGTGCTAAAATTGCATACCTTTTTCTCGATAAAAGTGTATTGATTGATATGCCGGTATCTTCCGCAATTTGCTTAAAACTCTTTCCTTCTAACTCATGTTGAATAAAAACCTCTCGTTGTTCTGTAGGTAATTCATCTAAAGCTAATTCAATTGCATTGTAAATAAGAGTTTTGTCAAATTTGCTATCCGGACTCTCTGAATTGCTCCTTAAAAGATCTTGTAGGTAAAGCTGTTCTCCATCGTCATTTCCCCTAAATGATTGTTGGTCTTCTAATGAAAAGGTCCGCTTCTTTCTGTATTTGTCTGTTATCTTATTTCGTGCTACGCGATAAAGCCATGCCGCCACTTTTTCAATCGGTTGCATCATCCGATACGATTGTGTCAATTCAATCATCACATCTTGGAAAATATCTTCCGCCTCTTCAGGTTCTCTTACTCGATTTCGGATAAATGAAAAAAGTCGTTTTCCATAGTCTTGAATGACTTCTCCAATTGTGTCGTTTTGGTCCTTAGTCATTTCAATAGCGGTATTCCTCAGTTGTTGCATACTGAATCATTAGACGAACAACTATCGAGGATATTTTAAATGGCTTAATAATCACTTCTCAACATTAAACATATTATCTTTACAAAATAAATAAATTTCTAATGGTTTTAGCTGAAATCATCACTATTGGTGATGAATTACTAATTGGACAAGTAGTTGATACTAATAGCGCTTGGTTAGGCCAACGATTAAATCAAATTGGTGTCAAGGTAAAGCAAATTACTTCTATTAGCGACGATCGTGAGCATATTTTAACTGCTATTTCGGAAGCCAAAAAAAGGGTCGATCTTATTTTAATAACCGGTGGACTTGGACCAACGAAGGACGATGTTACAAAAAAAACATTATGTGAATATTTTGACTCCAAATTAATATTTCATCAACCGAGCTTTGCTATTATTTCAGAAATTTTTCGATCGCGTGGCCGAGAGATCACGGAAATAAATAAACAACAAGCGATGGTCCCCGAAAACTGTTTGCCTCTTGTAAATCAAAATGGAACAGCGCCGGGAATGTGGTTCGATTTCGAAAACAAAATATTGGTTTCGATGCCAGGTGTGCCTAACGAAATGAAAGGACTTATGGAAAATGAAGTTATTCCAAGATTAATTGCCAATTCGAAACTGCCATCTATTCTACATCGGACTGTGCTGACACAAGGAGTAGGGGAGTCTTTTTTATCAGCTATGATCGAAGATTGGGAACTAGCGCTTCCTACCCATCTTAAACTCGCTTACTTGCCTGCCGCAGGTATTGTTCGACTTCGGCTCTCAGCATTTGGCACTAATAAAGCTGCTCTTGCAAATGATGTAGACATTCAAATACTGTTGCTGAAAAAAATTATAGGAGAATTCATTTTTGGAGAAGAAGATGAATCGTTAGAAAACTTGGTTGGACAATTACTCAAATCTAAAACTGCAACTCTTGCCACTGTTGAAAGTTGTACCGGAGGATACATTGCACATAAAATTACTAGCATTGCTGGTAGTTCAGAATATTATAGGGGGTCCATTGTGCCGTATTCAAATGACTTAAAAATAACACTCTTAAAAGTAACTGCTGACTTGATTGCAAAACACGGAGCAGTAAGTGAATTAGTTGTTGAATCTATGGCTAGAAATGGAAGAATTGCTTTGCACTCAGATTATTGCATCGCTACTTCGGGTATTGCCGGCCCCACCGGCGGTTCTGCAGAAAAACCGGTAGGCACTGTTTGGATTGCTATTGCAACGCCAAAAACAACTGTTTCCTGGAAGGTACAATTAGGCTCTAATCGTATCAGAATCATTACTGAAACAGCTCTCCATGCTTTAAATGGACTCAGAAAGTTGCTTATTTCTGAATAATGAACAATTATTTGTTCAAATATCATTATTAAAGTGTTGTTCGTTTAGAAAAAAGTATATCTTTGCGCCTCTTAAAAATTGATTGACAATGGCACGTATTTGTGATTTAACAGGAAAAAAGGCGATGAAAGGAAATTCTGTTTCCTTCTCGAATAAAAAAACGAAACGTAAATTCAACCCGAATTTACAAATCAAGAAATTCTATGTTCCTGAATTAGGGGAGTGGATTACTTTGAAAGTTTCTACTTCAGCAATTCGCACAATCGATAAATTGGGTATCAGCTCAGCTATCGAAAAAGCAATTCGTAAAGGAACAATTTGATCTATTCAGATATAAAAGATTATTAGCCGGTATATACCGGCTTTTTTTTTGTGAGTAAAAGAATGATTTGTTACTTTATACTATGAAAAAAAATCTCTTCATTTCTTTTCTGTTTCTTATTCAAGGCGTATTAGCTACTGCACAGAATAATAATAATTACGGTTATGATGCCGACCTCTTGCCGGGTAGTTTTTTCAAAGAACGTCGTGAGCTTTTACGCGAGAAACTTCCTGAAAATGCAATCGCGGTTCTTTTTTCGAATCCAATTAAAAATAGAGCAAACGATGTTGATTATGACTATCATCAAGATCCCAATTTTTATTATCTAACTGGTTTTCGCGAACCAAATGCTGTAATTGTCATTTTAAAAAATAAAATTTTATTCCGAAATGTGATGACTAATGAAATTCTTTTTATTAGTGATAGAGATGAAAAAAAAGAAATTTGGACAGGAAGAAAAGCCGGTATACAAGACGCAGCTTTTATCAGTAGCGTGAGTAGCATTTTTCTTACGGAAGATTTTATTAATGAAACAGTACTTTTTTCTGATACCAACTCCTTAGTCTTATCATTACAACATTTTAAAGGGATTGAAGACGATAAAAAAAATTCTGCCGACTTATTTGAAATTGATAATCACTTTCAACAAATCATATCAAAAACCGGCGTTTCTTTTGATGATTTTAAATTGAAAAAAATACTTGCATCATTAAGAGAAATAAAGACTCAGGAAGAACTGAAGTTAATTGCAAAAAGTGTAAATATTACTTGCGAAGGGTTCCGCGAAATGATGAAAAAAGTTCAACTCTCGTCTTCAGAATACCAAATACAAGCGGAAGGTGAATACGTATTTAAAAAATTAGGCGCTGAAATGTTAGGGTATTCCAGCATTTGTGGAAGCAGTGAGAATTCGTGCATTTTGCATTACACATCCAATAGACGTCCGTTTGCGAAAGGAGATTTAGTACTTTTAGATATGGGTGCTGAATACCATGGGTACTCAGCAGATGTTACCAGAACTATTCCCATAAGTGGAAAGTTTTCTAACGAACAAAAATTGATTTACGAACTGGTTTTGAAAGCGCAAAACACTGCTATCAATGAATGTCAAGTCGGAAATCAATTCAAAGCTCCTCATGAAGCCGCTGTAAAAATAATTTCCAATGGTCTTGTTCAATTAGGTATCATTAAAGATCCGAATGACTACAAAACATACTTTATGCACAGTACTTCCCATTATCTAGGTTTAGATGTTCATGATCCCGGAAATTATGGCCCTCTATCAAATGGAAATGTAATTACCGTAGAACCCGGAATTTATATTCCTGAAAACAGCGATTGTGATAAAAAATGGTGGAATATTGGCGTCAGAATTGAAGACGATATTCTCATTCGGCCTACAGGACCAATCAATTTATCGGAATTGGCACCCCGTAATATTGATGAAATTGAAAAACTGACATCGAAAAATAGCTTTATCAACAAATAAATTGTGAAAACATACTAATTTTCGATTCAAATCCTTTTTTCTTTTAGAATATTGTCTATATTTGCAGCCCATTAAATACCCCGTGGCCTAATGGGTTACGAAATAAAAATTGAATAGTCATGGCAAAAAAAGGAAATAGAATCCAAGTGATTCTTGAATGTACGGAACACAAAACTAGCGGAGTAGCCGGTATGTCTCGTTACATCACTACGAAAAATAAAAAAAATACAACTGAGCGTCTTGAGATGAAGAAATACAATCCGATTCTAAAGAAAATGACAGTACACAAAGAAATTAAATAATTGATAATTAATATTCGAAAGAAATAAGCCATGGCTAAGAAAGTTGTCGCAACACTAAAAAGCGGAAAAGGGAAAGAATTCTCTAAAGTGATAAAAATGATTAAAAATCCTGAGACCGGTTCTTACCAGTTCAAAGAGGAAATAGTTCATAACGATCACATCAAAGATTTCCTGAAAAATAATTAATCTTATTTAAAGGTATAAGTTGAGCTTCTTTCACTCTGAGAGAAGCTTTTTTTTTAAATTGAAATTTTATTCCAATTAAATCACATGGGAATTTTCAGCATCTTTTCTAAAGAGAAAAAAGAAAGCTTAGACAAAGGACTAGAGAAAACAAAAACAAATTTGTTCTCTCGTATCGCTAAAGCAGTAGTTGGTAAATCAACTGTCGATGCCGATGTTCTCGATAGTTTGGAAGAGATTTTAGTTTCTTCTGATGTTGGTGTTAATACTACCCTAAAAATTATTAAGCGATTAGAAGAACGCGTTTCTAAAGATAAATATATTGGCACTGACGAGCTTAATAAAATACTGAAAGCTGAAATTGCATTCCTACTTAACGAAAATAATTCAGAGCCTTTGGTAGACTTTTCTTTACCTGAAGGAAAGAAACCTTATGTTATTTTAGTTGTTGGCGTCAATGGTGTTGGTAAAACAACAACCATTGGTAAACTTGCCTATCAATTTAAAAAATCAGGTAAGAAAGTAATTCTCGGTGCTGCCGATACTTTCAGAGCCGCTGCCGTTGACCAACTAGATATTTGGAGCAAACGTGTAGATGTTCCCATCGTTAAGCAGCCTATGGGTTCTGACCCTGCTTCTGTTGCATTCGATTCTGTTCAGTCTGCTGTAGCTCAAAATGCTGATGTTCTAATTATCGATACTGCAGGTCGTCTTCACAACAAAGTGAATCTAATGAATGAACTCACAAAAATAAAACGAGTAGTGCAAAAGGTTATTCCTGACGCCCCTCATCAAATCCTACTTGTACTCGATGCTAGTACCGGCCAAAATGCGATTGAACAAGCTCGTCAGTTTACGTTGGCTACAGAAGTAAATGCTTTAGCACTTACAAAACTTGATGGTACCGCAAAAGGTGGTGTTGTCATTGGTATTTCTGATGAATTTAAAATTCCCGTGAAATATATTGGTGTCGGTGAGAAAATGGAAGACCTTCAGGTGTTTAATAAAAGTGAATTCGTTGACTCTTTATTCAGCGAAGTATAATTCTAGTATTTGATCAATGAGAACGAAATCATTCAAAAAGAATAAAGTAAATGTTGTCACTCTTGGCTGCTCCAAAAATATTTTTGACAGCGAAGTTATTATGGGACAATTACGTGCAAATAAATTTGATGTCGTTCATGAGTCTACCGACAATGATAGTGGCATCGTGATCATCAATACCTGTGGTTTTATTGATAATGCTAAACAAGAAAGTATCGATACCATCCTTGAATTTGCTCAAGCAAAAAAAGAAGGTAAAATTGATAAGCTAATCGTTACCGGTTGCTTAAGCGAAAGATATAAACCGGAACTCTCAAAGGAGATTCCGAATGTTGATGACTTTTTTGGAACCAGAGACCTACCTCTATTGTTAAAGTCGCTCGGAGCTGATTACAAACATGAGCTAATTGGTGAAAGGCTGCTTACTACTCCTAAACATTTTGCATACTTAAAAATTTCTGAGGGATGCGATCGCCCTTGTTCCTTTTGTGCTATTCCTCTTATGAGAGGAATCCATCTAAGTACACCTATTGAAGATCTCGTGAACCAAACCAAGTCGCTTGCAGCAAAAGGTGTGAAGGAATTGATTTTGATAGCTCAAGATCTTACTTACTACGGACTCGATATTTACAAAAAACGAAATCTTTCTGAACTACTTAAACACCTTTCGGATGTGAAAGGTATTGAATGGATTCGCCTTCACTATGCTTTTCCTTCCGGATTCCCGATGGATATTTTAGATGTAATGAATGAGCGAGAGAATATTTGTAAATATTTAGACATGCCTCTCCAACATATTTCTGATAATATGCTTAAGAGTATGCGACGTGGTACCACTAAAAATAGAACGAATGAACTAATCAAAGAAATTAGATCTCGTGTACCTAATCTCACACTTAGAACAACTCTTATAGGTGGATATCCCGGCGAAACGGATGATGATTTTTTGGAAATGAAAGAGTGGGTTGAGGAAACTAAATTTGATCGACTTGGTATTTTTACATATTCGCATGAAGAAAATACACATGCTTATAAATTGATAGACAACGTGTCTGACGAAATTAAAAAGGAACGATGTGCTGAAATCATGTCGATTCAACAAACAATTTCTTCTGATATCAATAATAGTAAAATTGGTAAAACTTTTAAAGTACTCATAGATCGTAAAGAAGGAGCTTATTTTGTTGGAAGAACCGAAGCGGATTCTCCCGAAGTCGATAATGAAGTGCTAATTGAAGCGTCTTCAAATTATGTTCGCATTGGTGATTTTGCCAATATCACGATTACAGAAACGGAAGAGTTTGATTTGTATGGTGTGTCTGAAGTAAAATAAAAATTAAAACATATTTGCTCCCCTTCAAAGCAAAAAAAAATCCTGAACAACTTTTCAATCGTTCAGGATTTTTAATTATTTTTAATTTTAATGCTGGACGATAAATGACCCCGAAGCTATTCTGGTAGCAGATTTTATATTAAAATAATATTTTCCGTTTTCTAATCTATCTGTATTGATTCGCCCATTTATATTTTCCTCTCCTTGTAATGTCGATACTAATCTTCCTGTTGCATCGTAAATTTCAATGGAATGGTCGCTCGCAAAATTTGAAAGATTTAAGTTGATCAAATTGTTTGAAGGATTGGGATAAGCCAAAACACCTTTTTCTTTTTCTGTAGTTGAAATTCCATTTATAGAAACGCCTGTATAATATCTACTGGCTGAAGCGTTTTGACCTAAACTATCACCATCCAATGTCATAATTAAAACAATTGGATTGGCCGGGTGCATAAAATTAAAAGCTGTAGTTTGACTTACAGTTGATGATAATGGAACGTAGAAGCCGCCAATGTTTGCCAAAATTGAATCGTATTCGAGTGCGGTCTCTTTAATTCTTAATACGCTGTTGTAGGTGCCCGATGGTAGAATCAAATTACCTGTTCCATCAGCTTCAAATGTTGAGTTTACACGAATTATTACTCTCACATTATTTCCAGAATAAACTGTATCAACTTGTATTCTTGAATAAGTTGAACGTGTGTTTCCATAGGAAAAAGGAACCGGGAAATAAAGTCTGTGAGGATTGTATGCAATAGTACTTGTTGCGTTTGCAATTCCATCAATGTATAATCCTGTTGAATTACCGGTAAAATATGAGTAGGTTGATGTTGCTAAATCTACTCCAGCCAAATTTGACCCTGAAAAAGACCCACTGAATGGTGTTGTTGCCGGATCGAAAAATCCTAATGTGTCATTTACTAAATTTTGTAATGTACTATAGTTCCAAGTTTGGTTCGTCCCCCCTGCAGGAATTGCTTGTGTGTATGTCGAATCATTTCCGAGTATCCATGCTGTTCCAATACTTGGAAGATCAGATACTGTTAGCGATTGCCCTTTTACAACGAAAGGTAATAAGGCAATTAAAATTAGGTAGATTTTTTTCATTGGTTTCAGAATTTTGGTTTTAGTTTTATAGTAAAAAGGTTAATCGTTTAGCGAAGATCAATTACTTCTGCACCTGGGTATTTGGTTTTGTTAAACACAAAAATATTATCGTCGGAAGCCCCATCCGGACTTATTTTATCTACAGTAATTGTTTGAGTTCCACCATTTTTATCCAGTAGTTTAGCTGTAGAAATTGATTTGTCAGTTTTGTTGATCGAAAGTTTTATTTTAATCACATTTTTATTCTTCCCTTCACTCGGAATTAATTCGATCTGAGAATAGGTTATTAATTTGTCTTTTGATTCCCCTATCAATTTAGACTGCCAACCTTTTTCGTAGATCGTAAAAATATTGGTAGGAGAAATAGAATTGTCCTCAGCCTTTTGGTTGTCGATCTGAATTTCATTTGCATCCTTTACAAATGTCCATCTTGTTTTTCCATCACTGATCACGTCTTGTCCTGCAATTTCAAGTCGGTATTTATTTCCTTTAATGGAAATAATTCCTTTCTGGACATCACGTGTTTTATCTTTGTTGTTTTCTATTACAATTGTGAAATTTGCTTTATACGATTTAAAAGATTTAAATTTTGTGCTTACATTTTTCAATATTTCTTGCGCTTTTGCATCTGTCTGTGCAAGCGATAGAATAGGGGAGAGGGCCAAAAGGAAGGCGATCAATCTGATTTTCATGGGATGAGAGTATTCGATTTTTATTTTTTCAAATTTACTTCTTTAAGCTCATAAACAAAAAGCATTCCATAAAAAAAGAGATGTTTTCACATCTCTCTAAATTACATTCAATGTATTGTAAATTAGTTAGTTCACTCTGTTTTTTATGCCAGTTAAAATGTGCTCCAGAGAAACCGGATCTTTTACTAATACTTCACGGGCTTTTGATCCTTCAAATGGCCCAATAATTTTTGCAGCCTCTAACTGATCTATTATCCTTCCTGCACGATTGTAACCTAACTTTAATCGTCTCTGTAGTAACGACGCCGATCCCTGTTGATGTTGAACGATCAGTGAAGCAGCTTCTTCAAAAAGTGGGTCTCTATCATCCATATTGATTTCTGAACGACTTCCATCACCACTTTCATCAAGATACTCCGGTAATAAATGTGCATCAGAATAACCTCGTTGACTACCTATAAAGTCAGTGATTTTTTCTACCTCCGGTGTATCTACAAAAGCACATTGAAGTCGAATCAGATCTGCACCTGTTGAAAAGAGCATGTCTCCACGTCCAATTAATTGATCTGCTCCACCCATATCCAAAATAGTTCGTGAGTCTATCTTAGAAGTAACCCTGAATGCAATTCTTGCAGGGAAATTGGCTTTTATTGTGCCTGTTATAATGTTTACTGAAGGTCGTTGTGTTGCAATGATCAGATGGATTCCAATTGCTCTTGCTAATTGGGCCAATCGGGCTATCGGTGTTTCTACTTCCTTGCCGGCAGTCATAATTAAATCCGCAAATTCATCAACAACTAGTATGATATATGGTAGAAATTTATGCCCATTTGTTGGATTTAATTTTCTTGCAATGAATTTTGCATTATACTCCTTTATGTTTCTTACTTGTGCATCTTTTAATAATTCATAACGCTGATCCATCTCCATACAAAGTGAATTCAATGTGTGAATTACTTTCTTTGTATCGGTAATGATTGCATCTGCCTCTCCCGGAAGTTTGGCAAGAAAATGTCGTTCTATAGTTTTGAATAACGTAAGCTCAACTTTCTTTGGATCAACCAATACGAATTTTACTTGCGACGGATGCTTTTTATATAACAATGATACAAGAATTGCATTTAATCCAACAGATTTACCTTGACCTGTTGCTCCAGCCATTAATAAATGTGGCATTTTTGTTAAATCAGCTACAAACACTTCGTTGCTGATAGTTTTTCCTAAACCAATTGGAAGTTCCATGTCGCAATTGACAAACTTTTCAGAGCCTATCACATGTTTCATTGGTACAATCTCAGGCTTTTGATTCGGCACTTCAATTCCTATTGTTCCTTTTCCAGGAATAGGAGCTATGATTCGTATGCCTAATGCGGCTAACGAAAGTGCTATGTCATCTTCCAAGTTTTTGATCTTTGAAATTCTAATTCCGGCTTGTGGAACAATTTCAAATAATGTAACCGTTGGTCCAATTGTAGCTTTAATCTTATCGATTGAAATGTTGTAGTGACTCAGTGTTTCTACAATTCGGTTTTTGTTTGCTTCTAACTCTTCTTTGTTAACCTCTATTCTTTTATCACCATAATTTTCTAACAAATCTAAAGTTGGATATTTATAGGACGATAAATCTAATGTTGGATCATAATCTCCTAAGGCATGAGGAAGCACATCTGTGCCATCTAGAATAGGTTCTTCTTGAGGAATTTCTTCTACCTCTAATTGCAAATTTCCCTCAGAAATTGGAACTGATGGCGCTGTAACAATTGGAGTCAATTCTAAAGTATCATCAACGATTTCTAATTCAGAAATTTCATCTTCATTTTCTTCTTCTTCATCTAGATTAATAAATTCACCGTCAAAATTTTCTTCGTCATCGTCCTTTTCTTCGTCGTCTTCTTCGTCTATTTGTTCTTCATGTCCTAATTGTAACTCTACAACACTTCCTCTATTTGATTCGCGTTGTTTATTAACTTTGATAGGTTCCTCTTCTGCTAAAATTTCATTAATTGCATCTGATACGGGCGAAAGTGATTCTTCCATCCGTCGTTTCAAGGGCATGTTAAATGCCGCTACCAAAAATCCTACAAATGAAAATGTTAACAATGTTCCTGTTCCAATAAAACCAATCATCGAATTCAGTGTAAGGCTTATCCGGTATCCATAACCACCGGCAAGCATTAGTAAGTCTGAATTGTTATGAAAAATATATCCAAGAAAAGTGCTTAGCCATATCGTCCCAAAAAGAGAGTAAGCCAAGGTTTTTCCTACAGGTAGCAAATTTATTTCCCATACAATTTTTACAGAAGCAAGTATGAGTAAAAATGGAACTACGAAGGCGCTGATTCCAAACCATTGATTTTCGAATTTTAATGCTGTGATCGCCCCAAACTTACCTAGCCAATTTTCGACCTTCACTTCGGTAGTCAGTAATTTCCAGAATGAATCTACGCCGCCAATCGCTTGATCAAATTTCCATGTAATTAAATTAGAAACAAATGCAACGATCATAAAAAATGAAAGCATAAGAAGCAATAGACCAAATATCTTATGTGTTCGCTCGTCTCTGAAAAATGAAACAACCGATGAAAATCGCTCACCAATTTTTTTTGACTCGACCTTCTTTTTTGAACGATCTTTTTTCTCTTTTACAACCTCTTCACCTTCGCTTTTTAGCCTATTAGCCATAGAATTACCTTATTTATAATGGATTTAAAGTTAGATTTACCTTACTATGGTAGCCCCTTGTTGTTTTAAAAGATATGAACAACGTTTTCAATATAAGTTCAGTGCATGTTTAACCTTAAAACCCTTGATTTTATTGTACTTCCATCATTCTCACTGCAATAAAAAACACTGTTTTTCTTACCAATAAATTATTTAAAAACCCAACATTGATTGTGTAATTTGAACGGAATTGATTGATTACATTTGTTCATCAACTATTTTAATTAAAATCTAATGAAATTTCTTTTTGTTCTTGTAACCTGCCTTTCTCATCTCACAGATGTGAATGGACAAAATACAAAACATTCAATTACTAATGTCATTGTTAATTATTCTATAGCAAAAATTGAGAACGACGACAAATCAAAGCTGCCTACAGAATATTTGTTTTTTGGAAAAAATGATATGTCCAGAGCCGAGATAAGCATTAATGGTACTAAGAAAATAATTATATCTGATAATCTTTCCAGAGCTGGATTTTTACTTTCTGCAAAAGGGAAAAGTAAGAGTGCTTTAAAATTAAATCCCTTAAATATAAAGTCAAAATCGGCCAACTATTCTGTAGAGTTGACTAGAGAATCAAAAAGCATAGCCGGATTCGTATGTTATAAAGCATTTATTTCAAAGCAAACTTTTAATGGCCCTGTTACAAAAGAAGTATGGTTTAACAGCGAAATAAAATGTAGAAATGGTTATGGAATAACTATTTTAGGAATAAACGGATTGCTCATGGAATTTGAAACACAAGACCTAGACCATAATACTTACAAATTAACTGCCCAAAAGGTTGATGTTTCAACATTACTTGGCGATTCACTTTTTCGTGTTCCTAAAGGATACAAAATTGTTGAACGAGAATAATTAGAATGTTCAGTAAATTGAATTATCAATTGATTTTAAAAAAACGAGTATGCTAAATTCACTAACCGTAAAAAATTATGCATTGATTGATGAATTACATCTTTCATTTGGGGGGAAATTAAATATTATTACCGGCGAAACAGGTGCAGGTAAATCAATTATTCTTGGGGCACTTGGTTTGCTTTTAGGTCAACGTGCAGATTCAACTTCACTTTTAGATAAAACTAGCAAATGTGTGATTGAAGGAGAATTCGACTCATCTACTAAATTTATAAAGGAGTTTTTTTCGGAAAATGATTTAGATCGCGATGAGAAAATAATTATACGTAGAGAAATTTCAAAAGAAGGAAAGTCAAGAGCTTTTATCAATGATACGCCTGTAGCCATTTCTCAATTGAAAGAACTTGGTAATTTATTGGTCGATATTCACTCTCAACATGAAACCTTATTATTAAATAATTCCGGTTTTCAGTTATCCGTTGTTGATTCTTTTGCAGGTATTGATTCTCAACTCACATCTTACAAAGAGCGGTTCGTATTGTATAAAGAATTGATTAGTCAGATTCGGGATTTAAAAGTTCAAGAAAGTAAAGCAAAAGCTGATCAAGATTATTTTAACTTTCAATATAATGAATTAGTCGAAGCCGATTTGGAAAAAGGTGAACGCAAAACTCAATTGGAGAATGAACTTTTAAGTCTTTCTCATGCAGAAGAAATTAGAAGTGGGCTTTCGAAAGTCGACGATCTAATTTCAGGTTCTGAGCCGAATATTCTTTCCATGGTTTCTTCTTCTGTGCAAATTATTAATGGATTGGCTAAGTACAATGTTAGATTGGAAGATGTAAGTCAACGATTAAAATCTGTTCATTTAGAATTAAAAGATATATCAAATGAAACGATAGGAATTGGAGAAGACGTAACTCCAGACCCTCAGCGGTTGGGAATTATCAATGAACGACTAAATCTACTGAATCATTTGGAACAAAAACACCGTGTTAATTCTACAGATGAACTTATAGCCCTAAAAAATGAATTAAATAATAAACTCGGTTTCCTGGAGTCAATGGATGAACAGATTGAAAAGTTGGAAAAGGAGCGCTCTTCAGTATTTGCTCGACTTCTTGAGCTGGCAGATTTCATTTCTATAGCAAGAATAAAATCTATTCCTGTAATAGAATCTAAAATAAAGAAAGTACTCGGAGAATTAGGAATGCCAAATGCAATTTTGAAAATAGAACATGTATTGTTAGCGGAAACAGATTTCAATAAATCAGGAAAAGATTCTGTTCGGTTTTTATTTTCTGCTAATAAAGGTGTTGCATATTCAGAAATAAGTAAAGTGGCTTCAGGTGGAGAGCTATCTCGATTAATGTTGTCGTTGAAATCTATTGTTGCAAAATTAATTGAGCTTCCAACTATTATTTTTGATGAGATTGATACAGGTGTAAGCGGAGAAACGGCTCATAAAATCGGAAATGTAATGAATGAATTATCTAAATCAATTCAGCTGGTTGCGATCACACATTTGCCCCAAATTGCCAGTAGAGGAGAAGAACATTATTTTGTTTATAAAGAGGTAGTAGGGAAGCGAACGTTTACAAAAGTACGCCAGCTTTCAAGCGCCGAAAGAATTGTGGAAGTAGCAAGAATGTTAAGTGGCGACAAGCCTACAGATATTGCTATGCAAAATGCAAAGGAGCTTCTAGGAGTCTAATTAATTTTTATACTTTTGAGTCAATATTCAAATAAATAAACTAATTCTAACTATATGTCAAATAATCTTTTAAAAGGTAAACGAGGTATCATTAGTGGTGCTTTAGATAGCAATTCAATAGCGTGGAAAGTTGCAAAGCGTTGCCATGAAGAAGGAGCTCAAATAGTACTTACTAATGCTCCTATCGCAATGAGAATGGGTGAGATTAACAAACTTGCAGAAGAAACTAAGTCGCAGATAATACCAGCCGATGCAACCTCAGTTGAAGACCTTACTAATCTTTATGAAAAGTCAATGGAGATTATGGGTGGTAAAGTCGATTTCGTTTTACATTCAATTGGAATGTCAGTTAATATTCGAAAGAATATTCCTTATGTAGAATCTAATTACGATTATTATGCAAAAGGTGTTGACGTTTCTGCTATGTCTCTTCACAAAATGTTGAGTGTTGCTATGAAAATGGACGCAATAAATGAATGGGGGAGCGTAGTTGCATTAACTTATATTGCAGCTCAAAGAACGTATCCATTTTACACAGATATGGCTGACATTAAAGCTTTGCTTGAATCTATTGGTAGAAGTTTTGGTTACCACTATGGAAAATTTAGAAAGGTGAGAGTAAATACAATTTCTCAGTCACCAACTAAAACCACTGCGGGTTCCGGTATAAAAGGGTTTGATAATTTTTTCAATTTTGCGGATTCAATTTCGCCTCTTGGAAATGCATCTGCCGATGCTTGTGCCGATTACTGTGTTACCCTTTTTAGTGATCTAACAAAAATGGTTACCATGCAAAATTTATATCATGATGGTGGATACTCAACTACCGGTATAAGCAGTGAAGTAATGGAGAAGTTTTCTTGATTAAAATTATTTAGACAAAAAAAATCCCGCTCAAGGAGCGGGATTTTTTTTATTCCTCTTTTTTCTTTCTTGTACTTGTCTTTGTTGGAGGTGTTGGTGCACTTGGAGTAGTGGATTTAATAACCGTAATTTTTAAGGTTCCGGTTTCTTTTTCCAAATTCACTTCAAGAATATCGCCCTCAACAAGCTCTGCCTTAATGATCTCTTCTGCGAGTGGATCTTCTAAATATTTCTGAATGGCTCTTTTCAAAGGTCGTGCTCCAAAATTGATATCATAACCGTGATCAGCTATAAAGTCTTTTGCTTCATTTGAAAGTAGCAGTTTGTAACCAAGTTCTGTAACTCGTTTATATAAATGAACCAATTCAACATCAATGATTTTGTGGATGTGTTCCTTTTCTAATGAATTGAACATAATTACATCATCAATTCTATTTAAAAACTCAGGAGCGAATGCTTTTTTAAGTGCGCTTTCTATTACTCCTCGTGAGTGATCATCAGCACCTGAAATTTTTGCATTCGTTGAGAATCCTACACCTTGACCAAAATCTTTTAATTGACGTGAACCAATATTAGAAGTCATGATCATAATAGTATTCTTGAAATCAACTTTTCTTCCAAGACTGTCAGTTAAAACTCCTTCGTCTAATACTTGAAGTAACAAGTTGAATACATCCGGATGAGCTTTTTCAATCTCATCCAATAATACAACTGTATATGGTTTACGACGTACTTTCTCTGTAAGCTGACCACCTTCTTCATATCCAACATACCCCGGAGGCGCTCCAATCAAACGAGTAATGGCAAATTTTTCCATGTACTCACTCATATCTATACGCACTAATGCATCTTCAGAATCAAATAAGTCTTTTGCTATAACTTTTGCAAGTTCAGTTTTTCCAACTCCGGTAGGACCTAAGAAAATAAAAGTTCCAATTGGTTTGTTCGGGTCTTTTAATCCGGCTCTGTTTCGTTGAATTGCTTTTACTACTTTAGTAATAGCCTCGTCTTGTCCAATTACTTTTCCCTTTAACTCCTCAGCCATTTTCACTAATCGATGGCTTTCAGTTTGTGCAACTCTGGTAACCGGAATACCTGTCATCATAGCTACTACTTCAGCTACATCTTTTTCATGAACGGTATAACGATGAGTTTTTGTTTCTTCTTCCCATTGGCGCTTTGCAACATCAAGCTGTTCTAAAAGTTGTTTTTCAGAATCACGGAGTTTGGCAGCTTCTTCATATTTTTGAGAACGAACAACTTTGTTTTTTTCATTCTTAATATCGGCTACTTTTCCTTCTAATTCTAAAATGATTTTCGGTACATGTATATTTGTTATATGCACTCGTGAACCGGCTTCATCTAACGCATCAATCGCTTTATCAGGAAGGAATCGGTCCGTAATATACCTTGCAGTCAAATTAACACATGCTTTAATCGCTTCCGGTGTATAGTTTACATTGTGGTGATCTTCGTAACGGTCTTTGATGTTATTTAATATCTCCATTGATTCATCTAATGATGCCGGCTCAATCAATACACGTTGGAAACGACGATCTAATGCTCCGTCTTTCTCGATATACTGGCGATACTCATCGAGTGTTGTCGCACCGATACATTGAATTTCTCCACGTGCTAATGCAGGCTTGAACATATTAGACGCATCTAATGATCCTGAAGCTCCACCGGCACCTATAATGGTATGAATCTCATCGATGAATAAAATTACATCAGGCGATTTTTCTAATTCATTCATTACAGCTTTCATTCGCTCTTCAAATTGACCACGATATTTTGTTCCCGCAACCAAAGAAGCAAGATCAAGAGTGACAATTCGTTTGTTAAAAAGAACGCGTGATACTTTACGTTGAACAATTCTCAAAGCTAATCCTTCTGCAATAGCTGACTTACCAACACCAGGCTCTCCAATTAGGATCGGATTATTTTTTTTACGGCGAGAAAGAATTTGAGAAACGCGCTCAATCTCTTTTTCTCGGCCTACAATCGGATCAAGTCGCCCGTCTTCAGCCGCTTTGGTAAGGTCACGACCAAAATTGTCAAGAACCGGAGTTTTTGATTTGGAATCTGTATTCTTTTTAGTAGTCATTCCTGTGCTTCCTTCGTCATCCTTTGCATATGGATCATCATCTGACGGGTTTGATGGAGCTTCTGACCTAAAGTTTGATTTAATAACGTCTAGTTCTTCTTTCACGATTTCGTAGTTAATACCGTATTGATTTAATATTTGAGTGGCTATATTATCTTCATCTTTTAAGATTGAAAGTAAAAGATGTTCAGTGCCAATAACTTCACTCTTAAAGACTTTGGCTTCTAAATAAGTTATTTTTAATGCTTTTTCCGCTTGCTTTGTAAGTGGAATATTACTGAGATTGTTAATTGATGTTGAACTACCTTTTACTGAGCTCTCTACAGATTTGCGAAGTTCGGAAAGATTAATTCCTAGCGACTTCAATATCTTAATTGCCATTCCTTCACCTTCTCGGATCAGTCCTAATAGTAAATGTTCAGTGCCTATGTAATCATGCCCTAAGCGCAGGGCTTCTTCGCGACTGAATGTGATCACGTCTTTTACGCGGGGAGAGAATTTAGCTTCCATAATTCGATTATTTGAGAGTGTAACGATGTACTTTATTCTAAGGTTCGCAAGTCAATATGTAAGATATGAACAAATTTTGCGATTCTTACCAAATGCATTGCAATTAACGTGCAATTGGCCGTCAACTGCCAGAAGGTCAGATGAACTTTTCAACATAAATCTGTTTGTTAGAATATTCAATTTTTAAGGGAATTTTTGTAAATTCGGGCCTCTTTACTGAGGACGATGATTTGAAACAAATATTCTCTTTTCCAATCATTTTACTTGTATAAAGAAGTTCATTAATTTCTAGAGGACAAACAGAAAAAGGTCTATTCCTTTTGAAGTATTTAAAAGACTAACGTATATTTTTGCAAAAAAGATTTACCCCACATAAAAAATGACAAACGGAGAAAAAATTATTCCGATCAATATTGAAGAGGAAATGAAAACTGCGTACATCGATTATTCGATGTCCGTAATTGTTTCTCGTGCATTACCTGATGTACGTGATGGTTTAAAACCTGTACATAGAAGAGTTCTTTATGGTATGCTCGACCTAGGTTTAGCTAGCAATAAGCCATATAAAAAATCAGCAAGAATTGTTGGAGAAGTATTAGGTAAATATCATCCACATGGTGATGGTTCTGTATATGATGCAATGGTTCGGATGGCCCAAACTTGGAGCTTGCGATATCCGTTAGTTGATGGTCAAGGAAATTATGGGTCTATGGATGGTGATAGCCCGGCTGCAATGCGATATACTGAAGCCAGATTGCGAAAGATTGCTGAAGAGATGTTGCAAGACATCGATAAAGACACTGTTGATTTTATGCTGAACTTTGATGATAGTTTGGAAGAGCCAACTGTTCTTCCTGCTCGTGTGCCTAATCTTTTAATCAATGGTGCATCGGGTATCGCAGTTGGTATGGCCACAAATATGGCCCCTCATAATCTTACTGAAGTAATTGATGGAACTATTGCATATATTGAAAATAAAGAAATTACCATCGATGAGCTTATTAAGTTTGTAAAAGCACCGGATTTTCCAACTGCCGGAATTATTTATGGATATAGTGGTGTCAAAGAAGCATTGCATACCGGAAGAGGGAAAATTGTACTTCGCGGTAGAGCAACAATTGAAACTGCTGCTAATGGCAAAGAACGTATTGTCGTGACTGAAGTTCCTTTTCAAGTCAACAAAGCTGAAATGATTAAACGTACAGCTGACTTAATTAATGAAAAGAAAATTGATGGAATTACCGATCTAAGAGATGAGTCAGACCGTGACGGAATAAGAATCGTTTATGAATTACGTCGTGATGCTATTTCAAATGTTGTATTAAATAATCTCTATAAATATACAGCCCTACAATCATCGTTCAGTGTTAATAATGTAGCACTTGTTCATGGTCGACCAATGACGTTAAATGTAAAAGATCTGATCGTACATTTTGTTAATCATCGTCATGAAGTTGTTATTCGCCGAACCAAATATGAATTAGCCGAGGCTGAAAAAAGAGCACATATTCTTGAAGGTTTGTTAATTGCCCTTGATCACCTCGATGAAGTAATTGCATTGATTAGAGCCTCTCAAACTCCACCGATTGCTCAGGAAGGATTGATGTCAAAATTTGGACTTTCAGAGATTCAATCGAAAGCAATATTGGAGATGCGTCTTCAACGTCTTACCGGACTTGAAAGAGATAAAATTCGTGCTGAGTATGCTGAATTAATGAAGCTTATCGAATACTACAAAAGTATCTTGGCTAGCGAAGACTTGAGAATGGAAATTATTAAAGACGAATTACTGGAAATTAAATCTAAGTATGGTGATGAACGTCGTACTGAAATAGTTTACTCCGGCGATGATATTTCTATGGAAGATATGATTGCTGACGAAGATGTTGTAATTACTATTTCTCATTTAGGATATATCAAACGGACTGCTCTTACAGAATTCAGAACTCAAGGAAGAGGAGGGAGAGGCGCTAAAGGAAGTTCTACGCGTGATGAAGATTTTGTAGAGCATATTTATGTTGCGTCTACTCACAATTATATGTTGTTCTTCACTGAAAAGGGAAGATGTTATTGGTTGAAGGTGTACAATATTCCTGAAGGAGTTAAAACATCTAAAGGAAGAGCGATTCAAAACTTGATCAGTCTCAGCCCGGATGATAAAGTGAAAGCATTCATCAATGTTAAAAATCTCGAGGACGAAGAATACATCAACAGCAACTTTATTGTGATGTGTACGCAAGATGGAACGATTAAAAAAACGTCTCTTGAAGCTTATTCTCGTCCTCGTTTAAATGGTATCAATGCTATTTCAATTGAAGATGGCGATTTCTTATTAGAAGCTCGACTGACTAATGGTAAAAACGAAATTATGCTTGCTACCAAAAAGGGAAAGTTGGTTCGTTTTAATGAGGAAAAGGTACGACCAATGGGTAGAAATTCAATTGGTGTAAAGGGTGTAAGTTTGAACGGAAAAGATGATGAGGTAATTGGAATGGTTTGTGTTACGGACTCTCAAGCTCAAACAGTCATGGTGGTTTCAGAAAAAGGATACGGTAAGCGATCGGAAGTTGATGAATATCGTGTTACAAACCGTGGCGGTAAAGGCGTGAAGACAATCAACATTACAGAAAAAACAGGCGACCTAATTGCTATCAAAGTGGTTGAAGAAAGTGATGACTTAATGATCATTAATAAGTCCGGCGTTACAATCAGAATGTGTATCGATGAGTTAAGGGTTATGGGAAGAGCCACACAAGGTGTTCGATTGATTAGACTTGATGATGATGATGCAATTGCTTCTGTTGCTAAAGTTGAAATTGATGAAGAGGAAAAAAAGGCAGCTAAAGCATTAGCAGAAAATCCCGATTCAATTGAACCATCAAACGAAGCGCAAGATTCGAGCACACCCGAAGAAGATTCTTCACCCAAAGAATAAAACCTATTTAACATAATAAATCGCAATTGAAACTATGAAAAAAGTTGTTTTAGTCATTATAACTATTTGTTTAAGTGTTAGTTCAATCTACTCACAGAAAGCAAAAGTTCAAACTGCCTGGAATTTTTATAAGGATCCATACAATCAGTATGATAAAGCTAAAGAAGCTATTGATGAAGCTGTTGTAAATGAGCAAACAGCAACTATGGCTAAAACGTGGTACTACAAAGGGTTAATTTACACTGAGCTTTATGGAAGTGAAAAGTATAAAAGCTTGTGCAATAATTGTTTATTTGTTGCTTATGAAGCTTTTTCTAAGGCTATTCAATTAGATCCGCAGAATGAATGGATTGATGACATTAACAGTATTAGAATTCCATTCATTATCAAAGCGATTTTCGATGAGGGGGTAAAGAGCTATCAGGCGAAAGATTATAAATCTGCACTGAACAGTTTTGAGAAGGTGATGGTAATGTCGCCTTCAGATACAGCTGTGGTATTAAATTCGGCATATTCTGCTGAAAGAGCCGGTGAGAAAGAAAAAGCGATTAAATTTTATGAACAGTTGGTTTCGTACAAGTTTGATGACACTAATATTTATTTATCACTTGCAGATATTTATAAAACAAATAAGCAAAGTGAAAAAGCTTTAGCAACTATTCGTGCCGGTAGAAATATTTCCCCTGGAAACTTGGTATTGATGTTGACTGAAATAAACATTTTATTAGCTGAAGGAAGAAGTAAAGATGCGGTAGGTGCAATGGATGAAGCTATTTCAAAAGACCCAACAAATACAAGTCTCTATTTAGCACTTGGTTCAACGTATGATAATCTTGCTCATCCATCAGACTCCACTATTAAAGCAACAATAAAACCTGAGCAAGTTGCAGATTATACCTCGAAAGCTGAATCGACCTATAAGAATGGACTTCAAGTTGAACCTAATGATTTTAATTTGAATTATTTCTTAGGTGCTATGTATTTTAATCAAGCTGTTGATATGTTTGGGAAAGCTAATTCTCTAAAATCGAATGCTGATTATGAAAAAGCGAAAATTAAATTTGACTTGAAGTTTAAAGATTCCGAACCTTATTTAGAGAAAGCACTTGAAACTAATCCAAACAAAACACCGGAAGATAAGGAGACCTATAAATCAACCTTAGTAAGTTTGAAACAATTGTATTTAAGAACAGGGGAAAATGACAAGTTCAAAAAAGTAGATGACTTGTTAAAGTAAGAATAGGTTAGATAACGATTTTAAAAAATGGCTCCAGGTATTCGGGCCGTTTTTTTTTAGAATAGGGAGATGTTTTATTGAGAAATGAGTGGAGTTAAATGAGTAAGCATGGTATCGTTTCCAGAAAATATTAAAGACATTGAATCGAAGCCACCCCAAATCTAATACAAAGAAATAACCGTTTTTTTTAAGATAGGATAAAGTGCGCATTTTGCTACTTAACATAATATTAATTATAGGACAAAAGGAGATGCAAATCTATGTTTTGGCCCGAATTCGAATCAATTCAATTTAGCCGGCTTGGTCGTTCGACCTTTTTTCTTTCGTCTAAATTAGCGATCCAACTTTTTATTCATCTTACTTCGCTCAATTTATTCTTTGATTAAATTTATTCTCCCTACTTTCAATTGTTAAAAAATTGAGCGTTAATTCCTTTTCAGGCCTTCTCCATTTCCGCTCTAGTGAACTTTGGTTTCCAGATTTCACTTATCATCAAACCTACCCCCAAAAGGCTATTTTTGGCGCTATTTTAACGATTTCATTCGTTTTTGTTGGTTTTTAAGCTAATTTGACCTGTATTTCATTCGCGGAGGAATCTCCTTTTTTTACCAATGATTCTCGGCTGTTAAGATAATAAACAATGCATTCCTCTAACGCTTCGTTTACTTTTGAATTTGTAAAGCACACAAAGAATGATCACGCACAATCGATTATCTAAAAACAAATGGTATGAAAACGAGCTGTTGTCATTCAAAAAAAATACACGTAGAAAAAGATTATTGCATTTGCCGTAATGAAAATTGTAGCAACTTTATGCTTCAGACTAAAGCCTTTGATTACTCAAAGACTCGAAACATAATATTTTCTTTCTGCTTTTTCATTTTCTTTTTCATTCTAACATTCAACGATTTTTCGTTTAATGCTAATGTTGCGAAAGAAGGGTTTCTGAAAAATTATTCGGCTGCTAGTTTACCTTTGTCTACTACAAGTTTGCAAGAAGAAATTCAAGCTAATAAACTAATCTGTCAGGATGAGGTTTATGCCCAAATTATGATTGAGTCCGGATATTTAACTTCTTACCTTTTAAAAAGAGCAAATAATCTTTTGGGAATGAGGTATCCGTTTAAGCGTAAAACTTGTGCTAGCGGTTTGTATTTGCCTGAATCAAACACGATCATTAAAGGGTCTCAACAAGAATTAAAAAAATATAGAAGTCAGAATAATTATGCCGTTTATGATAACTGGCAAGCTTGTATTAAAGACTACAAAATGTGGCAGGATCATTCATTTAAACTCACTGAAAAATATCTAATTTTTTTAGGTACTTATTATGCCGAAGACACTTTGTATGTTCAAAAGATCAAAAAGCTTTCAAAATAATTCATAAAAAAAGTGCAGCATTTTTTAGGCTGCACTTTTTATTTTTAAGGTTGTTATCCCCAATTTACTACACCAAAGATCCAGCCTATGGTAATGATTAACCATAATAGAGCAAAAACTGCTGCTCCTCCTTTACCAAAATAAGTAAACCAAAGACTTTTCTTTTCTTGTGTACCTGAGTGATGATTACTTGACATATGAATAACGATTTTATACAACGCAAATATCTAAATTATTGTTGAATTTTTGGAAGATTAACTAATAAATATTCCGTTTTTTAACAAAGGCTCGAGTCAATTTTCTTGCAAAACCGTCAAATAATACTCTATGTAGCTTTCCAATTCCTTTCGCTTGTATTGCATAATATATCGAGGATGTGCCAATGGCACAATTTTTTCAAAAAAGGAATATCTGTTATTCAGCTCTGAAATAAACTTGTAGTTTTTCCCTTCGCCTAAACAATAAACAGCTTTCCGATCGATCCCAAATTTCAGTTGTGTTTTCAACGATTGCACTATAAATTCATTCAGCTGGCTTTGAAGAGTTTTGTTATCGTAATAGTTTAGGTTTTTATTATCTAACGTGAATCCAATTGGACTAACCGAGGTTATAAAAAAAGTAGAAAAAAATACTTCCGGACCTCCAAGAGAATCAATCACTTTATAAATAAAATTGCTCGATAACTCAGAACGTTTTTCAAAAGTGTTTTCAATTTTAAGAACTCTCGCACAATTAACCGGATCTGTGAAATTGATACCGGTAACTCCCGCTCCAAATCTTCCCGGATTTATTCCAATGATCATTTTTCGTACTTGATGATCGTTGTAATATTTTTTAAAAAATAGTTGATTTACTTTTTGAACTTCAGTGTCTTTAAATGGCAACAGACATTTTATTCCTTTTGGCAAAGCTTCTTTGATTCGGAGCTGGTTAAAAAAATGGTAGGCCTGATCGCCAAATGTTTTCATTTTACCCAGTCAATTCCTTTTTTCAATTGTGATAACGTGAACTCTTCTTGACTTCCCTTTTTTGGCATATTGTTGTATTCCCATGAAGCTGTTTTTGGCAAGCTCATTAAAATACTTTCTGTTCTTCCTTCTGTATTCAAACCGAATTTTGTTCCTCGATCGTAAACTAAATTAAACTCAACATAACGACCACGTCGTAAACTTTGCCAGTTTTGATTTTCAATGGTAAAACTCGTATCTTTATTTCTAGAAATAAGTTCAGAGTATGTTGGTAAAAAACAATTTCCAACACCTTTCACAAATTCCCAAACACTCTCGAGCGATAAACTTTGATCACCTTTCAATTGATCGAAGAATATTCCGCCGATTCCTCGTGTTTCATTTCGATGCTTTATAAAGAAATAATTATCGGCCCACTTTTTAAACTCCGTATAATAATGTTCACTATGCTTATCGCAAACATCTTTTAATTGCGTGTGAAAGAAAACGCCATCGTCCCATTTAACATAATGTGGAGTTAAATCAATTCCTCCTCCAAACCAAGAAATTCCACCATTCATTTCAAAATACCTAACATTCATATGAATAATCGGAACAAAAGGATTTACTGGATGAATTACAATACTTACTCCTGTGGCATAAAATTCTGATGAAGAATCAACACCTAATTGTTCAATTAAGAACGAAGGTGCCTTGCCAAAAACGGCCGAGTAATTAACTCCGCCTTTTTCAATAATCACCCCCTCTTTCAGTACTCTTGTCCGTCCTCCCCCACCTGATTCTCTAACCCAGATATCTTCTATAAATTTAGTTTTTCCTTCAATTTCTTCTAGTCCTTGGCATATACGGTCTTGAAGGTCCATAAACCAATTTGAAATATCGATTTTGTTTATGGCCATTATTTCTTCTTAATTTTTAAAAACAAATTAACATCTTCATCCTTTGTTGGTTGAAAAACATGAATTGTTTTGTTTTCGTTTTCTTCCATATCATATTCGGAAAATAATCCATCAACATAAATCGATTTACTGTTGGTAATAAATTTCTTCCCGAATTTTAAAAAATTCTTAGCAATGTATTTCATTGCATCAACTCCTTGAAATGAAGCTTCTGTTGGTTCACTATTGTATTTCTCTCTAAAATATTTTCTGAAATTCTCCACTTCAGTGCTTTTATAATCGATAAAACCGGAACTGAAGATAATTGCATTGCATTTGTCTAATAATTTCTGATCTATCGTTTCAAAATATTGCCATGTTGGAAGTCCGGCAACGGTAATATTTTTTTCTGGTGTTTGGTTTTTCAATCCTGCTAAAATAGTGGTAATAATATCTTCATTCGAAAAAGAAAGAAATATAATATTTTTTTTAGAGCTGCTAAGACTATCTAAAATAGCTTTTGCTCCACCTTTAGTATAATCAACGATAATATTTCTTCCGCCTCCACCACTTTTCCATCCACTTCGAAAAGACGCAGCTCTATCATTTTCTTTCGCCTGCTTTGAGTGAATTGTTATAGCTACTGCTCCAGGAAAATATTTAGAATTAAAAAATCCCATTCTTTCACATTGTGTAAGTGAACTTGGATAGAGTGAATATGAATTATTGGATTCCTTAATACATTCAGTGGTATTTATTCCACAACTAATTAGTTTAATATTTTTAATCTCTGCATAATGAGACAAATATTTTAATGTACTTCCTGATTCATTTGAAATAATAAGGTCAGGTAATTCTTGTCTAAGTTTTGACGATAATTTAACAGTATCTTGTTCGCTATCTAGAATAAAAAGATGAGACTTAAATCCTTCTTTGGTTAGTTGCTCTGCACTATAAATAGCTCCTTCTACAAAAGTTAAATTGTTGACGATGTCTCTTTCCATATTATCTTCAATAATACTTGAGTCTTCAACTGTAGAGTCTAAAGAATAAAATTTTGGTAAATTTAGTAATCCTACGATAGCGATTTTATAAACATTCTTTTCAGGATGCTTATCATATTCTTCTTCTATTATTATTTCATTGTGAGCTTCCTTATTTAACCATGAAAAAGCCGGTATCCAAATTTTAGATTTATATTTTAAGCCTTGCTTATTTATGTTTTTGTTAAATTCAATTATTTCTTGCTGCGGAATATTGAATTTTTGAGAAATACTAAAGAGCGTTTCTCCCTTATCAACTTTATAAATATAAAATTTACGAGCATTAATAAATCGAACTTCTGATGTATCTTTTGAAGTCAAATTTGTTTGAGCAAAAATCGTATTCCCAAAACTAGAAAGGAAAAAGAAAATAAGGATTTGAATGTATTTCACGGTGGTTTAATTAATAGATTATTCCCATTCTATTGTTGCTGGTGGTTTTGAACTAATGTCATAAACTACTCTGTTTATTCCTTTCACCTTATTTATTATTTCGTTAGAAACATTGGCTAGAAAGTTATAAGGTAAATGAACCCAGTCAGCTGTCATTCCATCGACCGATTGAACCGCACGTAAACAGATCGCGTTCTCATACGTTCGTTCATCGCCCATTACTCCAACCGATTGAACTGGTAATAAAATTGCGCCTGCTTGCCAAACTGAATCATATAAACCTTCTTTCTTTAGTTGTGAAATAAAAATTTCATCAGCCTGTTGAACAATAGCAACCTTTTCACGGGTAATATTCCCTAGTATTCGAATTGCTAAACCCGGGCCAGGGAATGGATGTCTGTTTAAAATAACGTTATCGATCTTTAGTTCTCTCCCAACAGAACGTACTTCATCTTTGAAAAGTGTATTTAGCGGTTCAACTACTTTAAGTTTCATCGTTTCAGGAAGTCCTCCAACATTATGGTGACTTTTAATTGTTGCACTAGGTCCATTAATACTCACACTCTCTATAATATCCGGATAAATTGTGCCTTGAGCTAACCATGTTACGTTTTTTATTCTATGTGCTTCCTCATCGAAAACTTCGATAAAAGTTTTTCCTATTGCTTTCCGCTTTTCTTCAGGATCAGTAAGACCTTCTAAGGCTAAGTAAAACTTTTCCTTTGAATCTACCCCGGTTATATTTAATCCCATGCTTTTATATGAATCCAATACTTGCTCGAACTCATCTTTTCTCAATAGACCATTATCAACAAAAATACAATGAAGATTTGTACCAATTGCTTTATGAAGGAGAACTGCAGCAACTGAACTATCGACTCCTCCTGATAACCCAAGAACGACGATATCATTCTGCAATTGTTTTTTCAAATTTTCAATCGTTTCTTGCGCAAACGATTTAGGTGTCCAATCTTGAGTACATCCACAAATGTCAACTAAAAAATTTTTTAATAATTGTTTTCCATCAACTGAATGCGTGACTTCAGGATGGAATTGAATTCCAAATGTATTTTCATTCTTAATTTTGAAGGCAGCAATTTTCACTTCTTCTGTGCTTGCAAGTATTTCAAAATTTTGAGGAATGCTTGAAATCGTATCACCATGCGACATCCAAACTATTGATTTGCGAGCGATGTTTTTTAAAAGAGGATTCTCACTAATCGAGACCAAATGTGCGCGACCATATTCTCTTATTTTGGAAGGCAAAATCTCCCCTCCGTTTTGAAACGAAAGTAATTGAGCACCATAACAAATTCCCAAGATTGGAATTTGACCCCTAAAAGGGAGATGAAGTTCGGGATGTCCGTTTTCGTGAACAGAAGAAGGGCTTCCGGAAAGAATCACTCCCAATACATCTGAGCTGATCTCGGGAAAATGTTGAAACGGGTGGATTTCGCAATAAACATTCAGTTCTCTAATTCGACGGGCAATAAGTTGTGTGTATTGTGATCCGAAGTCGGCAATGAGAATTTTCTGATGCATGCGCAAAAATATTGTTATTTTTTGTGATTAAAGAATCTTATTCAATACAAATGCAACATTTTCTTTTTTTTGATTTTCTCATCTTCTAAATTGAATCTTATAAGAACATTTGAGAATTGTTTTTCTTTTTTATTAACATATCCAACAGTAAGTTTTAGCTATTTATTCGTTAAAACATTGCTTTTAATTCATGTTCTGTGTGAAAACGACATTATTAACCACTTATGATTCAGTCACTTCATAATTGAAACAGTATCGATTGTTTTTTTGCACCGTATCAAAAAATACAAGCTACATAATAACATGACAAAATATCAATCTCTGAAAATTTCTTGCCTATTAGTATTTGTATTGACCATCATCTCTGGTATCCAAAAGTCAAATGCAAGTATTCCTAGGCCTGATCATATAGTAATATGTGTTTTGGAAAATCATGGCTATAGCCAGGTTATTGGATGTCCCTCCGCTCCTTATATTAATCACCTTTCTTCCATTGGTGCTAATATGGTAGAATATTATGCACTAAGTCATCCAAGCCAACCGAATTACATAATGCTATTCTCAGGATCAAATCAAGGTGTTACTAATGATAATTTACCAGTAGGAACTCCATGGTCAACTCCTAACTTAGGTGCGTCACTTATTAATTCGGGTTTTACTTTTACAGGATATTCAGAAGACCTTCCTGCAATTGGATCTCTTGTAGGTGCATCAGGAAGTTATGGCCGGAAACATAGCCCTTGGATTAATTGGCAGGGAAACGGTACAAATCAAATACCAACGTCTATCAATTTAACAATGGATCATTTTCCTTCTGATTTTACAAATTTGCCTACGGTAAGTTTTGTGATTCCTAATATGGATAATGATATGCACAATGGTGTGGATCCGGCTAGAATAATTTCAGGCGATGCTTGGGTAAATACAAATCTATCAGCCTATGTAAATTGGGCTATGATGAATAATAGTTTATTAGTAGTACTTTTTGATGAAGATGATAATCTTAGCTCAAACCATATTCCATGTATATTTGTTGGTCCAATGATTCAATCCGGACAATATTCAACTAATGGATATAATCATTATAATTTGTTACGAACAATTGAAGATATGTATGGTCTCCCATATGCTGGCAATAGTGCCAATGCTAGGCCGGTAGAAGAAATATTTTTGACCAATAAAGTTCAAGATATAACAAGATCACTTCAAACTTCATTCATTTATCCGAATCCTATTATTGATCAAGGTGTAATTAATTTGGAGAATATTGAAGAGAGCACAACTAAAACGTATCTTGAAGTCTATGACAATTTGGGAACTAAAAAGAAAGAAGAAATTGTTTCTTTTGGTAATACCAAGTCAATTCCTTTCAAACGTGATGGATTATCATCAGGAATTTATTTTTATAGAATTTTAAGCGATAAAAAAGAAATTACAACCGGAAAGTTTATAATTGATTAAGAGTTACTTTCATCTTCTTTAAATACTAAGAAACTTGGATCGAATGGGTCAAATGATTTTTTTAATAATTCAATAAACTCCATTCCATCCTTTAAGTAATATGGCAGAACGGAGTCAATTCTTTCTTGCAATTTTTTTTGAGGAAACAATTTTTCTTTAATTTTATAAATTTGATTTAATTCTGTTTCCTCTTTTTTCTTGACAGTCCTAATAACTTTCTCCTCTAATGATTTTAAAGAATTCAATAATTTGTGTTTTTCTGACTCAAAACTTGCTTTAAGTGTAATATCAATGTTAGACACTTGTTCAATGAGCTTGTCAAACTCTGATATTATTTTATTCTGAAAAAATAAGGTGTCAAAATCTTTCAATTTGCCGGATGAAAGATGTTTTTTTACTAATTCATTTTCATCAAGAAAAAAATCGTTTGTAGTAAAGCCAAATTTATTCCATTTGGTGTTGATGGTTTTATCGATTATTAAAGCGCTGTTGCGTAACATTAAGATTGGCATTTGTATATGTGTTGCATCAAACGCAGGTTTCAACTCCAGCCAATATTCTAGTTCTGCCGGACCACCAATGTTTGCAATATTTGGTAGTATCCATTGTTGATAAAGAGGACGAAGTAATACATTCGGACTAAATTTTTCAGGATAAGAAACTACTTCTGCTTCAATTTCTTCTTCTGTAAATCGGATTGTAGAATTTAAAACTTCAAAATGATTTCCGACTTTTACGATTCGATTTCTTAAATTATTATGCAAATAAAAGAGATTTATTTCTCTTGGATTTACTTGAATGTGAAAATTATTTTTTAATATTTTAATTGCTTTCTCTGTCTCTTGCTTAATAAAGCTTTGTAATAATTCTTTCTTAATAATTGGAGCAAAGGATTCTTTAAAAGTTCGCTCGTTCGCATCTAGAATTACTAGGCCATATTTTTCAAAAAAATAATTTACCCATTTACGCGTTGCATCCGATAAGTTTGTAGTACCAAGATAACTTTCTTGAATAACTTTCTTCAGTTCATCTGCGTGTGTACTTTGGCCTAAAAGTTCTATTATTTCATTTATCGCTTTTGTAGTTTCACTGATAGGTAATCTTCCTGTTGGTCCTGCATAAAGAGTTTCAAATGCCGGTCTCTTCCCAAACAAATTGATATGGTTGATTTCTTCAATATCATGATCCTCACTTGCCATCCAATAAATCGGAATGAAATTGTGGGATGGGAATTTCAATCGAAGTTGCTCTGCCAAATTGATTGTCGAAACTAACTTATAAAAAACATACAGTGGTCCGGAAAGAATATTCAGTTGGTGACCCGTAGTTACTGTAAATGTATTTAAGGATGTTAACGATTTGATATTTTCAGAAACCTTGTCATTTAAGCCTATTTTTGAAGCTTTATATTGATCGATCAATACGTTTCTGAGCTTTTCTCTGTTACCTCTGAAAGTGGGGTTCTTCTTTATAATCTGATTAAAACCTTCAATCGTGTCCTCGAATTCAATTAAAGCGCTCAATTGGGACCCTTTTCTGATATATTCAAGTACTGTTGGAGAAAGGACGCCAGTTTCTGCGAATGGAAGCTTTTCTAGGGTAAAGTAAGACATAAATGATGTGAATAGAACTGCAATATTAGTTAATAAATAAACCTTTGATACCTATTGGAAAATCATCTTTCAGAACTTATCTTTGGTTGGTAAACTTCTGATTTTGTTAGTTTAACAAGCTGCGTGATTTTTTTAAAGGCATCAACAACTCTCCCAAATTATGGTTGTCGAATGCAAAGTAAATAATAAAAGTAGGTAAGAACTAATACTACATCGAATAACAAAAATGAAAAAAATATTACTTGAATCTAAATTATTCAAAATTTTATTTTTGAATAGTATAATTCTTTTACTCAATTCTATTGGTACTTCAGCTCAAGTTAATCTATATACAACTTCGGTGAGTACTGGTGCTGTATTAGAAAATATGAACGGGTTTACTCCTTTGTTTTTAACCGGTCAAGATGATGTAGCAAGTACTGTTCAAAATATTGGTTTCAATTTTACTTTCAATAATATTATCTATAGTCAATTCTCAACTAACTCAAATGGATTGATGAGACTTGGAGCAACAGTAATTTCAAACAATGCTGTCAATAATTTAATTGTCAATTCAGACTTTCCTAAAATAGCACCTTATTGGGATGATCTCACAACAGGTACTACCGGTTATTGTGGTTATAAATTAATTGGAACATCACCTAATCGTAAATTAGCAGTTGAATTTATTTTAAACGTTCCTAAAAGTAGTACAACTAACGCAGGAAAATTTCAAGTTTGGTTATTTGAAACGACAAATGTAATTCAGTTCGTTTACAATTCAGGATTGATAGTTAATGCTGGAGCATATTCAGTCGGTTTGGCTACATCTACAACTGATTTTTGGAGTGTGACACCATCTGCATCTACTGCTTCGTTTTCGAGTGCTACTTCAAACAATAGTAATACTGCTGCTATCACTAGTGGCGTGTCTTATACATTTACTCCTCCATTGCTTCCTCCATCATGTGTAAGCGCGTCAATTCCTGTTGCTGGTTCAACCGGAATTTCAAGTGCAACTGCGCTAAGCTGGACTGCAGGAACAGGAAACCCAACATCTTATGATGTATATTTTGGAACCTCTTCAAACCCGCCGTTGGTATCTACATCGCAAGTTAGTACAACCTATACCCCTACTTCTACTCTTGGTTTTAATACAGTATATTATTACAAAGTGGTACCTAAGAACGCTACAGGATCGGCAAGTGGGTGTTCAATAAATTCATTTACGACTGCTCCTAGCATCAACTATAATGTTGTTAGGAATACTGGTATCAGCTATTCTTCTATTTTGTCAACCGGAACAGTTGTTACTGGTTGGAAGAATGGAACAAACACAGATGATAATTTAAGTGTTTCACAACCAATTGGATTTAATTTTAATTATCAAGGTAAAACATATTCTTCTTTTTTAGTTTCTACTAATGGGTTTATAACTTTTAATACAACAACTGCTCTTACTGGAAATGGAAGTGGTGCTTATAGTTATACTAATTCACTTACTATGAACGCCGGGCCATTAATCATTGCACCGTTCTATGAAGACTTAGTTTGTCAAGGAAATGCAGGACTGCAATCAAATTTGGATGCATCAATCAGATATACAGTTTCTGGTGTTACAGGGAGTAGAATTTTTATTATAGAATGGTTGGGAATGGAAATTTATAATAATGCTGGTCCCAATTTTAATTTTCAGCTAAAATTGTATGAAGCTACTTCTGAAATAGAAAACGTTTATGGAAGTATGGAACCATTTAATGGCACCATTAATTATGTGTATTCGTATACGATTGGTATAAATGGAGTAAATGTAAGCGCTACTCCATTAGCTGGAGAATATTTTAATCAATTAACCGCCAACACGAGAAACTTTGGTACACCGGGAATTTCTAATCTAACTGATCCTCCTACTTGTGCTACGTCTTTAAAATTATCTCCAGGTTCATACCTATCATATGTTGCAACGACCATAATACCTAGCAACGACCTTCGGTCATCACCACAACATCTTGACGTGGGGAGCTCTCCATGCACAGATCTTTGTGGATCTTATTTTTCTTCGGTCAATGCTACCGCTACACCTTCTCTTGTGGCATGTGCCGGTGGAAATGCCGACGATGATGTCTGGTTTGAATTTACTGCCACCAATTCGAATACTACTATAAAAGTAATGGGCAGTGGGAACTATGATCCTGCAGTAGAATTATATAATTCTTCAAATGTATTGGTTGCATGCAAAGATTCATCAGGTAGTGGATTAACGGAATATATAAACTCCACTAATTTAATTTTAGGTCAGCAATATTTTCTGAGAATTTACCATAATCAGGTTGGCGCAGGGACAGGTAGCGGTCAATTTGCTATTTGTGTTAGTGCTACACCGGTTCCTCCTATAAATGACAATTGCTCTAGTGCAATTTCACTTCCTGTAACTACCGCAAATGCATTTACAACGGGAAGTCAAACAATCGCTGCTACTACTTCAGCTTCGATTCCACTTTGTTCGCTTAGCGGCACTACTCCTGACGATGATGTTTGGTATTCTTTCGTGGCAACATATCCAATTGAAATTATAACTGTCAATTCAGGAAATGGATTTAATGCGGTTATACAGCTATTCTCCAATAGCTGTGGCTCGTTGAATTCACTTCAATGTGTAAATACTTATGGAAATGGTCAACAAGAAGTATTGACTGCATCAACTCTTACAGTAGGGCAGACATATTTCATTCGTGTTTATCATGCAGGAGTTGGTGGTGGTACAGGGCTTTTTTCTATTAACGTCACCACATCTATTCCTACTTGTGCAAGCACTATGATTCCCCAAAATGCAACTTCTTTTATTCCTCACACAGGTTCAACTTTAAAATGGTCAAAGATTCCTAACATAAGTACCTATCGTGTTTACTTGGATTTTGTAAATCCTCCTACACAAGTACTAATAAATACTACCGATACTTTTGCTCTTACAGGTACCATGCAACAAGGTGCTAACTATTACTGGTCTGTGGTTGGAGTAAATGTGGCAGGAATTTCACAAACCTGTAATATCAATGCATTCGCCACTGAACCTTTGGATTACAGTCTGAAACTAAAAGTGTTTTTAGAAGGTCTTTATTTAGCCAGCACTCATAAAATGGTTGCATTGCTTAATCCCGCAGATACTTTAGCTGATTCAATCACTGTGAATTTGATTAATCCGGTAACAAAACTAGTTGATTATTCTTCTAAAGGAGTGGTAAGTGTATTCGGTAATTCCAATATCTTGTTTCCTCAACCCGCATTAGGTCAAAATTACTATATAGCTATTAAAAATAGGAACAGCCTTGAGGTATGGAGTTCGGTAATTTTTGGTTTTAATACTCCTGACACACTCTACGATTTTACAATTGGTGCTACTAAAGCGTATGGAAGTAATCAAATATTAGTAGAACCTGGTGTTTATGCTTTGCATACTGGTGACCTAAATCAAGATGGAGCAATCAATTTCAATGATTTTAACGTTGAAAATTCATCTTTAAGCAGCGGGTACTATGTTGGTTATTATCCAGGTGATATTAATGGCGATGGTATTATCGAGTCGACCGATTATTCTTGGATTGAAAATAAAACAAAAACTACTTTTACGAAGGCCAACCCATAGTTTTGGGAATAGCAATAGGATTTTAACCAAGCGAACACTGCTGTTAGCCAATTTTTTTGTGGGTTTTGACGATTTATACTTGAACTAGGCTGTTATAAACTTTATTTTTAGGTTGTTGATAAACATATTGTCTTCTGTAGCCCCTTGCCAGTAAGGGGTTCAGGAAATAAAGTATATTTGTGACCTTTGATAATTTACAATTTGAAACAGCTATTAATTCATATTCTTCGTGGTCGAGAAAATTATTTACTCTGTCTTTGCTTTACTTTATTTTTTTCATTAGGATCAAAAGCACAGGTAAGTTGTATTTCTTCAGGAAATTGGTCCTCACCAATTATCTGGTCACCCGCACCTCCAACTGCAGGCCAAACTGTTATTGTGGCTGCAGGATGCACTTTAACCGTAGATGTGGTCACCCCACAAATTAGTGATCTAACAATTAATGGTGTTGTGCAAATTAATTCAAATCTAATTTCTGATCTTCAGATTGCCGGAAATATATTAGTCAATGCTAACGGTCAATTAGTGAATAAGGGAATTATTCATTTCAATGTTGCAAATAAAACGTTCACTCTTGCTGGAAATGGTTCTTACTTTCATAATCCTATTCGAAATATTTTAGCTGATGAAAGCATTTTTTATAACAGTTTAGAAAATTTTTCTCCTACTTCAACATTGATATTAAAGAAATGGTATAATGGATCTATTGCTTTAGGTGATCCTTCAAGAGTTGCCACAAGTAATTTTGGAAATATTGTTTTTGATGCAAGTGTTCCGGGAGGAATTTGGGACCAAGATGGTTACTTCTCCTTGCCAACTTCAGCAAGAATTAAAGGGAACTTAACTGTTAGTTCCGGTACTGTCATAATGGATGATGGTACCGGAAACACTACATCTCTTGTTCTTCAAGATGTAATTATTAATAATTCAGGTAAGATAATTTTTCAGCGTGGTGCTAATCGAAATCTTAATTTAACAACGGGATCTTGCAGTGTAGCAAACCAAGCCAATGGAAATGCTTCCGTAGTAATGGATACGAGTGTTGGAATCCTAACATGGAACGTGAATGGGAACCTGACCTTTTCAAATGATTTCTATGGTATTAATGGAAACAACTACATTCTTGGAGGAGATTTTCGACTTGCTGTGACTGGAAATATAGATTATACAGGTGGAAAGGTATTTCTTGTTAATAGAGCTGATGCGCCTTGCAAAATAATTGTTAGCGGTAATACTACACTAAATAATACTACAGGTTCAGGATCATTCTGTTTTTTAGAAGGCGGAAATGGAGCGTGTAATTTTACCACAAACGATTTTAATATATTGAATGGACTAAACAACTATTTGCTGGGTCAACCTTCCTCCGGCTTGCAAGCAAAAGGTATTGGAACTTTTACAATCAATAATGATATTAATGTTTCAGGTACGTCTTCCTTGTATTTTGCATATGCCGATTCAAGTATTAACAAAATTCGAATTGCAATTACTCGCGATTTTAATTGCATAGGAAATTCTAATATCAATGGGGCTTATACATCGGGGTCTTTCACACTTAAAACTGGTCGCAATATTTCTTTTTTAGGTGGAAAATTTTCAGGTCAAATATATTCTTCAAATGCAAGCATAGATTCAATAATAGTTGGAACAGCTTTCACTTTTAATTCGTCGGTGTCGACTGATTTTTTTAAAGCAAGCAAAGCCGGAGGTACTACTATTGTTAGCTCACCTAACTTTAATATCTTAAATAGTGGGCTTCTATACGGACAAGGTGTTGCATTGGTAGATAGTGGTTCATCAAATCTGACTTTAATTACTTCTGCTTTCAATCAATCCGGTGGGCAATTTACAGGTATCCTTTCCGGTTCAGGAAATTTTACGTTTAATTGCTCTGGTGCATTAACCAAATCGGCTGGTGTTTTTAAAGGTTGTTCGAATACTGTTTATTCTAATCCCGGGATATTTAATTTTACATTGGGTAGTATTGACTTTTCAGGCGGATATTTTTCGGCATACCACAATACGAACAACTCTGGAGGTACAGGGATTATGACAGTAAATGGAAACTGTTCTATTAATTTTACTTCAGCAACTGATGAATTTTATATTATCGGTTTAACAGGCACCGGTTTTGATATTAATAATTTACTGCTCAACTTATCAATAACAGGAAGTTTGAATATTTCAGGTGCTAATGGTACATTTATTAGTAGTAGATCATTGGGTTCTGAATCCATTTCACTTGGATCGATGCAAGTTTCCGGCGGTACAAACAGCTTTAATTGTGAAGTTAATTCTCTTACCTCAAATGGACACAATATCTCTTTGTTTGTTTCAGGTAATATTAATATCGATGGTGGTACGACCTATCTTTCGGCATATTCACAGACACTTTTTGCCACAATTAACGGTGGCATAACAATCACAAATGGAAGTCTAAGTTTAAAAGGTGGTGATTGTACTACTAGTACCGTGAATGTTTTAGGGGGCTTTAGTTTGACCAATGGTGAATTTTATTTGCACAATACTTTAACCGATGAGCTGCCACCATCTGCCACCATTACGTTGAACATTAATTCGAATGATGATAATGTTGGGAATTTTATTCATACAGGTGGAATATTCACTTTTGATAATTGCCTTACTACTCCGGCGGCATTGAATTTGATAATGAATGTTAAGTCGCCAACCTACACTCTTGGCGGAACAGGTGTGATCACTATGACTAAACCCGGAATAAGTACTGTTTATGCTTATTTAAATTTTGCAAGAAATGGAACAACTAATTTTGATCGGTCCGGGTCGCATCTTATTCAACAAGTTAAGCAAACAATAAATAGTGGTTGTATTTTGGATATCGTGAATGGCGATATGCAAATTGCCTCTAACAATAGTATATCTACGCCTCCTGAGTTTTTATGGGTCAACGCAGGCGGTGTATTGAATGTTAGAAGTAATAAAATTTTTAGTAATGCACTTAAACCTAATAGTGGAATAACTGTCCTTGGTCGAATAAAAACTGCTAACACTTTTGGTTTGTATAATGGTACAACAAACGCAACTTTTTCTACAAACATATCTGATAATCTCGATTATTATTTAGCATCTACTTCAACAATCGAGTACAATGGAACGTCAAATCAAATTGTTACCGGTATTGGAATTGGTAAAGCACAATTTTCATATCACAAGTATGGGAATCTTGATATTAATTTTCAAGGCATTCCAAATATCAATTTTGCTTTTCTAACCAATCTGCCGAATGACTCATCGGTAGCTATTAGAACAGCGTTGATTCTTACCAATGGTGAATTAAATTTAGATGATGATCATAATCCTTCAAACGGAGGTGGTCGAAAATTAATAATTGAAAGCGGACTAACAAGTTCCATTCAACGATCATCAGGCTATATCAGATCCGAAACAGAAGATAATAGCGCTCTTCTAAAGTGGAATATTGGAAGTAATCTAGGAGCACATGTTATTCCTTTTGGATTTAGTTCTACTGAATATATTCCTTTTACTTTTACTTTGAATTCAGGGAGTGCTCCCGGTTTCTATGTTGGTTCATATCATACAGGTGCCAGCAATTTGCCATTGCCTCCTTCTGTTACTCATATTCGAAATAATTCGGGCGTGGATAATAACGCCAATACAGTTGATCGATTTTGGTCGATGAAAGTTACTGGTAGTTCTATTTATAATGCAAGTCTTAATTTTAAAGCAACGCCAACAGAAATTGGAACCATTACTTCACTTACAGCGCAACGTTGGATACTTCAAGTAACATCATGGACCAATCCTCCGCCCGGAACTCAAACTCCAAATGCTAGCGGTAATTCAACTTCAGGTATCACAGACATTTCTAATTGGTGGACATTGTCAGGTAATAATACACCTCTGCCAATAGACTTAATCCGTTTTGAAGGTGCTTGTAAAGAGAATGAAATTTCGCTTGATTGGACAACAGCTTCTGAAACTAATAATGATTATTTTCTTTTAGAAAGTAGTACTAATGGTTTCGAATTTTCAACCATAGCTTCTATAAAGGGTCACGGTACTGCATCTTCATTTAATAATTATTCATTTGTTGACAAAGAAAGTATGAGTCAAATCAACTATTACAGATTGACTCAATTTGATTTTGATGGAAACTTCAAAGTTTATCCGGTGATTGCTGTTCATTCTTGTCGTTCCGAAATTATTCAAATAAATTCAACGAATGATGGCTTAGCTCCTAAAATTATTTTGAACTCTTTAGGATATATAAATGCCAGAATCGTCATCTATACCATTGAAGGTAAGGAGATACTTAGTGATGAATTCGTTTTAGAAAAAGGTGAAAATAATATTCAAACTAGATTGGTAGGTCTTTCAAGTGGAATATATTTGTTAAAAATTGACATATTTGGTAAATCAATTTCGAAACGTTTTTTTATTAATTAATTTGTTCCTTTGCACTTCAATTTAACTTATAATTACTTGAAGTGCTAATAAACCATTTTGTACATAACAATTTTTCAGTCGATCTTTTTGATTCAATTTATGATGAAAATTGTATTAATCGATGGGTAGGTTTTAGCGATTATTTTTTAGAAAAGGATTATTTAAGATTATTAGAAAAGGCTCATCCAAAAGATATCAGTTTTCGTTATGCTATTATCAGCAATTCGGATGGAAAGGTTTGCGGAATTATTTATTTTCAATTAGTGACAATAACCGGTAAAAATATTCACCTACCTGATAATTTTTTCCTTTCTCTTTTTGTCGATACATTTTTATTTTTCAGGCCACTCAAACTTTTAATGTGTGGGAATGTATTTGCAGTTAGCTTCCCTCCTTTTTCATTTGATCCACTTTTGATGAATTCAGATGATATTCTTGCGTTAATTGATGTAATTGCTAATCTCAGAAAAGTGGATGCAATTATGATTAAGGATGTTCAAGAAGATATTCATGGAAGTTATTTGAGAAAAATAAATTATCATAATTATTCAAAAGATCTCACTATGTCTTTATCGCTTCCTAGCGATTGGAATTCAATGGATGATTATTTAAATTCATTGACAAAAAAATATCGACGCCGTGCTGAAAAAATAAAGTTTGGTGCCGAAAAAATTGAGCGAAAAGTTCTCAAGCTTGAAGAAATTTTACAGTCAAAGGATTTCATTTATGATTTATTTGAAAACGTGAGTAAAAAACAAACTATTTGTTTAGGATTGATTGATGCTAATTATTTCTCTGAGTTCAAAAAAACATTTCCAGAAGAATTTAAATTTGTGGCTTATTATTTAAATTCTAAAATGATAGCCTTTAGTACTTATATAGATCATGGAGAACAATTAGAAGTTCACTATATTGGTATTAATTATGAAATGAATAAAAAATACAATTTATATTTCAATATACTTTTTGATGCTTTGGAGTTAGCCATCCTCAATCGTAAAAGTGAATTAGAGCTAGGAAGAACTGCTCGAGAAGCAAAAGCCAATTTGGGCTGTAAGCCGGTCTATTTTAACGATTATTATAAATTAAAAAGCAAACTAGCAAATTTTGCATTTGATTGGTTGGGGAATAAATTTCAGAGAAGCATGGGTGAAATTTGGCAAAAAAGGAATCCTTTCAAAAGTAAAGTTTCTTAATAGTTTCCTAATGAGGGGAAATTATTTATTTTTGCCATATAAAGAACAATAAATGAAGAACTCGTCAATTAAGCCAATGCTGTTACCTGCAGCTTTTTTAATTTTCATTGCAGCAAGTACCCGATTATTTCCGCACCCATTTAATTTTACAGCAATCGGTGCTATGGCATTATTTTCCGGAGCCAATTTTAAGAATAAAACGTTTGCTCTTCTATTGCCGTTTATTGCAATGTTCTTAACCGATATAGTACTTGGTTTTCATTTTTCAATGGCTGCTGTTTATGCTTGTATCGGATTTACTGTTTGGCTTGGAATGAAATCCTCTTCTGACCAGAACATACTTAGATTAGCTGCTAGTTCTCTAATTAGTTCTCTGGTTTTTTTCCTTATCACGAATCTTCCTTTTTGGTATTATGATATCCAATTATACCCAATGAATTTGGAAGGTACATTACAAAGCTATACCATGGCCATACCGTTTTTTGGGAATCAAATTGCCGGTGACTTGTTCTATACTGCATTAATTTTTGGAGTATACAGATTGTTTATTTCGGTTCGATTAAAGAGTATAGCATAAAAAGATAGATTAAGCCTAAAAAAAAGAAACCCAGCCTTACGGGGCTGGGTATTTTTTTCAACCTTACGGGGTTGACTTCTTTGATATTTCAATCTTACGGGATTGATAATCTTGTTATCAGGTGAATAAATTCAAATGCGATAACTGAGTCCTATTACGCCCCTATTCTTATTTTAGATCACTATCTTTTGACTGCTTTCTTGCTTGTGTAAGAAAACGAATCAGTTGTCGCTAAAATCTGGTTTTTAACCATAAAAGAGTGCTTTTTTATGACGATTCACTGATAACATTTATAACCCATTTAGCCCTTGTTTCTAAGCAGTTTACCCAATAAAATTGTTCCTTTTTAGAAACGAAGCCATCTTGCATTTGTGCCTCCCCCGGAATTGAAAGCAAATGCAAAAAAAATCAATTTTATTACTTTTTCTAACCATTCTGATCACTAATCCGATACTTATTGCAGCAACACCACCAATTATTGAATGGACAAAAAGTATTGGAGGCACTAATTCTGATTTTGGTTCACAGATTATTAAATCGTCTACAGGTCAAGTCTGGTTGTTAGGAAATACTGATTCTAATAATGGAGATATTTCTACGAATCATGGTTCAACAGATATATGGTTAGCCAAATACGATATTTCAGGAAGATTGATCTGCCAATTTTCTTTTGGCGGATCGGGAATTGATGATGCAACTGCTATTGTTGAATGTAATGGTAAATTTATAATTGCAGGATATACCAGCTCTTCTAATGGTGATGTAACTTACAACAGAGGTGGCTTTGATGCATGGGTAGTTTGTGTTGATACTTTAGGAACTATACAATGGCAAAGAACTTTTGGAGGTTCTCGAAGTGATTTAGCATATTCAATTTGCAATTCAGCTAACGGAGGATTTCTTGTCTCTGGTGGATCTTTTTCGTTTGATAATGATCTACCATTAAATAAAGGAAACGAAGATGCTTGGGTATTTAAAATTGATGTATCGGGGAATTTAGTTTGGAGTTACAGCTTTGGTGGTACAGACCTTGATGTCTTGTATTCTATTGCGGAAGATAGTCAAGGGAATATTTATTGCAGTGGAACAACTAATTCTACCGATGGAGACATCACTACTAATTATGGGAACTATGATTGGCTGCTTTTAAAATTTAATTCATCCGGGAATTTGATTTTCAGCCGAACATTTGGCGGTTCATCTTATGATGCATCAACAACGATGATTATTAATAATAGTCAGAATATAATTATTGGTGGATATTCCAGATCAAATAATCATGACCTATCAATGAACATTGGTGGTACAGATTGCTGGATACTGGAAGTTGACAGCTTAGGTGCAATTCTACGCTCAAAACAATTTGGAGGCACACAATCGGAAAATGTATTCGATATTAAACAATCGACTGACGGAGGGTATTTGCTTGCATGCGGTTCAACATCGAATGACTTTGATGTTGCATCAAATTTTGGGGGTGAAGATATTTGGATCTTGAAGACTGATGGTAGTTTCAATATTGAATGGAAGAAAAGTTATGGTGGTGGAATTAATGATAGACCTGCAAGTATCATAGAATTAAATACAGGACAGTATTTGTTTGTTGGCTATTCATACAGTAATAATTTCATGGTATCTAACAATCATGGGAATAGTGATATTTGGATGGCTGAATTAAATTGCAGAGCTCCTCACGCAGTGATTGCTCCAATTGGAAATTCATTTTGTTTGGGCGATACAATTTCATTGGTAAGCTTAGCGACCAACAATTCTGATCAGATTTGGAATATTCAAAGCACATCTTCGCATGATTCAATTTTCCAATTTATTCCCGCAACTATTGGTTCAAATACAATTCAATTAACAGCACAAACGTGTACCAGTATAAGTACAACTTCTGTGACGTTGGTTGTCAACGATTGTTATATTCCAAACGTAAGTTTCAACTTTAGCAATTCGCAAGTGTGTGCAAACTCTTCGGTACAATTCAATGATCATTCTACGAATGCAACATCATGGTCGTGGACATTTCCGGGAGGTTTTCCTGCTACTTCTTCAGATCAAAATCCCATTGTCACTTATTCAACTGCAGGTACATATTCCGTTCTATTAACAGCTATCAACTCTCATGGTACTCAAACTTTGATGCGCGTTAACTGTATAGTAGTTCATCCTAATCCTTCTGCACCAATAATTACTGTTAACGGAAATACTCTAACATCAAGTTACGCGAATTCTTATCAATGGAATTTTAATTCAGTTGCATTGCCTGGAAATAACTTGCAAATTTTTACTGCTTTAAACGATGGATTCTATTCTGTAGATGTTACCAATCAATTTAACTGTAGTTCTACTTCCGATTCAATTTATTTAACAGTAGATGAAGTCATTTCATTAGATCATGCAATTGAAGGAATTTATCTTTTTCCAAATCCTGCAAAAGACCAAGTGAGAGTCTATAATAATGGAAAAAGAAAAATAAATTCAATAACTGTTTATAATTCAATTGGCGAAAAAATTATTAAAGAAATAGGCGCACAATTGCTAACTACAATTGATCTCACAGGAGTTTCGCCTTCATACTTGATTCTTGAAACAATTTTCGATGATGGTACTCGAAAAAGTTTTCCATTTATTAAGCAATGATTTTATTCATTTCCACTTATCAATCCTTCAAGTAATCCTCCAATTCCTCGTGATTCTTCTTTTCGATTACCCCATTTAGAAGCCGTAATTATCCGATCAGCTAATCGTGAAAATGGTAATGTTTGTAAATAAACGATTCCCGGTCCTTTTAATGTAGCATAAAATAAACCTTCCCCACCGAATAAAACATTTTTGAAACCACCGATAAACTGGATGTCATAATCAACAGTTGGCTGAAGTGCAACTAAACATCCGGTATCTACTCTTAATCGTTCGTTCGGTTTTAATTCTTTTTTTATAACTGTACCGCCGGCATGAATAAAAACTTTTCCATCGCCACTGAGTCGCTGAAGAATAAATCCTTCTCCACCAAATAATCCTGCGCCAATTCGTTTTGTGAATTCAACTGAAATGTCTATTCCTTGGGCAGCGCATAAAAAGCCATCGCGTTGGCAAAGGAAACTACCTCCGACTTCAACCAAATTAATTGGTATTATCTTACCTGGATAAGGAGCTGCAAAGGTCACTTTACGTTTACCGGAAGTAGCTGTACTGAGAAAACTTGTGATAAAAAAATTCTCGCCGGCAATTACTCTTTTCAAGCCAGAGAAAATTCCACCGCCTGTTCCTGTTTGCATTTCAATATCATCTTCCATGAAAAGCATAGCCCCTACTTCGGCTCTCACAGCCTCGTTTGGGTCGAGTTCAATTTCGACGGCTTGCATGTCGTCGCCAATTATTGTGTAATCTATGGCGTGTGCCATCGCATTTATTTTAACTTAACAATGTGTCTTCTGCTGCTTTCAAAATTTCAAATGCTCCTTGTTTTGTAAATGATTCTGCATAGGTTCTCAAAACAGGTTCTGTACCCGAAGCTCGTATTAATAGCCATTCATCGTTATTGTCGTCGAAGAAATATTTATAACCATCCAGATCTTCAATACGTTTTACTTTATATTTTCCAAAACTTTTGTAGAAATTATCTGCGGTATTTTTTACAACCTTAAGTTTAACTTCTTCCTTTAAATGTAAATCACTTCGCTCAAATGCAAAAGCACCAACTATTTCATAAATCTCTTCAAAAAGTTCCGGAATTTTTTTACCACTCTTGGCCATAAATTCCCAAATGATAAGACCTATCCAAATTCCGTCTCTCTCAGGTATATGTCCTTTAATTGCTATCCCTCCGCTTTCTTCTCCTCCAACTAAAACATCTTCTTTTAACATGATCTCACAAATATATTTGAAACCGATTTTCACAGTTTCTATTGGAAGACCATAATGTTTACAAAGTTTTTCAACTTTAGGTGTTGTACTAAATGCAGTACACACTTTTCCTTTTATTCCTTTATACTTTACCATGTAATGGATTAGTAGAAGAATGATATGATGTGAATCAATAAAATTTCCTTTGTTGTCATACATTCCAATTCGATCCGCATCACCATCAGTCACTAATCCGCAATCGATGTTTCCTTTATCTTTAATTAGGTTGGAAAATTCGATGAGGTTTTTATGGATAGGCTCCGGAGCTTGCCCATGAAATCCCGGATTATAGTCGCAATGCAACATAGTAATTTCCGGAAATAATTTTTTTATTACATTTTGTCCTGAACCATACATTGCATCATAAGCGAGATTTAGCCCTGACTTTTTAATTGCATCCAAATCAAAATTCGCTTCCACCTTTTTGATATATTCCCCTTCTAGATCAACGATGATTATTTTTCCATTTTTTATGAGCTCATCAATCGTTATGCCCTTTAAGTCTGTTGAACTCTTCTGAGGAATGATATCTTCAATTTCTTGCACATTCGAAGGTGACATAGGGCCTCCAAAACTGCCTTTTAATTTGAACCCATTGTATGATGGTGGATTATGAGATGCTGTTATTATTATTCCGGCACTTGATTTAAGTTCTAATGTTCCTAATGAAATCATTGGTGTCGAAACAAAACCTTTTGCTAAAAATGTCTTGATGCCATGTGCACATAATACTTTAGCTACTGTATCAGTAAAAAGCTCCCCGGCAAAACGGCAATCATGTCCCAAGCATACACTTGGCTCCTTGTAGTTTTTTTTCAACCATAGTGCAGTAGCTTCTGCGACTCTTGCTACATTTTCAACTGTAAATTCTTCAGCAATTATTGCTCGCCATCCATCGGTTCCAAATTTAATTTTTGTCATAATCTATTTTATTTATGCTAAATATATTTACAATTGACTTGCGAAAATAAGATGTTTTCTGAAAGAAAGGGAATATCCGGAAAGAAAAAATGAAAATTATCTTCTTTGTTCGGGTTTTCTGATTAGGAGCGAATGCCTCTTCTATCCAATGCTTTTTGAAAACGTCTTGCATTTTCTAGATGCTGATTGTAGGTTGATGCAAATGAGTGATATCCTGAAAAGTCTTCTCTCGCACAAAAAAACATGTAGTTGTGAGTCACGAAATTTAATACGGCGTTTAAGGAGTTGATAGTTGGTAAACAAATTGGACCGGGAGGAAGACCGGTATACATATAGGTGTTATATGGTGAATCAATTTCTTTGTAGACGTTTAAAACTCGGTTAATCGTAAAGTCACCTAATGCATAAACTAAGGTTGGATCGGCTTCTAGCTTCCAGTTTTTTCTGTATCGGTTAATGTAAACACCCGCAATAATTGGTTTTTCATCTTCTTTATTTGATTCTAATTGTACGATAGAAGCAATAACTGAAATTTGTACAGGCGTAAGTTCAATATTTTTACTCTTTAACATTCTTAATGGTGTCCAAAACTTCATATATTCTTTATTCATCCGAATAATAAATTTATCAGCACTCGTATTCCAATATAATTCATAGGTATTGGGGATAAACATCGCTAGTATATTTTCAGGAGTAAATCCAAGTTTCTTGGTATAATCTACGTCATCTAGAAGATTTAAAATATTTTGTTTAGGTGCCTCAATTTGTTCACTAATGATTTGTGCAAGTTGCTGTTTTGTTCTGATGTTATTAAAAGTTATATTTACTGGTGTTTGTCGACCTGATTTTAATAGTGCCACGACATCCTTATTATTCATTCCTTTCTTAACCAGGTACCTTCCCGGTTTAATATGCAAATCATATTTCATCTGATGAGCTGTCCATCTAAAACTCTTCTCATTCAGCAACATTTTATTTTGATCCATAATCCGAATAACATCATCGAAATTTGAGCCGGTCGGAATTAGAAGATATTCAGAAGATTTATTTCCTGTAAAAAAATTGGGGGTATATATTTGCTTATAAATAAGTACGCCAAACACTGCAACTAAGAGGATCAATGCAAAAACAATTGCCCATGCTGCTTTTAAAATTTTGTTCTTTTTTGCCATAAATAATTGTTCGACAAAAATAACATGTTTTTGATCATAGTTTGCTTATCGACGTTCTTTTCTGAAAAAGTTGTATGTTTTGAATCAAATTAAGTAGTATGATTTCCAATTTTTAGCAGTGCCTATGATCAATGTTCATATTGAGTTAACATTATATCTAGGTAATAATGTTAATTTCGAAAAAAAAGAAAATGAACAATGCCTTTAAAATTCTTGTCGTAGATGACGAACCTGATATTGTAGAAATTTTAACCTATAACCTTGAAAAAGAAAATTTTATAGTGTCCAAGGCTTATAACGGAAACGAGTGTATAGAGCAAGCAAACGCTATTCATCCAGATCTAATCATCATGGATGTGCGGATGCCGGGAATGGATGGAATTGAGACATGTAGAAATTTACAACTGATTGATTCGCTAAAAAAAATACCTGTTCTATTCTTAACTGCCGATTCCGATGAGTTTACTTCCCTTAAAGCTTTTGATGCCGGAGGTAGTCATTTCGTGACAAAACCGATTAAACCATCGGTGTTAGTGAGTATGATAAAAGAGTTATTACAGTAATCTCGAGCTTGTAACTTGACTTGTACCTTCTCAACTGTCTGATCTACAAATAATTATTTTGATGACCTGAGTGTTAACATTAAGGTAACATTGACCTTACAGTGGTTTAATACTAAATTGTTTTTTTTGCGAAACTAAAATTGAAACTTCACATGAAAAAAATCCTCTACACAATTCTCACAATTTTATTAGTTCAATTTCAAAATTTATATGCACAGGAAGTAACAACTGTAGCACCAACAGAATCGGCAGATACATTGACAAGTACCGTTTCTGGAATGCGTTCAGAACTTGACGTACTGAAAAGAATAAAAATCGGAGGTTATATCCAAACTCAATTTCAATACGGTGACTCTACCGGAGCTGGTACGTATGCAGGAGGTAGTTTTGCGCAAGGAATAGATAAGAGATTTAATGTTCGTCGAGGTAGGATCAAAATTCAATACGATGCTCCTGTTAATGAAAAAGGTATTTCTACTTCTCAATATGTTCTTCAGTTTGATGTAACAGAAAGAGGAATGACTATAAAAGATGCTTATGGTAAATTTATAGATCCTTGGACTGGATGGTTTGCTATAACAGCAGGAGTTCAAAATAGACCATTCGGATTTGAAGTTCCATTTTCATCTAGTCAAAGAGAATCACCGGAAAGAGGTAGAATGTCGCAAATACTTTTTCCAGGTGAAAGAGACATGGGTGCAATGCTAACAATCCAAGGACCTAAAACAACAAATTGGAATTGGCTTAAATTAGAAGCAGGATTGTTTAATGGAAATGGTGCACCTGGACCTGGAGGTGATGTTAGTGATTTTGATAAGCAAAAAGATTTCATTGGCCATCTAACAGCAAATCGGACTAACAAAGATGAAACCATAAAATACACTTTAGGAGCTTCTTATTACAGTGGTGGATTTAGAATTGATACTGTAAATGTGTATGGAAAAGGTGTCGATATTAATGGAAACTCCGGATTTATTTTAACAACAAATAAAAACGATGTAAAAAATATCGACTATGGTAGCAGAGATTATTCGAAGCGAGAATATGTTGGTTTTGATGGTGCGTTCAATATCGATACAAAAGCAGGATTAACAATTATTCGTGCTGAATACATAATGGGAAAGCAACCGGGCGCAAGTTCTGCATCTAAAAGTCCAAATAGTAAGGACCCAATTGTGGCAGATATTTATAACCGAAATTTTAACGGAGCATACTTTTATTTTATTCAGTCAATCATGCAATCACCTTGGTCTGTAATTGCTAAATATGATTGGTACGATCCAAACACAGATGTAAAAGGCGATGAGATCGGAAAGACGATTGTCTCTTCAAATTTTAAAGCAACTAATTCAGGCGATCTAAAATATTCTACTCTTGGTTTGGGAATAGCCTTCCGTTGGGATGCAAATGTAAAACTGACGGCATATTATGATATGGTTACAAACGAAACATCGAAAAATTTGTCTTATTACACTCACGATGTAAAGGATAATGTAGTTACAATAAGAATGCAAATGAAATTTTAATTAGAAACAATAAAAAAAATCGAAAACATGAAAAAAATAATTTTAAGTATAACAATTATTTGCGCAGGCTTTATTTCAAATGCTCAAAAGATTGTCATAAAAGGTAGCGATACAGTACTTCCATTAGCTCAAAAGGAAGCAGAAGTTTTTATGAAGAAAAATTCAGGTAAATCGGTAACAATTATTGGTGGAGGAAGCGGAGTTGGAATATCAGCATTGCTAGAAAACTCAACCGATATTGCGATGGCATCTAGAAAAATAAAGATGGATGAACGTATGAAAATGCAGGATGCCGGAAGAGCTTATAAAGAAGTTATTATTGCAAACGATGCACTGTCCGTGGTCGTGAATCCTTCAAACAAAGTCAACAATTTGACACGCGAACAATTAGAAGGAATCTTCACCGGAAAAATAAAAAATTGGAAAGAAGTTGGTGGAGATGATATGAAAATAGTAGTTTATAGTCGTGAAACCAGTTCAGGTACCTATGAATTCTTTAAGGAACATGTTATGAACAGAAAAAATTATGCTTCTTCAGTTTTAAATATGCCTGCAACCGGTGCAATCATTCAATCGGTAAGCCAAACAAAGGGCGCTATCGGGTATGTAGGATTAGCCTATGTTTCGAAAGAAGTAAAAGATATTGCTGTAAGTTATGACGGGAAAACGTTTGTTAAAGCAACGATTGAAAATGCAAAGAATAAATCATATCCTATCGTTCGTCCATTATTCTTTTATTACCCAACTGCTAAAGAATCATTGGTTAAACCGTTTTTAGATTATGTACTTTCGCCGGAAGGACAAAAAATTGTTGATCAGATTGGATATATCAGCCTTAAATAAGGAAATATTTTTATTTTTGTGAAATGAAGTATTTGATGGAATCATTGCATGAGTTTTAATGCAATGATTCCTTCTTTTAGTTTATTAACTTGTGATTATTTATTTTATGAAGTTAAAGCGGTTATTAGAAAAATTAGTTGAAGGATTATTGATGATTAGCAGTGGCTTTTCATCACTGATAGTTTTGCTTATAGTTATTTTTTTATTTCGAGAAGGCTTTTCATTATTTACAACTTCTCCATTGGAAAATCACAATGTGATAGTTGTAAATAAAAATAATCCGGTAAAGCATTTGAATGCTGTACACATCAAAGATATTTTCGATCAAAAAATCACGAATTGGAAAGAAGTATCCGGTAAGAATGATACGATCATACTATTTAGATTCAATGATCTTTCTAATTATTTTTCGGATGAAGAGATTGGTGAAAATTTTGAATATTTGCCTGAGAAATTGAATTTACTTGTCGACAGTATTCCTTCAATTCTTGCGGTGTTTCCTGAAAAATATCTAGCTAAAGATTTTAAAGGTGTAAAAATTGATGTAGATAAAAATAATATTCCTGATTTTTTATCTGGGCAACAATGGTTTCCAACTGCAGAGCCCGTTGTATTGCTTGGTGTATTACCATTGATTCTTGGCACCTTGCTTGTTTCTTTCTTTGCCATTTTGTTTGCATTGCCGGTTGGACTTGCAACTGCTATTTATATGGCAGAAGTTGCACCTGAAAGAGTTCGAAAAATTCTCAAGCCAATAATCGAATTGTTGGCCGGTATTCCTTCGGTTGTTTATGGCTTCTTTGGCCTGATCGTAATTGTACCTCTTATCCATGACCTCTTTGATTTGCCTGTTGGAGAAACCGCACTTGCAGGTAGTATAGTTCTTGCTATTATGGCCTTGCCAACAATCATAACAGTTTCTGAAGATGCTCTGCGTAATACTCCGAGAAGTATGAGAGAGGCCTCTCTTGCTCTTGGAGCGAATAAGTGGCAAACCATTCATAGGGTAGTTATCCCCTATTCTATTTCCGGTATTTCTGCTGCAGCTATCTTAGGGATTGGTAGAGCAATAGGAGAAACTATGGCTGTTTTAATGGTAACGGGAAACGCTGCAGTTATGCCTCATTCTTTGCTACAACCTGTAAGAACAATTCCTGCAACGATTGCTGCAGAACTAGGCGAGGCTTCGAGCGGTGGCGTACATTATAAAGCGTTATTCGCATTAGGATGTATATTATTTATTCTTACGTTTATTATTAATCTTTGGGTTGAATCAGTTTCATCGCGTCGTAAATTTAAAAAGTAGATGTCGAAAAATATTAAAGAGAAAATTGCATTTTTGGTATTCAGATTATTGAGTTTGGGGGTACTCCTTATTCTATTCTGGATATTAGAATTTATTTTTGTAAGAGGATGGCATGTTCTTAGTTGGGATTTTCTAACTAAAATGCCTGAAGATGGTATGACTAAAGGAGGAATTTTCCCTGCTATCGTTGGTACAGCTTACCTTGTTTTGGGATCAATGATCGTTGCCTTTCCCTTAGGTGTTATGGCGGGAATTTATATTCATGAATATACACCGGATTCTTTCTTCAAGCGTTTTATAAAAATGATGACGAATAATTTAGCAGGTATTCCTTCGATCGTTTTTGGATTGTTTGGAATGGCTCTTTTCGTTAATACGTTGAATTTTGGTGATAGTATTATTGCAGGTTCGCTTACGTTGGGACTACTTGCCTTGCCGGTAATAATAAGAGTGACAGAGGAATCATTAATAGCAATTGACGATTCATTTAGACATGGAAGTTTTGCCCTAGGTGCAACAAAATTGCAAACGATCAGACGAGTTATCCTTCCTATGGCTATGCCAAATATATTGACAGGTTTGATATTATCAATTGGTCGTGTAAGCGGTGAAACTGCTCCTATTCTCTTTACAGTTGCGGCATATTTTTTACCGAAGTTGCCCACAAGTATTTTTGATCAAGTAATGGCGCTGCCTTATCACCTTTATGTAATCTCAACTAGTGGAACAGATATCGTAGCCTCAAGAGATATGGCCTATGGTACTGCGCTCGTACTTGTACTTTTTGTATTAATATTAAATTTATTAGCAAATGCACTCCGTAGATTTTTGGGCAATAAAGTTAAAATGAATTAAATGATATGAATAAAATTGAATCAAAAAATGTTCAGTTATATTATGGTGCATTTCATGCGCTGAAGGGAATTTCTATGTCGGTGCAAGCAAATACTGTTACTGCTCTCATAGGCCCTTCAGGATGTGGTAAGTCAACTTACCTTCGTCTCTTCAATAGAATGAATGATTTAATTCCAGGTGTTAAAATTGAGGGCGAGGTGCTCTTGGATGGCAAAGACATTTATAGCAAGAAAGGAATGCGAATTGATGAGCTTAGGAAAAAAGTAGGTATGGTTTTTCAAAAGCCCAATCCTTTTCCAAAAACCATTTTTGAAAATGTAGCATACGGATTAAGAGTTAATGGGATGAATCATTCTGCATTTGTTGAAGAACGAGTAGAAACATCATTGCGGCAAGCTGCATTGTGGGAAGAGGTAAAAGATAAATTGAAAAAATCTGCTTTCGCCTTGTCAGGTGGACAGCAGCAGCGACTTTGTATTGCCCGTGCTTTAGCCATAGAACCATCGGTCTTATTGATGGATGAACCTGCGTCTGCTCTCGATCCAATTTCAACTTCTAAAATTGAGGAATTAATTTATGAACTGAAAAATAAATATACTATCATTATTGTAACTCATAATATGCAACAAGCAGGTCGTGTAAGCGATAAAACTGCTTTTTTCTATTTGGGCGAACTGATAGAATTTGACAATACCAATGTTATATTTACAAATCCGAAGGATACGAAAACGCAAAGTTATGTAACAGGAAGATTTGGTTGATTTTTTAAAAATAAATATTAAATTCGAAAAACATGTCTCATTTAGATGTTGAATTAAAAAGATTAAAGGACGAAACAGTTGAAATGTTTGAACTGGTTACCAGTCAAATGAAAAAATCGCAAATTGCTTTCATTGGTTTAGATAAAGAAATAGCCAGAGAAGTTAACTTTAACGAAAAGAGAGTTAATGCCTTGGAGTTAAAGATTGATAAAGACTGCGAAAATATTTTTGCACTTTTCAATCCGGTTGCAGTTGATTTGAGATTTGTTCTTGCCGTACTTAAAATTAATAGTAATCTAGAACGAATTGGTGATATCGCAGATGGTATAAGTAGATACGTTATTGATTCAGGGAATACGTTCGACAAGAGTTTATTGGAGGTTTCACAGATCAATGAAATGTTTGAAATGGCAGTTGTTATGTTAAACGATGTTGTTTCAGCTTTTGATAAAGAAGATTCGAAATTAGCTCGTGGTGTTTTTAAAAAGGATGATTACCTGGATGAAATAAATGGCAAAGCGAATCATGTAATCGAAGAGTATATTCTTGGAAATCAAAATAACATTAGGCAATCGTTGCATATTATTTCTGCTATTAGAAAGCTTGAGAGAACTGGCGATCAGATAAAAAATGTAGCAGAAGAGATAATATTTTATTTAGAAGCAAAAGTTCTTAAGCATCTCCCGACTGAAAAGGAATAACGAATTGGTTCAGCTGAGTGTCAATAACTTCTTCTTAATATCTTTAATAAGTTTAGGCCCTTCATAGATAAATCCTGTGTAAAGTTGGATTAAGTCTGCTCCTGCATCGAGTTTTTCAAGTGCATCTTCTACTGAATGAATTCCTCCTACTCCAATAATTACAAACTTTTTATTTGAATGATTAGCTATAAATCTAATCACTTCATTACTTCGATTTGTCAATACTTTTCCACTCAATCCTCCTGGACCGATTGATTGAATTGTATCTGGATCTGTTTTTAAGCCTTCTCTAGAAGTTGTCGTATTTGTAGCTATTACCCCATCCAATTTAGATTCAATAATAACTTCAATTATTTCTAATAATTGTTCTTCCGATAGATCCGGTGAAATTTTTAATACTATTGGTTTCCGACTAGTTGAATGTTTTTCTGCTAATATCGAATTGAGATTTTGTAATTGATTTAATAACGCAAGTAATGGTTCTTTCTCTTGAAGCTCACGTAATCCCGGAGTATTTGGTGAAGAAACATTTATAGCGAAATAATTTACATACAGAAATAGAGATTCAAAGCACTGAAGGTAATCTGTGTTAGCATTTTCATTGCCGGTATGTTTGTTTTTACCTATGTTTCCTCCAATAACTATATTTCGATTCTTCTTTTTGAGGAGCTCGACCATTGCTTCCACGCCATCGTTATTAAATCCCATTCGATTAATAATTGCTTGATCTTTTGGTAATCGAAAAAGCCGAGGTTTTTCATTTCCTGACTGGGCTTTAGGAGTAACTGTTCCAATTTCTATAAATCCAAAACCAAAAGCGGCAAGCTCATCTAAAAGAATTCCGTTTTTGTCGAATCCTGCTGCTAAGCCTATAGGATTTGGGAAATTAATTCCAAGAATGTTTCGATGTAATTTCTTGTCGCTGATTGAATAAATGTCTTTAATAATTCCTTCCACAAAAGGAATTTTAAAAACGGTTTTTAAAAAAGAAAAAGTAAAATGATGGACTTTTTCCGGATCAAATAAGAATAGGAATTTTCTGATTATTCCTTTATAAAAATTCATTGCACGAAAATAAAGGATTTTTTGGTTATTAATGCGTGAAATCACTTATTTAAATGGATATTATTTTTATTAATAGAAAAAATAATTTAGATTTGCCTAAAAATAAATTTATGCTTTCCTATACTGAAGAGAATTATTTGAAAACGATCTATCAACTTGAATCTTTATCACAAGGCAAAGTGAATACCAATGCAATTTCTGAGAAGTTGACAACCACTCCAGCTACTGTAACGGATATGTTGCAAAAGCTTGCAGATAAAAAATTGTTGAACTATCAAAAATACTATGGTGTGAATCTTACACCTTTAGGTAAAAAAAGGGCTATCAATGTAATTAGGAAGCATCGTTTGTGGGAATTATTTCTTTATGAAAAATTGGGATTTGATTGGGATGAAGTTCATGAGATTGCTGAGCAACTTGAACATATACAGTCAGAGAAGTTGGTTCAGAAATTATACACTTATTTGGACAATCCCAAAACTGACCCGCATGGTGATCCTATTCCTGATGAGAAGGGAAATTTCCCAATATTGAATACTGTACAATTAAGTCGTATAGAAATAAAAAAGGATGCTGTAATAGTTGGAGTTATTGATCATCGTCCTGATTTCTTGCAGTACTTGCAAAAAATCGGATTGAACATTGGAAAAAGATTATCCATTTTATCAATTGTCACCTTTGATCAATCAATGGACATCTTAATTGATGGACGAAAGAATTCGATTCATATAAGTTCTGAAGCTGCAAAAAATATTATGGTTAATTTAATCTAGTCGAATGAAAGAAAATATTAATTCATCTGATCATTCACTTTCTGAAGTGTACGAGTCGATAGATACTACAGTACCCAAATCGAAATTTAAAAAGTTATTTAGTTTTTTGGGACCAGCCTATCTGGTAAGTGTTGGCTATATGGATCCGGGCAATTGGGCTACAGATATTGCAGGTGGTAGTAAGTTTGGCTATGCTTTGATCTGGGTTTTGCTGATGTCGAATCTTATGGCAATCCTACTTCAAAGTTTAGCAGCTCGTTTAGGTATTGTAAGAGGAAGGGATCTCGCTCAAGCATCAAGAGAAACGTATTCTAAACCTGTCAATTTTTCACTTTATATTTTGGCTGAAATCGCTATTGCATCTTGCGATTTAGCAGAAGTTTTAGGAATGGCCATTGGCATTCAATTGCTTTTTGGCATTCCATTATTTTATGGGGTTTGCATAACAATCTTAGATACCTTTCTTTTGCTTTTTCTTCTCAACTTTGGAATCAGAAGAATGGAGGCATTTATTTTAGGCCTTATTGTAATTATAGGATTTGCATTTTTAACTGAAATGTTCCTTGCGAAACCATCGCTTCTCGAAATCTCTTCCGGTTTTATTCCATCATTGCCGGGACCAACAGCATTGTATATCGCAATCGGAATCATTGGTGCTACTGTGATGCCTCATAATTTGTACTTACATTCATCCTTAGTTCAGACTAGAAAATTTAAAAGGACTTCTACTGAAATTCGTAAAGCAATTAAGTATAATATATTTGATTCAGTGATTGCCTTGAATTTGGCATTTTTTGTAAATGCTGCTATCCTTATACTTGCGGCGTCAACCTTTTTCAAAAATGGCATGTTTGAAGTGAGTGAGATCCAAGATGCTCATAATTTTTTAGAACCACTTTTAGGGTCAACTTTAGCGCCTAAATTATTTGCGATTGCTTTGATTGCGGCCGGACAAAGTTCAACTATCACAGGTACGCTTGCCGGACAAATTGTAATGGAAGGATATTTGAGAATAAGAATTGCTCCTTGGATACGGAGACTTATTACTCGTCTACTAGCTATTATTCCGGCATTAATAGCAATCTATTATTTCGGAGAAGCCGCTACAGGAAAATTACTCATCTTGAGTCAGGTTATTCTAAGTCTTCAATTGGGCTTCGCCATTATTCCTCTTATTCATTTTGTTTCTGACAAATCGAAGATGAAAGAGTTTGTTATTCCTACATATGTCAAAATATTATCATGGTTGGTGGCTTTGATTATAGTTGGATTGAATGTAAAGCTTGTTGCAGAGCAGATCAACGATTGGTTTAGTTCTGCCGATAGTCCATTGTTATTGGCGTCGGTATTATTACCAGTTCTCCTTTTCTCTGCCGGATTACTTTTGTATATTACGTTTAGGCCACTGTTTAAATTCAAGGAGCCGAAAATTTATACTAGTTTACATGGGTCAATGGAACAAATAAAACCCGATCAGATTCAGCCTTTCTCTAGGATTGCGATTGCTGTTGATTTTTCAAAAAGTGATCATAGGAACATAAGTAATGCATTAGCTCAAGGAGGAAAACAAGCTGATTATGTGTTGATTCACGTTGTTGAGTCAGCAGGAGCTTTATTCATGAAAAATGAGATTCGTGATTTCGAGTTTATGACAGATGTAAATAATTTGAATGCCTATGCAGAAGAGTTACGAAGTGATGGGTATAAAGTAAGTATTAAGATCGGCTATGGTAACCCTAAAAGATCTATTCCTATTTTGGTAAAGGAATTCAAAGCTGAGTTGTTGGTAATGGGAGCTCATGGTCATAAAGGGCTAAAAGATTTTTTATTCGGAACTACTGTGGGTGGAGTACGTCATAGGCTCGACATTCCAATTTTAATAGTAACCAATCACTTATAATTAGCGAATTGAACAAGCCAATTAATGTTTAATCAAAAATGAAGTAAGCATTGAGGATTTAGTAGTTTTGCATTCGTTTATGACAAAAGAGTCGATAGTAATAAAGAATAAGAAAGCAGGTTTTGAATATAGTTTTATAGCTACGTTCACTGCCGGTATGATTTTAACAGGTACAGAAGTGAAGTCGATACGGGAAGGTAAAGCATCGTTAAGTGATTCCTTTTGTGTTGTACTAAACAACGAATTATGGGTGAAGAATTTGCACATTGCAGAATACAAGCAAGGCTCTTATAACAACCATGAACCAAAACGACTCCGAAAGCTATTGCTTAATCGCAAAGAGCTTCAGAAGGTCAATTCAAAGCTGAAGGAGAAAGGCGTGACAATTGTTCCTATTCAATTATTTTTTAGTGAGCGCGGATTTGCCAAATTAGAAATTGCTTTAGCTAAAGGAAAGAAGTCGTTCGATAAAAGAGAAGATTTGAAAAAGAAAGACCAACAAAGAGAAATTTCAAAAGTGATTAGATAAAAAAAAATCCCGCCGAAGCGGGATTTTTTATCAATTCTTGTTTGATTAGAAGCAAAATCCTAAACGAACTCCTGAATTTGCACCAACTCCGATTCCTGAAGAGCTTCCGCCTTGAGAAACAGATGTTGAAGAAACACCACCAGAAGTAATTGTAGTTGTAGATTTACCGCTTGAAGCAGACGAGAAGCCTAATCCAACTTCGATACCAACATAAACGTGGTTAACGAAATAATAATCAGCACCTGCATTTACTCCAATTCCGAAAGTTGAAACAGAAGCTCCGTCAACTTTTTCAGTATAAGCCGCCATGTATGATGTACCATCAGCGTTAGTACCAGTAGCACTAGAAGAACCAGTGCTAAAGCTAATACCAGCTCCAACATAAGGAGATAGTTTTTCAGTTCCCGCAAAATGCTTCTCAATTCCTACTCCAATTAGGAAGCTGCTGCTGCTCATGTCATACTTACCAGTACCACCTGAACCGTCAGCATTTTCTGTGAAGTCCTGAGATGAGCTGCTTGTGTTTACTCCAAGAGTTAAACGAAGAGCCATGTCATCTTTCAAGAAATACCTTGCATTCAAATTTGGAGATAATACGTGAACGAAGTCACCTCCAGTTTGAAATCTTAATTCAACGTCACCGGTAACATCACCAGCAGCTGGTTTTTGAGCAAAAGCGAAGCTAGTTATAGCTACTAATGCTGCAGAAAGAATTACTTTTTTCATTTTCTGTTTTTTTTGGGTTTAATTGGTAAATAATGAGACAAATTTAAGCCTGCTTTCCAACACCAGTCAAGTCTTTCATTTAGTTTTGAACCATTAAATGTTCATTGACCTTTATATCAGTCTATTAAAATGATGCTTTATGAGAGTAAAAATTCAGCTTTTGATGGGTGTGTATCAATTTGGACTTAAAAAGTTACAAAATGAACCTGATTCTTGCAGATTTCTTTAACTCGTTTCTTAATTTTTGCTAAAAAACATTGAGTTTCTTGAGAAAAACGATTAACAATTTTCAATAGAACAGTTTTACCATCAAACTTTTAGATATGTGTTAATAAAGTTTTTACGTTAATTAATTGTTAATTAAAAAAAATTATTGCTAAATTGGACTTTAATTAAAAGAATTTTTGTTTAACCAAAACTAACTTCTATGAGAAAAGTAATTACGCTAATCGCGGTTTTGCTTGCATTCATTAGTTTGCAAGTGTCTGCACAAGACAGATCAATCACCGGTAAGGTTACCTCCGCGCAGGACAACCAGGGTATTCCAGGTGCTACAGTAATTGTCGTCGGAACTACAATCGGAACAACTACCGATGTCGATGGTAATTTCAAATTGACAGTCCCTGCTTCTACCAAAACAATTAAGGTATCGGCATTAGGGATGAAAACAAGACAGGTTGATCTGGGAGCTTCCAACACTATTGATTTTTTGCTAGAGGTTGATGCGCTTCAATTGAATGAAGTAATGGTTTCAGCAATCGGAATCAAACAAGAGAAAAAATCTGTAGGGTATTCTACTCAAGTAGTTTCCGGAACTGATTTAAATAAGGCCGGCCAGCCTAATGCTTTAAGTGGTCTTTCCGGAAAAGTTTCTGGTATTCAAGTTACAAATTCATCGGGTACTCCCGGTTCATCAGTTAATGTTCGTTTACGTGGTGTTTCTTCTATTACCGGTAGCAACGATCCATTATTTATTATTGATGGAGTGCCTATCGATAACTCGCATGATGCATCAGGAAATCCTGACAACGGTGGAAACAATTTCCTTGAAAGTGTAAACAACTCCAATCGTGCGGTCGATATTAATCCGGACGACATTGAGTCGATCAACGTTTTAAAAGGGCCTGCAGCAACAGCCCTTTATGGTTTGAATGCATCTAACGGAGCCATCATTATTACCACTAAGAAAGGTGCTAAAAAAGTTGGTGGTGGTGTGAACGTATCTGTTGGTTCAAGTTTTACTTGGAGTGAAGTTAACAGATTGCCGGAACTTCAAAATAAGTTTGTGAAAGGTAAACTAGGAGCATATCGTTCTTATGAAAGTAGTACTTCAGGAAGCTGGGGGCCATCAGGAGATACGACTTATTGGAATCCCGCAGCAACTTCTCAATTCAGTCAGAATGGTCAGTTGATTGGCGCTACTGCTGCTGGCACTACTCCAGGTGCTATTAAATTTTCGCCATACAATAATTCAGATCAATTTTTCCGTACCGGATTTACAGCTGAAAATAATGTAGCTATGTCAGGAGGAAATGATGCTTCTACTTATAGAATGTCTTTTTCTCGTTTATCTGATGAAGGTGTAGTTCCTCTTTCTAATTTTAAAAGATACACTCTTTCAATTGCTGGTTCAAGTGCGATTTCTAAAAAAATGTCTGCAACTGGTAATATTACTTATTCGAAGTCTGGCGGACGTAGAACACAACAAGGAAGTAATACTTCCGGTTTGATGTTAGGTCTACTTAGAACACCAATATCGTTCGACAACTCTAATGGTAATTCAGACCCCGAAGCTTCTAGTGCTTATTTGTTAGCCAATGGCGGACAGAGAAATTATCGTGGTGGCGTAGGATATGACAATCCTTATTGGACTGTTAACCAAAACCCTTTTAATGATGATGTAAATAGAATGTTCGGTTCTGTATCTGCAGTTTATAACGCATATTCATGGATGGATGTAACTTACCGTATAGGAACAGATTTTTATAGCGATAATCGCAAACAAATAATTGCACTTGGATCAAGAACATATCCTGACGGAAAAATTTTCCACCAAGATATCTTTTACCGCCATGTAAACAGCGATCTATTTGTTACTTTGAACAAAACATTTAATCCGGATTTCAAAGGAAGTTTATTAATTGGTAATAACGTTTTTGGATCGTATAAATCAAATTTATATGTTGAAGGAGATCAATTAAATTTCCCTAATTTTCAGAATATCTCTGTTGCTACTACTATTATTACGAGAGAGTCATACACAAAATATAGAACTCACGCTTTTTATTCTCAGGCAAAACTTAGCTACAAAGATTATCTTTATTTAGATCTTACAGGGCGTGCTTCAACATCTTCTACATTACCAACTGATAACAATACGTTCTTCTACCCTTCAGCTAGTTTGGGATGGATCTTTACTGATGCATTGAAGATGAATAGCAAAACACTTCCTTATGGAAAGCTGCGTGTTTCTTATGCGATCGTAGGAAATGATGCCCCTGTATTTGGTTTATATAATTATTTTACAACCGGAGTTTTTGCAGATGGTTGGACATCCGGTGTTACTTTCCCATTTGGTGGTCTTGCAGGTTATACAGCTGATAATACACTTGGAAATCCAAACTTGAAACCTGAGAAAACAAAAAGTTTTGAGATTGGTGCTGACTTAAAATTCCTTGATAACCGTTTAGGAGTCGATTTAACATACTATTCCAATAACTCAGTTGATCAAATACTTCCGGTTCCAATTGCTGGATCGTCAGGTTATCAATATCAAATAAAAAATGCAGGTAGTATGGAAAACAAAGGTGTTGAATTGTTAGTCTATGCTTCACCTGTTAAAACAAAAAACTTTGAATGGAATATCACATTGAACTGGGCTAGAAATCGTAATAAAGTTACTGCTCTTGCAGATGGTATCAATGATCTATTCTTAGGTGGATTTGAAGGATCTGCTATTTATGCAGTGGTTGGTCAACCTTATGGACAAATTTATGGTGGCCGTTGGTTAAGAGATGGAAATGGTCGTGTAGTTGTTAATGAAGCTGACGGACTTCCAATTCAAGATCCAACTGTTGGTGTAATCGGAGATCCAAATCCAAATTGGACAGGCGGTATTTCAAACTCTTTTACCTATAAAGGTTTTTCATTGGGCTTCTTAATTGACATTAAAAAAGGTGGCGATATTTGGAATGGAACGCGAGGAGTACTTGACTATTTTGGTACATCTAAAGGAACAGAGACTCGTGGCGAAACAAAAGTATTTGATGGGGTAAGAGGATACTATGATTCAAACAACAATTTGGTTATTACAGGTGATGCAAATACTGCCATAGCTACATTAGATGAGACCAGCAGACAATTTGGAGTTCTTTCCGGTTTTACAGGACCAGCGGAGCAATATATAGAAGATGGTTCTTATGTTAAGCTTCGTGAACTTTCATTAAGTTATTCAGTTAACAAAAAATGGTTAAAGAAAACTCCATTTGGGAGTATTGATATTTCTTTGATAGGAAGAAATCTTTGGATAAAAACTGACTACCAGGGAATTGATCCTGAGACCAGCTTAACAGGTGCAGGAAATAGTTTGGGTATGGATTATTTTAACATGCCTTCAACTCGTAGTTATGGCTTCAGTGTTAGAGTTACACTTTAATCGTTAATGTCTAATTTTTAAAAAAAACTAAATGAAAAAAATTAATATAGTCACTCGAGTTGCTGCAGCAATTGTTGTTGTATTCTCGTTGTCGAGTTGCGAAAAGAATTTTCTAGACGTAAACGACAACCCTAATTTGCCGAAAGACGTTCCGGTAAATATGATTCTTCCTGCTGGACAAGTTTCTTTGGCATTTACATTTGGAGGAGATATTGCACGATACAATGCAATCTTCGCACAAAATGCTACAGGCGCTAATCGTCAATTTGGTGCATACAATAGCTACATTTTTACCGAAGAAGATTTTAATAATCTTTGGAATAATATGTATGCTAATAACATGGAAGATTTTCATCAAATCATGCTCAAAGCCGAAGAAACTCCAGGTAAGTACGACGCCTATAACGGAGTAGCTAAGGTCATGATGGCTTATTCTCTAATGACGATGACTGATCTTTTCGGTAATGTTCCTTACACAAGTGCGTTCCAAGGAAATACAAAGATCAATCCTCCTTATGACACACAGCAGGAGATTTATACTGCTATACTTCCAGGATTATTGAATGGAGCAATCGCTGATTTTGCTAATACTTCTGACGACTTTAAAACTCCGGGAAGTGATGATATTATCTATGGTGGAGATCTTGCTAAATGGGGTCAGCTTGCGAATGCATTAAAAGCTCGCATGGCGATTCACCTAACAAAGCTTGGGTCAACTACAGCTGCTCAGGCTGCATTAGATGCAATCAATGCCGGGGCTTTAACAGGTACAAGTGATGATGCTCAGTTAAGTTTCCCTGATGCTTCTAATGCAAACCCATGGTACCAGTATATCGATCAACGAGCAGACATCTCCTACTCATCGATTGATACAAATTTTCATGTTGGTAATTACCTGACAAATGCAATGGAAGCAAACAATGATCCTCGTTTTGCAGCTATGATTGATGTGAGTGGAGCTTATTACGATTTTGGTTTACCTACAGAATACTATATAGGCCAAACAGCTCCGGTTTATTTCTTCACTTATTTTGAGCAAAAATTTATCGAAGCTGAAGCTAAAATGCGTTTAGGTGATGATGCAGGTGCAGAAACTGCGCTTCATGAAGCGGTAAGTGCAAATATGGCTAAGCTTGGAGTAACTGCAATTGATGATGCTACTTATCAAGCTGCAAATGTAATTTGGGTTGGTACTTCAACTGACAAATTGAATTTAATCTTATTACAAAAGTATTTTGCAAATTATTTACAACCGGAATCATTCACTGACTGGAGAAGAACAGGTCAACCAAATCTTCAACCAAATGCAGGTGCTGTAGGTCCAATTCCAAGAAGATTGATTTATCCAACGAATGAAAGATTGTACAATCCAAATTCTTACAATCAAAATTCTACAATGCAGAATCCTAAATTGTATTGGGATAATTAATCACTGTATTGTTTATTGTTCTGTCATGTATTGATGGAACTACACCAAATAAAATAGGCTGCTTGTAAAGGCAGCCTATTTTATTTTATGATATTGATAGAAAAAAAAATATTTTTATTTATTCAAACTTCCACCACTTTCTTTATTTTCTAACATAGGTACAAATCGGAAGTTTTTGAGTTCAGTTTTTACAATCGTATCCTCTGATGCTTTTTCTATCAATGTCATCATTTGTACTTCTCCTGCACCCACAGGAACAACCATCCTACCTCCCACCTTCAATTGTTTCACCAGCTCTTCCGGAATGTATGGAGCGCCGCAGGTAATTAATATTTTATCGAATGGTGCAAATGATGGTAAACCTTTATATCCATCACCATAAAACAATTTAGGAGAATAATTCATTGCACTCAAGAGAACTTTTGTTTTGTCGAACAATTCTTTTTGACGTTCAATTGAAAACACCTTTGCTCCCATTTCCAAAAGAACACACGTTTGATACCCACTACCGGTTCCAATTTCTAAAACTTTATCTCCTTTTTTGATTTCTAATAATGCAGTTTGAAAAGCAACCGTGTAGGGTTGTGAGATTGTTTGACCGGCGCCAATTTGAAAAGCATGGTCAGAATAAGCTTGATTTAAAAAGGCTAATTCAAGGAAAAAATGACGCGGAATCTTCATCATTGCGCTCAAAACGTCCTCACTCTCAATGCCTTTCGCCCTAACTTGTTCAATTAGCTTTTTCCGCATTCCTTGATGCTTGAAATTGTCTTCCGGTAAATTAATCATAGGTTGCAAAGAAACAGGACTATCTGATGCAAATTTCGGTTTTTTTAGCTAAATATTAACAACGATAAGTTCTAAAACCTTCTTTCATTATTGTGAAGAGGTGGTATTTATTCTTAATTTCGCGGCACTAAATAAAATTGATTTTCAGGAAGATGTTGAAAGTAGGAGTCATTGGTGCCGGGCACCTCGGGAAAATACATATTCGACTCTTAAAAGAGATCGGGAATGCTCAACTGATTGGATTTTACGATAACAATGTTGAATATGCAAAAGTATTTAGTAACGAATCAGGAATTCCCTTTTACGAAGATGTGGATCAACTTATTGCGGAGGCTGATGCCATCGATATTGTAACTCCAACAATATCACATTTCGAATATGCCGTTAAGGCCTTGCGTGCTTCCAAAGCTGTTTTTATTGAAAAGCCAATTACGCATACAGTAAATGAAGGAAAACAATTAGTTTCATTGGTAACTGAAGCTGCTGTGAAAGCTCAAGTGGGACATGTGGAACGATTTAACCCAGCCTTTTTAGCCGCTAAAAGTTATTTGAATTCTCCTTTGTTTATTGAAACACATCGTCTCGCTGAATTTAATCCTCGCGGCACAGATGTATCAGTTGTTCACGATCTGATGATTCATGATATCGATATTATTCTAAGTGTGGTGAAGTCGCCAATAAAAAAAATAAATGCAAGTGGCGTTGCAGTTGTAAGCGATACTGCCGATATAGCGAATGCACGTTTGGAATTTGATAATGGATGCGTTGCTAATTTAACTGCAAGTAGAATTTCGTTAAAGAATATGAGGAAGAGCAGATTTTTTCAACGAGATGCTTATATATCTGTCGACTTTTTCAAAAGAAAAACCGAAGTAGTACGTTTAAAAAACTTAGTAGGTGATCCGGGTCCTCTCGACATTACAATTGATCTTGGTAATAATAAAGGTTCAAAGATTATTTATTTTGATCAACCGAAAGTTGAAGAAAGTAATGCAATCAAAATGGAACTGGAACAATGGATACATGCTATTTTGGAAGACGAAGAAACACCTGTAACCATAGAGGAGGGTTATCAAGCACTAGTAGTAGCTCATCAAATAATGGATAAGATTAATGTATCCTTGAACGTCATTGCCTAAAATGAAAACCAATCTTCGTACTACTTTTTTTAATGGAGTATTTTTTTTACTCATCAGTTTTGTGCTCAATGCTTGTTCTATTGTTGAACCTCCATCTCCTATTCCAACCTATGTGTCCATTGAAAGTATTCAGTTAACGACAGATTATGCATCACAAGGAAGTAATGCAAATAAAATTACCGATGCATGGATATTAATTGATGGAGTTTATCTAGGCACATTTCCATTACCATGTAAGTTTCCAATTTCAGGAACCGGCACTCATAAAATTACAGTGAAAGCAGGAATCGTAATAGACGGAATTTCAGGAATGAGAGCTGCATTCCCTAAGTATGCAAATTTTGATACGACAATTACTGATATGATTGCTGCAAAAACGTATTCTATTCATCCTATAATAAGATATGAGACATATGTTACTTTTCCAATCATGGAAGATTTTGATGATGCAAGTTTGAATTTGGTTAAAACTACACAAGGAAATACTCCGATTACAATTATAACACCTCCTGATCCAAATGTGTTTGAAGGCAATTCAGGGAAAGTAACTTTGGTAGATACTAATACAGTTTTTGAAGTTGCCGGTAATTTGCCCTACTATTTACCGGTAACTACTTTATCGTACGTAGAACTAAACTATAAGAGTGATATCGATTTTGTAGTAGGAACATATATTACTACTTCGTCTGTTACAAAATGGGAATTGCTTAGTGTACGGGCATCAAACTCTTGGAAGAAAATTTATATAAATTTAAATGATTTGGGAGGGGTTATTAGTAATGGCCTTGCATATAATATTTATTTGAGAGCAGAGAAACCGGCTAACCTAACAACAGCCAATCTCTATTTCGATAATTTTAAAGTTGTGTATTGATGAATAATAAATTCCAAACTGCTAAGTTTATTGTCGCCGATTGGTTTTCGGCAACTTTGGCATGGGCCTTATTTTTCATTTATAGAAAATTAATTATTGAGTCGCAACTTTTTTCAAAAGCCATCTTTTTACAAGATAAAAAATTTTTTTACGGAATTTTTTTTATACCAATTGCTTGGGTAATTACATATGCATTGGTAGGTAATTATCAAGATGTTTTTCGAAAAAGTCGTTTGAAAGAATTGGGACAAACTTTATTCCTTTCTTTGTTAGGCGTATTGATCATCTTCTTTTCATTGTTACTTGATGATACAGTTATTTCTTATAAGTCATATTATCAAAGTTTTTTCACCTTACTCAGCCTCCATTTTATTATTACGGCTTCGCTCCGATTTACATTGTCAACTCAAGTAGTCAATCGTATTCACAAAGGAAAGCTTGGGTTTAATACGATAATGATTGGTAGTAATTTGAATGCCGTCAATTTGCTTCATTCCATGAAGAATGAATTTCGGTCTGCAGGAAATAAGTTTGTAGGATTTGTTCACGTAGATGGAAACAATGATCATTTACTTTCCGGCCAAATGGATAATTTGGGAGGTATTAAAAACCTTAAAGATATTATTGAGCGATTGAAAATTGAAGAAGCAATCATTGCACTTGAATCTTCAGAACACGAAAGCATAGGAAATATCATTAACGAGTTGGAAGAAACATCTGTAATCGTAAAAATTATTCCTGATATGTACGATATACTTTCAGGTTCAGTAAAAATGAATTCGATTTTTGGTGCGCCACTAATTGAAATATCTCCTAATCTTATGCCGGTTTGGCAACAATCATTGAAAAGGATTCTTGACATTCTCCTTTCGATTTTTGTAATGGTTATTTTTTCTCCTCTTTATCTTTTTACTTCAATTGGTGTAATGATTTCATCACCCGGCGGATTATTTTATAGTCATGAGCGTATTGGATTACATGGTAAACCGTTCAAGATCTATAAATTTCGTTCGATGATGAAAAATGCCGAACGAGCAGGACCTCAACTTTCAAGTTCGTACGATTCACGAATTACCAAATTTGGCAGATGGATGCGGAAGATTCGTTTGGATGAAATACCACAATTTTATAATGTGTTGAAAGGAGATATGAGTATTGTTGGTCCACGACCGGAAAGACAATACTTCATTGATCTCATTATGGAGAAAGCACCTCATTATCGACATCTTCACAAGGTAAGGCCGGGAATTACTTCATGGGGTCAAGTGAAATTTGGTTATGCAGAAAATGTAGATCAAATGATTGAGCGTTTGAAATACGATTTGATATACATTGAAAATATGTCGTTAGCTGTTGATTTTAAAATTATGATCTATACGGCTATGATTATCATTAAGCATAAAGGAAAATAATAGTTGTTTAATTTTTAAAAGTACGCTATGAAAGTTGCAGTTATAGGAGCAGGAACAATGGGGAATGGTATTTCGCATGTGTTTGCACAATATGGATTTAAAGTAAATATGATCGATGTTTCGTCGGATGCACTTCAACGTGCAAAAGATGTAATCGGAAAAAATTTAGATCGTATGATTATAAAAGGCAAGTTGACTGAACAGGATAAAAGTGCAGCCCTTTCTAATCTTGTTACATTTACTTCACTTGAAGAAGGAGTTAAAGGCTGCGGATTAGTTGTAGAAGCGGCTACTGAAAATATTGATTTGAAATGTAAGATCTTTAGAGATCTCGATAAATTTTGTGATTCTGAAGCCATTTTAGCTACCAATACTTCTTCTATTTCGATCACACAAATAGCAGCGCAAACTAAACGTGCAGATAAAGTAATTGGAATGCATTTCATGAATCCTGTTCCTCTTATGAAACTGGTGGAGATTATTCGTGGATACGCAACAAGTGATGAAGTGACTAATACAATCGTTGAGCTTTCAAAGAAGTTGGAAAAAATACCGGTTGAGGTTAATGATTATCCCGGATTTATTGCAAACCGAATATTAATGCCAATGATCAATGAAGCAATCTATTCACTCTACGAAGGAGTTGCCGGTGTTGAAGAAATAGATACAGTAATGAAATTAGGAATGGCTCATCCTATGGGTCCTTTGCAACTCGCTGATTTTATTGGTTTGGATGTATGTCTTTCTATTCTCCGGGTTCTCCACGAAGGCTTTGGTAATCCCAAATATGCTCCATGTCCTTTGCTGGTAAATATGGTTGCAGCAGGTAACTTAGGTGTGAAAAATAAAATCGGATTTTATAATTACCAGGATGGGTCAAAAGAAATAAAAGTAGCAGACAAATTTGTTCGTTAACTTACTTTGATTTGTTTAGTCCATATACTAATTCTGCTTGAAAACGTTCATCAATTACTCCCAGCTTTTCTGCTCCTGCTTTTGACAATTTAATGATCAAACCGGAATTGTCTCCTGTGTCAGGTAATTTTCCTACAACTTTTACATATATAGAACTTGAATTCATTCTATTGGTAATTTTTATGATCGTACCTATTGGAGCTGTGCGATGAAGAGCATAATATTTTGTTGATTTAGAATTTTGATCTTCCAGCCAACCGGCAACACCTGTCTCATTAAATTCTTGTCGGCTGTTTGAGAAAATAATTTTTGCTTCTTCTTTTTTATTAGTTGTTACAGCCGGTGCTATACTTTCAACTTCTCTCTTATCTTCTTTCGAATTGGGAGACTTTATTTCACTTTTCTCTGAATCAACCACAGGCTTGACTAATTCTGTACTTTCTTTTTTAGAACGTGCTATGATTTCCTTTACTTCCTTTTTGGGCTCGCTCACAATTAAAATTTGATCTTTATGAATTGTATTTGAATTCAAGTTATTTAGTGATTTTACTTCTTCTACTGAAAGATTGTATTTTTTCGAAATGGAAAATAAGTTTTCACCCGCCTTTACTTTGTGCGTTTTTGCAGCTGATTTTTCAGGGGCGTTACTCTTGGTATCTAAATGATTTTTCTCGAAAAAAGGATCGTTGAGTTTTAGTTTCGCAGCAGGAATATTTATTTTTTTTCCCGGAATCAATTTATCCGACTCTTTGTTGGAAAGACGGATTTCTGAATAACTCAATTTAAATTTTCTTGCGATTGAATACCAGCTATCACCTTGGTTGACTGAATAAATATAATATTCCTTTCCGGAAATTTTATGTTTTGGTAATTTTTCTGTCTGAATTCCGAACACAATTTCTGTGAGCAATAACAATAGAATAATACTAGTAATTTTCATTGTGTAAATTTAGGAATATGATCTTGGATGCTATCATAATCGTGCCATAATCTCAACACTCTTATCAACATCATTTTTGTGGTATACTCTCTTTTTTTGTCGAAATAAAGTGAAGTCCGATGAAGGTGATAAGTCCATTTAAGATCAATAATTCAAAGCCGAATTTGTAATTATTGAACCATGTTGTTGAGTGTTCGTTGATAATATAGCAGATTAAAGGGGAAGCAAGACATACAATAGGTACGAATTTGTCTATTGGTGATTTCTTGGAAAAAATTCCAAAAGTGAAAAGGCCCAGTAAAGGTCCGTATGTGTAACCGGCTACAGTAAATAATTTGCTTATTACTGCGTCATCGTTAATCACTTTAAAAATTAGGATAACCATCAATAGAATTATTGCAAACGAGATGTGTACTAAGTATCTTCTTCTCGTTTTTTGTTTTTCAGGCATAGTTGATTTGTTGAAATTTAAAAAGTCGATACAAAACGAGGATGTTAGTGCTGTTAATGCACCATCAGCGCTTGGATATGCAGCTGAAATTAATCCAATGATGAAAACAATGGCTACGAATCCGCCAATATGATTAATAGCTATAATAGGAAAAAGATCATCAGATTTTGCCGGTAACGTGATGCCGTTTGCCGAACTATATATATAAAGAAGTGCGCCTAAACATAGAAAGAGAAAATTTATAAATACTAAGACAACACTAAAAGTAAACATGTTTTTTTGCGAGTTTGCTAAGGTCTTAACGCTTATATTTTTTTGCATCATTTCTTGATCTAGACCGGTCATTGCTATACTGATGAACATACCCCCAAAAAATTGTTTTAAGAAAAAGGTCTTTGATCGCCAATCAGAATTGATCATACTATCGTATCCTTTTCTATGTATTGCTGAAAAAAGATCGCTAATTCCCATGTGTAAAGATGATGATATGGATATTACAGAAATCACGACAGCTAACAACATAAAAGTTGTTTGAAGCGTATCTGTCCATACAATAGTTTTTACTCCTCCTTTATACGTATAAAGTAAAATGAGAATTATAAAGGAAGCTACAGTTATCCAAAATGGAACACCCCATGCATCGAAAATAAAAAGTTGAAGAACATTTACTACAATATATAATCGGAAGGCGGCGCCAATAGTTCTACTTAGAATGAAATAAAAAGCCCCTGTTTTATAGCTCCAAAATCCCAACCTCGATTCTAAATATGAATAAATGGAAGTTAAATTCATTTTGTAATAAATAGGAAGAAGAATCAATGAAATAGCGGCATAACCAAAAAAGTAACCAAATACTAAGATTAGATAAGAGAAGTTTGTTGCACCGACTATACCAGGCACAGACATAAAAGTGACGCCGGACAAGCTTGCGCCTATCATTCCGTAAGCTACTAAATACCATTTAGATGATTTATTGCCTATGAAAAAAGTGTCGTTATCTGCATTTCTACTCGTTCTCCAGACCACAAAAAACAAAAGGGCGGAATAGGCAATAACGCAGGATAGGATGAGACTTGGAGACATTGATGAGTTGGTTTAAGTAATTTGACGTAGTTGAATATTCAAGGATAAGAATGAAAAGCAAGATTCATTCATGCACTTTATTGCGTTAATAAAACAATAAATATTCTTGGCTTCAAGTCCCAAAATAAGTAATTTAGCAAGCTCATTACCGTTATATAGGCCTTTAATTATCAACACTACTTTGAGTCCACTTTCATCAAAAATAGTAGAAGAATCTGTCGCTGAGTTTAGTCGCTTACCCGGTATTGGAAAGCGGACTGCACTACGATTAGTTTTGCACTTATTGAAATCTGATAAAGAAAGTTCTTACCGTTTGGGGAATGCTCTTACTCGATTACACAATGAAGTAAAATATTGTGCAACTTGTCATAATATTTCGGAGTCAGATGTTTGTGATATCTGCGCTGATCAAAGCAGAGACACTCAATGTCTATGTATTGTTGAAGATCTTAGAGATGTAATTGCCATTGAGAACACACAACAATACAGAGGATACTATCATATTTTAGGAGGAATTATTTCTCCAATGGATGGTATAGGCCCGAACGACCTTAACCTACCTTCTATGCTAGATCGATTAAAAGATAATAGATTCAAGGAAATTATTATTGCTTTACCTGCTACTATGGAAGGTGAAACAACATCGTATTTTATTTATAAAAAAATAAATCAGAGCGAACGAAAGGATTTGAAATTTACTTCTATTGCTAGAGGAATTTCTGTTGGCAGTGATTTAGAATTCGCTGATGAGGTAACTTTAGGTCGTTCAATTATTCAACGTGTTCCTTACGAAAATTCTTTGATCAAATAATTTATGACATCAAAGACCACGTTTCCTTTTTTACTTTTGAAAATCTCTGAACAATAGCTGTGAAACTATCTGTCGTAATTGTTAATTATAATGTGAAGTACTTTCTCGAACAGTGCCTCCACTCTACTCTCAAGGCTGCTGAAAAGTGTTCAGTTGAAATTTGGGTTGTGGATAATAATTCTGTTGACGGAAGTGTAGAAATGGTTCTGAAGAAATTTCCGACAGTAAAAGTAATAGCAAATAAAGATAACAGAGGTTTTTCCAAGGCAAACAATCAAGCTATTCGTGAGTCTAGCGGAGAATATGTGTTACTCTTAAACCCTGATACGGTTGTAGAAGAAGATACATTTGAAAAGATAATTGAATTTATGGATGTACATCCTGATGCTGGTGGCTTAGGTGTAAAAATGATTGATGGAAGTGGTAAATTTTTGCCTGAATCTAAGCGAGGATTGCCAACCTATGATGTTGCTTTTTATAAAATCTTTGGGTTATCAAAACTATTTCCAAAGAGTAAAAAATTTGGTAAATATCATCTTGGATATTTGGACGAAAATGAAATCAATACAGTTGATATTTTGGCAGGAGCCTTTATGTTGTTGCGTCGCAAAGTGCTGAATGAGATTGGTCTTTTAGACGAAGATTTCTTTATGTACGGAGAAGATATTGATCTTTCATATCGAATAACAAAAGCAGGATATAAAAACTATTATTTTCCAGAGACAAGGATTATTCATTATAAAGGCGAAAGTACAAAGCGTACAAGTGTAAATTATGTTTTCGTTTTTTATAATGCAATGATCATTTTTGCGAAAAAGCATTTCTCAAAATCAAATGCCTCGTTGTTTTCATTCTTTATCAATATCGCTGTTTATTTGCGAGCAGGAGTTGCAATTTTATCGAGATTTATTGATAATTTCTTTTTCCCTATTTCGGATCTTGCATTAATAATTATTGGTGTTTTTCTGCTAAAGAATTATTGGGGAACAAACTTTATGATTAATTACCCGGATGAATTTATGAAATTTGCGGTGCCATTGTATGGGCTCATCTGGATCACTTCTATATTTTTTAGTGGCGGATATGATAAACCAATAAAATTGAGTCGCATTATTAGAGGAGTTTTTTTGGGTACATTATTGATCCTGGTAGTTTATGCATTGCTTCCTGAAAGTTATCGTTTCTCAAGAGCAATTATTTTACTTGGAAGTGTTTGGGCTACTCTTTCAATTGTTGGTTTTCGATTTTTAATAAATGTAATTCGAAAGCAGAATTTTAATCTTTCGGGCGATTACCGAAAGAAATTGATTATTGTGGGAAAGGAAGAAGAAAGTAATCGTGTGCTTTCTCTTTTGAAATTGTCTGATACGTCTCATAACTTTATTGGTTTTGTACAGCCTGAAAGTGTACATGAAAAAGATCGTGCATTTCAGGAATATGAAAAGTACTACTTGGGTGAATTTAATAGGATTGCTGAAATTACAGATGTCTATGCTGTTGATGAGATAATTTTCTGTGGGAAAGATATTTCATCTCATCAGATTATTGATGTTATGTCAAAAGTGAAACGTGCTGATCTTGAGTTTAAGATTGCACCTCCTGAAAGTTTATTTATTATCGGCAGTAATTCTGTAGAAGACCCCGGTGAATTATATGTGATTGACATCAATAGCATCAACAAAATTGTAAATAAGAGAAACAAGAGATTAATTGATATTATATGTTCAATTGTGTTTCTACTATTCTCGCCATTGATTATTTTATTTCAACAAGACCCCGGTGGTTTTTTGGCGAATATTTTTAATGTAATGATTGGTAAAACATCGTGGGTTAGTTATTCATTTTCGAGGAACGGACTTCTCAATTTACCTTCAATTCGCCCAGGAATATTGAGTCCTGTTGACGCCTTAGAAAATATACCAACAGATGAACTTACCACTAATAGGCTAAATTCTTTATATGCAAAAGATTACAAGGTTTATACCGACTTACATATTATTCGAAAAGGGTGGAGAAAATTAGGTCGAAAATCTCCTTTAGGAAGTAAATAATAATAAATTTGTATTCGCTCTACGGGAGCAATAAGTTCAGAAAGTACACATTCATATCAATCTATTCCATGATCCAATTGATCATGCCCAAAATGGGCGAAAGCGTTGCAGAAGCAACCATATTAAAATGGTTAAAAAAAGAAGGTGATTCAGTTGAAGCTGATGAGTCAATTTTAGAGATTGCCACAGATAAAGTAGACTCAGAAGTTCCATCACCATCGGCAGGGATTATTTCTAAGCGATTATTTGAAGAAGGCCAGGTTGTTAAAGTTGGTGAAGTCATTGCACTGATTTCCGGCGCGGGAGAAAAAGCAGAAGTAAATTCTGGTACTGAAAAATTGAATACTCCTAAGCTTGTTGAATCTAGTAAAGTTGTTGAACCTGTTTCTTCAAATGGTGTAGTAAGTGCCGAGACAATTTCGGTGGAAAAGACTTCTGCCAGTGGTCGTTTTTATTCTCCGTTGGTTAGAAATATTGCACAGAAAGAAGGTGTGCCGATGAATGAGTTGGAAACGATCAAAGGTTCAGGGTCTAATAATCGCCTCACTAAGCAGGATTTGATAGATCACATTTCATCAAGAACAGAAAAGCCTATTGCACTACAATCGCAAAGTAATGTTTCCTTTCAAGCTATTGCACCAAAAACATATACTCCTCCTGCGGTTTCCATTTCTGGAGATGTAGAAATCATTGAAATGGATCGGATGCGTAAGCTTATTGCCGACCATATGGTAATGTCGAAGCACGTATCGCCTCACGTTACTTCTTACGTAGAAGCAGATGTTACCAATCTTGTAAGATGGAGAGAGAAAGTAAAAAGTTCGTTTGAGAAACGAGAAAAAGAAAAGATCACTTTTACTCCTCTTTTTATTGAAGCGGTATGCAAGGCCATCAGAGATTTTCCAATGGTAAATGTTTCGGTTGACGGTACAAAAATAATTGTTAAAAAATATATTAATATTGGAATGGCTACTGCTCTTCCATCAGGAAATCTTATCGTTCCGGTTATTAAAAATACAGATCAACTGAACTTAATAGGAATCACTAAGAGTGTAAATGATTTGGCCACTCGAGCAAGAAATAATAAGTTGAAGCCTGATGAAATTCAAGATGGAACGTTTACTATTACAAACGTTGGAACTTTCGGGAATGTGATGGGTACGCCTATTATTAATCAACCGCAAGTTGCTATATTAGCTGTTGGTGCAATCAGAAAAAAACCGGCAGTAATAGAAACGCCGGAAGGTGATTCTATAGGCATCAGACACATGATGTTCTTATCGCTTTCTTACGATCACCGTGTAGTTGATGGTGGATTGGGAGGAAGTTTCCTTCGTCGTATTGCTGATTACTTGGAACAATTTGATATTAATCGTTCAATCTAATTTCGTTACATTAAGTTCTCCCGGAAATGAAAAGGAATACGATCAGATTACTCTTGTCTCTATTTGCAAGCATTTTTATTTTTCCCGCTACTTCGTATTGTCAAAAAGCGAAGACACATGTATTAACAGCTGATGAAGCAAAGTTGGTTAAAAAAGACGCTGCCACATTGTACAACACCGGTGACTACAATGGAGCTCTTTCTGCTTATCAGAATTTAGTAAAAGTTGATGCTAATAATGCTGAATATAATTTTCGTTTGGGTTATTGTTATTTACAAACTTCAGCGAATAAAAAAGCTGCACTGCCCTATTTAGAAAAGGCATACAAATCAAAAGAAGCGAAGAAAGAATGGTCGTTCCATTTGGGAGTCGCTTATTTATACAACAATAATTTCGATGAAGCGATTACAGCATTCACTGAATTTAAAGATGCAAAGCAAAAGCCATTTAAAGACTACCCTTTGCCAGAGCGAATGATTGAAATGTGTAATAATGGGAAAGTTCTCATCAATAGCCCTGTTAAAGTTAAGTATACAAATCTGGGAAAAACAATCAACACCACTTATGAGGAATACAACCCATTCATCAGCGCTGATGGTAAAAATTTAATTTTCACTTCACGACGCAAGGGAAATATTGGTGGGTTTATTGCCGATCTGGGTATTTACACCGCAGATGTTTATTCATCTGTTTGGCGAGATACTATTTGGGCTAAATCAAAAGGTGCAGGTGGTTTAGTAAACACCGAATGGGATGAAGAAACTGTTGGCTTTTCTGCAGATGGAAATATGATGATTTTATATTTTGACAATGCAGAGTTTTTTGGTGATGTAGGTGTAGCACAGTTAAAAGGAAAAATGTGGCAGAAACCGATTTTGTTTCCAACTACATTAAATACAAAATCGCTTGAAAGTGGTGCTACTGTTTCTCTAGATGGATCAACTATTATTTTTTCGTCAGATATTAAAGGTGGATCCGGTGAAAGTGATCTCTATTCAATTACAAAAGGTAAAAATGGCGAGTGGGCGCCTGCTGTCAATTTAGGAAATACAATTAATACCAAATATGCGGAAGACTACCCCTATTTATCACTCGATGGTCGAAGTCTTTATTTTGCATCTAAAGGGTGGAATAGCATGGGAGGTTTTGATATTTTTCGTTCCGAATGGGATGAATCTACAGGGAAATGGAGCAACCCCGTTAATATTGGATATCCACTAAATGATGCTGATGATAATACGGTAATTTCATTTACAGGTGATGGAAAGATTGCATATATTTCTGCAGTGAGACCGGAAGGTTTAGGAGACAAGGACATTTATAAAGTAGATTTTGAAGATGAATCCAATCATAAATTTTCTTCGTTTATTTCAGGGATCGTAAGTTCGACATCAGGTGGAAAAATTGAAATAACTCGAGTGTATTTGGAAAATAAAAAAAGCGGAAAGCAAATTGTTTTTGCTCCCACCGCAGCATTCAATGACTTTGTATTACCGGCAATTCCAGGTGAATATGTTTTGCATGTTGAAGGATACAATTTTGAAAGTTATTCAGAAGAGTTTGTTGTTGAAGAAAGTGCTGCTGCCCATGAAATAGTACATAATATTCAAGTAAAGAACACTAAATAAATATTGATGAATTTGAATTTGAAGCGTCCGATTGTTTTTATAGACTTGGAAACAACCGGAGTAAATGTTGGAGCTGATAGAATAGTTGAAATTTCAATGGTTAAAATTAATCCAAGTGGAACACAAGATATTCGTACTTATAAAGTCAACCCTACGATTCCAATACCACTTGAGACTTCGAAAATTCATAATATATATGATAAGGATGTAGTCGACTGCCCTACTTTCAAAGATTTAGCAAAAGATATAAATACATTTTTAGGTGGTTGCGATTTAGCAGGGTATAATTCAAATAAGTTTGATATTCCATTATTGATAGAGGAATTTAATCGTTGTGAAATAATATTTGACATAACTACCAGAAAATTAGTTGACGTGCAAAATATTTTTCATAAAATGGAGCAGCGTACACTCTCTGCGGCCTATAAGTTTTATTGCAATAAAGATCTCACCAATGCTCATTCGGCTGAAGCGGATACTATAGCAACTTATGAAGTAATGCTTGCTCAACTTGAAAAATATGATACGTTAAAAAATGATATTGATTTTCTTTCTGAGTTTAGCTCTATTACGAAAAATGTAGATTTAGCCGGTCGTATTGTGTACAATGAAAAAAATGAGGAAGTTTTTAATTTTGGTAAGTATAAAGGTCGTGCAGTAGTTGATGTATTTAAATCGGATACTTCATATTACGATTGGATGATGAAAGGTGATTTTGCTACCAATACAAAAAATGTTATTACTGCTTTACGATTGAAATTGTATAATAAGTAATTGCTATGAAAATTATTTGCATTGGGCGAAATTATGCAGAACACGCTAAGGAACTTAATAATGTAATCCCAGGAGTCCCGGTGTTTTTTTTGAAGCCGGATACAGCAGTGTTACCAAAAGACAAGGCATTCTATCTTCCCGATTTTTCGAAGGATATTCATCATGAAATTGAGCTTGTGTTAAAGATCAATAAAGAAGGAAAAAATATTTCAGAGGAATTTGCAAATAGATATTTCGATAAAATATCGGTGGGGATCGATTTTACTGCCAGAGATATTCAACAATATCAAAAGGAAAATGGATTACCATGGGAGCCGGCTAAGGCTTTTGATTATTCTGCACCTTGTGGTGAATTTGTGTCACTCGCTTCATTAGATGATTCAGAAAATATCAATTTCAAATTAAAGGTGAATGGAAACGTTGTTCAAGTTGGTAATAGCAATTTGATGATCTTCAATTTTGCAAAGGTTATTAGTTACGTTTCGAAATTCATTACTTTACGTAAAGGAGATTTGATTTATACGGGAACGCCCAGCGGTGTAGCTGCCGTGAAAGAAAATGATCTGCTTGAATGCTTTTTAGAAGAGAAGAAACTGTTGGAAGTAAAAGTTCTATAAACTGTTACGGATTCACCTGTGCTGTATCAGTATTTGTAGCACCTAAATCGAAAATGTTAGCATCTGATTCATTAATTGTTTCTTTGTTCATAGCAACTTTCCACTTGCCGTCTTCCTTTTCAAGATTAAAAACAAGTTCTTTATTACGACCTTCTACTTTCACTCTTACTTTTGCTTCATCTCCGTTAATTTTCTCGTCGATAATGTCGAATACTGCATCCTGTAAAAAAGGCTCTGCTCCCATTTTCTTATAGCCTATCATCATATCGAGTAAGCGATCTGTATCGTCCGTACCATAAGTTTTCGCTATTTCAAATTCTTGTTTCGTCAAGGCTGAAAGAAATTTGTCAGTAATTGAACTCGGCGAGTCATTCTTACCACAAGAAATAAGCAGGAAAGTTATTCCTATGATGAATGTAAGTTTTTTTATTTTTGACATATTAATTGGTGTTTGAATAAATTAAATTCGTTTTTGGATTCAAATATAAATTGTCGCATGCAACATAATCTAATCCATTTGAGTGTGTCAAATTTATGAATTTTTTATTGTCATTTGCTTTTGTAAGTATTTTATAAACCAATTCTGTACAATACATTTTGTCGTCAGTTGCCAGTTTAAACTCTTTGTCGAAAGCAATTTTAGCATTCAATAATTCAGTGATCTCTTTTTTAATTTCATTGGTATCTATTTCTGTTCTGTAAATAGCCCACGACAAATTGTCTTCTGTATTACAAAACGAAGATAATGGCTCGAGTCGAATTTTATCGCTTCTTTTTCCTTCAGCTGCAAGTATGTGACACACGTAATAGTTTCCATTAAGAAGATAAATTAAACCTGAATGTGAATAATGCTTTTCAGTTTGGGAGAAATTCCTAAAAACCTGTGAAACAAAACTATTTCCTTCTCTAAGGATTATATCTCCACTATGAAGTTTACCAATAATTTTATTTGGAAGAACAGCACTTAGGTGATTACTTCGTTCAAAGCTGAACACCTTAAATTGCGAAAGTGAACACAAAAGAAGTGTGATAGATACTAGTCCAATTAATATTAGATTTCCAAATTTACTCATCTTACATCCTTTCAGGTACATTTATTCCTAATAAACCCATACATTTTTTTATTACTAAAGATGTTGTTTCACTTAATCCCAATCTGAAGGATGTTGAAACCAAATTTTCATTGTCTACAACAATATGATCGTGGTAAAAATGATTGTAAGCTTTTGCCAAATCGTATGAATATGCAGCAACTAAAGCTGGACTATAAGAGTCTCCTGCTGCTTGAATGATATTTGGATACTGATAAATTAATTTGATAAGTAATTTCTCAGCCGGCGAAATAATATGTTCATCGATCTTACTCAAATCTCTTTTTATAACTGAACCTTTTCTTAGCACTGAACGAATTCTTGCGTAAGTATAGCTAATAAATGGTCCCGTATTGCCATTTAAATCGATGCTCTCAGTTGGATTAAACAGCATTTTTTTCTTGGGGTCAACTTTTAAGATGAAATATTTCAAAGCTGACATTCCTAAATCATGATATAGTTTTTTAGCTTCCGGTGAATCGAAGTCGTCAAGTTTACCTTGTGCTTTAGTAGCCATTTCAGCCTCTTCTACTATTTCATCAATTAGATCGTCAGCATCAACTACAGTACCTTCTCTTGACTTCATTTTTCCGGTTGGAAGATCTACCATTCCATACGACAAGTGAAACAATCCTTCGGCCCATGTACGTTTAAGTTTGATGAATATTTCCTTTAGCACTTTAAAATGATAATCTTGTTCATTTCCTACAACATAAATTAATTTTTCCAACCCCGGGTATTCATCAAATCGAAGTTGAGCTGTTCCTATGTCTTGAGTTATATAAACACTTGTGCCATCACTTCTCAACAAAACCTTTGTATCTAATCCTGCTGAAGTAAGATCGATCCAAACAGAACCATCGTCCTTTCTAAAAAAAGCTCCATTGGCAAGTCCTTCTTCGATTACTTTTTTTCCGAGTAGATAAGTTTGGCTTTCATAATAGATTTTGTCGAAGGTAACTCCTAACTTTTTGTAGGTTTCATCAAATCCTAGATAGACCCAACCATTCATTTTTTCCCAAAGTTCTCTTGTTTTTTTATCACCTGCTTCCCAAAGCAGAAGCATTTCTTGAATCTCAAGTTGCAATGGTGCTTTTCTTTCAGCTTCCTCTTTTGTAAGACCGTCTGATTCTAGATCTGCTACTTGTTCTTTGTATTTTTTATCGAATAGCACATAATATTTTCCTACAAAATGGTCACCTTTCATTCCTGACGAAGTTGGTGTTTCGCCGTTTCCATACTTTGTCCATGCAAGCATCGACTTGCAAATATGGATTCCTCGGTCGTTTACTAAATTAACCATTGTTACATCATGTCCGGCAGCTTTCAGAATATTTGCAACAGCAAACCCTAAAAGATTGTTTCTGATATGACCTAAGTGAAGTGGTTTATTTGTATTTGGTGAAGAATATTCTACCATCAGTTTTGAAGGTATAAACGTGCCTTCAAAATTAGTTCTGATGCTGTAAAGTATTTCAATATTTGAATTGATAGTCGTGTAAAAATTTTTCCAAAAATTAATATTGATACTCAAATTTAAAAATCCTTTAACAACATTAAAATTTTCAAGTTGAAAATCAGAGTTCTTAACGTACGTTCCTATTTCGTTCGCAGTTTGTTCGGGGCTTTTGTTTGATGCTTTTGTAAAAGGAAAAACCACTAGTGTTACATCGCCTTCAAATTCCTTTTTAGTTTCTTGAAGTACTATTTCTTCAGGCTTAATACTAAAATCATACAAGCTTTTAATTCCTTGGGAAATAATATTCTTTAAGAATGTTTCAAATCTAAGTTCCATACTTTAAACTAACTATTGTAAAAAATTAATTTGTTAATTGGCTCACCACACGCTGAAGAATTTCAAATGTATTCTCAGCCATTAAATTTTCTTTATCAAGTGTTGGATTGACTTCCGATATTTCAAAGCAACACACTTTTTCGTTTTGTATTAACCGAACCAATAAACTTCCTGCTTCCTTTTCAGTGATACCATTTCTTACCGGCGTTCCTGTTCCTTTTGAAATAGAAGAGTCCATTGAATCTACATCGAATGAAATATAAATCATGTGGCAACGACTTAAATGTGCTAACGTATCACGTGCAATCTTTTCTACTCCATTTCGCTTAACTTCATTGGTACTAAAAATTTTCACCTTATGTTTTTTGAGTAAGTACGACTCTTCAGGTTCAACATCTCTTAAGCCAATGTAAACAATATCGCTATAGTCAATTTTCGGTGCGATGCCTCCCAGTTTTTTTATTTTAGCCCAATTGTCAAGTGTGTCCTTGTCTGGCTTGTTCATTTTGTTTTGAGAGTTATCTTCGTTCAACACAGCCGACAAAGGCATACCATGCATATTTCCTGATGGAGTTGTCCAAGGTGAATGTAAATCTGCGTGAGCATCTACCCATATAACTCCTAACCGTTGTTTTGGATATGCCATACGAATGCCGGAAATAGTTCCTGCAGAAGTACTATGGTCACCTGCAAGCACAATAGGAAATTCATTGTTCTTCAACGAATTTTTAACAGCGTTTGCTGTTCTTTCTAAAACAGCTAATAACCCTTTTATACGTTTAGCATATGGACTACCTGTTGATTCAAATAGCAATTGATTCTCTGTTTGTACTTCTACCGAATCAATTTTTTTAAATAGATTACTTCCGTAGTCGAGTGCGGCAATTTTTATCGCATCCGGTCCCATACTAGCGCCTCTCGTCCCTGCCCCAATCTCCGACTTTACTTCTACGAATCTTATCTTTTTCATATATGTTTTTTTACTAAAAAATCTTTTACCTAACGTAACTAATAAAAGTAAGTTACTTACTTTAGCAAAAAAGTTGGAATCCAACTCACTTGCATTTTCTCAACTTTCTTATCCTGATCATTAAACAAGTACTGAATGAAGAATACTTACCGCGATCTAATTGAACAAACCTTCTATTTTCCTCAAGAAGGATTTGAAGTAATTGACAATCAACTTCACTTCTATGGTATTGATCTGATGGAGATAATCAAACAATATGGTACTCCACTAAAAATCACCTACCTACCTAAGATTGGCTCGCAAATTAAGAAAGCTAAGCGAATATTCAATGTTGCTATTGCAAAGGCAGATTACAAAGGTACTTATACCTACTGCTATTGCACTAAAAGTTCTCATTTTTCTTATGTACTACATGAGGCTTTGAAGCATGAAATCCATTTGGAGACGTCCTCTGCCTTTGATATTCCGTTGATTAAGGCATTATATGCTGAAAAAAAGATTGATAAGAGCATATTTATTGTTTGCAATGGCTACAAACGTCCACAATACATAGAAAATATCGTTGGGTTAATAAATGAAGGGTTTGAAAATGTAATACCCGTTTTAGATAGCATGAACGAGTTGCATCACTACGAGAAAAAAATTAAAACGCGAAGAAAAGTAAAAGTTGGAATTCGTATTGCAGCCGGTGAAGAGCCTAATTTTGAATTCTATACCTCTCGATTGGGCATTCGTTATGATGAAATAAAGGATTTTTACATCAAGAATTTAAAGAAGAACAAACGATTTGAATTGAAAATGCTGCATTTCTTTATCAATACTGGTATAAAGGATACTGCTTATTATTGGTCAGAATTAGCTAAATGTGTGAACGTTTATTGCGAGCTTAAAAAGATTTGCCCAACCTTAGACTCGCTCGACATTGGCGGTGGCTGGCCAATTCGTAAGTCGCTCGGATTTGAATATGATTACGAATACATGGCTGAACAAATCATTAAACAAATACAGTCTACTTGTCGTGCTCAAGGCGTAGAGGAACCAAATATTTTTACTGAATTTGGAAGTTTCACTGTTGCAGAAAGTGGTGCAACGCTTTTGTCAATTGTTGATCAAAAGCAACAAAATGATAATGAACTTTGGTATATGATCGATAGCTCTTTCATTACTACTTTGCCTGATACTTGGGGAATAAAACAAAAATTTATTTTGCTTGCGATAAACAGATGGGATAAAGAATATCGGAATGTAAATATAGGAGGACTTACTTGCGATAGTGACGATTACTATAATACTGAATCGCACGTAAATCAAGTTTACTTGCCTTCTGATGAGAAGGAAGAAGATGAACCATTGTATATTGGTTTTTTTCATACCGGAGCTTATCAAGAAAGTATTGGTGGGTATGGTGGAATACAACATTGTTTGGTTCCTGCACCTAAAATGGTAATTATTGATAGAGATGAAGATGGAGAGATCACTACTCGACTCTTTGCAAAAGAACAGAGTGCAAAGAGTATGATGAAAATTCTTGGATATTAATTTTTTTTAGAAAATAATTAAATATTGTCTTTCTTTATTTTTGAAAAATTAATTAGAAAAAAGTAAATATAATTATGATTGGTGGTGTTTTTTTAAAAGCAGAGAATCCGAAATTTTTATCAAGATGGTACGAAGACCATTTAGGAATAGGATTTGGAATTAATGTTTATTTTAGTTTTAAATGGAGAGATATTATAAAGACAGAAGAAATTGGCCAGACAGTTCTAAGTTTTTTTAATTCAGATTCAGAATATTTTTATCCTTCTGCCAGCAATGTCATGTTAAATTTGAGAGTTGATAATCTAGATACTACCCGCAAAATGTTGCTTGATCAATCTCAATACTGCGATGAAAAAGTTGATGATTATGACTATGGACGATTTGGATGGACGATGGATCCGTGTGGAAATAAAATTGAATTATGGCAAGCAATTGATTCAGGTTTTGAAGATCATAAAAAAACCATGGAACTTTTTGGAAAAGTATTATGCCTTGGTGGTATAACAATCCTTTGCGATCGACCGAAGGATGTGATGGATTTTTATTCTTCGATATTCAGTATGGACTTTAAATCAAATTCTTATTTTATGAATTGGTTAGAACTGGAAAATAAAAATAAAATCGGGAATACTTTTTTACGCTTTGAAAAGGATATACCGGAAAATAGTTTTGGATTGAAGAAAAAATGTTTGCAAACATACATAGTTGAAAATTTGAAAACACTTTTAAATGAGTTGAAGACAAGTGACGTATCAATTATCCAGGAATTAACAACTTCTGAAAAAACGTTAAAAGTTAGGATCGCTGATCCTGAAGGAAATCAAATTGAACTTATTGAATACATCAAATAAGTTGTTGATATTATTTTTAAATAAAGAAAGGCGATCTCTACAAATGAGATCGCCTTTATCCTAACCTAATAAAACCAATTTTACATTTTTGGAAGGAGCACTTTATCTAGCACGTGGATAACTCCATTACTCTGATAAACATCGTAAGTAGAAATATTAGCCATACCTCCATTTTCGTCTTTCACGGTTATATTATGGCTTCCGTTCATGGTAAATGTGAGCACACCACCGGCAACTGTTTTCATTTTAGAGACGCCATTACCGTCTTTGATTGCCTTTGCTAATGCATCGAAATCGTATTTCCCTGATAATACATGGTAAGTCAATATACCAGAAAGTTTCGATTTGTTCTCCGGCTGTAAAAGTGTTTCAACAGTTCCTGACGGTAAATTTTCGAAAGCATCGTTGGTGGGAGCAAATACAGTGAACGGTCCTTTACTTTCCAATGTTTCAACTAATCCTGCTGCTTTAACTGCGGCAACAAGTGTTGTGTGATCTTTAGAATTGATTGCATTCTCAACAATGTTTTTTGCAGGTAACATTGGTTCTCCTCCTACAATGGTATTTCCCGGTTTTGCATTTGCCATGCCTAGTGTGATGGCCATTGCAATTGTCGATAATAAAATCTTGTTTTTCATTTTAGTTTTCTTTAGTTGTTTTTTATGTAGTTAATTTGAAATAACTAACGATAAAAAGCAACAGTCGGATTTTATAATGAAAAAAATAATTTCATTTTTTTTCTATTTCTTACAAGCTCATTAAAGCAAAATTGCAAAAAATATTTATTTACGTAAAAAAAATGATTCTAGATTTATATTACTATGAATTTAATTTGTGTGGGCTATTCTTCATTAAAATACCTAGATCCCAGTTTATTTTTTCTTTAAAAGGGTGTTTCCGCTCTTTACAATCAATAACGGAACAAATAGAACAACTGTCACTTAAGCATGGGTCTGCATGAATGAAAAATTCAATACGGTTTTCAAAATGCTTATTGATTAAGTTCTCGAAACTTTTAACATGGTCGTGAGTAGTAAGGAGATTTTCGTACCAAGGCAAAGTTAAATGTAAGTCAACATGTAACGATGATCCGTATTTAACAACGCGTAAATTATGTATGTCGATCCACTCCACTTTTCTTTCTTCATTAAGTACTTTTACAAGTTCCAGCACTTTTTTAAAATCTGTTTCATCCATTAGGCCGGCCATACTATTTCTCAACAATCGGTAGCCGACAAATAAAATATAGATTCCTAGTCCAATTGTGAGTATTGGATCAATAATACTTTTTCCGGTTAAGAGCATTAGAAATAGTCCTGCTAGTAAAACAATTGAAGAAACAGTGTCAGAAATTAAATGTTGACCATCTGCAATCAATGTGGATGAGTGCATTTTATTTCCTTGCCTAACCATGTAACGTCCCATTAAAAAATTTAGGAAAGCTGTGGATGCAGTTAAATATATACCAATATCAAGTTGATTAATTTTGCTTTCAGAATAAAAAGAAAGCATAGCTTTATAGATCATACCACAACCCGCAAAAACGATCAGCGCTCCTTCAAATCCTACAGCAAAAAACTCCATTTTCCCATGACCATACGGATGATTTTCATCTTTGGGTTTTGAAGCATAAACTAAAGTAAAAAGTCCAAATGCGGCTGCAATAATATTAATTATTGATTCTAAAGCATCGGTTAGAACGGCATTGGAATGTGTTAGATGATATGCAAGAAATTTTATTAGTGTAAGAAAAATACCCGCCAACAGAACATTGCGCATGATATTAATCTTCTTCTTAAATTCAAGATGATGTTTTGTCTCGATCATAAAAATTCCACTTCAGTTGCGCCATTTCCGTATTTTTCCGGCGGTGCATCATAATACCTAATGTTTGGAAAACGTTTTAATTCTTCTCGTATCGAACTTCTAAGAACGCCTGCTCCTACTCCATGAATAAAAACAATTTTATGTAATTTGTCAAGTACGGCTTTGTCCATTTCAGCCATAAAGAAATTGATTTGATAAGAAATTATTTGAGAGTTAGTCATTGATGAATGATCTTTTATTATTTCTTCTATATGCAAATCAATTATTTTCTGTCGTGTCAAGACTACAAATTTACTTTGTTTAGAAGGTTGCTTATTTGTATTTCGAATATCATCCTCTCGTTTTTTGTTTTTATACTTATCGAGCAACGAAGCGATATCTACTTCTGATAGCGGTTTTACTTCATGTAAAGGCATTAATAGTACAGTGTCATCTCTATCAAATAATTTTTTTCGATATTCAGTATTTAAAAAATCGGAGGAATTAAATTGGAGTATTTTCGTATCAGGAGATTTTGGTTTGAATTCTGTTTTTTTGAAAAAAAGAAATTGGAATTCGAAACCATCAAAGTGATGGATTTCGTCTTGCGAAAAAACTCCAATTTGGTCTTCATGATGCGATTTCAAAACGCCCGCATGAATGCCAACTTTAAAATTTTCTAGTCGCTTAAGGCAAGTAAATGCCAAATCATAATCAGTATTGTTGATAAGGAAAAGTTCAATATCTGTTGTTAGTGGATTCTTTTCATCTAACAATCTTATAGCGGCATAAATAGTACTATCGTCTTCTAATGAAGCAATAATTGGAATCTGGCTCTTAACACCATGTTTATTTTCATACTTCTGTTCCTTCTTTTCTGTTGAGTGCTCGATGAACGAATCGTTTTCATGAAGTGTAAATTCAACTCTTACTAATTGTTTATCTTCACAAATGTGAGTGAATCCATGACTATCTGTTACTTCTACACGGCCTTGGGAGAGTAGTTTCGTAACCAAGCCCTCTATGGCTTCATTTAAAAATCGAACGGAATCTCCTATGCTTAATTTCATTGTTTAAAATTGATACTTCTTAACCGTACTAGTGAATGTTTAGTGAAAAGTAATTATTTGTGCCAATTTATGCATTATTTGTACACCTTTCACCTCTTCTTTTTTTAAATCGGATTGTATATATAGTGGAAAGTGTTATCTTTACAAGCGTCAAAATACAATCTGCGTAAAAGTAATTTGCTTTTTACTTTTTTATTAAGAATATGGAGTTTTTTCACCACTTGGTAGACTTTGTTTTGCATATCGATAAGCATCTTGAAGAGATTGTTCGTCAGTATGACGGAGCAACATATATAATTTTGGCTTTGATTGTTTTCTGCGAAACAGGATTAGTCATTACACCATTTTTGCCAGGCGATTCTCTCTTGTTTGCTGCAGGGGCATTGGCGGGTCTAGGGTTATTGAACTTCTGGTTGTTGATAATTATTTTATTTGTTGCTGCATTATTGGGAGATAATCTCAACTTTGCAGTAGGTAATTATGTTGGTGACAAACTCATCAATGGTAAAAGAAAGTGGATTAAGAAGGATTATTTAGATCGAACGCATCGGTTCTATGAAAAGCATGGTGGCAAAACTGTGATAATTGCTCGCTTTGTGCCAATCATCCGAACTTTTGCTCCTTTTGTGGCCGGTTTAGGTAGTATGATTTATTCACGATTTCTATTGTTTTGTGTTTTAGGGAATTTATTATGGATCCTGATTTTTACATCTGCAGGATTTCTATTAGGCAATCATCCATGGGTGAAAGCTCATTTCTCTTTAGTAACGCTAGCAATCATTGTAGTATCAGTATTGCCTGTTATTTTTGGAATTATTAAAACTAAATATACTTCAACTAATTAAACTGCGAATTTTTATATAAATCAAAAAAAAGAATGAAAAAATTTGGCTTATTCGGTAACTCTGTGGAGCATTCATACTCCAAAAAGTTTTTTACTGAAAAATTTCAACGCGAAGGTCGAACTGACTGCGAGTATGAAAATTTCGAAACCGATAATATCTATGACTTGAAAAAAATTGTTCGCGATAATCCTGAACTGATGGGGTTGAATGTGACCATTCCTTTTAAGCAAGATGTTATTCCTATGCTTGATAACTTGGATGATATCTCCCAAAAAATTGGAGCTGTCAACACTATCAAAATTATTCGTCATGATCAAACAAAATTTGAACTACATGGCTACAATACTGATGCTTGGGGTTTTGAATTAGCTATCAGACCTATTCTTCGTCCTCATCATCGTCGTGCGCTCATTTTAGGTACAGGTGGCTCAGCGAAAGCTGTAAGTTATGTTTTCAGAAAGTTGAATATCGAACATTTCTTCGTTACAAGAGAAGATTCAAGATTTCACTATACTTATGCCGACTTAAACAATAACACGATGAAAGCATTTCAGATCATCGTTAATACTACTCCGCTTGGTATGTTCCCGAATGTTAATGAACTTCCAAACATTCCTTATGAATTCTTAACTCATAAGAACCTGTGTTTTGATTTGATTTACAACCCTGCTCAAACTAAATTCCTCGAGAAATCGAAAGATTCAGGTGCCTTCATTCATAATGGTTTTCGAATGCTTCGATTGCAAGCTGAAAAATCATGGGAGATTTGGAACGAACCAACTTTCGCTCATTAATCAATTTCTAGTGATATTATTAAAAGGCTACCTGATTGGTAGCCTTTTTTATTTTTATTTTTGTCTTTCAATTTGACAATTATGCCTTTCTCTATCACTTCTGAATTTAAACCTACTGGCGATCAACCACAAGCTATAGATCAACTAGTGGATGGTATTAAACGTGGTGACCATGCTCAAACTTTACTGGGTGTGACTGGTTCTGGTAAAACATTCACTGTTGCTAATGTGATAGAACATGTGCAAAGACCTACTTTGGTTTTGTCACATAATAAAACGTTGGCTGCTCAACTCTATGGTGAGTTCAAACAGTTTTTTCCAAAAAATGCTGTTGAATATTTTGTGTCGTATTATGATTATTACCAACCCGAAGCTTTTATCCCTAGTACAAATACATATATTGAAAAAGATCTTGCGATTAATGATGAGATTGAAAAATTACGTTTAAGTACTACTACTTCTCTACTCTCAGGAAGAGAAGATGTGATTGTTGTTAGCTCTGTTTCTTGCATCTATGGTATTGGTAACCCGGCTGATTTCAAAGAAAATACCTTGAAGGTGCTTGTTGGCGACAGAATAAGCCGAAATTCTTTTCTTCATAAACTAGTTACTTCTTTGTACTCTCGAACTGAAATAGAATTTACTAGAGGGAAATTTCGTGTTAAAGGTGATACGGTTGACGTATTTATTGCTTACGGTGATATCGCCTATCGATTTAATTTTTTTGGCGATGAAATTGAAGAAATTGCTACCATTGAACCTTCTACAGGCAAAACAATTGAAAAAAATCAAGTTGTCACTATATACCCTGCTACTATTTTTGTAACAAGCCAAGACAGACAATTGGAAGCTATCTGGAGTATTCAAGAAGATATGATGAAGCAAACGGATTATCTGAAGTCTCTTGGTCAGAATCTTGAAGCAAAACGTTTAGAAGATCGGGTTACGTATGACTTGGAAATGATTCGTGAATTAGGTTATTGTTCCGGTATTGAAAACTACTCTCGCTACTTTGATGGGCGTTTACCGGGGCATAGACCGTATTGTCTTCTTGACTATTTCCCGGATAATTATCTTATGGTAATCGATGAAAGTCATGTTACTATTCCTCAGGTTCGAGCTATGTATGGTGGTGATAGAAGTAGAAAACAAAATTTAGTTGAGTATGGATTTCGATTGCCTTCAGCACTCGATAATCGTCCGCTGCAGTTTGATGAGTTTGAAGGTATGTTGAATCAGGTGATTTTTGTTAGTGCTACACCTGCAGATTATGAATTGCAAAAGTGCGATGGTATAGTTGTCGAACAAGTTATTCGACCAACGGGACTATTAGATCCTGTAATTGAAGTTCGACCTAGTAAAAATCAAGTGGATGACCTTTTAGAAGAAATTAATAAAAGAGTAAATCTAAAAGAGCGGGTATTGGTTACAACTCTTACCAAGCGAATGGCCGAGGAATTAGCGAAGTACTTAAGCCGTCTTGAAATTAAATGTAGATATATTCATTCTGAAGTTGACACACTTGAACGAGTAGAGATTCTGAGAGATCTAAGGCTTGGTGTTTTTGATGTACTCATAGGAATTAATTTATTGCGTGAAGGACTCGATCTGCCGGAAGTGTCGCTTGTTGCTATTTTAGATGCAGATAAAGAAGGCTTTTTAAGGAGTAACAGATCGCTGACTCAAACTGCTGGTCGTGCTGCACGGAATGTAAATGGTTTGGTTATTTTTTATGCAGATAAGATGACCGATAGTATGCAAAAAACAATTGATGATACTAATAGAAGAAGGAAAATTCAAAATGAATACAATGAAATCAATGGAATTACACCTACTCAAATTAGTCGTTCTAAAGAAAGCATCATGGGCCAAACCAAAGTTGCTGATCGAATAAATCATGATCCAAAAATATATGTAGAACCGGATCAATTGAATATGGCTGCCGACCCTATACTTCAGTATATGAATAAAGATGAAATTAAAAAACTGATTTCATCAACAAAGAAAAATATGGAACGTGCAGCAAAGGAATTAGACTTTATTGAAGCTGCTCGATTGCGCGATGAAATGTTTCAATTAGAAAAAAAATTAAAAAGTTAAAAAAAGCATTGCTTAATTATTTTTCTTTGACTCAAAATCTCTTAGTAAATAGTAAGTGAGTTATCTATTTCTCGAGCATAAGCTAAAATACCTCCTTTTAAATTATATAAATTGTCATACCCCATTTTCTCCAAAGCTCCAATAATTGCTCCGCTTCTACCACCTGATTTGCAGTGGATAACGACCATTTTATCTTTTGATATTTTTTCGTGCTCTCCGATGACATCTCCCATCGGAATCAATTCGCCGTTAAGATTACAAATTTCATATTCGAAAGATTCTCTCACATCTATCAGTTGAAAATCTTCATTAAGATCCATTTTTTTCTTTAACTCTTGAACAGTTATTTCTTTCATAATACTTGCTATATTTTATTCGACAAATTTAATTCATTTATTCAAAAGCAGATGAGGCTTTGGAAAAATAAAAGTAACATTTAACTTCAAAAATTGCTTAGCTCTATTATAAATAAGTTCAGTTTGGATGAGTTCGTGTAAATTAATGTATTTTTATTCTTACTTACTTTCGTAAATTTACTATTATGGCTGTTGAAATAATTGAATTTAAATCAGAATTGCGGCAACATTTTCGTTTGTTGAACGAAGAATGGTTGAATGAGTATTATTTTGTCACAGAATCGGACATTGAAATTTTATCAAATCCGGAAAAGATAATTGAGGATGGCGGATTTATCTTCTTTGCTATTGAAGATAGTATTGTACTTGGCACTTGTGCTTTACTAAAGCATGATCACTCTAGTTTTGAACTTATAAAAATGGGTGTAAAAAAGAATTCACAAAACAAAGGTGTTGGATCGTTATTAATGCGGGCCTGCGTTGAAACCGCAATTAAGAATAAAGCAGAGAAACTGAGTTTGGAAACAGCTATTCCTTTAAAAGCAGCTATTCATTTGTATCGAAAATTCGGATTTATTCAAACTAGCGAGGAATACACTCATCCGGTATTTAAAAGGACAACTTTCACTATGGAGCTTATTCTGTGAATAACATCTACCGTTTCATATTTCTAAGTGGACCTTAAAAATATAACAATCGTCCAATTGCTTTTCTTCCCGGAGAAAATTCAACGGTTGGTGCAGGGATGTGAATAATATTTACTAAACGAAATAAACCATTAAAAAATTTAGAATTTGTTTTTATTTTTGAAAGTTCAATGTCGAAGGAAAGATAATATTGTCGATACCTTTCATAAACCGGAAGCACTTTTCCATTTATCTTTTCAGGGTTATTAATCCCTCCTAATAGGCCATCAGCACCAAATCCAAATGCAACTCCTAACCATTTAGGAAATTTATTTTTAGTTCGGATAAATGATGAAGGATTTACACTGAGCCAATAAGTTAGTCCATTGTAATCTTTTAAAATATTTTCAGGTAAATTAGATCCTAAAAGGTCAGGTCTTAAAGATGAATAATTGGTTTGATGAAATGAATACTTTAATTTAATTCGTTGTTCTTGCCAAGCTAATTGTTGTGCCCCAAAAAGTAGTACTCCTGTTGTATTTCCTAATATATCTCCGGTACTGAATCCCCATTCTGAAGAAAAGCCATCGAAGACTTCAACTGTGCTTTGAAACAGAAATGAAATTCCACAAGCAGTCAATGTGGCTTTTTTATTATCGTATCCTGCCCAATTGTATAATTGAAATAACGGTTTAGAAATATTGTAAGCATCCCAAGTATGTCCAAATTTGTCCATCTGAAGCCACTCAGAATTATCATTAAAAAAGTGAAAACTACTTTGAGGATAATCTTTATACCATTGAGTATAAAGCCAACTCATGCTCAAAGGATACAGGCCGGCTACAGTGTAATTGAGCAGATGGACTCTCGATTTATTTACTTCAGTACTATTTTCGAAAAGTTGTAGACTGTCAGAATCTTTTCCATAATTTTTCATGCTTATTAAAAGTAAGAGCATCATTAATTTAATTTTCATACAGCTTACTTTATAAGATACAAACTTCCTGCTTTCTCCTTTTGGTTTGAATTTGAAATTGAATATACCGATTGAAAAATATATAATCCAACTTCTGCATGATGCCCCTTGTATGTTCCATTCCAGCCTTCAAGATAATTTTCAGTTTGAAAAATTAATTCTCCCCATCTGTTGTAAATTGACAATAAAAATGATGATGGTACAGATCCAATACCACTGAATAGTTCATTTATTCCATCGTCGTTGGGAGTAAAAGTATTTGGAAATAAAATGTCATCTAAACAATCTTCTTTCACATAAAAGGAATCGCTAGCAACACAACCATTAGAATTTATTATTGATAAAGTAATTGGTCCTTTAGAAATCACTGTGAAACTTGAATCTGTACTTCCATCTTGCCAGAGGTATGAAGAAAATGAAGGAGGGTTAATTGTAAAAAAACTGCCAGGGCATAGTGTTGTATCAGATCCAATATCAATTGTTGGTCTTGAGTTCGGTGATTCAACTATTGATGCAGACAAAGTTACTCCACATAAGTTCGGATCTGAAACTGTTGCAGTGTAACTTCCAACAGAAAGGTTACCAATTATGGGTGTGGACATTACCGGTAAAACATTCCATTGAATACTTGTCAGTGCAGTTCCGCCGGTAATAGTAACACTTGCAGTACCATCTGAATCTCCGACACATGAAACATCGGTTGTGCTGATAGCTGCTGTCATTATATTTATTTGCCTCGAGACCATTGTGTCTTTACTGCAAATGCCATTGGCACTTAATGTAATATTGTAAGTACCCGCAGTAGAGAATTGGTGAGTATCGGATTGCTGTGTGCTCGAATTATTACTTGAATTTGCATCACCAAAATTCCATGAATAAGTATCTAAACAATTTCCATTAATAATATTGAATTGGAGTGAAGAGTTCCCTTGACAAGTATAATCAATACTAAAGTTGGTTGTTGGTGCAGTACTAACTATGAAATCATCAAATGCAAATCCGTCATAATCGTTACATGTTGTTCCGCTTCCTAATGTAAAGCGAAAAATTACTTGCGGTTGATTTGCGGCACCTGGAACACAATGGGAAGCTCTCACCCATCTACCTATTCCATGCCCACCTCTACACGACCCACTACTTGCTTGCGTTGTTCCTGACCATCCGGAAGTTTGATTTACAAGTCCGTTAAGGTTTGTGATGCTCGAAGTATTATACCAATTGTCCGCATTGCAAGTTGCAGATTCTGACGAAGACCCAATAGTGGTCCAACTTGCACCACCATTAACTGAATATTGAATATTTACTCCATCATAAATATATTCTGTGTCCCAAAATAGTAAGAAGGAGATAAACGGTTTATCTATGGTTGTCATGTCAAAACACGGGCTCTGAACCCATGATTTTTCCCCATAATTATAGAAGGAAGCTGTAAGTCCGCCGGCTATCCAACATTTTGTGCCATCTCCTGCAGCATTAATAGTTGGTTTTGAGGGACTGCCCCAAGCCCAATCATTGTTAGTACCAAGCGATACCCAATTTGCAGTGCCAGTCTCAAAACTTTCACGGTAAGGATAAGTATTGATAATTGCAGAACATTGGGCAAGTAAACTTGAAGTTCCGAAACTGAAAAGTGCTATTAATAAAGAAAGGCCGTAATTACGGTATCGTGGATCAATCAAAGGATATAATTTACGTCATACAAAAAAAGCTAAAATTGCCTGAATAGACAAGTTAAATCTGAAATGCAATTATTATTTAAACATTAAAAAAGGTAGAAAAACACTTGTTCTTCTACCTTTTCAACAATTAGAGCATTTAACTATAACCCATTAATCAATTGGCCTTTTGGATATTTCACAGTATAACTCAAACGAATAGTTTTACTTTCTCCCGGTTTTAAGTCTACATTCCACTTAATTAATCCGGTTTCTGTATTCATATCACCCTTTGAAATTTCATCTGTTGAAATTTTTATGGATTCATTTTTAGTAATTGGAATTTGATCTTCAATTAATATTGATACTAATTCTGACCGAGAATTTTTGATTGTGATGTCATAAGTAAATTTTTTAGAGACATTGCTTCCCAAAAATTTAACGCTGCTAAGGTCTTGTATCTTTTCACGTTTAACAACAATTCTTTGATCTCTACCCATCGAAAGTTTCAGTGTGTCATCGGTTGATGAAGGATCAATAAATGATTTACCAACAAATGTATTTTCAAAATAAATATTTGCCTCTCCAGGCAATAAACTTAATTGTTCCCATCCATTTATTGAAGCTATAAGATAAGCAGTCTTATCAAGTCTTGGAGCTACATAGTAGTTAAATTGTGCAGGAAGTGTATGTTTGTCTATCGAAACGGTAACATCTTTACTTCCTGACTTCACAGTATAATTTTGTTGAATTTCGAATTCATTGGTTACTGCATTTTCACTTTGAATTACTTCAACACTTTTTAAATCGTCTTTAGACACAGCTCCTTCAACGGAATATGCATCCATCATCATTGGTGCTGAACTACTTTTCTCCATTGCTTGTGATTGCATCATCCTTCTTTGATAAAAATCAAGAAACCATGGATTCAATATTGGTTTTGTGTTATTCATTTGCGGATTGCCTGATGAAAGTGTTAAGTGCACATCATCCCAATTTTCACCTGATTGTTGTCTAACTGCCGCCTTATAAATTAATTCAATATTCGATTTTACATTTTTACCATGCAATTCATAAAATGGAGTCCATGATGCCGATGAAACAAAGTAACTAAAATTAAGTTGTGCACTTGATTTTAGGTCAGCATTCATGGTAATTGTAATCGTTCCTGAAGGTTGATTTAATTTTCCATTCCATTCATTTAATTGATCATTCACCTTGGCTATTTTCTCTGTCAATTTTACTTTGTCGTTTTTAAAATCAATCAATTTCAATCTTATTTCGATGGATCTCTGTCTGAAAAAATCGGCGACCTTTTTCAAATTCTCCGCATTCACTCCCGTATTTGCCCCTCCTGTATTTTTATTTGCATTCAACAAAGCTATCTCTTCTGTATAAACAGTTTCACTCATCACTATATTGTCAAGTTGAAGTTGGAGAACTTTTAGTGAGTCTTGCAGTCTAATGAGCTCAGGTGATTTTTTCTTGTCTTTGAGGTAATCAATTGAAAAATTGACGCCTTTTATCATTGCATCACCATTACCACTTACTAATATTGATTGGGGATCTATTTGGGAAGAAAGTCCTTCAATTGAAATTTCATTTTCACCTTTGTCTAGAAAAACTTTAGCTGTTCTGACGACTTGCGCTCCTGATAAAAATATTTTTACTCCATTAATTTCTGATGTGCCGATTGTTTTTACATTTTCTGCAATGAGACTTCCAGATAGTAAAACAAATAAAAGAAGGATTGACTTTTTCATAGATTGAGGGTTAGAAGAATTTATTGGCAATTATTAGACCATTATTTTTAGTAGAGGATCTCATAGTTATAAATCCATAAAAATATCCAAATAAAAATGACGATACCATTATTTACTTGTTACAAGGAAAACCGTTCTCCTGTTTTTGGCTCTACCTTCCTCACTTGAATTGGATGCAATTGGTTTAGTTTCTCCAAATCCTTTATAAGTTAAACGAGATTTATTTATTCCTCTTGAAGCCAAATATTCTAAAACGGCTTTGGCTCTGTTTTCCGAAAGAATTAAATTGTCATTTGGGTTTCCAATATTATCTGTATGCCCATTTAAAGCTACATGAAGTTTTTCATTTTGATTGAGGTAGAGCGCAAATTCGTCTAGCACTGTTTTAATTGTATCATTAAGTTCAATACTATTTGTCCCGAAGAGAATATCATTTATAGTATATTGAGCTCCTACCTCCAATTTTTTTAATTCGATATCAACTTTCTGTACACCAAGATTGGTTGTGTCTTTTGAAGAAACATAATTGGATTCAAACGCATAGCCTTCTTTTTTTATACTAATGAGTAAATCATTTTTAAAGTTTACAATAAGTGAATATTCTCCTGTAATGGAATCTACATCTACCTTTGTTACTTTTTTTGTTAGTGCATCTTTTACTTCTATCGTTGCTTGTACATGCTCTTCATTTTTCAAACCATTCAAATCTCCTTTTTGAAAATATACTTGGTCAGGTCTTGCTTCAGGGTATAACTCAAAAGTGTAAATGTCGAATCCGCCCACTCCATTATTCAATTTGTTACTTGAGAAATATCCATTCTTTCCATCTGTACTAACAAAAAAACCGACTTCATCTGCTTCAGTATTGATTGGATAACCTAAGTTTATAGGCTTAGACCAGTTTCCTTTTTCATCCATCTGACTTTTGTAAATGTCGTAACCACCTAATCCGGGAAGACTATCAGATGAAAAATAAAGTGTACGGCTATCACTATGAATAAAGGGCGACTTATCGTTTCCATTTGTATTTATTTTTGATGCTAACTTAACAGCCTTGCTCCAATTACCATTTTCTTCCTTTTGAGATTTATAAATATCAATTCCACTCAATGAATCTCTTGCGGAAGCAAAATACAATACCTTTCCATCGGAAGAAATAGATGGTTGGCTGTCCCATTGCTTTGCGTCATTTACATTTGGCCCCAGATTTTTTATTTCCGTCCATTTTCCATCAATAAAATCGGACGAACATATGTCAAAATTTCCTTTGGTATTAACTGTGAAAAAAAGATGTTTATTGTCGATGGTTATAGTTGCACCGCCTTCATTGTTATTGGCTGATTTATTAAAAGGTTCTTCCATTGGATTTCCTCTATCATAGATCCCGGAACTTTGTAGGTGAGCAATCATAAATTTTTCTACGCTTTGAGCTGTAAGCATATTTTTATCTTTCAATTCAAAACGTCGAGTAAAAAAGGCTAACTCGTTATCAGGACTTATATATGGCAGATATTCCGGATCCGGAGACGAAATGTCTTTTACTAAAACAGGTTTGAAAGGTACAGGATGTGCGTAAAGACTGGATCGCAGCAACATTGATTCAGCTTTTTTTCCATGTTCTTCGTTGATGCGATCAAATTCCAAAAACTTCTTTAATACTGGTTCTGCTTCTACCCACTTTTTTAAGTCGAAATAAAACCATCCTAATTGAAAATAAATTTCAGGATCAGCTTCAGGGCAAATTTCAATTGCTTTCTTGAAACTTTGCTCCATGGTTTTATCATCCTTTCTCTTTAGAGCAATATTTCCTTGTAAAAAGTAGGCGTCTCCGAATTCAGGATCTTCATCAATTGCTTTTTGAATCGACTTATTTGCATCTTCATATTTTCTTGATTGAAAAAGGGATTTGGACTCATCAAAAAACTTGATTGCTTTTTTGTTATCACTTTTTGAACATGGCATATTCTGGCCATTAACAAAATGCGAAATAAATATTAGGAGAAGAATGATTAGTCTATTCACAAATAGGAATGGATAAGTGCTTTTATTTATTTCTTAAAGGGATTTAAATTTTTTAATTGGTCTTTGGCTTTTCTTTCCGCCTCTCGCTTAAGACTGTCAGTATAAGCTTTTGCTTTTGCTTCATTCTCCCTTTTAATTCTTTCAGCTTCTGCAGTTGCTTTTTCTTTTTCAGAATTAAATTTTGCTTCAGCGTCGCTTTTTATCTTATCTGTTGCATCTTTAATTTTTGATTCTGCTTCTGCTTTCTTTTTGTTGAATTCTTCTTCTGCTTTAGATTTCAGATCGTTCATAACATTGGATCCAATCTTGCCCAAGTCTGTTCCAATTTTAGGAGAATTCACTGTACCTTTTATCGTCAAATTTATTGGAATTATATCTCCAATACTCACATTTGCGCCCTTCGAATTTGCACTTGAGAGCAGTCCGGAAATAAGATTATTCGCGCCTCCTCCGATTGCTGATCTTGGTATTTGCGTTGCCATCACATAGTCGATGGTCTCGTCAAAACCATTAGAACCACCAATCGATGATTTGATTCCATTGATTGTAACATCGAACGGATCTACAAATACCCTTCCATTTACGAACTTGAAACTAGGGTTTATTGGTGGAACATTTAAGCTCTTCCAAGATGATAATTTTAAAACATCGGCTATTTTTACGAAGGCTGGGAAATTATCAACTACAACAGTAGATGTAGATAGTTTTCCTGAACCGGCAAGTGTATTCATTACCGGTGCCATTTTCTGATCAAGATCGCCTCGTACTGTCATCGTAGTTGAAAAACTACCGGAGCAATTTTTTGTAATTGGAGCTAACTTCTCTACTGAAATAAAATTTTTGGCAGTTTTTGAAATATCGAAATCAGATATCGCAAGACTCATATCAAATTCTGGTTTGTTGATATTAATGGCAGAATATTTTCCTGACATTTTTATTGTTCCATCCATCATTCGCATAAAAATATCTTTCATTGAAATTGCTTGATCCTTTACTTCTAATTTCCCACTAACTTGATCAATACTTAAATTTTGATAAATTAGTTTTTTTATGTCAGCACTCAATAAAAAATTAATATTAGTTGGAATTTGCAATACTTTCATTGAAGTAGTATCTACATTTCCGGAAGCAGTCTGCTCCCCGGACATAAATTCATTCAAATCGATTAAATTCGAATTGAAATTTAGAGTTCCAACTAAGGTTTCGTTTTTTAAAGCATAAGCAATAAAATTTTCCAAACTTCCTGTCGCAGAAAAATCACTTTTTCCAATTTTCGAATTGAAGGCATCTAATGAAACTTTTGAAGGATTAAAGCCAAGTTTCATAAGTGAAACGTCAACTTTAGATTTAGAATTCGGAGCATTGTATTTCAATCCTGTAATAGTGAGATTTCCGGAAGCATTGAATTGCTCATACTTCTTTTGCTTGATTGAAGATAGCTTGCCTTTTGCATTAAGATCTGCTGTTACAATTCCTTGCAGTTCGGTACCTTTTTCTAGTGGAACTAATTTTTGAATTTTATCAAGATCAATTTTACCTTTCATGAAAGCATCTATTGCCGGATCAGAAACAGGTGTAGCTAAATACAATTTTGCATCAAATGGATCATTGTTTATTTCTACATGAAGTTTGGAGAGGTCAATTATGGTATGATCAGGAATTCCATCAGGGTTTGAAATATTTAAATCAATGTTTACATTATTTATAGCTGTTGGCAATGATGGATATTGAAACATACCCTTGTCAACTTTTAATTTTAATCCAAAGCCCGGCATTGATTTAGAATTGTATCGGCCTTTAATGGAACCGTCTAAACTCATGGTTCCGGATGATTTTAGATCTTTAAATTGAGGGGTGAAAACTGCAGGTACCATAGAAATGAAATTTTTAAATTCTGATTTTGTAGCAGAATATTTTAAATCCATATCGATATTGGTATCCGGCATCATTACCCATCCGGAAAAATTTAGAAAAAGTTCATTGAGCTTTATTTTATTATCCTTGAAGGTAAAGCGCATCGTTTTTAAATTTATTTCTATTTCTGCATCTATCTCAGCTTTTGCTTGCGAAATATATTGCAGTCCTCCATAAGTCATATCTCCATGTTCAACCAACGTTTTTGTCTTTAGCAAAAAAAGATCTTGTGTAAAATCTCCACTCCCAGTATGATTTACATTATCCAACTTTAAGAAAAAAGGCATTGTCTTATCGTTGTATACGATCAAACCATTGCTTATTGAATATTCCTTAAGTGATGCTTTAAAAGTCGAAGGTTCATTGTTTGTTGCTTGTTTTGCTGATGGTTTTGCAATGTCCCAATTTGATTTACCTTTTTCATTGACTAAAAAATACATTACAGGGGAATTGATACTGACTTTTTTTATTCCTATGGTTCCGCCTTTTATTACGGACATAATATCGATTGTAAGATCCAACTGCTTTGCATAAACCAATGTATCACCTTCAAACGGTTCTATATTGATCACAGATAAATTGTTTACGCGTAAAGAAAAGTTGGGAAAATTTCGAATTAGAGACAGATCAAATTCACCAAAATCTACTTTGGCATTAATTGATTTGTTGGTTTCTTCTTTTACTTTGGCGACAATTTTATCTTTGAATAAAAAAGGCAAAGTGATTAATAAAATTAAAATTGCGAGAAGCGTTATTCCTCCCCATTTTATGATTTTTTTCATTGAAATTGAATTACAAAATTTAAACTAATTTACTTGATCTATTTCTTAGGAGATGATCTGCAATAACAAGTGCAGCCATAGCTTCAACAATCGGCACTGCTCTTGGTACAACACATGGGTCGTGCCTTCCTGTTGCTTTGAAAGTTACATCCTGACCTTTATCATTTACTGTTTCTTGATTGCTCATTAAGGTTGAAACGGGTTTGAAGGCAACTCTAAAACATATATCCATTCCATTTGATATGCCTCCTTGTATTCCTCCTGAATGATTCTTGGTTGTTATGATTTTACCATCTTTCAGTTTGAAAGGATCGTTGTGCTCGCTGCCTTTCATTCTTGCTCCGGCAAAACCACTGCCGTATTCAAATCCATGGACTGCATTAATACTTAACATTGCTTTTGCTAAATCAGCATGTAGTTTATCAAACACCGGTTCACCAAGACCAACTTGCATTTCAGAAATTAAGCACGAGATAATTCCGCCTGCAGTATCACCTTGTTTTTTCAAATCTTCAAGATATGAAATCATAGAGTTTGCTAATTCTTGATCAGGACATCTTACAATTGTTGATTCGATTTCCGCTTCTTTGAATATCGCATAGTTTTCCTTCATTGAATACGGACCAATAGCCGAAACATAAGCGCTTACTTTTATTCCGGAATGTGCAAGTAGTTGTTTGGCAACAGCACCGGCAAAAACTCTGGATGCTGTTTCACGAGCACTTGCTCTCCCACTTCCCCTATGATCTCTATGGCCATATTTCTGATCATAGGTAAAATCGGCATGTGATGGCCTAAATGTACTTTTCAATTCTGTGTAATCTCCTGAACGTTGATCTTTATTAAGTATGTTAAACGCAATTGGACTTCCGGTAGTGACTCCTTCATAAAGTCCGGAAAGGATGTCAAAAACATCACTTTCATTTCGCTGTGTTGTAATTGATGATTGACCAGGACGACGACGATTCAATTCAAGTGCTATGGCGTCTGTATCTAGTTTCAAACCTGCCGGACATCCATCAATAATTCCTCCTATCGCCGATCCGTGTGATTCACCAAAAGTGGTAAGTCTAAATATGTTTCCAAATGTATTTCCTGCCATGTGGTGAAGGTACAATTATCAACTCTTTTATTGATGCTCTGTTGATACATTAATTAACGTTGGATTGTTAGTTTTCGTGTGTTTCTAATCATTTTTCACCAGTATTTTTTTCCGAGGAAAAATAACACGACGAGATTGTATAAATACTTTTTTGCGAGTTTCCATTGCCTTGATTTTCTGACTTTTATAAGGTTAAATTTGAATAGTTGCTAATATCATTCAATACTACCAAAATCGTATATGTATTATTCTTATTTTCGGTCGCCGTAATCATTCTGCTTTCATGAGTCTATTTATAAAAAATATTCAAACGTTGGTTCACACCGAAGATACTTGTCTTGAAAAGTATTCAGGTAAACAAATGTCGACGATGAAATGTATCAACAATGCTTTTCTCTTGATTGAAAATGATCGTATAGCTGCTTTTGGGTCAATGAATGATTGGAATGATGATTTAACTGCTCATAAAATTGAATTGAAAGTGATAGATGCAACAGGTCGTCACGTTTTTCCTTCCTGGTGCGATGCTCATACTCACATTGTTTATGCAGGTACACGTGAAATAGAGTTTGTTGATCGTATAAATGGTTTAACTTATGATGAAATATTTAAACGTGGTGGTGGTATTTTAAACTCGGCAAATAAATTGCGAGCGGTATCAGAAGATGAACTGTTTGAACAATCGATGGTACGAATTCGAGAAATTCAATCGATGGGTACAGGCGCTGTTGAAATAAAAAGTGGTTACGGATTGTCTACTGAAAGTGAGTTGAAAATGCTACGTGTTATTAAGCGAATTGCTCAAAGTACACCTTTAACTGTACGTTCAACTTTTCTTGGGGCGCATGCAGTTCCCGTTGAATATAAAAATGATAAAGACGGTTATCTGGATTTATTGATTAATGAAATGTTGCCGGCGATTTCTGCTGAAAGGTTAGCAGACTACTGTGATATTTTCTGTGAACAAAATTATTTTTCAGCAGATGATTGTCTTCGATTATTTGAGGCTGCAAATAAATATAATATTATTCCAAAGGTTCATGCTGAACAATTGTCGCATTCAGGTGGAATTTTAGCAGGTATTAAATCAGGTGCAATAAGTGTTGACCACTTGGAATTTATAAGTGATGATGACATCTCTGCGTTGAATAAAGCTAGAACTATGCCTGTAATTCTTCCTGGAGCTCAGTTTTTTCTTGATCTTAAAAAGCCTCCGGTTCGGAAAATGATCGACGCAGGACTTCCTATAGCTATTTCGTCTGATTTTAATCCCGGTAGTTGCCCAAGTGGAAACATGAACCAAATGATTGCTCTTGCTTGTATTCTTTATAAGATTACGCCTGAAGAAGCAATTATTGCAGCAACAACAAATTCGGCTTATGCTATTGATTTAAGTAAAACACATGGTAGTATCTGTGTAGGTAAAAAAGCCAATGTCTTCATAACAAAAGAAATTTCTAGTTATAATTTTATTCCTTATGCTTTTGGAAGTATGATGGTAGATAAAGTTATTCTGAATGGAAATTTAATTTCATAAAAATAAAACAATAAAGTTCTGATGAAAAAGTTAATCGAATGTGTGCCTAATTTTAGTGAAGGAAACGATTTGGGAATCATACGCCAGATTACGGATAGAATTGAATCTGTCGATGGAATAAAATTATTGAATGTAGATCCGGGTAAAGCTACAAACAGAACCGTTGTAACATTTGTTGGCGAACCTGAAGCAGTGGTTGAAGCAGCGCTACGTGGAATAAAAAAAGCAGCTGAATTGATTGACATGAGCAAGCATAAAGGAGAACATCCTCGTATGGGAGCAACAGACGTTTGTCCATTGATACCGATCGCAGGAATTTCTATGGAAGAAACTGTTGTTTATGCCAAAATGTTAGCTGAGAAAGTTGGAAAACAATTATCGATACCGGTTTATTTATATGAAGAAGCACAAAGTAATGCTTCAAGAAAAAACCTTTCAGTAATCAGAGCCGGTGAATACGAAGGTTTTTTTACCAAGATAAAAAAAGACGAATGGAAACCAGATTTTGGACCATTAGAATTTCCTGAAAAATCAGGTGCTACTGTAATTGGTGCACGAGATTTTTTGGTTGCTTATAATGTCAATCTAAATACTACTTCTGTTCGTAGAGCCAACTCTGTTGCTTTTGACATTCGAGAAAATGGGAGAAAAGTGCAGAATGAAAAAGGTGAAGAAATTGTTCAGCCGGGTTCTTGTAAATCAGTAAAAGCGATTGGATGGTTTATTGAAGAGTATGGTATTGCACAGGTAAGTATGAATCTGACAAATATCAACATTACTCCATTGCACATAGCATTTGATGAATGTGTAAAAAGTGCATATAAGCGAGGTATGCGAGTAACGGGTTCTGAACTTGTAGGACTCGTACCTCTTAAATCGCTCACTGATGCAGGAAAATATTTTTTAGCAAAACAAAATAGATCTGTTGGCGTTTCAGAAAAAGAATTAGTAAGAATAGCAATCAAATCGCTTGGACTTGATGAGTTGAGTCCGTTCAATCCGGAAGAACGTGTTATTGAATATCAATTGAGCAGTAAGTCAAACGAACGTTTAGCACAAATGACGCTTAGTGATTTTGCAGATGAAACAGCTTCAGAATCGCCTGCGCCAGGCGGTGGTTCAATTGCGGCTTATCTAGGAACATTGGGAATCTCTTTAGCAACTATGGTCGCCAATTTATCTTCTCATAAAAAAGGTTGGGATGAAAGATGGGAAGAGTTTTCTGTTTGGGCTGAAAAAGGTCAGGATTTGAAAAAAATGTTGTTGGTATTGGTTGATGAAGATACTCGAGCGTTTAATAAAATCATGGATGCTTTTTCTTTGCCAAAGTCAACTGATGCTGAAAAAATGGCACGAACATCGGAAATTCAATCTGCCACGAAATATGCTATCGAAGTTCCATTGAAAGTTATGAAGACTTGCCTGGAAACGATGACCATAATTAAGGCAATGGCAATTGATGGAAATCCGAATTCAGTTTCTGATGCCGGTGTTGGCGCATTATGTGCGCGTTCTGCAGTTTTAGGAGCTTTCTTAAATGTAAAAATAAATGCAAGTGGATATAAAGACGCCAATTACGTTTTACAGGTACTTGCCGAAGCTCAATCTTTAGCCGATCAAGCTCAACAGGCCGAAGTTGAAATTCTAACTATTGTTAATCAAAAAATTGCATAAACACTTCGGTACATGGACAAATTGTAAGTTGTAATCGCAGATTTACCAAAACTATCGACCGTTTGATACGTATATTAGGTATCCTAACACATTTTTATGAACGATTCAATCAATGAGTAGAACGAAGGTACTTCATCGTTTTGTTTTTTCCTTCCCTATTCAGCTACTTGTTGTATTGCTGAAGAAAAATCATATACTTCTTATTTACTGGGTTATTCTTTTTGGTTGGATTACAAATACAACTTCAAAAACATTTGGTATCCCTTATTTATTTCTCGACCCGGAGTACATGGGTTCGGTTGGGTTTACTTCCTTTTTAATGATTGGTTTGGCAACTGGAAGTTTTATTATGGTTTATAATATTTCCAGTTATATCATTAATGGATTTCGTTTTCCTTTTATTGCAACGCTCTCACGTCCGTTCTTAAAGTTTGCTGTAAATAATTTTATTGTTCCTGCTTTATTTGTCATTACATATCTAGCGAATGTGATTTATTTTCAGATTAATAATGAGTACCAATCTGTGTGGAATATTATTGCACAGGTCATGGGTTTTCTGATTGGAATGTCGGTGATGATATTAGTAACATTGACCTATTTTTTCCGGACAAATAAAGATGTTGTACTAATGTTCGGAATGAAGTCATCTGATGAAGATCCTGATGCTCCATTTGCCGCGCATCTCTTGGATACTGCCACAAGGAATAAATTGCGTTCGAGACATGTTAATGCGCACAATGAAAGAGCATGGAGAGTTGATACGTACCTGAGTACCCCGTATAAAGTAAGACTAGTAAGAGAAACCGGCCACTATTCACGAGAAATGGTTGAATCTGTTTTCCGCCAAAATCATTTGAATGCTGCCATAATAGAAATTATTGTTTTTGCTTTTTTTATCTTACTCGGTTTATTTAAAGACTACTCTATGTTTAAGATCCCTGCAGGAGCATCGGTGATCTTAATTTTTTCTATGTTAATCATGCTGAGTAGTGCATTTAGATTTTGGCTGAAAGCGTGGTCTACTTCCGGATTGATACTGATTATTTTGGTCGTAAATTTTATTTCTCAGTATGGAGTTTTTTATAGCGATAATAAAGCTTATGGATTAGAATATAATAATGGATTGGCGGAGTATAGTATTAAAAATTTTAAGAAGAATTCGGAACCGGAAATTGTAACAGCAGATACTGATAGTACTCTTGCCATTTTAGAGAAATGGAAATCTAAGTTTAAGGGAATGGATCATAAACCAAAAATGATCTTCATCAATTGTTCGGGTGGTGGCTTACGAGCTTCAATTTGGGCTTATCGCATAATGCAATGGGCCGATAGTTTAACTAACAATGAATTCTCTGCTTCCACTCAATTAATTTCAGGTGCCTCAGGAGGAATGATTGGAGCTGCTTATTATCGCGAATTGTTACTCCGTAATGAACTCGGATCTCATCTTAAATCTAATACAAATAAGAACTTAAATAACATAGGAAAAGATCTTCTAAATCCTATTACGTTTAGTATTACTGTTAGCGATCTGTTTTTTAATATTCAAAAATTTAAAGAAGGCAACACTCGATTTAATAAAGATCGAGCGTATGCATTTGAACAACAACTCAACGAGAATACAGGCTTTGTGTTTAATAAAACGTTGGGCTCTTATAAAGATGCTGAACGATTATCGTTAATACCGATGATGGTCTTTTCGCCAACTATTGTAAATGATGGTAGACGATTATTGGTTTCACCACAACATATCAGTTATTTAACGAATCATTCAACCGACAAATTATTCAATTTCGACAACACGGTTGATGAAGTAGAGTTTCAGCGATTATTTGAAAAACAAGGGGGATCGAACATTCGATTTACTTCTGTACTCAGAATGAATGCAACCTTCCCCTACATCCTTCCTCCTGTTAGCTTACCATCTAATCCAACTATTTATATGATGGACGCAGGAATAAGAGATAACACCGGTTTAAAAACATCGCTCAGGTTTTTATATTTTTTCAGAAAGTGGATTGAAGAAAATACAAGCGGCGTAATATTTGTCGATATAAGAGACTCACATAAAGAAAGACCAATTGAAACAAAGCCAAGACAAACTATTATTCAGAATTTTACGGCACCGCTTGGAAATATTTATAACAACTTATTGACGATTCAAGATTATAATCAAGATGAGGCATATGAATATGCGAAAGGATGGTTTGGAAATCAATTTGACTTTATCAAATTTGAACTTCCAACTAAGGAACAAGACATATCTCTCAGTTGGCATTTAACTACAAGAGAAAAAGTACGTGTCTATAATTCTGTAAAGTTAAGAGAGAATCAGGTAGCCTTCGATTCTCTGCTTAATAAAATGCAGATTAAGCGTCCTGGTCACAACTAAACTTCAGCGTATTTTATTTTTTTATTAATACTTCAGGAGTTCTCTAAGTTGTTCTTTAAATCTTTTTTTCGGAAGAAAATTCCATTCAAGATCAAGATTCATTGGAACAGCGGTATCGAGACTTGCAGATCGTACTACAGGCGCATCAAGATGTTCAAAACAATGTTGTGCTATGTGAGCCGAAATTTCGCCTCCTATTCCTCCTGTTAATGTGTCTTCGTGAAGAATAATTACTTTCCCTGTTTTGCGAACGGTTTTCTCTACGGCTTCTTTGTCCCAAGGCAATAATGTTCTTAGATCTAAAAGATCGGCTGAAATATTTTCTTCTTTCAAAACTTCCAAAGCCCAATGTACACCCAGGCCATAAGAAATAATTGAGAGATCGTTTCCTTCTTGAATCAATTTAGCTTTACCAATTTCTGTTGTGTAATAACCTTCAGGCACATCGCCTGTAATACTTCTGTACAGTGCTTTATGCTCAAAATACATGACAGGATTAGGATCCTCGATAGCAGAAATAAGTAAACCTTTTGCATCATCAGGAAAAGCAGGATAAACTACTTTCAGTCCAGGTGTATGAATAAACCAAGCTTCATTCGATTGGCTATGAAATGGACCTGCGTTTACACCTGCACCAGTAGGCATTCGCACTACAACGTCAATATTTTGTCCCCAACGGTAATGAGTTTTAGCCAAATTGTTCACTATTTGATTAAAGCCACAAGTCACGAAATCGGCAAATTGCATTTCAACAATTGATTTCATGCCATTAATAGCTAGACCTTGTGCAGCTCCAATAATAGCTGATTCGCACAAAGGAGTATTTCGCACACGTCCAGAGCCAAACTCTTCTACAAATCCGATTGTAGCTTTAAAAACTCCACCATAATCTGCAACATCCTGACCCATGATTACCAAATTGTCGTGCTTTCTCATGGCCAATTTCATTGCATCAGTAATAGCATCCAAATAGCGCAATTCAGTCATCTTTTCTCCCGCTTCAATTGATGGAATAGGACGACTATCATACATGTCGGCAACTTCCTTTTCAGTAATTACTTCCGGATTTGATTCGGCAAAAGTGACCTCTAAATTCTTTTCGATATCTTGCTTTATATCTCTGCGAGTCAAAGCAATAAATGCTTCGTCTATAATTTTTTCTTTAAGTAAAAAATTTTCGTAATTATTGAGTGGATCCTTCTTTCCCCATTCATCAAATAAGGCTTGAGGAACGTATTTTGTGCCGGAAGCTTCTTCGTGACCACGCATTCTAAAAGTTAAGCATTCCAGAAGAATTGGTCGAGGATTCTCTCTGATTGATTTTGCTAATTCGGAAAATGTATGGTAGCATTCTAAAATATTATTACCATCAATTTGTACAGCTTCCATTCCATAGCCGATTCCTTTATCGATGAATTGTTTCATCTTAAATTGCTGATTCGAGGGAGTCGATAAACCGTAACCGTTATTCTCGATTACAAAAATGACCGGCAGATTCCAAACTGCAGCTACGTTTAAACTTTCATGAAAATCACCTTCACTGCTTCCACCGTCGCCAGAAAAAACTGCGGTGACCTTTTTCTCCTTCTTCAATAGATTTGCTAACGCTATTCCATCGGCTACGCCTAATTGCGGTCCAAGGTGTGATATCATTCCAATGATCTTGTATTCTTGCGTCCCAAAGTGAAATGAGCGGTCACGTCCATTTGTAAAGCCTCCCGATTTCCCTTGCCATTGAGAAAATAATCTGTTGAGTGGAATTTGACGGGTGGTAAAGACGCCCAGGTTTCTATGCATAGGCAGGATGTATTCCTCTTTATCAAGTGCTAATCCGCAACCAACAGAAATAGCTTCCTGTCCAATTCCTGAAAACCATTTTGAAATTCGTCCTTGTCGAAGAAGCACTAGCATTTTCTCCTCAATTAAACGTGGTTTAAGTAACTCTACATAAATATGTTTTAGCTCATCGTTGGACAAGCTCTTTTTATTGAAATTCATACGATCATTTTCTGAGGGTAAAATTATTCAAAAATGGTTGTTATCTTTGTATAAAGTTAGCGTGTTATGGACATACAAATGTTTGTTGTTGGTATTATTTTTCTAGCCGCCTTTATATATGTGGGAAGAAGAATTTTTATGCAATTCAAGGGGAAAAGTGCGGCAGGTTGTGAAAAGTGCGGGACCGTTGAAAAGGTTAAAGAGATAAATAATTAATTTTTTTTATTAAACTATAGACAAAAAAAAAGAGGCTTTAATAAAGCCTCTTTTCTTTTGTCTTGCAAAGAATTACTTCTTCGGAGTTGACATCATTGCTGATGAATCTGTTGCAGGAGTTGCCATTGCAGCAGCTGAGTCTGTCATTGCAGATTGAGTTGCAGCAGCAGCTGTTTCAGCAGCAGCGATAGAATCTTGAACTGCTTTTTCAGCAGCAGCTTTTTCTTCAGCGCTAGGGCCACAAGCAACGATAGCTACGAAACCAGCAGCTAAAAGGATAGAGAGAACTTTTTTCATTTTATTTTTTTAGGTTTGTTTATTTAATGGGCGCAAAAGTAACATATTTTTCAAATATTATAATGATAAATTAAAAAATCATTAACAATTTAAAGTTAATAAGTGCACTTTCAGGGTTTAAGGATTAATGTCCTCGGCCTCCGGCAACTTTCTTAATTTGCTCTTGAACTTTCTCTGGGGCTGTTTTTGGCTTTGAAACGGGCTTAACTGCCGCTTTTGCTTTAGGTTTAGCAGCATTTGCAATAGAATCTGCTGTTACTTGAGCCGCAACTTTAGCAATTGAATCTTGCATCATTTGTTGTGCTGTAGCAGTAGAATCTGCAACAATTTTGTCCATAGCAGCTTGAACTGAATCCTGACGTGTCTTCTCAGCAGCAGCTTTCTCTTCTGCACTTGGTCCACATGATATTAATGTTGCGAAACCGGCGATGGCCATAATAGAAAGAAATTTTTTCATTTTTGTTTTGTTTTTCTAATTTGTCGGGCAAAAGTAATTTTTATTTAATTACTTTTCTATTATTAAGACAAATAAAGTATTTTTGTGCTTTAATTCGAAAAACAATTATTCAACCCCCCAAAAAAATGAAAAAAAACGCCATTGCTCTATTTCTAACTGTTTCAATTGCTTCGGCAATCGTATTTACTTCTGGTTGCAAGAAAGATGATACTACTGCTCCTGTTATTACTCTAACCGGCGATGCAGCTATCACACTTTCTTTAAATAGCGCTGCTTGGTCTGATCCTGGTGCTGCTGCAAGTGATGCAACGGATGGTTCTACGACTGTAACATCTGATGCAAGTTCTACAAACCCTAACGTAAACTTAGTGGGTGTTTATACTGTTACTTATACTTCAACAGATGCTGCCGGTAATGTTGGAACTGCTACTCGTACTATTACTGTAAAGAACGATGCAGAAGCTTTTGCAGGTGTCTATACAATTAATGATACAACAGGTGGAGGAACACCGTATATCTATACCGATACAATCACTGTTGACCTTTCAATTAACAATCGTATACATTTTAAACGTTTCAACGACTATGCGAATAATACAGGTATTTATGCTACTCGTTTGGCGAATGGTAATTTAGAGATTCCTTCTCAAACAGCATTGAATATTGGTACTGCTCAAAATCCTCCGGTAGCTTGTGATATTGCAAACCATACTTTTGCTAGTTCATTCTACGCCTCTACTGCTACAGGTTTTGGTTTAGTATTTACTGATGTAAATATGTGTAACAGTCAGGCAATCACTTTTGGACAAGTGTACACGAAACACTAATTTTTAGATATCTTTTTAATTAAAGCCATTCTCTCTTTGAGAATGGCTTTTTTTATTGTCATTTACACTGTACTTTCGTCAGATTATGAATCAGAATTCTAGCAGTTACTCTCTATTGGTAAAACGGATTGGTTGGGTCCTGCTCGGATATTCTTTTTGTAGAATACTGTACCTGATCTTTAACCTTTCTTTCTTTCAATCTGTTTCCGGTTCTGAACTGTTGATGGCTTTTTTTTATGGTTTGCGTTATGATATTACAGCAATTGTAATTTCGAATACACCGGTTATTTTATTGCATTTATTACCTGAAAAAATATTTTTTCTAAAGCCAATCAAACAGCTTACAAAATTTGTTTTTATTTCGATTAACTCATTCATGTTTTTATTGAATACGATCGATTTCGGTCTATTCAGATTTACTGCTAAAAGAGCCACCGCAGATGTATTCAAGATCCTTTCGTTCGGCAACGATTTTCAAAATACCGTCCCAAAAATGATTGTGGATTTTTGGTATGTACTATTAATTTTGTTTTTGATCTTGTATTTATTAGTTCGACTTTATCCTCAGAAGGGTCAATTACTTGTTTTCAAGAAAATCAATATCCAATCGACATACCTTGGAAAGTTTTTACTTTTAGTTACTTTCGTTGGTCTTTTCTTAATTGGTTTTCGAGGTGGAACTCAGTTCAAGCCACTAACAATTATCAGTGCCTCTAAGTATGGAAGCTCAAACTTATCGCCATTAATTTTAAATACACCTTTTACTTTCCTGAAAACTTTTGGAAAGAGTGAACTTAAAGCAGTTCACTTTATGTCTGAAACAGAAGAAAACAAATTGTCTCCGGTAATCCATTCCCCACTTGGAACAGTTGCTTTTCGTCCAATGAACGTGGTGCTTATTATTCTTGAAAGTTTTGGTAAAGAATATTCTGGTCTTTTAAACAATAACATCGGCTACACTCCTTTTCTGGATTCTTTAATGATGCAATCATACTATTGTACAGATGCCTTTGCTAACGGTAAACGATCAATTGAAGGTATACCTGCTATTACCTCCGGTTTACCCGCTCTGACCAATGAACCTATCATTACCTCCAGCTATGGCGGAAATTCAATGACTTCTATCGCGAATCTGCTGGATCAAAAGGCCTATCAAACTTATTTTTTTCATGGTGGCACGAATGGAACGATGGGCTTTGATAATTTTTCTAAAGCTGTTGGCTATAAAAATTATTTCGGGAGAACGGAATATAACAACGACAACGATTTTGATGGTACATGGGGAATTTATGATGAACCATTTTTACATAGAACGGTTGATGAACTTTCAAAATCGACTCAGCCTTTCTTTGCTACCATATTTACAATTTCTTCGCATCACCCTTACTCAATACCTGAGCAATACAAAAAGATATTTAAAGACGGTTCTTTGCCAATTCATAAAAGTATTAGATATGCTGACTATGCACTCAGTAAGTTTTTTAGTTATGCTTCGAAACAAAAATGGTATAGAAATACTTTATTTGTAATTACGGCCGATCATACTGCTCTTTCCGAAAAGCAGTTTTATATGAACAGACAAGGACTCTATTCAATTCCTCTCATTTTCTTTTCGCCTATTGATTCTATCAAATACAAACAAACTAAGACAACGCAACAAATAGATATCTTACCTTCCATCCTATCTTACTTGAATTATGACAAACCATATTTTGCTTTTGGCCAATCTGTTTTCAATGATAGTGTACAAGGCTTTGCAATTAATTACCTAAATGATACTTACCAATTAATTCAAGATAATAAAGCATTGATATATGATGGAAACAATTCCAATGAATTGATCCAGTTCAAAGATGAAAGTTCGACACACTCCTCAATTAAACCCGATTCTGTTTCCATGGAAAAAAAAATGAAAGCTTTTATCCAACAATATAATTCATCGCTTATCAATAACAAAATGATCATACGATAGAATAAATGAAAAAAATCAGATTCATTGTCAATCCTAAATCAGGCGCTACTAAAAAGGATAATTTTTCTAAATGGATTTCAACTTCGATTGATCATAACAAATTTATTGTAGACATCGTTTTTACAAAAGAACCCGGCCATGCAAGTCAATTAGCAAAAGAGGCAGTTGATGAAGCCTTCGATATTGTTGTTGCTGTTGGTGGCGATGGTTCAGTAAATGAAACTGCTCAAGGTTTGATGAATAGTTCTGTTGCACTTGGAATAGTACCAACCGGCTCAGGCAATGGAATGGCACGACATTTAAATATTCCGATGAATTTTATCAAAGCGGTAGAACTTATTAATGATCATCGAATTATGTCAATTGATACTATGTTGGTAAATGAGAAATTTTGCATCGGCACTTTCGGAATTGGATTTGATGCTCATATTGCTCATCTTTTTGCTCAAGCCGGTACTAGAGGTTATTCTACCTATGTAAAGTTAGTATTGACGGAATTTTCAAAATACAAATCAGTAAATTTTAAGATTATTGCAGATCAAATGGAGATTTACATTTCTAGTTTCCTTCTCACCTTTGCAAACTCATCTCAATTTGGGAATAATGCAGTCATTGCACCATTTGCGGATGTACGGGATGGTTTAATTGATATTTCGATCATAAGAAAATTTCCTTTTCTAACGTCGTTTAATCTGATCTATAAAATGATGAATAACAAGATCCATTTATCGAAATACTTTGACAGATTTGTTGCAAGTGAAATAATCATTTTAAATGATGAGATTGTTAAAGGTCATATTGATGGTGATCCAATTATTTTGGAAGGTAATATTAAAGTGAAAATGAATCCTCTTTCATTAAATGTAGTTGTTTCAAAATAAATTAATGAAGTCGAAAAGATTATTAAAGAGTTTTGTCTATGCTTCTAAGGGTTTTTCAGCTGCTTTTAGAAGTCAATTCAATATGCGATTCCATTTTGTGATGGCAATAGTAGTAATGATTGCTTCAATTCTACTACGAGTTTCGGCAGTAGAATGGTGTATTATTCTTTTATGTATAGGTAGTGTATTATCAGCTGAATTACTCAATACATCCATTGAACTGAATGTTGATCTAACTATGCCGGAGCAAAATGAAAAGGCAGGGCAATCAAAAGATATTGCTGCTGCTGCTGTATTTGTAGTTTCAATTATGTCTGTAATAATTGGATGTATTATCTTTATCCCAAAACTAGTTAAGTACTTTTAGTTATGTCGAAAAAAAATAAAAATATTGAAGGTGTAGTCTATTCAACGAATCCTAACTTTCAGTATTCTATAAATGAAAAAGAAGAAACTCAATCGATTAAAAACAATCAGCAAGATCTTAGAGTAATGCTTGATAAAAAAAATCGTGCGGGGAAAGCTGTTACCTTGATAACTGGATTTGTTGGTAAAGAAGCTGATCTAGAAAAGTTGGGTAAAGAACTAAAATCTAAATGCGGTGTTGGCGGTTCAGTAAAAGATGGAGAAATATTAATTCAAGGCGATCACAGAGATCGTATAGTTACACTGCTGCAAACTGCTGGATATAAAGTAAAGAAAAGTGGTGGATGAATTATTTTTTTGTCCTCATTTTTTTGTAAAGGTGTATTGCTGCCAACAAGAGCGATGAAAAAATTAGCAATCCAATTAATCCTTTTACCCAGCTAAACATATCTTTTAGAACAACAATAAAGATTATAGAAATAAGAAAAATGGTTGCGACTTCATTCCATAATCTCATTTGCATTCCGCTAAATCGAATGGTTCCTTTTTTCAATTGATGGACTATTCTTCCACAAAGCAAATGGTAAACGAATAGAAATAAAACAAAAGCCAGTTTTAAATATAGCCAACTTGGAATAGATGTACCGAACATTTCATAAAGCATCCAAGAACCAAAAAATACTGTTCCATAAGCACTTGGAACAGTAATTCCATACCATAAAAGTTTCTCTGCTTTTAAAAAATGGTTGATCAAGATCGATCTTTCAGGTTCAGATTTTTCATTGGCTTCACTATGATAAACAAATAATCTTACGATATAGAATAAACCTGAAAACCATGTAACAACAAAAATTATGTGAAGTGCTTTAATGTACAGCATCTGAAAAATAATTATTTATTAGTTTGAGCGGACACTTTTTAAATCGTTGTTTACAAATTCTATTCTCGAACCGTTACTAATTTTTACTATTCGATTCATCCAAAACTTTCTTGTACAATGCTTCATAAATTGGAAGAACGTTTGTAATGTCAAATGTTTTTGCATGTGAAAGTGCATTGCTCTTGAAAGTCATTAATCGATTAGTATCTTCAAGAATATGAATTGCATTCTTCGACATGTCTTCTATATCTCCTACATTGCTCATAAATCCGTTGTAGCCTTGCTTAATTACCTCAGGTAGCCCACCTGTATTTGTACTAATTACTGGAACCTGGCATGCCATTGCTTCCAGTGCTGCTAAACCGAAACTCTCAGACTCCGATGGCAGAACAAACAGATCGCAAATGGATAATATTTCTTCAACAACATCAATCTTTCCTAAGAAACGAATGTTTTCGCAATCACTGGTTTCTCTACATTCTTTTTCTATTCGATCTCTTTGAGGTCCGTCACCAATCATCAATAATTTACTTGGTATAACTTTACTAATGTTGTGGAATACTTTTACTACATCGCCTACTCTTTTTACCGGTCGGAAATTAGATGCATGAACTACCAATCGTTCGTTATTTGGAGCAATTGCTCTACGAAAATGATCGCGGCGCTGTTTATTGAAACGCCTAAGGTCAATAAAATTAGGAATCACTTCAATTTCTTTTTGAATGTTGAAGTGTTTATATGTTTCTATTTTTAATGAATTTGAAACGGAGGTGACAGCATCCGATTGATTGATAGCAAATGTTACAACTGGATTGTAACTTTCATTTTTACCAACAAGCGTAATATCTGTTCCGTGAAGTGTAGTTATAAATGGAAGTTTCAGCCCCTGCGATTCCATAATTTTCTTTGCCATGTAAGCAACTGAAGCATGCGGAATGGCATAATGAACATGCACAATATCTAGTTTTTCAAATCGTGCTACATCAACTAGCTTACTGGTTAATGCAGTTTCATACGGCGCATACTCAAAAAGTGGGTAATCTGCTACACTCACTTCATGATAAAAAACATTCTCAATGAAATGTTCTAATCGTACAGGCTGACTATAAGTTATAAAATGAACACTGTGTCCTTTTTCCGCCAGCGCCTTGCCAAGTTCTGTTGCGATTACGCCACTTCCTCCAAATGTCGGGTAACATAGTATTCCAATTTTCATAAATCTCTTAAATACAATTTTTCACTCATGCAAACTTATTGAATTTTCAGGATATTCAACAATTGAAATTACGCATTTAAAGTCATTTCAGAACTCATTCAAATTAATTGATAATTGAATGATAAATAGCTGATTGAATAGTAGTACGCACGTTCATTTTTGTTAACTTTTCGTTTGTTGCATCAGGATTAACTCTGTTCGACAAAAATATGTAGATAAGTTCTGAATCGGGATCTGCCCAAACACATGTACCCGTAAATCCTTGATGTCCGAAGGTATTAGGTCCTGCTTCCTTAGCACAAGGACTTGCTTTATTAGGATCGAGCTCCGGTTTGTCAAATAACAATCCTCGTCTGTTATTGTTCAGTGGAAATTGTTGACGAGTGAATAAATCGACTGTTGATGAGTGGATATAATTTTTACCACCATAAGAACCTTTGTTCAAAAGCATTTGCATAATTACTGCAAGGTCATTTGCATTGCTAAAAATTCCTGCATTCCCCGAAATTCCACCCATCATAGCTGCTGCTGGATCATGAACATCACCTCTCAACAATTGTTTTCTAAATACCAAATCATTTTCTGTGGGAACAATTTCACTTAATGAAAATTTTTCTCTCGGGTTGTATGTAATTCGACTTAAACCAAGTGGATTATAAAAATTATTACTAATGTATTTATCGAATGATTGACCTGTAATTTTTTCTGTAGCAAGCATCATTAATATTGGCCCAAGATCACTGTACACATATTTTCCCGGGGCATTCAATTGCGAATCGAAAACCCAATCAATTAAACTGTCGGAATAACTTGTTTCCATATACATTGAATCTGCAACTCTCACCGGATAATCTTCACTTTTAATTTTACTGAAGATACCTGGAACCAAAAAAGTATCCACCATAGTTTTTTTGTAAAAAGGAATCCAAGGAACCAAACCGGCTTGATGAGCTAAAATTTCTTTCACCAGCAATGCTTTTTTGTTCGTTGATTTGAGAGGAGTGAAAAATTTAGACAAAGGATGATTTAAGTCGATTTTTTTTAGATCGTATAACTTCATAGTTGCGAGAGCAGTTCCTACCACTTTAGTAACAGAGGCTATATCATACAAATCAGAATTCCGCACTGTATCGGTGGAGTTGTATGTTTTTGTTCCAAAGGATTTGTTATAAATAACAACTCCTTTTCTTGCTACTAATACTTGACATCCTGGAATGGCATTTGCAGCAATTGCTTTACTTACTATGGTATCAATTTGCGATAAAGTATCGCTTGACATTCCAACTTCTTCGGGCAAAGAATATTTTAATCTAATTGGTTCGATCGTTTTTTCACCCGACTTCCTTGTCAGTTCTTTATTTACTGTAACAGGAAGTGTTCCTGTAGCCTCTATTCCTCCGTAGATTGTTTGTGCCGCAAGTTGTTGCATCAAAGGGAAATCTTCATAAGCCAATAAAATTGCTTGTGCTGATTGAATGTTTTTGAATTTAGATAAGGTATAGCTATTCCCAAAATCAACAAAGATGGTAGGGTATTTAATTAAAACACTATCAACAAATCGTATCGTTCCTTCTGATATTCCAAAATTGGTAGAAGCTTTCATTGTAGTGCTATGAAGACTAAGAATAACATAATCGTAATTGCTTAAAAAGCTATATAGAGCCATCAATACCGAAAGCGGTGCATCCTTTTCTTCTGCAAATACATCAACTTTGCCATACATTTTTAATTGTGCCTGAAAAGCGTTGTCTTTCTTTTCTCCAATACTCACAACTGCGATTCGCAGTGTATCTTTTCTTTGCAAGGGTAAAATAGAATCCTGATTTTTTAGTACTGTTATTGCTTTTTCAAATAGACTGCGTTGCAGAAATTGTCCGTTGTTCGAATTTAGTCGTGATAATAGATTACTCGTATCAATAGGACTATAATTATTTAGGCCGGTCCAATATTTGGCCATCAAAACTTTTTTCGCACGTACATCAATTTCTTCCTGTTTAATCTCACAATTTTCTACTGCAAGGTGAATTTGCTGAACCGCTTTTCTTACATCTTCACAATATAACAGAACATCATTTCCACTCATGAAAGCTAATTTGTCAACGATCCCCGGTTTGTACAAAGCCGAAACACCTTTCATATTTAATGCATCTGTAAAAATTAGTCCTTGGAAACCTAATTTATTTTTAAGTAAACCTGTTACTATTTCTTTGGATAAAGTTGAAGGATTGTTTGGAATGGAATCCAATGCCGGAACACTTAAATGTGCAACCATCATACTTCCTAAGCCTTCGTTAATTAATTTTTTGAATGGATAAAGTTCAATTGAATCCATTTCTGAAATAGGTTGATTGATCAGTGGTAATGTAAGGTGGGAATCACTATCAGCATTGCCATGGCCCGGAAAATGTTTACCTGTTGCTAGAATGTGATTGTCTTGCAAACCATTCATATAAAGTAATGATTTGAGATAAACATCTTCTCTATCGTCTCCAAAAGATCGGCTACCAATAATGGGATTTGATGGATTATTATTTATGTCGGCATCCGGGGCGAAGTTGACATGTATTCCCATTATTTTACATTCTCGAGCAATCTCTTGTGCCATGTCATAAATCAATTGTTGATCTTTGATTGCCGATAATGTCATTTGCCTTGGGAAACGAATTGTGCTATCCAAGCGCATAGCCAATCCCCACTCACCATCAATTCCTACCATCAACGGAATTTTCGATAGCTTCTGATAGTTGTTTGTTAAATTGGCTTGACGCATAGGACCGCCTTGAAAAAAGCAGACTCCTCCTATTCCCCAATCTGAAATTAATTTTCTGATTTCTTTTATATGAGTAGAATCTTTGTTACTCCAAGCTGCAACCATGATGAGCTGAGAAATTCTTTCGTCAGGTTTCATAGTCTGTAAGACCGAATCAGCCCACCTTTCTGCTTGTGGGTTAAGGAATGGAGGTAGTTTCTGACCAAATCCGTTGTAAACGGTTGATAAAGTTATCAGGCAGAAGAAAGTGATTTTTTGTATGTAGTTCATTCGTCAACTGTTCATTCGAAGTTGCTAAAGGTAATGTGATTGACCTTGCACTTTTGGTTCAAATAGTATTGTTCTTAACAATGAATTGGTTGAAAAATTGCTAGAATATTTTTATTCAGAAAAGTTAATCTTATTTTCGCCCTTGATGAAAAGAAATACCAGACGACAATTTTTATTTTTAATATTAGTTTCGGGATTAATTTTGAAAAAAATTGGTCTTGGGTTAAGTGTCTTACTTACTTTTTCGGCCATCTTATTATTCAGTATAGAAATGATCAGAAGTGCAAGGTCAAAGAATCATCATAAACTTGTGCAAACTTCCTTATACATTGTTTTTTGTATCTTCTTTTTTATTGCATTTGCCTTACTTCAATATTGGATACCAAATATTCAATTCGGTTTTGAAATATGGATTGGTTGGATATTATATTCTATTATTTTCTTTTTGAAGGCAAAATTTGGTAAAACTCAAATTGTGTTGTGGTGCATCATCTCGTTCCTTCTAACTAGCTCTGCTTTTATGACTCCAAGAAACTATCATAATTTTTATCGTGCAAGCTATTATGAAGATTATATGCGTAGACATTATACAGAAGTAGAAATGGGCATTGCTGATATGTACATTGATAAATACAAAGAGCCTCAGAAGGAAATAGCGCATGACCTATATATTAAAGCAAAAGAAGCTCAAAAAATAAAGGATAATGACCTGGCATTGGAACTTTATAATGCAGCTATCGATAAATTTCCTGACGATGAACAAATGTATTACGACCGAGGTTATTTTAAATTGAGCAGATTGGAATTAAGTTCGGATGTAGCCTTAGGTGCAGTAAAAGATTTTGATAGAGCTATTAAATTGAATCCGACTTTTTCTCAAGCTTACCTTAGTAGGGCTTTGGCTTTGTCGTATTTAGGGAAACATTTGCGAGCGTGCTATGATTATACTTTGGCAAAAAATTTAAACCCGAAATTAAATGTTGAGGAAGGTTTGAAAAAAAACTGTTCAAGAATTAATAAAAACTAAAATCGTTTTTTATACCATTTTACTCTCGATTCTTCTTTTGTTAGTATCCTTTCAATATTTCGTTGATGTGTTACCAATATTAGAATGGCAACTGCCAATGAGAATATGTTAATACTTGAATTGGTACTGTAAAAAACCATAATTATTATTGGGAATGTAACTCCACTTGCCATACTGCTTAAGCTCACATAACCCGAAAAATATAAAGTCACAATAAATACAATTGCACATGCCAACGCTGCTTGTGGATGAATAGCAACTAATATTCCTAGCATAGTAGCAACTCCTTTCCCACCTCTAAAACCTACATATACCGGAAAAATATGACCCAACAATCCACAAACGGCAAGTGCTAATTCAAAGTCTATAAATTCAGGCGATTTTGAATCATAATCACCCAGTATGTATGCCAACTTTACTGCTAAAAATCCTTTTAACACATCCATAATAAGCACGGCTATTCCGGGCTTTTTACCTAAGACTCTGAAAGTATTTGTTGCTCCGGCATTTCCACTTCCATACTCGCGGACATCAATATTATAAAAAGTTCGACCTACCCAAACAGCAGACGGAATACTTCCGACCAAATAGGCCATCAGAAGTCCAAATATGTTAGGTAACGTTAACAATTGATCTCCGGTTTGATTTTATAAGTTGTATTTTTCTGCTTCAAGACTGCAATCTTAACTAATTGAATGATATTTATCAAATAGGTTTACTTTTCTCCCTCCACTTGAACAGGTTGCATTTTTCGAAGGAAGTTTTTTACTGCACGATCTGTCGAAAGCATATATTCTAAATCTGGTTTGTCTTTCATTTTATTTACTCTCTTGTCAGGCTTTGCCTTGGTTATCGCATCATTAAACAAACTATTTGACGACATACTCTGAAGCAGTCCTCTTGAATAAGAGAAGTAATACCATTGTTGATTTTCAGGTTCGAGATAAATGTTCATTGCGTCTCCTGTTTTCTTATGAATAATCTCCACAATACCGTTTACTCTACGGTTAATATTGGTTTTGTCCATATTTCCAATTCCAATCTGACCAACTGATCTGTAACTCCGACTTTCATTATTCCATATCATTTTCAACTCTGTAATAAAAAATGTATGTCTCAGTTCTTCCGGAATTTTTTTGAATGAGCCATATAAATTCAACTCTGCAACAAATTTATCTGCTTTTTCTTTTCCTGCTATTTCAGTTAATCCATGTTCATACGTTTGTCTGCCTACATCTTGTGTTGCTTGCAATGCGGCATTGGTACTCAATTGTTCTGACATAATCTTCAAGGCATCATCATTGAAAAAGAAATCTATTGCGGCAAGAATATCGAACGACGTGCTATCATTATTTAAGTTGTTGATTACACTTCCTACTGTTTGCAATTGTAACTGACCTAAGTCTGATCCGAAGTTGAGTTTTCCTTCTCCGTAAACCATGCATTTTTTATCGTCTAAACTTAAATAGTTACCGGCTGATCCCGGTTTATCTAATTTTTCTTTTGTTGTAATTCGGAATTGTGTTGTTGGTTTATCATAATATAAAACTCCGTCAGCTGCTATTATTTCCAAATCAGATGGTTTTCTTTTGGGCATCATAAACGCTGCATAAATTCCTGTTGAATCGCTAGTTTGTGCAACTGCTGATGAAAGCTTACTTCCAACATCAGTTATAGGAGAAGACACAGGAATGCTGACATGCGATGGATCTACCTGGCCGGAAAATCTTATCCAGTTTTGTTCTACTTTCTCACAATGGAAATTTGGTTTTCCATAACCTGTAAATGTCAAAAATTCTTTTGCAGCCTCCAGTTGAATACTTCCTTTAAACAAAAACTGTGGACTTAATGGAAAACCTGTACTGTCGGTAAGTTGTCCTTTGGCAAAAGTTTGCAAACTCGTATCTACACTGATAGACTCAAAATGAAAATTATGCTTTACTTTATTTTCATCAACATAATCATAGTCACCCGATCCTTCATATTTTTTCCTTCCTAGTATATTTACTTTTGCATTATAAATGGTGTGATATTTCGTTGTAGTATTTGCAATAATTCTAGCATCATTTAACGTTCTCATTTTTGCATATGCCTCCACTACTACTTTCCCACTGTCAGGAATTATTGATGCATCAGCTGTTCTTATCAATGCAACTTTTTCGGCTCGGATTAAATAATCTTTCAATGAATAGCGCGCAAAAGGTGCACGGAATTGAAGTGAATCTTGCCTTGCTTCAACTGAAATAAAATCTGATCCTGTTAAGTTTAAATTACTTTCTAATGTATCTCCTTTATTCGCATTTTTATCGCTCGACGACAATTCGATGGATTCTTGATCCATGAACCATTTAAATTGATCGATGTAACAGATGTATTGATTCAAGGGGAAACTTACATACGATCCTCCGCCGTTCGACTTAAAATCTCCAACACGTTTTGTAAAATCAATGTGTGAATTTACATTCTTAGTAGAAAAGGCAAGCGCAGCGGTATTATTCGAACTCAATCTAAAATCTGATGTATCTGATTCAAACACATTCGTTTTATATTTAAATAATTTTGCTTCCAATTCACTTGAAGCAAAACTCATAATGCCATTTCCGGTTAAGCCCAATGGTTTCAATTGCAAATTCCCATTCAAATTTGCTTGTGCTTCATACATCACTAAATCTTTCTCCTTTTTATTTACATACATCACATCGTTTTTGGGTTCCCAATGAACTCGAACATCGCTTGCTTTTACATCAGGGAATTCAACCCCTGCCAAAACTTCCTTTTTATTACTAAATAAATTTACATTTGAATTCATTGAGTCCGGCAAAAACAAAAAATCGTTCGACTTGGATGTAGAAGCAAGATAATCGAGCGTACCGTCACCATGTAGTCCTGCGTTACTGAGATCAATCTTATTTGTAAACTTCCCTTTTCCACTATAAGCAACCCATCCTTCAGTCCCGGTATTCCTTGTGAGGCCTAACGATAAATCAGGTTGAAGACGCAGTGTGTCTTTGAAGTCAGGGAAAATTCCTGCTGATACTAGTTCTCCGTTAAATCGAAGCCCTTCTTTTGAGAAATTATCCAAAGAGTCAATGGTAAATGGATCAAGATGAAAGAAAAATTTATCGCGAGAATAAACACCATCTTGTATAAATGTTTTATCATAATTAACATAAGAATCTTTTTTAGAATTGAAGATTGGGTAATTCGGATAATCGTGCAGTCCCGATTTATTGCCTTGAAAATCGATCAATAAGTCGCCGGTAATATTTTCCAATACACTTCTTACCGGAACTAATTTTCTTTTTCCATAATCATCAACTTCTGAAGGATCGTTTGACTCTACTTTCAAACGAAGCGAATCGACATTGTCGAGATTGATTTTAAAATTTTGATAGTCGAATGAAAATGATTTACCAAAGAAGTCAAAGCGCCCGGCATGAACTCTTCCGGCAAAAGTGAAATTTCTGTTCTTTTGAATTTTCACTTCTTGCTCTGTCGGATATATTACAACGTTTTGTGAATCGCTTAAGTTAATAGGTGCAAGTCCGCGCATTGTAATTTCGAAATTCAATAGATTGATCGAGGCATTCGATTTTTGACTAATGATCGATTCAAATTGAAGTACGTCGTAATCTGTTTTGCCAACATTTGCTAATAAATAATAAAAAAGTCTGTCTTTAATTATTGCTTTATCTTCTGATGCGTCATAAGTGATTAATCCTTCATCTGAAAAACGGATGAACATGCTTCTCACTTCACTATCGGGCAATTTCATTTCCTTTGCCAGATCTTCCGTATAAATAACTTTTGTGTCGTGTTTTATAGAGTATTCTTTCAAAGTAAATAGCGGATGCACCTGGCTCAATCCTTGAAGTCTCAAAAAGCGAAGTTTACGAAAGTAATTACTAGACTCAAATGTTGCTTTACTTTCACCTTGACCACTTATCATTTTCATATTGATAATTGGTTCATCGATTTTCCAATATAAGCCATCAAAAAACATATCAATCTGATGATACGAATCAAAGTAAGGCGATTTTGATTTTCCGTCTTCTGCTCTAATCAGAGCAATTTCCCGATCCTTTACGATGTATTTAAAAGTTAACGATGGATGAAAAATAGAGTCTTTCTCGAAATAAATTGTAACAGTGGCATTATCACTCGTCACTCGGTCTTTTCTAACAGCAAAACTTTTTGATCCTAAAACAAAAAATGGTTTGTGTTCACGGAAAAAGATAATGTGCGCAGGTTCATCAACGGTACCCGATCCTACCATTTTATTTCCAACCATCGAAAAACCTCCTATATAATCTACATCTGGTACAATATTTTTTATTTCTATTCCTGACTGTGTAGAGACAAATCTTGGGTAAGAGGCCGTTTCTACACTAACATTTGCAAGAATTTTATCGCTGTATGTTCCCTTTAATGGTTTATTAAAATAGTTTGAGTTGAAAAAATCAACTGAGTCTGCCGAAAAATCGCTTCCTGTTAAGTCAATAATATAATCATGCAAAGTAGCATGGATTACGCTTTCATCCCATCCTGCCCTATTCCAATTAACTTTTCCTCCTTGGCCGTAAAATTTTTGTTGCGTAGGATAAAGAAATCCTTTTGTTTGATATATAACAGATGAATCGCCTTTGGAAGTGCATATTAATGATAAGGAAGGAAAAACTATTTTTGGTAAAGAATCAAATTCAAAAGAATAAGAGTTATTATCACTATGCCAATTTGTTGAAGCAGATGAATAGAGAGTATTGTCTTTAAAAAGAGTGTTACATGTTGTAATATAATTAGTATAAAACCGAGGAGGTAATAGCAATAACTTATCGAGACTCGCTTGCCATGATGTAAAACTTAATTGACTTTGTTGGCTATTAGCAAAGCTTGTTAATGCGGCTAAATAGTTTCGAAAGTCTGGAAATGCCTTCATTCTTTTTCTAAGCATAGCATTTGCTGTTTTGTAAATAGCGTCTTGTTGAGAAGGATTAAATTTTGAACCGGTCCAAAGTGGTATAAATTCGTCCATTATTTTCCCTCCTTCTTTCTTATCCGTTTCTTCTAGAAATTTTTGCATCTCATCAATAAATTTTATCGGATCAGATGTAAAGTTTTTAATGGACTGACTTTGACATCTATTTCCAAAACCAACGATTGCAATAAATAGAGTAATGAGGAAAATAATTCTTTTCATTGATTAATGTTTTTTTCAGTTTAAAGTTGGAATGTCATTGCTGACCATTTTTCTTTGTGTACTGAAGTAATGTGATTCAAGCCAAAATTATTTGCGTTTTCAATTAGTAATTTTTCATCTTCTATTAAAAATCCACTTTGCATAAGGGTTCCATGTTCATTCAAGCAACTTGCATACTGAAAAGTGTCTGATAGTAATATGTTACGATTTATATTCGCCAAAATAAAATCGAACTTTTTTCCAATAATAGCATTTACATTTCCTTTGAGAACTTCAATTTCTTTAGCATTATTTCGCTCACAATTTTCAATTGTGTTTTCATATGCCCATTGATCAAAATCGACAGCTAAAATAGTGTTGGCACCTAATTGGGAAGCAAGTATGGCTAATATTCCGCTCCCACAGCCCATATCCAGAACCGATCTATTCTTGAAATTGTTTTCAAGCATTAATTGAATCATTAATGTTGTAGTTGGATGATGCCCGGTTCCAAAAGACATTTTAGGTTCAATAATTATCTCGTGTTTATAGTGATCATTAGCCGGATGAAATGGCGCTCGAATGAAAACTGTATCATTTATATCTACCGGCGAAAAATTACTTTCCCATTCTTTATTCCAGTTTTTTCCTTCTATGACAGCTATTTCATAGTTGATCTTTTCATGATTTGGGATTGCCGATAGTAGCGAAATCAAATCAGACTCAGAATATTTTTCTTGTTGAATGTACGCATTCATTCCCTGCTCATTTTCCTCAAACATTTCATAGTCAGAATCACTAAGAAATGCTAATATGATTTCGTTTAACTCAACAGGATTTGTAAATTTTACTTCTATGTAATCCATTTTCTTTTTTTATGAAACAGCAATAAGTGCTTTTATAATTGCATTAAAATCGCTTTCCTTTAGTGACGCTCCTCCAACTAATGCTCCGTCGATATCATCGCATTCAAACAATTCTTTTGCATTTTGCGAATTAACACTTCCTCCATAAAGGATAGAGATCTGATTGCCCAATGCTTTAGAATACCGATCGGAAATTATTTTTCTAATGTATTCATGCATTTCTTGTGCTTGAGTGGCGCTGGCGGTTTTCCCTGTACCTATTGCCCATACCGGTTCATAAGCAATCACTATATCGCCAAGTTCATGGTTATTTAAATGAAAGAGCGAATCTTCTATTTGCTTTTTTACAATATCAAATTGTTGTTCGCTATTCCTATCGTTTAATTGTTCTCCACAACAAAAAATAGGAAGCAATCCGTTTTCTAATGCTCTATTTATTTTCTCTTTAAGAATATCATGGGTTTCATGAAAATATTGCCGCCTTTCCGAATGACCAATCAGAACATAATCTACTCCAATGGAAGTTAACATGGAAGCTGAAACTTCGCCTGTATAAGCACCTTGTATTTTTTCGGAACAGTTCTGTGCTGAAATGTAGAATGACGGATTCGATTGTATTCGGTTAATTAACTGATGAAGGTATATAAATGGAGAAGCAAGAATAATTTCTACATCATTGGTATTTTCATTGCTGATAACTAAATTATCAATTAAAGCCATCGCCTCTGCAAATGAAAGATTCATTTTCCAATTTCCGGCCACAATTTTTTTTCTCATTCGCTTTTTATAATATAAAGTTATTTTTATTTTTCCAATCTAATTCTTGGATCTACCATTGCATTTAAAAAGTCAGCAAGGATATTTAGCAAGATAAAGATGACAGAAATAAGTAAGACGATGCCCATTACTACGGGAAGGTCGTAATTGTCTAGTGCGGTAACGGTTAATTTTCCAATTCCATTCCATCCGAAAATGAATTCTATGAAAACAGCACCTGCGAGCAAGGAACCTAGCCAACCGCTGATTGCAGTAATTACCGGATTAAGTGCGTTGACTAAGCCATGTTTTAATATTCTTGTTTTTTTATTTAATCCTTTTGCTTTTGCTGTTCGCATATAATCTTGATTTAATACATCAAGCATAGAGCTGCGTGTTAGTTGAACAATAATTGCCATTGGCCTTAATCCAAGAACGATGGAAGGTAGTATTAGATTTTTTAAATTTAAATGAATCCCGGTAAATGGGTCTATGTCGAACAATCCTCCTGTCATGTTTAGTCCGGTATATTTACTCAAAACAAAACCAAAAAGCCAAGCAAAAAGAATGGCTGCAAAAAAAGAAGGCATTGAAACTCCGGAAAGTGATATACTTAAGATAAATCTATCCCACTTGGTTTTTTTCTTCATCGCAGCAATAACTCCTAGTATTATTCCGAAAAAGGATGCAAATACTATGGATGTCAATGCCAAAACTGCAGTATCGGGTATTTTTTCAGCTAAAATCTCGTTAACGTTTTTCTTGGACTGGTACGACCTTCTTAAGTAGGGTTTTTTTAAGACGATCCATTTTTTATCAACTTGAAGTAAATGGAATACCGATCCATATTTGAGTGAGTCTTCAAAAAAATGACTGGAAGTTGTTTGAGAAAATACCGAAACAGGTGAAAGGTCGTTCAAGTACATCAAAAATCGGATAGAGACTGGCTGATCAATTCCTAAGTCGCGATTTATGATTGCAATCGATGAACTATCTGCCCTTTGTCCCAACATCATCCTTGCCGGATCGGCAGGAAGAATGGTGAAAAGAAAGAAAATAATGACAATAACGCCTCCAATAACTAAAAATCCATTGAGCAATCGTCTTATAATATATGCAGCCATTTCGGATGCATTTTAATCATTCATTAGCAAGTTTATGCGGGCTTAAACAGAATAATAGTAACAATTTTACTCACAAATCATCATTTGAACTCGTGGCCAATCGCTCCGATTTTGATTTTTTTTCGACCTATAAAACTAGGTGATAGTTTTTCTTGGCTTTTACGCTAATAGTAAGGCAGTTTTGAAATTTTCTTTTACATTTGAATCGTCTCAAAAACTAACTCACAACTTACTATGAAGTTAATTTATACAAGAACTATTCTTGTCGTTTGCTTACTATTATTTTCTGCAAATCAATCTATTGCACAAATCACAGCTAACTTTACATCTGATGTTACAAGTGGATGTGATCCTTTACTTGTCAATTTTACTGATGGCTCTAGTGGCACTCCTACGACTTGGGATTGGGATTTTGGCGATGGTACAGGGCATGCTCCCAATCAAAATCCTTCTCACAACTATCAGACTCCCGGTCAATACACCGTTACCCTCATAGCGAGCAATACGTCTTTTAGCAACACCATTGTAAAAACGAATTACATTCGAGTTTTTGCTAGCCCTAAGGCCAGTTTTACTCTTACTCCTGATACCGCTTGTTCTGGTACAGCTATTACACTAAGCAGCAATTCAATTCAAGGTGATGGTGCGATAAATGTTTATACTTGGACTTTTAACGATGGTAGTCTCCCTGTAAATGGTACTTCTTCTATTGTTCACACTTACATTAATGGGACAAATCAAGTAAAAGTATTTACTCCTAACTTATTGATCAGCGATGTAAATGGTTGTAATAGTACATTCAGCGATTTGCTTTATATTTTCCCTCAACCGGTGGCCGATCTAACCATTGCTTCACTAACATCTTGTACTACGCCTACTACTGTTTCATTCGGGAATAACTCAACAGGTACTACAACATTCGATTGGAATTTCGGAGACCCGGGAAGTGGGGCTTCTAACACCTCAACTTTTACTACTCCTAGTCATATTTATAATTCAACAGGCAATTACCTGGTAACTCTTACTGCAGGCGTTACAGGTTGTCTTGCCGTAGATACTTTTACTATTCAAATTCAACCGCCTTCTGCTTCGTTTACTTTATCCGACACTTCTATTTGTCGATTCTCTAATATTAATTACAGCAATACCAGTGTGCCTCTTGGTGCTACTATTTTATGGAATTTTGGAGATCCTGCAAGCGGAACTTACAATAGTTCTATAAGTCAAAACCCAAGTCATTTTTATTCAACACCCGGATCTTACACCACTACTTTAACGATCACTTTAGGATCTTGTACAAGTACAGCTACAAGAAATATTATTGTTCACCCTAAACCATCGGCACTGTTCTTTACCACAGATAATAATGCTTGTGACACTCCTTTCACTGTTGCGTTTCAAGATACTGTTTCTAATCTTACATCATGGGCATGGACATTCGGAGATGCAACAAGTGGCGCGTCTAATTCATCGGCTGTTCAAAACCCTTCACACACGTTTAATAATTTCGGTTTGTACAATATTACTCTAGTAGTTGTTGATGTTAACGGTTGTACTGATTCTCTTACTCGTCAGCAATACATCCAAATAATAAAACCTACACTTGATTTTTCACAAAAAGATAGCGGGTGCGTTGGAAAGACATTCAATTTTACTGCCTTTGTCAATTCGCCTGCTAATCCGAATGTTCAAAGTTATGTCTGGAATTTTGGTGACGGAACCGGAAATCAATCTTCTACTACTCCAAACATTTCACATCAGTATAATTCTGTTGGCATTTTTACCGTTACACTTACGATCACAACTACCGATGGTTGTACTGCGACTTTGACTAAGCCTGCTTTTATTGCAGTTGGTACCACACCTACAGCTAATTTTAGTGCAACACCTCACCAAATTTGTTTCCAACAGAGCGTACAATTTACAGATCTTACTCCATTGCCTGTTACCGGTTGGCTTTGGAATTTTGGTGATGGCGGAAGTTCTACTTCGCAAAATCCGAATTATGAATATAACCTTGATACGTCTACTATTGCTAATCCTTTTGATGTAACCTTGATTGCATTTTATAATGGTTGCCCAGATACTATTCAGCAACTCGACCTTATCACTGTTTTATCACCTCTTCCCAATTTTAGTATCGGATACTCTTGTGCAACACCTTACACGATTGCGTTCACAAATTTAAGTGGTGGTGCAACCAGTTATCAGTGGAATTTTGGTGATGCTTCTGCTACTTCAGCAGTCACTGATCCTGCTCATACCTACGCTGCAACCGGAATCTATAATGTTGTCTTAACAGCAACTAGTACAACCACCGGCTGTGTAGTTGATACTATTTTGTCGGTTCGTATTACTGTTCCAACTGCTGTGATTGCTGTCGATACTGCTCGTGCTTGTCATGCCGGTACTATTAATTTTATTGGTAGCGGCTCTACCGATGTAAATTCTTTGATGTGGACTTTTGGCGAAGGAATTCCGGGTGTTCGCGATACATCTTTTACAGCAGATACATTGCATCTTTATTCTCGTCCAGGATTTTATACTGCCACTCTTTCAATCACCGATATTCATGGTTGTATTGGAGTGCAGACTAAGCAAATCCATATCTTAGGACCAACAGCTGGATTTACAGGAAATCCACTCGGGGGTTGTGCCCCGGTTGGAGTAACATTTACCGATACCAGTTTAACTGAAGGTGGCGCTGTTAACCAGTGGCGTTGGAATTATGGTGGTGGAATGGCTGATACATTAAGTAATACGGGTGTTGTTACACATAATTATAGTTCTCCCGGATTGTATACAATTACACTCACAGTAACCGATGTAAATGGATGTACAGATACTCACACGTCAGTTAACTATATCAATCCATCTAAACCTACTGCTGCAATTTTAAACGATACTCTTGGTTGTCGATCAACATCAGAAATCTTTACTGCTTCTGCCGGAAATGCTGCAAGTCCGGTTTCTTACACATGGACTTTCGGCGATGCAACACCTCCTTCTACTGTATCAACAAATACAAATACGCATTCATACTCACAGAATGGATTGTACCCGGTACATTTACTTGTAATAGATGGAAATGGTTGTCGCGATTCTATCGATAAAAATATATTCATCTACACCACCGATGCACATTTTACTGTATCTACTTTAGATACTTGTGTAACCGATACAAGTGGAATTAAAAAAGCTCAAGTTTTTGGCACTTTCCACTCTGACAGCAATTTGTATGTTTCTAATTATGCTTGGAATGTAACTGTAGATAGTGTTGGTACTTGGGGACCGGATTATTTTTATGCTTACAATGTTCCACCGGGAAGCTATGATGCTTCTTTGGTTGTAACTAACAGCTTAGGATGTCGTGATACATTTAGTGTTCCTTCTGCTGTTGTAGTTGCCGGACCTACAGGATCGTTTAGTTTCACTCCTAACATTGGCTGCCGTCCATTAACGGTCCAGTTTACAGGTGTTGCAACCGGATCGAGTGTTTATGCCTGGGATTTTGGAGGTGGAAGTGTATCAAATGGTACCAATTTGTTGAATGTGTCTCACACTTATACTCTACCTGGAGTTTATACTCCACAGTTTTATCTCGGATTTCAATTGGCAAATAGTTTCTGTTATATTCCAACTCCTCAAAATGGAACTGTTACTGTTACTTCTCTCGTCTCAGCAAATATCGACTCATCTTTAATTTGTATTAGCGACGGTGGTACTTCAAGCGTTCAAGTTTCTGTGAGTGATCCTTCGAACACTCCTCCTTACACCTATACATGGTCTCCAGCACCTTATGTGTTTAGTAATGGCTCAGGAAGTTTCTCTTTAACTACATCGGGTCAAAGCCAATATTACTATGTTGAAGTTGGTTACGGTAACTTAGGTTGTTCTGCTATCGATTCTGTCAGAATTAATTATTGCCCTTGTGTTGAAACTTCTGATACTATTCCAAACGTATTTACTCCGAATGGTGATAATAAAAACGATTTCTTCCATATCAATTTTGCTTGTAGACAACTTAACTTTAGAATTATCATTTTCAATCGTTGGGGAAAGAAAATGTATGAATCGAACAATCCCGATTTTAAATGGGATGGTCGAACAGAAGATGGAACAGATGCATCTGATGGTGTTTACTACTGGATTATGACAGCTAAGTCAGGCGAAAAGCATGGTTATCTCGAACTCATCCGAAAAGAAATAAAATAATGATATTTAAAGTCCGCTTCAAAAAAGCGGACTTTTTTTTTCTCAGCTAAAAATTATTGTGGATCAACATCAATGATTAATTGTACTGGATGATATTCTTTCTTTTCAAAAAAATGTTGAATATCTGTACGTATCATTTTTTTTACTTCCGATGTGCTTGATCCTTTTTCAATCTTAATTAAAAAATGTCGGTAGTATTGATTTCGAATTTTTGAAACTAATGGAAGATGCGGACCGGTTACTCTTGATCCCAATGAATTGCGTAATAGTATACCAAAAGCATTACTAGCGTCTTGAATTAACTCTGCATCTCTATGGCGCATTTTTATTTCTATAAGTCTACTGTGTGGTGGATAACCAAAGCGGTTACGTTCAATTATATCTCGATTGTAAAATCCTTCGTAGTCGTGTTTTACAACTTCGGCAATCACCCAATGATTTGGTTGAGTAGTTTGTATTATTACTTTGCCCTGTTTAAATTTCCTGCCTGATCTGCCACTTACCTGCGACATTAATTGATAGCTCCGTTCAAATGCTCTAAAGTCGGGGAAGTTCAATAACTGATCTGCATTAATTATTCCGATGGTGCTTACATTGTCAAAGTCTAGCCCTTTCGTCACCATTTGTGTTCCAACTAAAATATCTATTTGTCGGTCTTCGAATTCTGATATTATTCTCTGAAATGATGAGCGTGTTCTGGTAGAATCTAAATCCATACGAGCAACTCTTGCATCCGGGAAAAATATTGCGATCTCCTCTTCTATCTTTTCAGTACCGAATCCTTTTTCCTGTAAATGATAGTCATGACAATTGGGACAGATTGACGGTAGATTTTCTAGATACCCACAGTAATGACACTTTAATGCTTTGCTCTGCTTATGATAAGTTAGTGTAACAGAACAATTTTTGCAATGCGGAATCCAATTGCATTGGCGGCATTCGATGAAAGGAGAAAATCCTCGTCGGTTTTGGAATAAAATTACTTGTTCTTTGTTATCGAGTGCTTCTTTTATACTTTCTATAAGTTTTGGAGAAAAAATAGATTTCATCATTTTCTTTCTTTTCGCTTCTGCGATATCTGAAATGATTATTTCAGGTAATTTCATTCCCCCATGTCGCTCATTCAATTTAACCAATCCGTATCTGTTCTGAAGTGCATTGGAATAAGATTCCATGGACGGTGTTGCCGAACCTATTAGTGTTTTAGCACTATGAATTTTAGCCAGAACAATTGCTGTATCACGACCATTATATCTGGGCGCAGGATCGTTTTGTTTGTAACTGGAATCGTGTTCCTCATCTACTATAACTAATCCAAGTTTGCTATATGGTAAAAATAACGAGGAACGGGCTCCAAGAATGATTGATGATTGTTGTTCTTTGTTGTTGGCATTAAAATTTAAAACATGATTCCAAACTTCCACTCTTTCATTTCCTGAATATCTGCTATGATAAACGCCGACTTTTTTTCCAAAATGTTTTTGAAGTCGTGTAATTATTTGTGTAGTCAAAGCAATTTCAGGTAGTAAGTATAAAACTTGCTTTCCGCTTTTTATTGCTTCATCAATTAGATGAATATACAATTCAGTTTTGCCACTCGAAGTAACGCCATGCAATAACGTAACATCGTGTTCTAAAAAAGTTTCTTTTACTTTTTCATAGGCCAAATTTTGATTTGCTGAAAGATGAGCCGGTGGAATTACTTCACCTGTAGCAACAGGAATTCGATCTACTTTAATATTAAACTCAACCAAAATTCCATTCTTAACTAATGTTGTTAATGAACTTTTAGAAACATCGGTATGATTTAGAATTGAAGATTTTTTAATTGATAATCTGTCGCTTTCTTCGTACAAATATTTTAAAAAGACCATAAGCGTTTCCAATTGTTTCGCTCTTCTTGGGTCTTGTTCTAATTCTATAAACAAATTTGATAACTCTTTTTCTATTTTGTAATTTTCTGATAAACGAAGTCGTGCCTCATATTTAGGTTTATAGCGGGGATTCACCTCTTCGGTTAAGATTACCAACCCTTTTTCTACTGCCTTCTTGAGTAATTGATGAACTGAACTTTTGTTGAGCAATTTGGAGATCTCATCTATTGTCATCTCTTTATTCTTCAATAAGGCATGAATCAGCTGTTCTTCATTTTCATTTAAATCTTCATTTCCCAAATCTACATCTTCAGCAATCACTACTTTCGTTTCACTTGCCAGCTTTAAGGCTGAGGGCAAAGCACTGTTCATGACCTCTCCTTGGCTGCACATATAATATTCCGACATCCATTCCCATAACGAAAGCTGCTTATCGTTCACCAAAGGTTCATTATCCAGAACCCCCTGAATGCTTTTTAAATTTTTTGGATCTGAATGGTTAGAAAGTACTTTTTTTATTAAGCCGGAATAAATCTTCGACCTGCCAAATGGGACAATTACCCGCTTTCCAACGATTATTTCATCCGCAAATTCTTCCGGAACAGCATATGTAAATAGCTTTCCTAAGGGCAACGGCAATAAAACCTCAACATATAAATTTGTGAAAATCTGCACTTTGGAGAGTTTGTAATAAGTATGAATTAATAATAGCGCTTTGCGATGTATGAAAAAAAGAAGTATTTTTACGTCCATCTTTTAAATCAAATGACATTTTTATCCAAACGAATTCCGTTAGCCTATCTCTTAGTAACGGTAATCATTTTTACAGGGGTACTTTTTTACATTAGTTTACACCCTGTAAAAGTAATAGAGAAAATCGAAAGCAAAAATAATTGTGACATCGATTTGATGCGCGACAATTCTTACAAGTATGTTGCGCCTCTTTTAATGACTGATACAAAGGAAGAAGATCCAATGTTTTTGGAACTTAAAAGCTCAATCGACAACTTTATTTCACTTGAGAAGAGTAGCGGAGCAATCACTTCCGTTTCGGTGTATGTTAGGGAGTTTAATAAAGGTAAATGGTTTGCTATCAATCCCGATGAAAAATATAGTCCGGGAAGTGTTATGAAAATCATGACGTTGATTACATTTTTGAAAGAATCTGAACGTGACCCAAGCCTTTTAAACAAAAAAATAAAATTTTCTACTCATATTTCAGAACTTCCAACTCAATCTATTGTCGTAGAGGAGTTACAAGAAGGAAAATATTATTCTGTAAAAGAATTGCTTTCGAGAATGATTACTGATTCAAATAACGATGCGACTGCTTTGTTAAATTCAACAATGGATTTTACTACCTATTTTACAATTCTGAAAGGTATCAATCTTGAAATACCATCTATTTATCAAGCAGATTACCCTTTAAATGCCATACAGGTTAGTCGCCTTTTACGTCTTATTTATAACTCTGGTATTTTAAGTTCGGACAACTCAGAATATGCAATGACACTATTGTCTAAAAGTAAATTCCACGATGGTATTGAAAAATCTTTACCTAAAGGAGTGGAAATTGCTCACAAATTTGGTGAGAAGTTTACTCCAACCGAACAACAATTGCATGAAACCGGTATTGTGTATTGCAATAATAAACCATATCTTATTACTGTAATGACAAAAGGAACAAAGCAAGATGAGTTGAAACAAGTGCTTTCCAAAGTAAGTAGTCAGGTGTGGGATTTTATGGCTTCGCGTTAATCTGCTCGTCCCGTAATTCTTCTTAATAACTCCACTCTTTTTTGTATTTTTCGAAAGTGAAAAGATCCATACGCTTCTGCGGTTTCCTTTGTGTTTTCGTATTTATTGCTTTTTTTTCCAGCGGACAAAAGCCGGAGAAAATTGAATTAATACATGCTGATGTTAGTGAATTTGATCAATCGGTAAATGCTAAGGCAACAAGGCTTTTAGGAAATGTAGTGTTCAAACATCAAAATGCTATGATGTACTGCGATAGCGCTTACCTTTTCCGTGACGAAAATAGATTAGAAGCTTTTAATAATATTCGTATTACACAAGGCGATTCGATAACTCTTACCGGTAATCATCTGAACTATGATGGAAATACAAAGAACGCCAGAGTTACTGAAAATGTAATTATGTCGGATAGGAAAATGACGTTGAATACGAGTCAAATTGATTATAGCCTTGAAAAAGATATAGCCTTCTACAACGATAGTGCACATATTGTGGATGGCCAAAATACATTGACTTCTAAAACAGGTTATTTTTATAGCCAATCTCACGATCTTTTTTTTCGTAAAAATGTTCTTTTAGTCAATCCTCGCTATACGATGAATTGCGACACGTTGAAATACAATACACTTAACAAAACAGCCTACTTCCTCGGTCCAACTTTTATTCGATCAAAGGAGAATTTAATTTATTGTGAAAGTGGTTGGTATAATACAGATTCACAGAGATCCAATTTCAAGAAAAATTCTTATCTCCAAACTAAAGACCAAAAGCTCGAAGGGGATTCTGTTTATTATGATAGGTTAAAAGGTCTTGGAAAAGTTTTTGGAAATGTTGCTATCACCGATACTACTAACAAAATAATAATTGGTGGAGATTATGGCGAGTACCACGAAAATACAGACAGTAGTTGGGTTACTGGCCATGCCATCATGACTCAACTTGTCGACAACGATTCTTTGTTTTTGCATGGTGACACTTTGCTAGCTATAGGGAATCAACTGAACGATACAGCTAATAAGAAGAAAGATATCTACGCTTTTCACCATGTAAAATTATTCAAAAGCGATTTGCAAGGGTCATGCGATTCTTTGGTTTATGCTGCAAAAGATTCCACTATTCGATTGTTTCGTTCTCCGATAATTTGGTCGGGTGCAAATCAATTACTTGCTGACAGTATTTCATTGCAAGTTGCTAATTCAGAAATTACGCACATTTTTTTAAATGGCAATTCTTTTATTGCTGCTAAAGCCGACAGTGTAGAAAATGTTAATAAAGACTCTCTTCAATTCAATCAAATTAAAGGTAAAAGTATGATCGGATTTCTTTCCAAGAATAAACTTTTTAGAATTGATGTGAATGGTAACGGTCAAACTATTTATTATACTAAAAATAAAAAGCAGAAAAATTTTGGTGTGAACAGAGCAGAATGTAGTGACTTGATTATTTATGTTGACGAGAATAAAGTCAAGGGAATTTCGTTGCTTAATGAACCGGATGGAACGTTATTCCCAATCAAAGAGCTTGCTATAAATGAACTTCGACTGAAAGGTTTTAAATGGTTGGAAGAAAATAAACCAACAAAGAAAGAAGATATTTTTATTCGCAGAGAAGACTGATTACTCTTCTGTTTTCCCTTCTAGAAACTCGTTTACAAAAATCTTTACCAGCAGAACAAAATAGCTGATGAGTAAAGGTCCAAAAATGACTCCGGGAATGCCGAAAAGTTGAAGCCCAACAATCAATCCTACGATGGTAATTAATGGATGTACATCTGCAAACTTTTTTTGGAATACTAGTCGAAAGACATTGTCGACTGTACCTATCACAACAATTCCATAAACAGAAATGGCTATTGCTTGCCATGTAAATCCTAATGAAAGTTGATAGAGTGCTGCAGGGATCCAAATAATTGCCGAACCTAAGATTGGCAGTAGCGAAAAGAATCCTGTCATGATGCCCCAGAAAAATGGTTCAGGAATTCCAAATATCCAATAGCCTACTGATGCAAAAATTCCTTGGCATAAAGCAAGCAACGGAATGCCTATCGCATTACTCTTGGTTTGATCTTCTAGCTCTTTTGCAAATTGATCGAATTTATCTTTTGAAAAAGGGATAATTCTTTCTAAGTATTTTTCGATTGTTCCTGTGTTGGTCAATAAATAATAAAAGAATAAATACAACAATGCCAGGTCGGTAATTATATTAAGTGATTCTCCGAGAATATTTGTTATCATTCCGGTTGCTGCTGATTGTAATGAAGAAATAGCGTCCGCAGTTAGCAAATGAAAACTCGTCAAATCAGCAATTTTTTGATCAGCCTTTAAAACGCTTTCCATTAAAAGAGAACCTTTCGAAAATATAATATAAATTCTTGGTATGATCAAAGACGCAATCCAATATACAGGCACGAAGACAATAAAAAAACTTACAAGGATAATCAAAAGAGCTGCTAATGATTTTCTCCATTTTTTCACTTCAACTAATTTTCTCATCATTGGTCGAAACAAAACATATAGGATTATTGATCCTAAAAAACCATCTAGAAAAATTTTAAGCGTAAAATAAAAAAGGATTAAGCAAATTATTATTCCGCTGATCACAAATCGACGCGCAAATTTTTTATTGTATTCTTCAGCTAGCATAAAATTTTGTTATAATGACAATTCTTATTTTTCGATGAATAAGAAACTTTTTCTGTCGCTAAAATAATCTTTATTTTATTTACATCCTCTGCTTATCTTTGTAAGTATGGAAAATGAGGATGGTAAGGTACGACTTGATAAATGGCTGTGGTCGGTTCGGATGTACAAAACACGTTCTCTTGCCACTACTGCCTGTGAACAAGGGAAAATTTTAGTAAATGATCAGCAGGCCAAACCCAGTAGAGCAATTAAATTAAACGATATTATTCAGGTAAAAAGGACCGGCTTAACACGAACTTTGAAGGTTCTACAAATTTCAAGTAATCGGATGGCGGCTAAATTGGTACCTGAATATTGTGAGGATCTTACGCCGCAGGCTGATATTGAAGCCTATAAATCGCGCATTTCAAGGATAAGTATTTTTCGAGACCCGGGAACCGGAAGACCAACCAAACAAGAACGGAGAGCATTGGATGATTTTTTTGATTTTTGAGAGTCATGCTGTTGTTGATGTCAACAATTAATTCCTCTTTTTTTCGTTTATTTTTTGTTAATATTTAGTGATAAAAAACTGATTTTGCAGTGGGTGATTTTATCTCATAACTGTACTTTTAAGGCAAATTCATTTCAATACAAATCTATGAAATCGACTCAAGAATTAGAAAAAATTGCCTCTCAAGTTAGGCGTGATATCGTTCGTCAAGTTCATTTAGCCAATTCAGGACACCCCGGTGGGTCTCTAGGCTGTGCCGATTTTCTAGTTGCACTCTACTTTCGTCAAATGACTATTCAAGCAGATCTGTTTAAAATGGACGGAGTGAATGAAGACCTTTTCTTTTTAAGTAATGGTCATATTTCTCCTGCCTTTTATAGTGTGCTTTCTAGAGTAGGATATTTTGAGATTGCTGAATTAAATACTTTCAGAAAAATTAATTCTCGCTTGCAGGGTCATCCTACAACCCATGAAAAGCTTCCCGGTGTACGTATAGCCAGCGGATCTTTAGGACAAGGTATCAGTGTTGCCATTGGCGCAGCACTTTCAAAAAAAATGTTGAAAGATAATCATCTCGTTTATTGTCTATGTGGTGATGGTGAAATGGAAGAAGGTCAAATTTGGGAAGCGATTATGTATGCCGGAGCAAAAAAAGTTGACAATATTATTGTTACAGTAGATGTAAACTTACAACAAATTGATGGTTCAGTAGAACACGTACTTCCTTATGGTGATTTACGACCAAAATTTGAAAGCTTCGGTTGGACAGTACTAGAGATGAATGGAAACAAAATGCAAAGCACTATTGAAACGCTCGATACAGCAAAAACGCTATGCGGTAAAGGAAAGCCTGTTTGTATTCTCATGAAAACAGAAATGGGACAAGGTGTTGATTTTATGATGGGCTCACATAAATGGCATGGTATAGCTCCTAATGCTGAGCAAACAGAAAAAGCATTGGCGCAATTAGAAGAAACATTAGGCGATTTTTAATTTACGTTCTTATCAGAAATTTTAAACTACATAGCGTTACTTTTATTATTGGGCTTCTTCTTTTTTGCAATCATAGCTCTGCTCAGCAAAAAAATGAAAAGCCTCAACTTACACGTATTGAATTTTTATTTGATGCTTCTCAATCCATGTATGGCAAATGGCAATCAGGTACTAAAATCGATGTGGCTAAGAGATTAATGACTCAACTAATGGATAGCTTGCGATATGTTAGAGATATTGAGGTAGCATTAAGGGTCTATGGTCATCAAAAACCATTTCCTCCACAAGATTGTGATGATAGTAAGTTGGAAGTCCCTTTTTCAAGAGGAAATATTTCGAGGATCCAAGAGGTTTTGAAAAGTATTATCCCGCGTGGCACTACTCCTATTGCTAAATCACTTGAATTGTGTGCTAATGATTTTCCATCATCTCCCTCTAGGAATATTATTATCTTAATTACAGATGGCATTGAAGAATGCGGTGGTGACCCTTGTGCAATCTCACAAGCTCTTCAGAAAAAAGGAATTTTTTTAAAACCATTTGTCATTGGATTGGGATTGGATGATTTACTTAAAAAAACATTTGAATGTGTTGGAAGGTATTTTGATGCAACCAATGAAACGATGTTTAGAGATGCTTTGAATATTGTTATTTCTCAAGCACTCAACAATACGACACTGCAAGTAAATTTACTCGACGTAAATCACAATCCGACCGAGACGAACGTAAACATGACCTTTTATGATAAGTTTACAGGCTTAGACAAATATAATTTTATCCATACCATTAACTCAAAAGGTAATCCGGATACATTGGTAATAGATCCTCTCCCCTTTTATAAAATTGTTGTTCATACTATTCCTCCTGTAATTAAAGATTCAATTTTCTTGACGCCGGGAAAGCATACAATAGTTGGAATCGATGCTGCTCAAGGTGACCTCTTAGTAAAATTCGATGGCCCTTCGGAATATAAAAAAACGCAATGCATCATACGACTGAAAGGAAGCCTAATAACATTGAATGTTCAGGACGTGAATAGCACCGATAAATACCTTGTAGGTAAATATGATTTGGAGGTCTTAACGTTACCACGAATTAATTTGGATAATGTAGATGTTGCTCAATCAAAACTGACTACTGTAGCTGTGCCTCATCCGGGTATATTGACTTTGCTAACAAGTAATCAAGGTTTCGGAAGCATTTATACCTATGAGAAATCATTGTTGAAGTGGGTTTGTAATTTGGATAGCAATGTTCCAAAGCAAACAATTATTTTACAACCGGGAAAATACAAAGTTATTTATAGACCAAAAAATTCAAGAGAAAGCCTTTATACAATTGAAAAAGAATTTTCAGTTGTGTCAGGCGAATCAAGTATTGTCCCTTTAAATTGAAAAAAAATAGCTATGAAAAAATATCCTTACACTGAAAAAAAAGATACACGTTCGGGATTTGGTGCAGCGTTGGTTGAACTAGGTCGTACCAATCCAAATGTAGTTGCATTGTGTGCCGACCTTACCGGCTCATTAAAGATGGACGCATTTGAGAAGGAATTTCCTGATCGTTTTTTTCAAATTGGAATTGCCGAAGCAAATATGATGGGCATTGCTGCAGGTATGACTATTGGCGGAAAGATTCCTTTCACTGGTACATTTGCCAATTTTTCTACCGGTCGCGTTTATGATCAGATCAGACAAAGTATAGCGTACTCGGGAAAAAATGTGAAAATATGTGCCTCTCATGCAGGTGTTACACTTGGAGAAGATGGTGCTACGCATCAAATTTTAGAAGACTTAGGAATGATGAAAATGCTGCCTGGTATGGTTGTTATAAACCCATGCGATTACAACCAAACGAAGGCTGCGACGCTTGCTATTGCTGAATACGAAGGTCCTGTTTATTTGCGTTTCGGTAGACCTGTTGTTCCTATATTCACTCCTGCTGATCAGAAATTTGAGATTGGGAAGGCTGTAACTTTTAATGAAGGAGCTGACGTTAGTATTTTTGCTACTGGCCATTTAGTGTGGAAAGCAATTGAAGCAGGTGAAATGTTAGCAGAAAAAGGGATTGAGGCAGATATCATCAATATCCATACAATTAAACCTTTAGACATTCAGGCGGTCTTAAAAAGTATCCGTAAAACTAATTGTGTTGTTACTGCAGAGGAACATCAGGTATTTGGAGGCTTAGGAGATTCTATTGCTCATCTACTTGCTCAACATCATCCCGTTCCCCAGGAATACGTCGGAGTAAATGATTCTTTTGGTGAAAGTGGTACTCCGGAACAACTAATGAAAAAATACGGATTAGAAGCAGAGAACATTGTCGCTGCTGTTGAAAAAGTGATGTTGAGAAAAAATCAGTTGGTCAATATGTAGTTGACTTTGCCCAAGTCCAAATTTAAAAGATGGTAGAAGATTTCAGTGACGAGGAACTCCTCCAAAAATATCGGGACGAAGGAACCAGGCATTATGCTTTTAATTTATTGGTCAATAAATACCAGAAAAAACTGTATTGGCATGTCAGACGTATTGTAATCGACCACGATGATGCCAATGATGTAATTCAAAATGTTTTTATAAAAGTGTGGAAAGGCTTAGGGAATTTTAGAAGCGACTCCCAGCTTTTTACATGGTTGTATCGTATTGCAACCAATGAATCTATTACTTTTCTTAATTCAAAAAGGAAACGTTTTTTTATCTCTTTCAATGATGTAGAAAATGAGCTTTCCGAAAAACTTATTAGTGATCCATTGTTTTCGGGCGATAAAATCCAACTTAAACTTCAACAAGCGATTCTGAAATTGCCTCCTCAACAACGACTCGTATTTAATATGAAATATTTTGAAGGGTTAAAATATGAAGAGATGGCTGTAATACTCAATCTTTCAGTTGGTGGACTGAAAGCAAATTATCATCATGCAGTAAAGAAAATTGAAAAGTATCTTACCTGTAATTAAACCTTTGAACTGTTATTCCATCTAAAATACAATGAATAAATTAGAAAATATAGAGGAGAACTTGAATAAAATGCTAAAATCAAGTAATATTGATTCTGCATTTTTAACACCGGTGGATTATTTTTCTACTCTGCCTTCCGATATCAAAAAATCAATTCATACAATAACTACACTTTCTCAAGACCATGCAGTTATTGAAGACAATCTATTTATAGTTCCGGTCAATTATTTTGATAACTTAAACAACCAAATTAGCACTCGAATCGCTATAAACAAAGAAAAGAGAATTACTTTACCGGCTGTTTTTAAAAAATCTGTTTTTACTCCATCGCTTTTGTCTGCTGCAATGGTAATTCTTGGATTCTTTTACTTTCAAAGGCCTCAACAAATTATAATTAACCATCCGGTCTATAATGCAAAGGAGTTTGGAAATTCCAAATATATTGATGCACTCAATGAAAATGATTTGATTGATTTTCTCGCCGACCAAGGATTAGAAAAAGAAAACAATGATATGGAACAATACCTTCTCGATAATAATATTGAAGCATCACAATTAGAAATAATACTATGAAAAAATATATACTCTTTGCCTTACTTTTAATCGGTAACTCCACTAGTTCATTTTCACAAAGAGGAGGATTTCGTGGACAAGAACGTAGGCCGATGCGTGAAAAGGTTGATGCAATGAAAATCGGTTATCTTACAAATTTCTTAGACTTGACAACCGATGAAGCTAAGAGTTTCTGGCCGGTTTATAATAAATATCAAGATGAGTTGGAACAACTTCGCAAGAGTAGAAGAAATAATCTTATAAATGGTAAGCTTTCTCTTGATTCAATGTCTGATTCTGATTTGGAGAAAATGGTAGATGGAGAATTAGCCTTTCATCAAAATGAAATTGATGTCCAGAAAAAGTACCATCCGCAGTTCAAAAAAGTACTTCCGATGAAAAAGGTAGCGAAGCTTTATCGTGCTGAAGAAGAATTTAAAAAACAACTGCTTCAGATGATTCGCGACAAACGAAAAGATGAACGATCAGAAATGAAACAGTAATTAGAAACTATTGATATTTTAAAAAAAGCACTCATATTAGAGTGTTTTTTTTATGTCGAAGATCAAGAAGAAACCTTTATTGAATAAAGTTCCTTTAATTTTTCAACTACTATATCTATTTCTTCCTTTTTTGTGTATTTACTAAATGAAAACCGAATTGATGGGCGGTCTGTATTTCCATAAAGTGCTTTTAAAACATGCGAACCTGAGTTACTTCCACTACTGCATGCAGAACCTCCTGAACAAGCAATACCCGCAATATCCATATTGAAAAGTAGCATTTCAGAAAAATCGGTTGGAGGAAAGGAAACATTCAACACAGTATATAAACTATTGCCATTTGAATCACCATTAAACTCCAATCCCGGAATATTTTTACTGAGTTGTGTGGCCATGTATTTTTTAATCTCGGAAATATGTTCTTCGTGACTCGCCATTTCTCTTTCCGCAATTTCAATAGCCTTAGCTAATCCAACAATACCATAAACGTTTTCTGTACCGCCTCTCATATTCCGCTCTTGAGCTCCTCCAAAAATGAATGGATTTATTTTGACATTGTGATTAATATACAAGAAACCGATCCCTTTAGGACCATGAAATTTATGACCTGCACACGTTACAAAGTTTACATTCACTTCTTTTAAGTTGATAGGATAATGTGCCATCGTTTGTACAGTGTCGCAATGAAATAATGCATTATACGTTTTACACAATTCACCCACTTTTTTGATAGGTAACAAATTCCCAATTTCATTATTTGCATGCATCAAACTAACGAGCGTCTTTTCTGTTGAATTCTTTAGTAATTCTTCTAAATGACTAATGTCTACATGACCATTGGTAGTAAGTGTAACATAACTAAGTGTAATCTTCCCTTCTTTTTCAAGTTCTTCAAGCGTATGAAGAACAGCATGGTGTTCAATTTTACTGGAGATAACATGCTTTACATTTAAATCTCGTACAGAGCAAAACAAAGCAGTATTGTTTGCTTCTGTTCCGCCGCTTGTAAAAAATATTTCAGCAGGAGCTACATTTAAGAATTTAGCAACACTCTTTCTTGCATTTTCAAGTGCGGTTTTTACTTCGCGTCCCCATGAATGAATAGACGAAGGATTCCCGAATTGATTTTGCATTACAGGTATCATTGCTTCAATAACAGCAGGATCCATTGGAGTAGTCGCTGCATTATCCAAATAAATTTTCATGGAATATTTTTGTTAATTAATTTTGAAGACTTTTTTGATTGATCATGTCTTTAATATCGAAGATGATCTTTTCAGCAAGATTATTTGCCGTGGTTTGAGATTGACTTTCAGCGTAGATACGAATAATAGGTTCAGTATTACTCTTTCTGAGGTGAACCCATTCCTTATCGAATTCAATTTTTACTCCATCAATCGTATTAATGGGTTGACGACTATATTTGGTCTGGATCTGATCAAGTATCTTATCGACATTGATCTCCGCCGTTAGCTCAATTTTATTTTTCGAAATAAAATAGTTCGGGTAAGTAGCTCGTAACATTGAAGTGTTCTTACCAAATTTTGCAAGATGCGACAAGAACAAGGCAATACCAACCAAAGCATCACGGCCATAATGTAACTCAGGATAAATTATTCCGCCGTTACCTTCACCGCCTATTACTGCATTGTGAGCTTTCATAGCTTCTACTACATTAACTTCTCCTACTGCTGCGGCATAATATGTTCCACCTGATTTTTCTGTGATGTCACGTAATGCACGTGTGGAAGAGAGATTAGAAACAGTATTTCCTTTTTTATTTTTTAATACATAATCTGCTACAGCTACCAGTGTATATTCTTCTCCAAACATTTCTCCATCTTCACATACTAATGCAAGTCGGTCAACATCCGGATCAACAACTATTCCTAGGTGGGCATTTTTCTTTTTTACTTCTTTTGAAATATCTCCTAAGTATTCAGGTAATGGTTCCGGATTATGCGGGAATTGACCATTGGGATCGCAATAAAGTTCAATGATGTCTTCAACTCCAAGTGCACGTAATAGTGCTGGAACTACTATTCCTCCACTGCTATTTACACAGTCGATTACAACTTTAAAATTTTTCGCTTTGATGGCATTTACATCAACCAATGGAAGTGCCAGTATCTTTTCAATGTGCTTATGATGGTAATTTGGAACACTTATATATTTTCCCAATTTGTTTACTTCTGCAAAAACAAAGTCATCTGATTCAGCTATCTTCAACACTTCAGCTCCATCGTTGGCAGAAAGGAATTCTCCTTTTTCATTCAAAAGCTTTAGTGCATTCCATTGTTTTGGGTTATGACTTGCAGTTAGAATAATACCTCCATCCGCTTTGAAATCTGTTACTGCCATTTCAACAGTTGGTGTTGTCGACAAGCCAAGATAGATTACATCTATTCCTAACCCTTTTAAAGTACCGGCAACTAAATTCTGAACCATTTCGCCAGAAATTCGAGCATCTCTTCCAATGGCTATTACCGGTTTTTCGGTATTTGTTTTTCTTTTAATAATCCATGAACCATAAGCCGCAGAGTATTTCACTATGTCAACCGGTGTTAATCCATCTCCCGGGCGCCCTCCTATTGTTCCTCTTATTCCCGAAATTGATTTTATTAGTGTCAAAATATTTCTTCTTTTTAATTGTTTATTATGGCTGTAAAGATAGTCGATTTGCTATGATTTTCCCTCTAAAAAGACCTTTTTACATTTTTTTTTTCACATTGAAAATATGGTTTGGGATTGAAAACAAGTTATTAATAGAAGGTGATTAATAGCTTTCAAATGAAGTGCTTATTGTATTTCCTTCAATAAATTGATCTTGATTTTTATTATAGAATCTAATGTCTTAGTTATTCTAGAATAATAGAGTAAAGAACATCTAGACTTCTATTTAATAAAGATGTATGCACCTTATGTAGCGCTCCCCAGACTTGTTCGTCGTGGTCATTAAATCCTCTATCCCAACTATGTAATTCATTGGGAACAATTATTACTTCGGATGTTGCACAACTAGCACCTTTACGATCACTCGGACAACTTTTTCCGTTGGTTGAACCAATATAATTTCCTTTTTCGTCAATTTTTAATTTTACCTCACACCCTTTTCGCTCTTGCAAAGAATCCACTGTCAATGTTTTTTCCAGTAATTTAGGTTTGTGTGTATAACGGAGCGGTTCATTAAAAGTGAAAATGAAACTTGAAAAACTTCCATCGCTATTTTCTATAAGATGATAAACTCTTTGTCAATATGGTTTATCTATTTAGCTAGCTACAGCTTGCTCAACATAAAACCAATAACCATTCTTTTGTTTTTTCCATATCGGTTTTATCTGTAAGCGAATATCAAAATAGTTAGTTGTATCTTTTAAATGTTGTGCTGTACTGTTATAAGAACCTTGCATTGCTTTAGCCAATTTTTTCAATAGAACTGACTGAGCAAACAATTGAGAATTGAACGATAAAAAAAATAATATTATAATTAATCTAAGTTTTTTCATAGGTAACAGCGGGGTTTCGTTGAATTTAATTTCTGATGTTCTTCGATTAGTTTCAAAAAAAAAGAGGCTACTATTCAGTAGCCTCTCATTTCTTTTCGGTTCAATTATGCAAGCTTCACATTCACTGCATTAAGACCTTTTTTTCCGTCTTGTACATCAAATGTTACGTTGTCATTCTCACGAATTTTTTGAGTTAGACCTGTTACATGAACAAAAATTTCTTGTCCGTTTTCGTCTTTGATAAATCCGAAACCTTTTTGTTCGTTGAAGAATTTTACTACTCCGTTTTTCATTGTTGTGATAATTTAATTGTTATTAGTTGTTATTGGGTTTGTTATTTTACAAATGGATGAGATTTTACAATCTCGATATTCTTATTGATCAGTTTATTTATATCCCGAATATAAGAAACTTCTTCTTTCGCACAAAATGAAAGTGCAATTCCCGAACTTCCTGCTCTGCCCGTTCTTCCAATTCGATGAACATAGGTTTCTGCTTGTTCCGGAATTTCATAATTAATCACGTGTGTCAATTTGTCAACATCAATTCCTCTGGAAGCGATGTCGGTAGCTACTAAAACACGAATTTTTCTGCCTTTAAAGCCTTTTAATGCTCTTTCACGAGCTCCTTGACTTTTATTTCCATGAATTGCCTCTGCTTTTATTCCGTCGTTGTTCAGATCACGAGCTACTTTATCGGCTCCTCTTTTTGTACGGGTAAAAACAAGTGCATGTTCTATTGTATCGTTGTTCAATACATGCTTTAAGAGCGACCTTTTGTCTTCTTTATTCACATAGTAAAGTGATTGTTTAACTGTTTCGGCAGTTGAAGAAACCGGTGAAACTGACACATAAGATGGACTCACTAAAATATTGTTAGCGAGATGTTTAATTTCAGACGATACTGTCGCTGAAAAGAATAATGTTTGCTTTTGCTTGGGTAGTTTTGCAATGATTTTTTTGATGTCATTGATAAATCCCATATCGAGCATTCTGTCTGCCTCGTCGAGAACAAAATGTTCAACATTGTTCAGTTTCACAAATCCTTGGTTCATTAAATCTAATAAACGTCCGGGTGTTGCAACAACGATGTCTGTACCGTTTTTAAGGGAGGAAACTTGAGCAGCCTGACCAACTCCGCCAAATATTACGCAAGTATTTAGTTTGTAATTGCTTCCATACACACGGAAGCTATCATAAATTTGTTGTGCAAGTTCGCGTGTGGGTGCAAGTATAAGTGCTTTGATCGTCTTCTTTGTGGAAGGATCGTTTTTCTCTTGAAGTAGTTGCAGAATGGGTAAGGCGAATGCGGCTGTTTTGCCGGTGCCGGTTTGAGCACAACCGAAAATATCTTTTCCTTGTAAAACAATTGGAATCGATTGTACTTGAATGGGTGTTGGAATTAAATATCCCTTGTTGATCAATGTTTGGATCAGGGGTTGACTTACTCCTAAATTTGTAAATGTCATTAACTGGTATTAAAATAATTTGTTGTTACCGTTGGGTTTTCACTATTGAATTTGATCAGCGGTAAACTACTAGAAAAGTGTAAAAACGCGAATTGGAATTATTTTAATTACAAACTACTTGGTATACAATCTTCTGAGAAGTGTACAAATGTACTACTATTTATTCTTAATGTCCTAATAAATATTGCTTTAAGCGAAAATATTATCTTAAAAGCAGGATAAGAGCTTTATTTAAAGGGATTCACTCTAGTTTTGGAGGAGCAAAAAATGAAAACAAAAGAAGAATTTCAAAATAAATTACTTTTCGACAGCGACCGATAAACTTCAAAGCGCCAATCCTTCACTTTCAATCATAGTAACCCACTTTCCCATCTTTTTTTGAATAACTCTAAAATGATGCTGCTCTTCAGGGGTAATTAATGAAATGGCCTCCCCCGGATTTTCTGCTCTACCTGTTCTTCCTATTCGATGAATAAAGTCTTTAGGTGAACGTGGTAATTCATAATTGATAACATAAGGCAAAAAACTAATGTCGATTCCTCTTGATATAAGATCGGTAGCCACCAATACTTTCAATTTGCCTGCTTTAAATTTAGTCAGCGCATCGGTTCTTGCTCCTTGGCTTTTCTTACTATGAATCGCCATAGCATCAACTCCATTTTTTTTAAGCTTATCGGTTACATTGTCTGCCTTGTATACTGACGATGTAAAAACCAAGACCTGCTTCATTTCCTTTTGCTTTATTAAATATCGCAACAATGGTCCTTTTCTTTCTTCATCTACAAAGTATCCGATTTGTTGAATAAGATCAAGGTTTTCTTCATTTTCTTTTTCTTCAATTTCAATCACCACCGGATTACGGAGTACAAGCATCTTGAGTGTTTCTAAATCTTTACTCAATGTTGCCGAGAATAATAAATTCTGGTGCTTTTTTGGTAAGTATTCTAGAATTCGCTTCATCTCTTCTTCAAAGCCAACACTCAACATTTTATCAGCTTCGTCGAGAACTAATGTTTCTATTTCATCCAGATGAACAGCATTTGCAGAAAGCAATTCCAATAATCTTCCCGGTGTAGCAATCAATACATTTACATTATTTAGAGACATCATCTGCGGATTGATAGATACTCCACCAAATACTGCCAACGATTTTATCTTCTGTTCTAATCCATTATTGAAAAGCTGAAAGACATGATTTACTTGAACAGCTAATTCTCTTGTTGGCACTAACACTAAGACCTGAGCACTTCTATTTTTAGTCTTCACTTTATTTTGAAGGTTCATCAAGATAGGCAATACATAACTTGCTGTTTTACCTGATCCCGTTTTTGAAATCCCTAAAACATCTTTCTTCTCTAGTATGAGTGGAATTACTGCACTCTGAATTGGTGTAGGTTCAGAATATTTTTGTAGATCTAATACTTTTAGTAAAGCCGGAGATAACCCTAAGGAAGAAAAAGGCATTGAAGGTTTCTTAAGTATTAGTTTAAATCTAAATTCCGAAATAGAATGTAATTAAGTTCTCAATAAAATAATTCTATTGTTCAATTTAAAAAATGAATGAATGAAAAATGTAAGTTGCCGGAAAAAATCTATGCTTCTACCAATTCACTCTTTTTAATATTTCTATGTAGATATGAATGGAAAATGTGACGACGAGCAAATCGAGCTGGAATGGGAGTGCTTATAAGATTGCCATATATTTTCTTTGGAACTCCAAAGTATTCGTATACACTACCATCTTGAAAAGTTACTTTCAATGTTTGACCTTTATAAGAAAAGTCATCAATACCCGAAGTACTTGTAGTTTGTGTATAGCTTTCTGTATTTTGAGCATGTGTTTCAGGAGAAATACTCACTAAAAAATGATAAGCTTCAATGATATGTTTGCTCTTCTCAGCCGCCATTTCAGCCTGCTCATCGTTCTCTTGAAATTTATCAGGATGCCATTCTTTCATCAAATTACGGTAAGTAACCTTTAGCGTACTAAGATCAGCCTTCTGATCAATGTTAAATAATTTTCTACTATCGAGTATTCGTTTCATTAGATTTTCTTAGTCAGACTAACTGAATTTTTATTTTTTATGCTACTAATTCTATTTCTTTCAAGCCACTTATTTGCATTCCAACGTAATTAAAATTGATTTTTCTGCTCAAAATCGTCACTTTCCCAATTGTCAGGGATATGCAAAGGTTTGACTGCCGCGAAAGTACGTTTTTTTTTCGTTTTTATTTCATTCTTTTTTAGCATTCTCATCTATTGCAAGCAATTACATTAAGAATTGAACCATCGAAAAACTAACTTAGTGCAAAATATTGTTCCCAATCATCTTTGAACAATTAACAATTATTGATGTTTCATTCGTATGCAAGCAGGGGAAAAAATTATTGAAATAAAGAATCTTGTAAAATACTATGGAAAAATTTGCGCACTCTCTTCTATTTCCTTTGATGTATTTCAAGGCGATGTTTTTGGATTTTTAGGTCCAAATGGTGCCGGAAAAAGTACAACGATTCGCGCCATGCTCTCATTGATCTCATCAACTTCGGGTGAAATAAAAATTTTCAACAAAGAACTTCGGGCAAATCGAAATGCTATTTTATCGGAAATTGGTTGTATCGTAGAGAAACCTGATTTTTATAAATATCTCTCAGCACAAAAAAATCTGGAAATCTTAGCACGTGTATCAGGAAAAAAAGTAAGTCGATCTAAGATTGAAGAAATAATTGAATTTGTTGGATTGAAAGGTCGAGAAAAAGATAAAGTGCTCAGCTATTCACATGGAATGCGACAGCGTCTAGGAATAGCCCAAACTTTGATTCATGATCCGCAACTAATTATTTTGGATGAACCAACAACCGGTCTGGATCCACAAGGTATCATTGATATTCGAAATCTTATTCTGCAATTAAAAAACGAACGTAATAAAACAATTGTTTTGAGTTCGCATATTCTCTCTGAAATAGAATTGATAGCAAACAGAATGGTTATTATTAATAAAGGAAAAGTGATTGTTCAAGGAGAAGTAAAAGAATTACTGGACGAAAGTAAACTCATAGTCACTTTTTCTGTTAACCGCAGTGCTGAGGCCATTCAATTATTAAATCAGCACTTCCCTTCTACTCTCGATCATTCGGAATTAGACCAACTTTATTTATCTGTATCGAAAGAAATGATCTCGCAAATAAACAAAATGTTTTGTGAAAATAATATTCAAGTAAATGGGATTGAATCGAAGAGGAAATTAGAAGATTATTTTCTAAAGCTAATCAACAACTGATGTTTTTAAAAAGTGTTTATAATGAATGTTTAAAAATTGCATCTAAACCTAGAAGCTATATTGGTTTAGGAGCAATTACGCTAATCATTAGTGTTATTCTCTTTGCAATGAGAGTAGATGGTATGACGTATATATCTTTCATCACAGCTCCTTTCGAACAATCGCTCAGTTTCGGAGGCGATATACTCAATGGTAATTTAATGGCGTTTATTATTCTTCAAATGCTGATTATTCATATACCCTTATTAATAGCGTTTGTAACCGGCGATTTAATTTCCGGTGAGGGTGACATGGGAACAATTCGGTTACTCCTAACAAAACCAATTTCACGTTCAGGAATATTGCTCAGTAAATATGTCGCCGGTTGCATCTATACATTAGTTGTATTGTTATGGATGGCAGTGATGGCAATATTTGTAAGCAAAGTAATGTTTGGAAGTGGTGATTTGATGGTGCTTAAGAGCGATGGACTAACAATTATTCAAGCGCAAGAAGTGGGCTTCCGTTTTTTTTATGGTTTCGCCGTTGCTTATTTAGCCTTGGTTATGATTGCTACTTTATCGCTTACTCTTTCGTGCTTCTCTGACAATTCGATTGGGCCAATTGTATCTACTATGGGCTTGATCATCTTACTCACTATCATCAGTACACTCGATGTACCTGTTTTTACGCGACTACAGCCCTTCTTATTCACTACTCATATGGCTGCATGGAGAAGTTTTTTTGAAGATCCAATTCCTTATGATCAAATCAAAACTTCAATAACGGTATTGATCGGACATATTATCGTATTACTTTCAATCGCATTGGTTAAATTCAATAAAAAAGATATTTTATCGTGAAGAAATTTATTTTTGTAATTACTATTTTAGTTTCTTTAAATGATGCTTATTGTCAAAGCATAACTGCAAGTTCTTTGTTGGAACTTATCAATAAAAAATCCATAAAAGCTAAAGATTATTCTGTTGATGCAGCTATCAAAGTTGATCTTCCTTTTTTAAAGATGCTTCCTATTAATGCCAAGATTTATTTCAAACAAAAAGATAAGTTCAAAATAGTTTCTAAATCTATTTCTATTCTACCTCGACAAAGTTTTGATCAGCTTACAACTTTACTTCAAGATCCAACTTCATTTTCAGCTATGTTCCAAAATTCAGATACGATAGGAAAAGTTGAAACTAAAGTTGTGAGCATTATCCCTTTTTCAGACACAACCGATCTTATTCTTGGTCGACTTTGGATAGATCCAATAAGCATGTTAGTCTTTAAGTCGCAACTCACAACCAAGAGTAACGGAACAATTCTCACCGAATATTTTTATGGAAGTCAATCGGAATTTGGACTACCTGATAAAATGATTTTTACAGTAGACATCAAAAAATTTAAAATTCCTAAAAGTGTAACGATCGACATAAATAATTCAAAACCTACTAAAGAAGTAAAAGATAAGAAAGGTAAAATTTTTATTTCACTCAACAATTACTTGGTCAACAAAGGTATTTCTGATAGCGTTTTTGATAAAAAGAAAGAATAATACTAATTCCGATTAACTTTTCATTTTGATAGTGTGTCCTAACTTATCGCGCTTGGTAATTAAATAATTTTCGTTGTGACTGTTGCTTTGTATTTCGATTGGAATCACTTGAGAAATTTCTAGTCCGTAACCTATTAACCCCGCTCTTTTCTTCGGATTGTTTGTCATCAATTTCATTTTAGTAATTCCCAGATCACGAATAATTTGGGCACCAACGCCATAATCTCTTTCATCGCTTTCAAATCCAAGTTTGATATTCGCTTCTACTGTATCGAGACCTTGTTCTTGTAATTTGTAAGCTTTCAGTTTATTTAATAATCCGATTCCTCTTCCTTCTTGATTCATATAAACTACAACGCCCTTCCCTTCTTTTTCTATCATTTCCATAGCACTATGAAGTTGTGGTCCGCAATCGCATCTACATGATCCGAAAATATCGCCTGTAATACATGATGAGTGGACACGAACTAAAACGGGTTCATCTTGTGCCCAAGTTCCTTTGACCAATGCAAGATGTTCTTGTCCGGTTGTAATTTGTTTGTAAGCGATTAGTTCAAAGTCACCAAAGATTGTTGGAAGTTTTACTGATACTTCTCTTTCAATCAAACTCTCTTTTTGCAATCGATATGAAATGAGATCTTCTATAGAGATAATTGATAAATTAAATTTTTCTGCAATTTGAATAAGGTCAGGCAATCGAGCCATTGTTCCATCCTCATTCATTATTTCAACGAGTGTACCTGCAGGTGCTGAGCCTGATAGTCTCGCTAAATCAATTGTTGCTTCGGTATGTCCGGCTCTTCTTAAAACGCCTCCCTTTTTTGCTCGCAACGGAAAAATATGTCCCGGCCTTCCGAGTTCTTCTTGTTTTGTATTCGGATTAATAAGTGCTTTAATTGTCTTTGATCTATCGGATGCTGAGATTCCGGTTGTTGTTCCATATCCTCTAAGATCAACCGATACTGTGAATTGTGTTTCGTGCGATGATGTATTCTGACTCACCATTAGAGGCAGATTCAATTCTGCACATCTTTCTTCTGTTAAGGCTACACAAATCAATCCTCTTCCATGGGTTGCCATGAAATTTACTATTTCAGGAGTAGAATTTTCTGCTGTGGTTATAAAGTCGCCTTCATTTTCACGATTTGCATCATCCACCACGATAATGACCTTACCATTTTTCAAATCAGTAATGGCTTGGTCAATTGTATTAAACTTAAACATAGCGATTAATTATAGGCCACAAAGTTAAGAAACTTAGTTGGTAGATAAATTTTTATTATAAATCCATTTATAGCAGAATAACACTTCACTCCTTACATTGTTTTATAGGTAAAAATTTGGTAAAAGTTGAAATTTCAAAGAAAAGTAAAATTAAAAGATTCTATTTCTTTTTTAAGTTACATATGTAAGGTTGAAAGAAAAAAGAGCGAGTACTTCTTCCTTGAAGCTTTAATATTGTATTCATAACTTAAACATTAAATGGTTTAACTGCAACCCCGTAAGGTTGACTTCAAAAGATGGCAAGTCCCGTAAGACTTCCATCTTTTGTTATTTTGGGAGGGTAGTACTATTTTCGGCTTCGTTGTTTTTCGCTCGCCAATTTTTTATCAATTCAGAAAAAGAATTGAAATCTCTCCTATAAAAAACACCTAAACCTTGAGTATATGGAGACTGGGAATAATTAATAATATTATCGGCATTTGATCTGTTAAATCCTTTTATTCTAAATCTGCCATCTTCACTGAATTTATATTCGGCATTAAAATCACCAACAACAGAACTGGTAGCATAACTTTGCGTGCTGCTTAAATATCCAACGTTTCCTTCGAAAGTAAGTCGGTCATTTAAAATTGATTTGCTTAGAATTACTTGAAATTCTTCGCTGCTATAGGTGTCTTTGGCTCGGTAATTAAATCCGATATTGACATCCTTACTTAGTTGCCCAAGCCAATTACTCACTTGGTTGCTCAGCAATTCACCGGCACTGGCTCCTGCCCCTGCTCCAGCATCTAATCGCCCAACTTGTCCAGGTCCTGTTTGAGGAATAAATTGATTGAGAACCAACAAGCCAAACATTTGCTTATTGATTTCTTGCTCTGAATTAAGAATTGTTTTAACCAATCCTTCAGCTGTTGGATCAAGTCCTCTAACTGTAATTTCGTAGCCAATAGTAGGGTTCATTAATTTATTGGTAAGGAACAAGCGACATTCAACAGGAATCCTTCGTTTATAACTACTGTCTGCAAGCAAATTATAGAGCGAAGATGTATTTACAATATATACAGCGCCTATATCAACATTGGCTTCGTATGGATCTCCAGCCCAAGTAATCTTACTTCCAGGATCAATAGTAAACTTTTTGTTGATCAAATTTTGCAGTGTAAATAAATAATCTCCTTTTTCAATAATATAAGTTCCATACATATTAAAATTTCCTGCAGTATTAATATCAAGCTTTAAACTTCCTGTTCCACTTCCGGAAATTACGTCACCAATTTTTTCATCAAATATAATATTGATTAATGCATTTCTATTCATATCTAAATTCATATTCAACTTTACACCCGAAAGATCAACACGATTTCCTCTTCTTCCTTTTAAGGTTGAATCAACTGACTTGTCAATAAAACTTATGTACTCACTTTTACTCAAATCACTAGCAGTGTTTAATGGAATATTCACAACGGTGCCTTTACTTGGACTCATTGAGATATCCATATTCATATTATTCAATGGTCCATAAAAATGTGCATAACCGGAAGCGTTCGCTATTCCATAATAAAGTGAATTATCAAATGCCGTTGTATTCAATACTTGGAATCTTTCTGCATTCATTTCTACATCAAATCTAAAATCTCTAAAAAATCGATGAGTAACTTTTCCGTTGAGCACAGCTTCGTTTCCATTATCATCATTAAGCTTCAAATTATTTATTAGAAAATTATTTTCACTCACTTTTACTTCTGTTGAAAAGCTATAATGAGTCTGGAGGTAATTGATAAGTAAACTCATTTTGTTCAGTACTACATTTCCATTAAACATTGGTTTTGCGAAAGTCCCTGTCAATTGTAGGTCTGCGTTTATTTTACCATATAGATTTGTGAAAATGTCAGCAATATATTTTTCAATTGGATGGATATATAAATTATTTAATGTGATTTTGTAATCGAGATTGTCATTCTCTTTCGACATATAATAATTGCCGATGATATCAATAATTTTGGCTGTTCCTTTAACTGCGGAAATTGACGATGATAAAATTTCCTTTTCATTGTCGTAAGTTGAGTTAATAGACATATTCCCAATTGTATCTTTATTAACTGTAAGCGTGTTAATCTGTAAATCGGATTCAATTTGCAACTTATGGTATACATCTGATAATTGTAATTGTCCACTCATAACTCCACCTAGGAAATCTTTGTCAGCTTTTGCAATGGTATTTATATGTGATAAACCAAAATTGGAAAGTGACACATTTAATTTATCTGTCGGATTCTCACCAATTCTTCCACTAACTGAAATTGATTCTGCACCTTTCATAAAAAATAAATGATTTATATCAATCAATGAAGAGTCAAATAAAATAGAATTTAGTTCGTCCAGTTTCCACTCTTGATTTTCTACCACTAAATATGAGCTGTCAATTTTCAAATTAAACTTAGAAGCATTATCAAAACGAACACTTCCGTTTAATCGTGCTCGGTTAATGAAGGTGTCTTTGTCTGCCAGTTGAATCTTAAAACCAATCTGATTATTCTTTGTAAGTGCATTTACAACTGGCAATTCAATGATTGAATTGTTTTCTTTATCTGAAATTCGATTGGCCTTCGCAATAAGATTCATTTTATCACGGTCGGTAGATGAGGTAATTGACAATGAATCCAAAACTAACCCTTTAAATCGAACGTAAGGCGTATTGAGTTTCAAATTAAAATCATACTGAGAACTGTTGAAATGGCCTGAAATGAGTGTGTTCGGAGCAAAATCCCATGAAGGCAAAAAGTTTTCTGTAATAACGTTTACGTTTTTTAACCGGATTTCATAGGTAAAATTTTGATTGCTTTGGAATGATTTTTTTGGAAGAATAACTGATGGTAAATATCGTGGAATGATTTCTTTGAAAGCATCACCTATTGTCGCAAATTCGAAAATGCCAAGACAGTGTGCATCTAAATTATCGGAGTTAATATCTACAGTTCGAATTCCATTTTCTTGCGATGAATGAATGTCAATATTGTTGATGTGATATAATTTTTTACCGGATTTGAAGTTTGTGTTTTTTACAAGGATCTCTCCTACTATATTGTCCGGTTTGTTTCCTATGAAACGTGTACTGATATATGTTTCAAGTACGTTGCTTCCATTCAATTTAAATAAATTTAATGAATCAAGTTGAGCTCTTTTGATGTCGGCTACAAAATTGAATTCAGGAAGACTTGATCGAAAATCGATTGACCCAAGAAAATCAAATTGAACATTGGGTTCATTTACTGCTAAAGTGCCATTGAATAATTTTTTGGAAAATTGTCCATCTACATTTATCTTTCTATAAGTATAGTTTTTAAAATCAAGTGCTGTAATGTTTCCATTGACCGAAGCATTCAAATTGTCAATTTTTAGTCCCGATCCTTTTATGTCTAAACTTAACGACACCTTGCCAAGGTCGGGTATTTTTGCGATCACTCCAGCATTAAATTGAGAGGCTGATAAATGTCCGCTGTAAGTTGTTTGTTTTGTATCTCGATTGTATTTCAAATTTAAATCTGACGACAACAATCCAAGGTCGGTACTAATTGTTCCGTATGCTACAAAGTCGTTATAGAATCCATTGAATTTTCCTTTAAAAGTTACTGACCCTAGATGCTCAAGATTTTCAGGAATTAAAATATGATTTTGAGATGTAAAGGGAGGAACTGAGATTGCCTCAATATCATATTTATTCGTTTTGATTGCTTCTGCTGTTAATTCAATGTAGGTATCTTCAATTTTAGGGAGGCCATTCATTGCAATATTCCCCTTAAAATAAGATTGCTTTCCCCATTCAATAGTAACATTTTTCCCTTTAAATCGATTCACCGTTCCTCTGAAGCTTCCATCTAGTTTTAGTGAGTCTTTCATTCCCCAGAGGTCGTCGGTGAAATATGCTATATCTTTAAAACAAAGAACTGATTTAGTAAAATCAGTTTTCCAATGTACTTCATGAGTAAACTCATCGAATGCAGAAAATTTCGAAAAGAAAAATGATATATCGGTTTTTATTAAACTATTCGCTGAACGAATAAGTAAATTTTTGGCTATGATTTCTTGTGAAGAAATTTTTGCTTCAGTGTTTAACTCTTCAAGCTGAAATCCCGATTTGTCTTTAAACTTTAGCTGATCGATGTTCACAAATAAATTCGAATTTTCCTGGTGAAAATTGTTGAATGAGCCATTGATACCCGTCAAAGCCAAATCTGAAAAGTTAACTCCATGTACTTTTGTCGTATCGTTTTCATCAAGTCGTTTAAAACGTAGATTGATAAGTGAAAGATTTTTTACACTTACTTTCCAAGGAGCGGAACTTGTGGTATCGTTGGAAGAAAAATATTCAGTAAGAAAATGAAGGTTGTCGTGCTCCTCGCCTTTGTATTTATTCAAATTAAAAACGGCAGTATTGAAAGTAAGCTTGCTTATTTTTAACAAATGTTTTTGAGTAGAAAAAGCGGATATGTTTACATCTATTTCCTTAGCATAAACTAACGTATCGTTATGAAGATCTTTTATAAGTACTCCATTCAGTCTAACATTTTTTATTAGTCTAAAACTTAGCCCTTGAATACTTACTTCGGTATTGAGCTCCGACGACAAATAGGCTGCAACACGGTGAGCAAAGAAAGTTTGAACTCTATCTGCTCTCAGTACTAAAAGGATAAACACCAGAAAAAGAAAAATCAGTCCGAGTGCCCAATACAGAAATCGTCTAATTTTTTTGATAATTTTGGGTTTTAATAACGACAAACTTTGACAACATTCATACCATGGATAAGGTCTTCATTTTAGGAATAGAATCATCATGCGATGAAACGTCTGCATCAGTAATTTGCAATGATACTGTTTTGTCGAATGTGATTGCTGGTCAGGAACTTGTACACCGATTTTATGGTGGAGTTGTTCCTGAATTAGCCTCACGAGCGCATCAACAGAAGATTATTCCTGTAATAGAAGAAGCACTGATGAAGGCAAATATAACTAAAAACGACCTTAATGCAGTAGCTTTTACAAGAGGTCCGGGATTAATGGGTGCTTTATTAGTAGGTGTATCTTTTGCCAAATCTTTTGCCATGGCTTTAGACCTTCCAATCATTGAGGTAAACCATATGCAAGGCCATATACTTGCACACTTTATTCAAAAACCCGATAGTAAAAAAAGAGTACCGTCTTTTCCGTTTTTGTGCCTTACAGTTTCGGGCGGTCATACTCAAATTGTTCAAATCGATTCTATTTTGGAAATGAAAATTATCGGAATAACAATAGACGATGCCGCAGGAGAAGCGTTCGACAAAACGGCTAAAATACTTGGGCTAGCTTATCCAGGTGGACCATTGATCGATAAACATGCAAAAGAGGGCAATGCCGATCGATTTAAATTTACTCACCCAAATGTAGACGGATTAAATTTCAGTTTCAGTGGATTAAAAACGGCAATACTCTATTTCATCAAAGAGAATACTAAAAACGATCCGGAGTTTATTAAAAATAATTTAAATGATATTTGTGCTTCCGTTCAAAAAACCATTGTTGATATTCTGATGAATAAAATAAAATTGGCAAGAACACAAACGGGGATTAATCAGTTAGCACTTGCAGGAGGAGTAAGTGCAAACAGCGGATTAAGAAAGGCATTTCTTGAACTTGAAATGGATAATTGTGAAGTTTACATTCCTCCATTTGAATTTTGTACCGACAATGCAGCTATGATTGCTATCACCGGATATTATAAATTCTTAAAAAAGCAATTCTCCTCTCTCGATGTAACTCCATTAGCAAGGTATTAATTAAAAAGATAGATATGAACTACTAATTTCATGAAGGCAATCCATAAAATATATTTCCCATTAATCGTTTTAACAGGTTGTATTCTTGCTTGTACGCAACCGGTAAAGGAAGAAAACAAAGAGCAAACCACAATTTCAACTAAGAGTGAAAACGTTCAGCTCATCAATGAATTTATTTGTGGCTTATGGAGTCTGGATAGTAATCGATCTCTAACGAATGTTGGCTTTTATATAAAACCCGATGGCACAATTGATTTTTTAGGAGGTGACTTGTCCGGTGATTGGAAATTGGAAGGGAAAAATTTATTAGTTATTTCCTATTCTCAAAATGAGAAAGAAAACGTCATAAAATACAATCTTGATTCGTTGAGTGAATCGCAAATGATTCTTTCGGATTCAATGGGACAAAGTATTTATAGAAAAGTACCTTTCGGAATGAATATCGATGAGATAGTTCTTACGGGATTTCATGGAACATTATTTCCGGGGATTTCGAAAGAGTATTCTTTTGTGTTGTCTTCCGCAAAGAAAATTCGTCTGTCATTGAAGTCTGACGATTCCAATATTAAGATGAGAGTATTTGATTTAGGAAAAGAGATAAGTTCCATTCCTCTGTCCGATTGGCAATCCATTATGGTTAAAAGTGGTACTTACAAAGTGAAAGTAGATTATTTGAATCCTAAATTAGCAAAGATGAATGATTTTGATTTGAAGGTTTTCGGTCAATAGTTATTTTGCAGGTTATTATGTTAAGTTGATTTCTGAACTAAGAAATAAAAAAGCCACGATGTATTTAGTACATCGTGGCTTTCTTCTAAATGTGATTTATTACTACCAGATTTTTACTCTCATAGAATCAGGTCTCCACATATTGTCCCCTTCTTTAATTCCAAAAGCTTCGTAAAATTCAGGCATATCGCTCATTGGTCCATTCACTCGTAAAAAGTTTGGTGCGTGAACATCTGTCATTACTTGCATTGCCAAAGATTTATCTCTTGCATGTCCAAGCCACCCTAAAGTATAACCTAAGAAATAACGTTGTACAGGTGTTAAACCATCTATCTTCCTCCCTTTTTTATATTCATCTGTCCTTTTAAAAGCATCGAGACCGATTACTAAGCCACCAAGATCAGCAATGTTTTCTCCTAAAGAAGCTTTTCCATTTACATGCAAACTATCTAACACTACATAGCTACTAAATTGATCAGCCAAAAGTTTTGCCTGACTACTAAAATTAATCGAGTCATCTTTTGTCCACCAGTTAGATAAATTTCCATTTGCATCAAACTGTCGACCTTCATCATCAAAGCCATGTGTTAATTCGTGACCAATTGTACTTGCCGCAGCATATCCGTAAATGATTGCATCGTCGGCCAATGAATCCGGAAGACCGGGAATCAAGAATTGCGCAGCAGGAAGTACAATCTCATTATTTGATGGGTTATAATACGCATTGTAAGTTTGTGGTGTCATATCCCATTCAGTGCGATCAACCGGTTTGTTTAGTTTATCTACATAATAATTGAATTGCCATGTTCTACATTGAATCACGTTATTTACAAATGAATTACGATCGATTTTCATAGTTGAATAATCTTTCCATTTATCAGGATAGCAAACTTTATAATTTATCTTAGCAAGTTTATCAAGTGCTTTCAGTTTAGTCTCCTTACTCATCCAAGAAAGATTTTCTATGTGGACTTTGTATTCAGCAAGCATGTTTTTTACTAAAATAGTATACCGATCTCGCATTGCAGGAGAAACAAATTTATTTACATATAATTGTCCTAATGCATCGCCTAAGAAGTTTTCTTCGGAATCAAGTATTCTTTTCCACCTTGGACGTTGTGTAGTTGTTCCGGTCATTACTGTGCCATAGAAATGAAAATTTTGATCGTTGAAATTAGAACTAAGTTCTGTTGCAAAACTGTTAATCAAATTCCATTTCAAATACATTTTCCAATCGTTGATTGGCACAGTACTTAAACTTTTTTCCACTTGTTTGTAAAACTCAGGCTGACCAATAATTACTGTATCAACTCCGTCTATCTTCATGGATTTCATTAAATCGATCCAGTTGATCGATGGAGTTATTTTATTGAAATCTGCAATTGACATTTTATTGTAATTGGCATATGGATCACGAAGGTCTTCCAACTTTCTTGAAGCCTTGGCTAAGTCTTCTTCTATTTTATAAACGATAGCAGAATTCGCAGAAGCAGTTTTTTCATTGTCACCTAAGAGCATGAACATTTTCTGCATGTGAATTTTATATTCAGCTCTGATGTTTTTCGTTCGTTCGTCGGTGTTGAAATAGTAATCACGTTCCGGAAGTCCAATTCCCCCTTGATAAAAATGCATTGCATATTTAGTGCTATTCATTTCGTCTTGATAAATACCGGTACTGAACAATGGTGAGCCGGCGTAGATCTGAAAAATCGAAATTGCATTAACTACATCTTGTTTAGTTTTGATACTGTTAATAATTTCGAATTCTTTATTCAGTGGTGTCAGTCCTTGTGTTTCAATTGTTGAACTATCCATTCCTGTATGCCAAAAATCTCCAATACGTTGAGCATTACTTCCTCCTTCTGCCTTTGAATTGGCGGCTTCATTGCTTAAGGTTTGCAATTTATCATAAATATCGTTTCTCACTAAATTGGCAATTCCCCAACGGCGTTCACTTGACGGAATCGGATTGTTTTTCATCCAATTTCCAGTTGCGAATTTGAAAAAATCATCGCCGGGTTTAATAGTACTATCGATGTACTGAAATAGGAAATCGTCTTCGGTTACTTTACTCAAATCTTGTTTTGGTTTTGTTGAACAAGAAGATAGAGCAATGACCGGGATCATTATTAAAAGAAATTTTCTTAGCTTAAACATACGATTATAATTATGGGTGAATAAAATTCTACGGATAATTCCGAATGCAAAGCTATTGAAAAAATCAGATGATAAAAGTTGAAAAATGTTACAAAGAAACAGTACCGTGACACGTATTAAGCTGATCTTTTCATAGCTTCGCACAAAATTTCTTACTATGAACATCAACTATTTATTGCGTGTCTGTTTATTGTTAATTCTCATTAACACTTCAGTATTTGGGCAAGAAAAGTCATTAGCATTAAAATCGGATACAACGATCCATTTTGCACAGGAAGTACATTTATCCGATGTTAGGCAATTGACATTCGGAGGAGATAATGCTGAAGCATACTATAGTTTCGACACCAAAAAAATTGTATTTCAAATGACAAATCCGGATTTTAACGCAGTGTGTGATCAAATTTTCTATTCCGATTTAACGGTTTTCAATCCTAAAATGATAAGTACAGGAGCCGGCCGAACCACTTGCTCTTATTTCCTCCCAGGCGACACTACATTTATTTATGCCAGCACACATTTGTCGAGTAAAGACTGTCCGCCAAAACCTGCTCCTAGAGCAGATCATAAATATGTTTGGCCGGTTTATGAAAGCTTCGACATTTTTATAGCAGATCTAAAAGGTAAAATCATTAAGCGCTTAACAAATCTGAAAGGCTATGATGCCGAAGCAACGGTAAGTCCTAAAGGAGATAAAGTTGTTTTTACTAGTTCGAGGAATGGCGACCTTGATCTCTATACTATGAATTTAGATGGAACAAATGTAAAGCAGATTACACATGAATTAGGCTATGACGGAGGGGCATTCTTTTCTCATGACGGAAAAAAATTAATCTTCCGAGCATCACGTCCGAAATCAAAGGAAGAAATAGAAACCTATAAAAACTTACTTTCTCAAGGCTTGGTAATGCCTACAGATATGGAACTTTTTACATGCAATGTTGATGGAAGTGGAATGCGACAAGTAACTCATTTAGGGAATGCAAACTGGGCCCCTTTCTTTACTCCTGATGGTAAAAAAATTATTTTCTCGAGCAATCACTTAACAGGTGGTTATCATTTTAATTTGTGGATGTGCGATTTAAAAGGCGAGCAGTTAGAGCAAATTACATTCGATAAAACGTTCGATGCGTTTCCTGTTTTCTCTCCGGATGGTCAGCACCTTATCTTTTCATCGAATCGAAATAATAATGGAAGCCACGATACTAATTTGTTTTATGCCACTTTTAAATAAACTTAAAGTGACCCGTCATGAATAATTTGAAGTCAAAAAGTTGTTTCTTAAAAGGTTTAAAAATAATTAATTAGGCATTTGATATCATTATTTGCGAAGAGATATATCTGAAAATACTTGGTGAATAATTGATTCAGGCATGTTCTTTTATTATTTTTACCTTTGAATGATGAATTGGTTACTTGAAATCATATTTTTTTTTATCGTCTTACACTATGAAGCCCGGAAGAATTTTATTGTTAATTAGTTTAATATTATTGGGAATTATTATTTTCTTGAATAAGTGCCAACACACTTCATCAATTGATAAAAATAAAATAACATCAGCACAAAGTCTATCTGTTGATGGTATGGTGGTCACAACTCAAAAGTTAGAATATCCAATTTATACAACCGGAACACTTTTAGCGAATGAAGAAGTTGATTTAAAAAATGAGGTGGCCGGAAGAGTTATTAAAATTAATTTTATAGAAGGAACTTTTGTAAAGCGTGGTTCATTGTTGGTGAAGTTATACGACAGCGACTTTCAAAGTCAATTAAAAAAGCTTCAATATCAAGAAGAACTTGCTTTAAAAGTGGAGTCTCGACAAAAGGCTTTGTTATTAATCAATGGAATTTCACAGCAAGATTATGAAATTTCGCAAAATGAATTGAATACGATTAAAGCAGATATAGAAATTGTGAAAACATCAATATCTAAAACGGAGATCAAAGCTCCGTTCGATGGAAAGATTGGATTAAAAACAATTTCGGAAGGAGCCTTTCTTCAAGCTAATTCAACAATTGCTTCTATTCATGATATAGATCCAATAAAAGTTGAATTTTCAATTCCTGAGAAATTTATTCATCAGATCAATTATGAAAGTCCAATTCAATTTTCTACCTCAACCGATACTATTTTATATAGTGCAAAGATCTATGCAATTGAACCGAAAATTGAAATTTCTAATCGTAGTTTAAAAATTAGAGCTAAGACTTCTAATAGCGAGCATAAATTATTGCCCGGTGAATTTGTACGGGTTACAATTCCACTTAAAACAAATCCTTCTGCAGTATTGATTCCCAGTCAATCGTTAATTCCGGAATTAGCAGGACAAAGTGTGTACATTTCTGAGCAGGGATTTGCAAAAAAAATAAACGTAGAAACTGGGATGCGATTTGATTCAACAGTTGAAATTATGAAAGGCATTTCTGCCGGCGACACGATACTGACTTCCGGAATGATGCAGGTGCGACCGAAAATGCCTTTGAATGTTACTATAACTTACTAGTCTAGAATAAATATAATGTCATTAAGTTCTTTAAGTATTAAACGGCCGGTTATGGCGATGGTATTTTCCATCATCATCATGCTGTTTGGTGCAATTGGATTTAATTTTTTAGGAGTAAGAGAGTATCCTTCTATTGATCCCCCAATAATAACTGTACGAACGGCTTATACAGGTGCAAGCTCACAAGTAATCGAATCGCAGATTACTGAACCTTTAGAGAAAGCAATTAATGGCATAGCCGGTATACGATCAATTTCTTCGGCAAGTAATCAAGGAACAAGTAATATTACAGTAGAATTTAACCTTGATGTTGATTTAGAAGCAGCAGCTAATGATGTTCGAGATAAAGTTTCTCAAGCTATTCGACAATTGCCCCAAGATATTGATGCGCCTCCTGTAGTTACGAAGTCAGATGCAAATAGTGATGCTATTTTATCAATGACCATTGAAAGCACTACTAAAAACCAAATGCAGGTAAGCGATTATGCATCGAATGTATTGCTTGAACGGATGCAAACTATTCCGGGCGTGAGTACAATTCAAATATGGGGAGAAAAAAAATATGCAATGCGTCTTTGGCTTGACCCGGCACTACTCTCCTCCTACAAATTGACGCCTTTAGATATTCAAAATGCGCTTAATCGTGAAAATGTAGAATTGCCTGGTGGGAAAATTACGGGGAAGGCAACAGATTTAACAGTTAATACAATTGGAAAATTAGTTACCGAAGATGATTTTAATAATTTGGTTATATCTTCAGATAATGGCGTGATTATTCGACTCAAAGATGTAGCAACCGCTCAATTAGGTCCGGAAAATGATGAAACGATACTAAAACAATCAGGTACTCCTATGATTGGTTTAGGCATTGTCCCACAACCGGGTTCAAACTATATTGAAATTGCAGATGAATTTTATAAACGTTATGATCAACTTAAAAAAGAACTTCCAAAAGATTTTAAATTAGATATCGCCTTAGATAACACAAAATTTATTCGTCAATCGATTGGTGAAGTTGAAGAAACACTGCTAATTGCTTTTATTTTAGTTGTACTTATCATCTATTTGTTTTTCCGTGATTGGCTAATTGCTTTACGCCCACTTATTGATATTCCTGTTTCACTGATTGGTGCATTTTTTATAATGTATGTTTCAGGCTTCAGTATAAATATTCTTACGTTACTTGCTATCGTTCTTGCAACAGGTTTAGTGGTTGACGATGGTATTGTTGTTACAGAAAACATTTTCAAGAAAATTGAAGGTGGCATGGAGCCTAAAGAAGCAGCAATTAAAGGTTCTAATGAAATTTTTTTCGCGGTTATCTCAACGTCTTTAACTCTTGCGGTTGTATTTTTACCAATTATTTTTTTGCAAGGCTTTGTTGGGCGATTGTTTAGAGAATTTGGGATTGTGATGGCCGGAGCTATACTTATTTCAGCTTTTGTATCACTTTCTCTAACGCCTGTTTTAAATGTTAAGCTTTCTCGAAAAAATCAGAAACATTCTCGCTTTTATATTTTAACAGAACCTTTTTTTGTAAGAATGACTGAAGGATACAAAGCTTCTTTATCTTCGTTTATCAGTGTAAGAAAGTGGGCATGGTTTATTTTAGGAGCAACTATATTGCTTATTTTTTTTATCGGAATAAATCTTCCATCTGAATTAGCACCACTCGAGGATCGAAATCTTATCCGCTTATCTGTTAGTGCTCCGGAAGGTACCAGCTATGAATATATGGATCATTTTATGGATCGCTTGGTCAATTTCGTAAATGATTCTATTCCCGAAAAACGAATTTCTTTAAGTGTAACAGCACCTGGATTTACAGGTTCAGGAGCTGTTAATTCCGGTTTCATGAGAATCGCATTGAAAGACCCAAGTGAACGAAATAAAAGTCAACAACAAGTGGCTGATTATATCAATAAAAATGTGAAGTATTTTCCGGAGGGAAAAGTTTTTGCCTTGCAAGAACAAACCATTGGTGCCGGTGGTGCTTCTCGAATTGGATTGCCTGTTCAATTTGTTCTTCTTGCCCCAAATTTTGAAAAGCTAAAAACGGTGCTTCCAAAATTTATTGATGAAGTAAATAAAAACCCGGTTTTTCAAGGGGTAGATGTAAATTTAAAATTCAATAAACCTGAATTAAACATCACAATTAATCGTGACCGGGCTGCAGAGCTAGGTATTTCTGTCAACGATATCGCTCAAATATTGCAATACTCATACAGTGGTCGAAGAATGTCGTATTTTACAATGAGTGGCAAGCAATATCAAGTTATTGCGCAAGTTAAAAGAAGCGATCGTAACGAACCAATTGACTTACGTTCATTGTATGTGAAAAATAATGTCGGTCAACTTATTCAACTCGACAATGTGATCAATGTAAATGAAGAAAGTTCTCCGCCGCAATTGTATCACTACAACCGGTATAAATCGGCAACTATTTCTGCCGGACTAGCACAAGGAAAAACTATTGGTGATGGAATTGATGAAATGAATAAAATTTCGAAAAAAGTTGTTGATGACTCCTTTTCCACTGCACTCACTGGCCCGTCGCGCGATTTTGTTGAGTCAGGATCAAATATTCTATTTGCTTTTCTTTTAGCCATTGTTCTGATCTATTTAATTTTAGCAGCTCAATTTGAAAGTTTTATTGACCCTTTCATTATTATGATCACAGTTCCCTTGGCTTTAGGCGGAGCTGTTCTCGCTCTATGGCTTTTTAATCAATCATTAAATATTTTTAGTCAGATCGGAATTATTATGCTTATTGGATTGGTAACAAAAAACGGAATATTAATTGTTGATTTTGCGAATAAAAGAAGAGCTGCAGGACTTTCAATGAACGAGGCAGTAATTGATGCATCTACAAATCGATTACGCCCAATATTAATGACGAGTATAGCAACTATTTTAGGAGCACTTCCTATTGCAATTGGTTTAGGCAACGGTGCTCATAGTCGTATACCAATGGGAATAGTTGTTGTAGGTGGATTATTATTTTCGCTTGTGCTCACCTTATATGTAATTCCTGCAGTTTATACATTCATTTCCAGAAATAAAAAAAATGAAACGAATTAAGACATTACTTCTCTTATTCTCCATTTCAATTTGTGTGCAAGCTCAGGAAGTACTAACAATTGAACAAGCGATTAGTATTGCATTGGAAAATAATTTTGATATACAGATTATTAAAAATAATTCGTACGTATCTAAAAATAATAATTCGACTGGAAATGCAGGAATGCTACCAACTTTAGACCTCAATGGGGGTTATTCCGAATCCACAACAAATCTTAAACAGAAGTTTTATACCGGTTCAGAAGTAAATAGAGATGCTTCGGGTTCTAAAAATTATTCAATGGACCTTGCATTAAACTGGGTGGTATTTGATGGAATGAAAATGTTTTTTACGAAAGATAAGCTGAGTAAAATGTCGGCATATTCTGAAAAACAGTTAAAAATTCATATGGAGAATACAATGGAAGAAATTATTTCTGTTTACTATTCGATTATCAGGAATAATCAATTAGTTTCAGCAATGGAACAAGAATTTAATTTTTCCAAAACACGGTTAACCATCACTGATAAAAAATTACAAAATGGTGCTGGTTCGAAATATGAGTCATTGCAAGCTAAAGCAGATTATAATAGACAAAAATCAATTTTATTATCTGCAAAGTCGGATGCTCAGTCGGCAAAAATAAAACTGAACCAACTTTTAGCTCGACCTTTAACAACAGAATTTATTCCAACTGATACAGTAATTATTAATTACCACCCCGATATTAATGAACTCAATTCGCAGATTTCAGAAAACTTATCTATTGGCTTGTATGAATTGAATCAAAATATTAGCGAACTAAGTTTAAAAGAAACAAAAACTTTGCGATCACCAAAAGTTTCATTGAATAGCCATTACTTTCAAAATAAAGTTACAAGTGATGCAGGCTTTACGCTTCTCAATCAGAACTCAGGGTACACTTTTGGAATTACAGCCACACTTCCAATATTTCATGGTTTTAATACCAACAAACAAATTTCAAATGCTAAAATAGATTTAATAAATGCTCGATTAGAATTACAACGAATCAAAAGTGCAGTAAATGAAAATTTGTTAAATGCTTTTAGAGAATTTATTACTCAAAAAGAAATTCTTGATTTGGAGGAAGCTAATATTTTAATTGCTCAGGAGCTTTATAGCATTGCACAAGAGCGTTATAAAATTGGCACAATTAGTCAACCGGAACTTCAAGATGTGCAACGACTTTTTGAAGAGGGAATGTTGAGATTAGTTGATGCACGATATACTGCAAAAATTAAGGAAACTTCGCTGAAGAAAGTAGCAAATCAACTAATTTTTGCAAAATAAACCTTATTTTGCAGTTATGAATATTCTTCCATCAAGAAATATACTTTTAAGTGAAACTTTTGGCAGATTTTTTTCAAGTCAAAAACTTTCTGGTTTAATTTTGCTTTTTGCTACTATATCCAGCCTCTATCTTGCAAATTCTAATTACTCAATGCAATACTGTGCATTTTGGGAAAAGGAAATTACATTAACGAATACCGTTCATTTTTCTATTTTGCATTTTATCAATGAGGGTATGATGACCATTTTCTTTTTTCTTGTAGGTTTAGAAATAAAACGAGAGCTAAGAGATGGTGAACTAAAAGGATTTGAGAAAGCTTCTATTCCTGTAAGCGCTGCATTAGGTGGCATGTTGGTTCCGGCTTTGATTTATTCATATTTTAATAATGGAACAACTACATCTAATGGATGGGGCATTCCGATGGCCACAGATATTGCTTTTGCCATTGGTGTTATTTCTATTTTAGGAAATAGAATATCTAATACGGCAAAAGTTTTTATTACAGCCCTTGCTGTAGTTGATGACCTTGGTGCTGTGTTAGTCATTGCGATTTACTATTCATCTTCGTTGAAATTATTTTATTTGTTAATTTCTTCCGGAATTATGGCGTTCTTGATTTTCTTAAATCAGAAAAATGTAGAGAAAGGTTATATTTATGTATTTCTTGGTCTGCTACTTTGGTTTTGTATTTTTTCATCAGGTATCCACTCTACTTTGGCCGGAGTTTTACTTGCTGCTACAATACCTTTCAAAGGAAAAAGTGATTCACTCCTTCAGAAATTTGAACAAGCACTGCATAAGCCGGTCAATTTATTAATTATGCCAATTTTCGCAATGGCAAATACTGCTATTGTTATTAATGGAGGTTTTTTCAATCACCTTCAAAGTGATGAAGGAATGGGAATTATTTTTGGTCTTGCTCTTGGAAAGCCGATAGGTATCACACTCTTCGTTTTGCTCACCTTGTTTTTGTTAAAACGTAAAATGCCTGATGGAATGAATTTAAAAACGCTGATAGGTCTCGGGTTCTTAGGTGGAATTGGATTTACCATGTCAATTTTTATATCGATGCTTGCATTTAATGATCAATCATTTATTGCTAATGCTAAAATTTCAATCATGTTTGCAAGTTTTTTAGCTGGGTTAATCGGATTCATTTTGTTAAGTGTTTTAAATAAAAAAAATGGTTGATTTTCAAGAATTCTCAAATCAGTTAAGAAAACCTACTGGCGAAGGTGCTAAACAAGTAACAGATTTTATGGCAAAGGCAAACATACAATTGTATGATTTTGTCATGTCACGTTTAAAATTCTTTCCAGGAATGAAAATTATCGAACTTGGCATGGCTGATGGCTTCTTCGTTAAAAAGTTTTATGAGAGGGAAAATGAAATATCTTATCTAGGTGTTGACTATTCAACAGATATGGTTCATGAGGCTCAAAATGTGAATAGCGAGTTTGCAAAAGAACGTGATATTATTTTTCAAGTTGGGAATATATCTTCGCTTGAATTTGATACTGATAGCTTTGATGCGTTCGTCACAATCAATACTCATTATTTCTGGGATAATTTAGCAGAAGGTATTAATGAGATGATAAGAGTTATTAAGCCAAATGGGCAATTTTTAATTTGTGGCAGAACAATGGAAAGTATGAAATTGCTACCCTTCACTCAATTTGGATTTGCTTATTATTCTGATGAAACGTTACAGCATCTTTTTAATATTCCAACGGTAACTGATTTTAATTTCGATACTTTTAAAGAAAAAATTAAACTCCCTACCGATGAAGAAACTGTTTTGGTTAATTTCTGTGCATTTGGAATAAAAGTTTAAAAGTTCTATTATTGAATAATAATTGATACGATGAAATTAATCCGTTTAACCTTCGCCTTCTTGTTATTTGCAAGTAACATTAGTGCTCAAAAAGTAACTAAACTTACGATCACCGACAATTTAAGTACTGCTAGCCGGTTTTCATATGGGAAAGCTAAACCTGCACCTGCAAAAGATCATTTTTATATTCTTTCGGATAAAGGTACACAGGTTTTATTTTATGCAGAATTGAATTCTACTGATAGCACAAGTTTGAGTTACAGTACACTTAAATTTACTGCTTATAAAACAAATTCAGGCAAAGATGAATGGGTAGATGATCGTGTAATTGATATCAAAATTGGGAGTACCTATGTTATGACAGCCTTTAATTTTTCAGAAATCGGGAATTATAAAATTATTATTGGTCCGGAAATTGGCAATGAAATATTGGCTCAAGGCACCTTTATTATTACAAAATAAAGTAAAACTTTTTGCCTAAATTATTGTTTTTATTTAAAGTCGTATTTTATTTGTTAACTTATTTGTTTTACATAATTTAAAGGTAAAGGTTTTATGAAATTAGAAACTGCAACAATTGGTGGTGGGTGTTTTTGGTGTACGGAAGCACAGTTTCTTTTATTGGATGGCGTTGTTACCGTTCAATCCGGTTATTCCGGTGGAACGATTAAGAATCCTTCGTATAGAGAAGTATGTATGGGAATTACCGGTCACGCCGAAGTAGTACAAGTGACATTCGATACTGACAAACTAAATTATACCGAGATACTAAAAGCATTTTTTGAATCGCATGACCCAACACAAATGAACAGGCAAGGAAATGATATAGGAACTCAATATCGCTCTGTAATATATTATCATTCCACCGAGCAACAAGAAATCGCTGCAAGAATTATTGGGGAGCTCAATGAATCCGGCATTTACTCCTCGCCTATTGTGACCGAACTTTCAGCCTTTACAATATTTTATTTGGCTGATGATTACCATCAAAACTATTATAACTTAAATGGTGAACAATCCTATTGTCAATTTGTAATTGCACCAAAAGTTGAAAAGTTCAGAAAAATTTTTAAAAAATCACTTAAATAGCCTAGGCAAATTTCTCATTTTTAGTTTGGAATTGTTACTCTTGGCATGAAGATTACTGTGGATTTTATTAGACACTATTTTCTCATAATGAGTAGATTTTTTCTTTACACATTTTTATCCAATTATTTTTTCGAATGAGTTAGCACTACAATTATTTTTTTGTTTCATATAACTTATTTTTAGACAAGGCTGGGCATATTGATAATTCGAAAGTATGTTTATACATGTGTGATTTGTGGCATGCTTTTTTTACTTATTAATATGAATGTAACATCGTAAAAACTGCAATTATGGAAAAGAAAATAAATGTGTTTAGTGAAAAAGGATTTGATGTGAAAGATCAAAATCTTGAGAACCGAGATACTTCCGGTAAAAATAACAATTTCATTTTTGATTTTTTAAAATCAGAAATGAAAAAACTCCCCTCGAAAACTACCGTTGAAGCTATTCAAAAATATCCGGAAGTGGTATGGGTATTCACTAGAGACAAATTGATTCCACAATGAATGATCAACTAACGATGAGAGCTGTTAATCCTTTGAAAAAAATTGAAGCGCTTTGTAGATTTAAATAAGTTGAGCATTGTGGTTGGTAAATAAAAAAAGCCGAGAAATTCTTCTCGGCTTTTTCAATAATAAATTAGAATATTTATTTCGATACTTTTTCAGGTATAGAGTAATTAATGATTAGCTCTCCATTAGAAGAATAATAGGTAGTTTTATTCTGCTGATCGGTAGTTCCCCATACTTTTAAATTTGGTGTTATAGCTCTGTCTTTTGCTACTTTCGATGCAATTGATTCTGGAATGGAACTATTTGATAATTCAAAATCATGATGGATTACATTATCATTTGAATCATACACTTTGTTGTGTTCCAACATCTCTTGATCATAATAATGAACTATAAAATTTGCCCCATCAACCGACCAAGTCATACGATCGGCAGTAGGATTGGTTTGCTTAAATTGATCTTGTACATGATGAGGAATTTGAGTTTGGGAAAATGCAATTCCGGAGAAACAAATTAATGCTGCGAAGAAGAATATGATTTTTTTCATTAGTCAGTTATGATTGGATTATTTTAGTTGTGCTAAATTAACTATTTATTTGTTTCTATAGGTGTCTTTTTGGCCAATTATCAGAAATTCAATGTGGATATCTTTGCCTGCTCTTACTTATTACGCTCACAAATGCTGCATTATTCTGCATGTTCACTATCCCAAGCATCAAATAAAATCTTTAAAAATTTATTTTCTTCGGGTGTAATTTTATCGTCTGCACTTACTAGTTTTACCGCAAAATCCATGAAATGGGTACGCTCTTCCGGAGTAGAGTCTTGGTAAAAATCGTCCATGCATTTTTGGAAGTGTAGTATATAATCCGATGGCTTCAAGATTGAAATTTCGTCCATGGCACCATCAAGACTCACATGAAAAGGATAATTTTCTATTAAATATCTTCTTATGATCAAATCTTCGCTGACAGAAAAATCTCCGTCTACCACAGACAAGAGTTGTAGTAAATGATAACCGGCTTCCGCTTTATTAAATTTAATTATTTCCATTTGACTTTCTTTTTTGACTACATTAAGATACTTTATTCTATTTCAAAAAAAAAATATATTGGTAAATAATTTTGAGGTAAATTTTAATCCAAAATTAAATATAAGGAATACTTTTTAGCGACTCTTTTATCCTATTTACAACCACAAATTGAACTGATAGTGTTCGTCCATTATAAGTCTTTGTTTCTCAGCAAAGTGAGAAGCTTATTTTGACTATTTTATTAACTTATTCGTTCGGATAAAATCTTGCACAGATGTAAAAATTTGAGGATTTTCAGTTAAATTCGCAGTATATTGTTTGAAACAGGAATTATTAAAACAATTATAATTCATATTTGAAGAACGAAGGGTGTATGACGGATGTAATTCAACTTTTGCCGGAAACGGTCTCTAATCAAATTGCTGCCGGTGAAGTAATTCAGCGGCCAGCATCTGCTGTAAAAGAACTTTTGGAAAATGCTGTTGATGCCGGAGGAACTAGCATTGAATTAATCGTAAAGGATTCCGGTAAAACATTAATACGAATAATTGATAATGGAATTGGCATGAGTTCAACTGATGCTCGACTTTCATTTGCCAGACATGCCACTTCTAAAATTCGGTCGGCGAACGATTTATTTGCAATAAAAACAAAAGGATTTCGTGGTGAAGCACTGGCTTCAATTGCTTCTATTGCTCAAGTTGAGTTAAAAACGATGAGAGCAGACCAGGAAATTGGTACACTGATAGAAATTGAAGGGAATGTAATAAAAGATCAGCAGCCTGTAGGTATGACTTCCGGTACAAGCATTTCTGTTAAAAATCTTTTTTATAATGTGCCTGCAAGGAGAAATTTCTTAAAATCAAATTCAATTGAAGCGAGACATATAATCGATGAATTTGAACGAGTGGCTTTGGCACATCCTGAAATTAGCTTTTCATTAAATATGAACGGAGTTGAATACTTTCGCCTTCCGGCCAGTAATCACAGGCAACGCATCGTAAATATTTATGGAAGTTCGTATAATGAACGTCTGGTTCCAATTTCAGAAGACACAACGTTGCTTACGATAAATGGTTTTGTAGGCAAGCCGGAGTTTAGCCGAAAGACGAGAGGCGAACAATTTTTCTTTGTAAATAAACGATTTGTAAAAGATGGGTATCTTCATCATGCCGTAACTAATGCTTTCGAAGAACTTTTATCGAAAGACAGTTATGCAAGCTATTGGTTGTTCATTGACATCGACCCATCAAAAATTGATGTGAATATTCATCCCACAAAAACTGAAATTAAATTTGAAGACGAACGATCTGTTTATGCGATTGTACGTTCAGCTATAAAACGTTCTCTTGGTCAATATAGCGTTAGCCCTACATTAGATTTCGATCAGGAGAAAACGTTCGATGTTCCCCATGCAATGCGTTATCAGCCGGCTCAACAGCCCATGGTAACAGTTAACACAGGCTACAATCCTTTTGAAAAAGCGAATAAAGAAATTGTAAACTCAGGCTGGGAAAAAGTTTATTCTGATCTCAGGAATGTTGATGTAGAAAATTTGCCTTCTTCACAAACAAGTGCCCATTTTATCACTGAACCAATTTCTAATATTATTGTTTCTGCTTTCCAGCTCGGACAATTTATACTTTGCAAGTTGAATGAACAATTGTTGATGATAGATGCTACAGCTGCACACGAGCGAATTATTTATAATCAGCTAATGAATAAATTGGCAGGCAAACCTTTCAGCTCGCAACAATTATTATTTCCTCAAACACTCCAATTTAGTGCATCCGATTTTCAAGTTATTTCTGAAATACAACAACAGATCAGAGAATTCGGGTTTGATATTTCTGAATTTGGGCTAAATACTTTTGTGTTGAATGCTGCACCAATCGGTGTTCCTTCCGGTCGTGAGAAAGAAATATTGGAAAATATTATTGAACAATACAAATTTAATTCATCTCTAATTACACTTGGCATACATGAAAAGTTGGCCTATTCTATGGCCAAAAGTATGGCAATTAAAAAAGGAGATCCGTTATCAAAGGAGGAAATTGAAGAGCTTGTTCAAGAGATTTTGAAAACCGAAAAAGGTGACAAAGGAATAGATGGAAAAGTTTGCCTTCGTTTTATTAAGTCAACTGAACTTACCGAATATTTTAAATAACTAGAGAAATCATATACTGATCTTTTTGAGCAGCTAGATTTAATTATGGACAACAACTATGTAAGACCAACCGGATTTAACTTCCTTCCGGTTATTGTTAAAAATATACTGATCATTAATGTGATCATGTTTTTAGCAACTCAAGCTCTTTTATCGCGTGGTATCGATCTCAACGACATTCTGGGGTTGCATTATTTTTTATCTGAAAAATTTCGACTCTGGCAATTTTTCACTTATATGTTCATGCATGGAAATATCATGCATATATTCTTCAATATGTTCGCTGTTTATATGTTCGGAGCAGCCATGGAAAATATTTGGGGGCCGAAAAAATTTCTTACGTATTATTTACTTACAGGATTAGGAGCTGCAGTAGCTCATTATGCAATCGTGTATTTCCAAATGGATGCTGCAATGGGAACAATCAATAATTATATCGCCTCCCCTTCTATCGACAAACTTCAGTCACTCTTATCTTCTAATATTTTCTCTGGATATTCTTCAAAAGATTTTTCAGAACGATTACAAGATTTTATCCGAACTTTCAATGAAACGTATACGACTAGCCCTTCGCAAGCGTTGAACATGAGCGTTGAGTTTATGAAAGAATCAAGGATGGAAGTTTATAACGCTCCTGTTGTAATTGGTGCCAGTGGAGCTTTATTTGGCTTGCTACTGGCTTATGGAATTACATTCCCCAATAATTTTCTTTATGTCTATTTGATACTGCCTATTAAAGCGAAGTATTTTGTAATCATTTATGGATTGATTGAATTGTTTTCGGGTGTAGCCAATTATTCGGGCGATAATGTTGCGCACTTTGCTCATCTTGGAGGATTGGTAACCGGTTTCATAATTATAAAAATTTGGGATTTCCAAAAAAGGAAGAATAAAAATAATTTTTATTGACCGGATTTATAAATGAAAGGAACTAACACAATTTGGTTTGGCGCTAATAATTCTCTTCAAAAGATTTTGATGCTGAATTTCATGCTCTTTTTGGTGATTCGGATTACTTTTGCCATAAGCTCATTATTTAATACTCCTATATTTAGTTTTGATGTAGTCTCTAATTGGTTAGCCGTTCCTTCAAATTTAGGTGTACTACTTCTTCGACCATGGACATTACTTACGTACATGTTTTACCATTGGGATTTTATGCATATCCTCTTTAACATGTTATGGCTTTATTGGATGGGAAATATTATTGTTGAATTTTTAGGTGAGAAAAAACTTCTAGGAATTTATTTAATGGGAGGTTTTTTTGGTGCATTAGCTTATTTGATCTCCTTTAATTTGTTTCCGATTTTTGCCGCTACCGTTGATCATTCATTTGCTTTAGGTGCTTCTGCAAGCGTGCTTGCAATTACTGTTGCTGCTGCAACTCTACTACCCGATTATAAAGTTCAGTTATTGTTTTTAGGCAGTGTACCATTAAAAGCTATAGCCGCTGTTTCTGTTTTGCTTGATGTTATCAGTGTGTCAGGGGATAATGCCGGTGGACATATTGCTCATCTTGGTGGTGCAATGTTTGGTTTTATCTATATCCGATTGTTGAAAAACGGAACAAATTTAACATCATGGATTGAGAGCCTTCGACTTCCTTCTTTCAGAAAAGGAAGTAAATTAACTGTTGCTTATCGCGGAACTTCTACTGACGAAAATTTCAACTTGAATAAAAAGGCAAATCAAGAATATATGGATGAAATACTTGATAAGATCAACAAATCAGGATATGGAAGTTTAACACAGGCCGAAAAGGATTTTCTTTTCCGGATGAGCAAAGAAGATAGAAAATAGCATTTTATGGTGTCAGAAAAAGTAAAGCCTTCTATTTTTAATCGTATTGTTTGGATCTTTAATATCCTTGCAGTAATTGGAATTTTATTTTCTTATCTGGCTTCGTATGTTAGCCCTAGAATTATTTGGTGGTTGGCATTGTTTGGCTTGGCTTATGAAATTTTTCTTGCTATTAATATTATCTTCGTGGTATACTGGGCTCTTTTGAGGAGCCGTCGTTTCGTTTTTTCAATGATCTTTATTTTAGTGGGACTGGGAAGATTGTTTTCTGTGATACAATTTAATTCTTCTTATAAATCTGAAAAAGAATTGAGGTCAGAAAACAATATTAAAGTAATGTCGTTCAACGTTCGATTATTTGACCTTTACAACTGGTTTCACAACAATGAAACGCGAGTAGATATTTTTAATTTTTTAAAAGATGAATCGCCTGACATTATTTGTTTTCAGGAATTTTATGCAACAGATCGTAAACGACCAGATTTTAATAATGCAGATACACTTCATTCAATTTTAAATGCAAAGTATTCTCAAGTAGAATATTCTATCACTCTTAGAAATACTGACCATTGGGGTATCGCCACATTTAGCAAGTACCCTATTGTTAGAAAACAAAATGTTCACTTTGCAGCAAAAGGCGGAAATGTATTTATTGTTAGTGATATAAAAATTGGTAAGGATACCGTTAGGGTTTTTAATACTCATTTAGAGAGTGTGCATTTTGGATGGAATAGTTATCGATTTATTGAGAACTTAAACAACGACGATGTTCAGCAAGATGAATTAGCAGGAAGCTTGATGATTCTCCGTCAACTTAAGCACGCCTTTGTGAAACGTGCTGTTCAAGTAGAAATATTGCGCGATTCAATATTGGCAAGTCCCTATCCGGTAATAATTTGTGGAGATTTTAACGATACTCCGAATTCATACACATATCATATTTTATCGAATAACTTAAAAGATACATTTAAAGAAAGTGGCAATGGACTTGGTAAGTCGTATGTAGGGCCTTTCCCTTCGTTTCGGATCGATTATATCTTTCATGATGAAAGAATATCATCTTCTGCTTTTAAAACAATTCATCAAAAACTTTCAGACCATTTTCCAATTTCTTGTATGATAAGATTGAAAGATTAAATCAAATTGTAAAAACTAATTCTCCTTTTTAACAGACTCGAGCATCAATAGATTCATTGCATTGGATTTTAATCCTTGAATGTTGTTTTGATGCAAACGTAGAACTTTATCATAGTACAAAATAATAACAGGTGCTTGTTCTATCGCCAATTGATCTAATCTACGATACATTCTAAAGCGAGTACTATCAGTCGTTTCTTTCATTGACCGATCAAAAAGTTCGTCATATTCTTTGTTGCTAAAATGAGTGGTGTTGGGTCCGTTGGGAGAAAAGTTTTTTGTGTAGAAAAGTGATAAATAATTTTCGGCATCTGGATAATCTGCAAGCCAACTTCCACGGAAAAAGGCCAGCTTCTTTTCAGCAACCATCTTCCTATGCACGGCTGCTTGATTCACATCAATTTTTATTTTAAAGCCTATTTCTTCCCATTGATTTTTAATAAACTCACATAAGTCAAGGTAATTCCCTGTAGTGCTCAAAGTAATTTCCGAAAGTCCCTTCCCCTCTTCATGTCCACTCAATTTTAGTTCCTCTTTTGCCTTTTGTATGTTGTATGGGAATCCAACAACTGTCGAATCAAAAGATGGTATTCCGGGAGGTACAAATCCATAGTTTCCCGGTATTCCAATATTATTTTTTAAATAAGAGATCATTTTTTTTCTATCGATTGAATACGACAATGCACTGCGAATATGTAAGTCTCCCAGCATTTTACTTTCATCTGAATTTGACTCTAACATAAATCCTAAATACTCCGTATTCAAATATGGTTCAGTCTCCATCACAAACTTATTTCTATACTTTGCTTGTAAATTTCCATTTCTAGTAAGTAATTCATCTTTGTAACTGGCATCGAGTCCACTCATAAAATCAATATTGCCTTTTAAAAATTCAATAAAAGAACTTTGTTTATCTGAAATAAAAGACACCTCTACAGCATCCAAGTAGGGCAAATGTTTTCCATTGCTATCAGTTCGAAAATAATTTTCGTTCTTCAATAATATCAACCGAACTCCTTCTTTCCAAAAACTAAATTTAAACGGCCCGGTACCACATGGGTGACTTCTAAAATCATTCCCATAATGCTCAACAACTTCTTTTGGGACTACAGAACAATATGGCATGGTGAGTAAGCCTAAGAAGGCCGGATTGGGATTAGATAGTGTAATTTGTAAGGTACTATCATTTAGTGCCGCCACTCCGCTTAATATCCCGACATTATTTTTTTCAATTGAATTCAGTACCCATGAACCGGGTGATGCAACAGCTTTGGAAGTAAGCCTGTTCAAACTAAAAACAAAATCGTTAGCACAAACTGTTCTTGTGCTATCCTTATTTTCAAATAAATTATTTCTATGAAAAAAAACATCACTCCTCAAATGAAAAAGATAAATCAAACCATCAGTACTAATTTCCCATGATTTGGCAATGCATGGTTGAATTTCTAAGTGTTCATTAAAACTGACCAAGCCATTATACATTTGCAAACAAGGCCAAATGAGTGATTGATCTTTTGCAAATGCCGGGTCGAGTGATGAAATTCCTCCAAATTCATTGTACCTAAAAGATGTTTTGTTCGAGTGTTGATCTTCTGTAGAAGTACAAGAAGCGAAGAACCCAATTAGTAAAAATAAATAGATGTATGACGATTTGAACATATCTACAAAACTAATTGAAGCAATTCAATTGTTAGTTGACCTTTTGTATAGTTATCAACGATGACTTGAGAATACCAAAATAGCTCCTATTTAACTGTTTTTATGCTAAAAGTAGCATCTATTTCAATTGCCTACCTATAATGTTTTGCGTATTTTCGCCCAATGAATAATGGGTCAACAGTTGCATTTCATACGCTGGGTTGCAAACTGAATTTTGCTGAGACTTCTACAATTGCACGTCAACTGAAAGAATCCGGATTTAAAAAAGTGGAGTTCGAGAATGGAGCAGATGTAGTGGTGATAAACACTTGTTCTGTTACCGATAATGCAGATAAAGAATGTAAAGCCATTGTTCGTCGTGCGCAACAAGCAAACCCAAATGCTTTTATTGCAATTATTGGTTGTTATGCTCAATTGAAGCCTGATGAAATTGCAAATATTAAAGGTGTAGATTTAGTATTAGGTGCTACCGAAAAATTTAATTTACCCGCATATTTAATTGATCTTCAAAAAAAGGAAATCGCTGAAGTTCACTCATGCGAAATTCAAAATGTTGGAACATTCAAAACTGCTTATTCTATTGGCGATAGAACCAGGGCTTTTCTAAAGGTTCAAGATGGATGCGATTATACTTGTACCTATTGTACAATTCCCCTTGCAAGAGGAAAAAGTAGAAGCGATTCAGTATCGAATGTTGTTAAAAATGCAACTGAAATTGGAGAAAAAGGCATCAAAGAAATTGTTCTTACCGGCGTTAATATTGGGGACTATGGTATAGTTGATTCTAATGGTTCTCTAAGAGAAACAAATTTTCTTTCTCTTATTAAAGAGCTTGATAAAGTAGTTTCAATTGAACGCTTTCGAATTTCATCTATTGAACCTAATTTACTTACAAACGAAATCATTGATTTTGTCTCGATATCAAATCGTTTTGTTCCGCACTTTCATATTCCGCTTCAATCGGGTTCAGATAAGATATTAGGTCTTATGAAAAGAAGATATCAACGTAAATTATACTCCGATCGGATTTTGAAGATAAAGGATGTAATGCCTGATGCTTGTATTGGTGTTGACGTGATCGTTGGGTTTCCGGGCGAAACAGAAAATGATTTTATTGAAACGTATACTTACCTAACAGAATTAGAAATTTCATATTTGCACGTTTTTACTTATTCCGAAAGAGAGAATACAGAAGCAGCAAAAATGTTAGAAGTAGTTCCAATGTCAGAAAGAAAAAGACGAAATCATATGTTAAGGATTCTTTCTGAAAAGAAGAAAAATTTATTTTACGAAAAATATATTGGAAAAAATTTCGAGGTACTCTTCGAATCTGAGAATAAGGACGGACATCTCTTTGGATTTACAAATAATTATATTCGTGTAAGTGTTCCTTATGAAGACCGGCTTAGAAACACACTTCAGCGAGTAAAACTGGATTCGTTTAATGGCTCTATAGCTGTACAATCCAGTTTAATGAATGACACACTAGAAACAATTGATTACACTATCAATTAGGAACATCAACTTAATTTTACAGTAATACCACTAATATTATTTTATGTACGCAGGACTTACCGATTTACTAAATGACCTTTTCGGAACGCATTTTACTTATTCGTTCCCGCCTATGTTTGGTCTTTTAGTAGCACTTTCTTTTTTACTTGCTGCATATACATTGGCTTCTGAATTAAAGCGAAAAGAAGTTGAAGGGATATTACATGCTCAAACAAAAAAAATTATTGTTGGACAATCTGCTAACCCAATAGATTATTTTTGGAATGGATTATTTGGGTTTATTCTAGGCTCAAAAATAGTATTCGCAATAATAAGCAGTGCAGATTTTTTTGCCGATCCGCAAGCTGCCCTGCTTTCTATGAAAGGCAATATGGTAGGTGGCTTGATTGGAGCAGCTTTATCGATTGGATGGAGGTATTATGAAAGTAAAAGAGATTCTTTGCCTCAACCAAAAGAAGCAGAGTTGAAAATTTATCCTCATCAATTAGTTTCTGAAATAACAATGGTTGCTGCCTTAGGTGGATTATTGGGTGCGAAAGTTTTTCATTTGTTAGAGTATTGGAATGATTTCATCGCAGATCCTGCCGGCATGTTTTTTAGCGGAAGTGGTCTCACTATGTATGGTGGTTTGATTGTAGGTGGAATTTCTGTTTTAGTGTATGGCAAAAAAAATAATATTTCACCATTAGTACTTTGCGATTCTGCTGCACCCGGATTGATGTTAGGTTATGGTACCGGACGAATTGGTTGTCAGCTTGCAGGAGATGGTGATTGGGGAATAGACAGCGTACATCCGAATCCTTTCTCTTTCCTCCCTGATTGGATGTGGTCGTTCAAATATCCACACAATGTAATTAATGAAGGGATTCCAATACCTGATTGCGTGGGTCATCATTGCCATGAACTTGCATTGGGCGTTTACCCTACTCCTTTTTATGAAAGTATTATGGCTATTTCTCTCTTCTTCGTCTTATGGTCGATGAGAAAAAAAATAGGTACACCGGGTAGATTGTTTAGCTGGTATTTAATTTTTAATGGCATTGAACGATTTGCCATTGAATCAATAAGAGTAAACTCTCACTATCACGTTGGTAGTTTTTCGTTTACTCAAGCTCAGTTGATCTCAACTCTATTATTATTTTCAGGGATTGCCGGACTTTCAATTTTGAAAAAGAAAAAAACTTCACTGACATAAATGACAAACACAGAATTAAAAAACCTTTGTAAGCAAGTTACAGGCATTACAAAAGTAGTGGGTAAGTTTATATTGGATGAACGGAAAAAATTTACTTCAGCTTCTATTGAAAAAAAAGGTCACAATGATTTTGTTAGTTATGTTGACAAGTCAGCAGAAATTAAGATTGTTGAATATTTAAAACAAATTTTTCCTGAGGCAGGATTTATAACTGAAGAAGCGACTGAGAATATTAGAGGAAAACATTTTAATTGGATTATTGATCCACTCGATGGCACAACTAATTTTATTCATGGTATACCTTGTTTTTGTATAAGTATAGCATTAATTCATCACGAAGAGTTGGTATTAGGTGTGGTTCATGAATTGAATTTAGATGAATGCTTTTATGCTTGGAAAGATGGTGGTGCTTTTTTGAATGATCTTCCTATTTCTGTGAGTAATGTCGCTCAATTATCCGATTCGTTAATCGCTACTGGATTTCCATATCATGATTACGATAGAATGGTTCCTTACATGAAAGTGTTTGATTGGTGTATGAAAAACACGCACGGATTAAGACGTTTAGGTTCTGCAGCAGCTGATTTGGCTTATGTGGCCTGCGGGAGATTTGAATCGTTTTATGAATACGGATTAAATTCATGGGATGTGGCCGGTGGGGCATTGATCGTTAAAGAAGCCGGTGGAACAGTTACTGATTTTACAAATGGAACAGATTTTATATTTGGAGCGGAATTGATAGCTTCTAATTCATTGGTCCATAATGAAATTCAAAAAGTAATTTCTCATGAATTTAATAGTTGACAATAAAATGCAATTACTTTTTGAAGAACAACAACGATTTTCTCACAAAATATTTTGGATAGCTATTGTATCGTTAACTGCATTGTTTTGTTATGCTTTACTTCAACAATATTTTTTGAATATACCATTTGGGAAAAAGCCAATGACAAATATTGGATTAATGTTTGCAATTTTGTTTATGTCCCTTATAATCCTACTTTTTTATAATTTTAGATTGAGTACTAAAATTACTAACGAAGCTATCATTATTAAACTTTACCCCTTTCATTTGTATTCAAAAAGATTTGAATGGCCACAATTGAGCGAGATAATTGTTCGTGAGTATAATCCACTAAAGGAATATGGTGGATGGGGATTGCGAGGGTTTGGAAAAAGGAAATCGATAACTCTTTCCAGTAATTGGGCAATCGAATTAGTATTTCATAGTGGACAAAGTTTACTAATTGGAACTAAAAAACCGATAGAGGCAAAAAGTGCATTAGCCGTTTCTAAAATTCTTACCGATAAGAATGCACAAGTAGTTTTAGGTAATTAATAGTAGAGATTAAAAAATGATTGTAGAAATATTATTATGCAATTGAAAGTATTTTAAAACTATTCCCGTTGATCTCCATTTTTGACTTAACCTTCAATCCCATCAAGGCTTGACCAATCGGAGAAATGGGCGAAACAACCATACACGATTCATCGGTGATTGTCACTTTACCTAATGGTATTGCAATTAAGATAGATCCTTTGTCGGTTTTAACGAGAGAACCCAATCGAACTTCATCATTTTCAACATCAGTTCGAATATTATTTAGTGCTTCTTCTTGCTTTTGAAATTCAGAAATTTGACGGTTCAGTTTTTCTTGTTCCAATTGCATCATTGCTCGTGCGGTTTCATGTTTATCGCCAGCAGAACTTTTGGAATCACTTTCTGCATCCTGCATTAATTCATTTACCTGATTTTTCAACTCACCCAATTTTTCAACTAATAGAATTCGGCAATGTTCAATTATTTCTTTTTTATTATTCATCGATTATTTTAATTGGTAAAATTACTCATTATAAAATTTCTCTTGTTTCGCAAATATAATATCAAAATTGGTTCGATTTACTAATTTATTTTCTTCATTCTAAAGAATTCTTTTCTGTATTCTCCATTTTTATTTCCATCTACATATGCTATTAATGAATCTGGTTCAGGATGTGTGTAAACAATTCGCTGCGGAAAATCATGATCTTTATTTTCAAAAATCCATTCATCGTTTTTGTATCCTGTATATTTAAACAGCACCGGCAATGCTCCTTCTTCTGATTGAATACTTGGAATATAATAGATGTCATTTTTTATTTTCTTTAATGATATCTCTTCATAGAAAATAGTGTCGATTCCTGCCAAATATATACTACTTCCTACATATAGTGAATCGTTTATCTGATTCCAAATTTCCACCATTTTACCCGATGAGGAACTATCCATCCACTCTCCTGTCAACCAAGTAAATTCATGTAAGTTATTAGTTTCAGTTTTTGTGACTTTAGAACAACCAATAACACTTACTGTAAATAACAGCAAAACCAGTAATCTCATTAGTGTTTTAATTTTAAATTTTCATTCATACGTGTAATTTTCTGATAACTCAGATAATATTTTTGAAATCGCTTTTTTTAAAAAGAAAAGTCAAAATAAATATTGTTTAAAAGCAACTTGTTCAAATATAAAAAAATGAATTGAACATTACTAAAAACATTTTTTGCAAGTTGGGCTACAGCCTCATTTAAAACTCTATCTCGCCGGTTTCAATTTGACGTACAATTGATTCAATTGTTTTATCTGTTCCTGTTGGATCATATCTGTCGTTCAGATCGTGTCCGAAAAGTTTTGCTAAGCCTTGGGCAAAAAATGCATTAAATGTTCCTTTGAGTTCTTTTATTAAGGCAAAGGAGCTTTGTCCTGTTTCTCTGTCAATTAGTTTTATTAAAACATTTCCTTGATTGATACTCAATTTTTTTACCTGATCTTCGAAATCTTTCCTTACTTGTTCTTCCACTTGATTTCTGTATCGTTTCCGTTCTCGCTCATTAGGAAGTGATGCTAATTTAGTATTCATTTCATTTAATTTCACAGCTGCTAGTCGAGCATAAGGGTAAACTTTTATTACATTGAATCGTAATCTGTAATATGCCTGCAAATTCGCTAGATAATCAGGGCCTTCTGCTTCAATATTAATAGTGTTTAAATTAACAACATAAATGGTATCTTCTTTCTCAATTATATATGGGAGGTTTTTACCAAGATGGATGTCTTGCGCATTTACAGCAACAAGATTTAAAAACATAATGATAAAAACAAAAACAGTCAGCTCCTTTTTCATACTTGTGTAATTCAACAAACGTGCCTATTCAATATTTCGGAGACGATTCTGCTTCCATTTTGAAGTTTCAACAGGACGGTTATCGCCAGCCTGATTTTGTTTTTTATTTTTTTCTAAAAGTTTGAGCGCAATAATAGCAGCAATCTTCGCTTCATCTTCGTTAGCTTTATTTTCTTCAGATGGAATAAAATATTTACTTACGAAATGTGTATCAAAATTTCCGGAAACGAATGCTTCGTGATTCATAACAAAATGACAAAATCCTAACGTAGTTTTTACACCTATTATTTTATAGTCTTCGATTGCTCTTTTCATCCGATCAATTGATTCTTTTCGATCTTTACCATAGGTGATTAATTTGGCAATCATGGGGTCGTAATAAATGGGTATTTCCATTCCTTCTTCAAAAGCATCGTCGCACCTTACTCCCGGCCCTTGGGGAATTTTATAGGTTAGCAATTTGCCGATATCCGGTAAAAAATTATTATTAGGGTCTTCAGCATACACTCGAACTTCCATTGCATGACCTTGTATTTTAAGATCGCTTTGTTTGAAAGTAAGCTTCTCTCCTCTTGCGATTTTTATTTGTTCTTTCACCAAATCTAATCCGGTAATATACTCAGTTACGGGATGCTCTACTTGCAATCGAGTGTTCATTTCAAGGAAATAGAAATTTTTATTTTCATCTAATAAAAACTCAACTGTACCTGCTCCAACGTAGTTACAAGCTTTCGCTACCTCAACTGCACATCGTCCCATTTCAGTACGAATAGCTTCTGTCAACACCGAGGAAGGTGCCTCCTCTATTACTTTTTGATGCCTACGCTGAACACTACACTCTCTTTCAAAAAGATGAACAATGTTTCCGTGAGTATCGCCTAAGACCTGAATCTCTATGTGTCTGGGGGAACCAACATATCGTTCAATAAAAACAGCACCGTCGCCAAAACTAGAGATCGCTTCACTTACTGCCAATTTCATTTGCTCTTCGAACTCACTTGTTTTATTGACAATTCTCATTCCTTTTCCACCTCCACCAGCAGAAGCTTTAATCAATATTGGGAATCCTATTTTTTCAGCAATTGATTTTGCTTCACCAATATCGTCAATTGCTTTTGCAGTTCCGGGTACAAGAGGAATATTGTGTTTTTCTGCAGTAGCTTTCGCAGCAAGTTTACTTCCCATCATTCTCATTGAATCACCGCTTGGGCCAATAAAAATTAATCCTGATTCAACAACTAAATCTGCAAATTGTGCATTCTCCGAAAGAAATCCATAACCGGGATGTATGGCATCAGCACCTGTTGTTTTTGCAGCAGCAATGATTTTATCCATCACCAAATAACTTTGTGAAGATGCCGGAGGACCAATACAAATTGCTTCATCTGCATAGCGCACATGCAACGCATTTCGATCAGCTTCTGAAAAAACTGCAACAGTATTTATTCCCATTTCTTTTGCTGATCGCATAATCCGAATAGCAATTTCTCCCCTATTGGCAACAAGTATTTTTTTCATAGCAGTCAAAGTTAATTTAATTGGGAAGCGATAGTCATTAAAATTCTGCTCATCGACTCTAAATTCAATTTTATTTTTTTAACGAATGATAGCCAATTAATCGATAGACTAGTTTCGCTAAAGTATATTCTGATAAAATCGTTCCTTCCATTGGAGCACATTCCAAAACATCAAAACCAACAACTTCTCTTTCTTCAAATACACGACGAAGAAAGGCTAAAGTTTCCGACCAAAACAATCCATTTGGCTCCGCTGTTCCTACTGCCGGCATAATAGATGGATCAAAACCGTCTGCATCGATTGATAAATAAACATGTTGAGGAAGACAAGCAATAGCTTGATCCATCCATTTATCTTCTTTTCTAATTTGATGCGCGTAGAATGTATTTATTATTTTACTTGATTTAATAAGATCGGATTCTTCTTTGCATTGAGCTCGAATTCCTATTTGTACTAATGGTATTTGCATATCATGAACTCTCTTCATTACTGAAGCATGTGAATAAATATTTCCATTGTATGCTTCACGAAGATCTGAATGTGCATCAATCTGCAAAACGGCCATCTGCGGATATAATCTTTGATGCGCTCTGACAAAACCATTCGTAATCGTATGTTCGGCACCTATAGACACAACAAACTTTCCGTCCTTTAACAACTTGCTCGTTTCATCGTCGATGTACTGTATGGCTTCCTCGTCAACCTTATTGCTAAAATCCATCTCTTCCATCGTCGCTATTCCACCGTTCTTATAGGTTTCGCAATCTAATTCTTCGTCATAAAATTCGACAAAATGCGATGCTGATAAAATAGCTGCCGGTCCTTTTGCAGAACCTTCTAAGTAAGACGATGTATGTTCGTAAGGAACTTGTTGTATTACATATTTAGCATTCGAATAATCTGCAAAAGATTCATCCGGTAATGCTAAAAAGGCCTTCTCGGCAGTTAATGGTTTCATGAAACTTATCTTAAATGTTCTATGTATTTTTTTCTATTGATAAATCAGAAAAACTGATTCTAAAAACAAAATTCCGGTGAATGACCGGAATTTTGTTTGTTTTATTTTTTCAAAACCAAATTGACCAGGTCGGCTGCTTCTTTCAGTTGTATGGCTGAATACACTTTTAATCCACTGTCGTCTATGATCTTTTTTGCTTCTACGGCGTTCGTTCCTTGCAAACGAACAATAATAGGAACTGGAATTTCACCGATATTCTTGTAAGCATCTACAATGCCTTGCGCTACTCTATCGCAACGAACAATACCACCAAAAATATTTACAAGTATTGCTTTTACATTCGGATCTTTTAAGATAATACGGAAAGCTTGTTCAACACGAGCAGCATTTGCAGTACCTCCAACATCTAAAAAGTTTGCCGGTTCTCCACCTGCAATTTTGATTATGTCCATTGTTGCCATTGCAAGACCTGCACCATTCACCATACAACCGACGTTACCATCTAATTTCACATAGTTAAGATTGTGCTCGCCTGCTTCTACTTCTGTAGCATCCTCTTCTGTGATATCGCGCATAGCTAAATAATCAGGATGACGGAACAAACCGTTCTCGTCGAAATTTACTTTTGAATCAACGGCGATAATCTTATCATCAGAAGTTTTTAATACAGGATTAATTTCAAACATTGATGCATCGATAGAATCGTATGCTTTATACAACGACGCAATAAACTTTGTCATACCCTTAAAAGCTTCTCCACTAAGTCCTAAATTGAAGGCGATCTTACGTGTTTGAAAAGCTTGAAGACCCACAGATGGATCTATCTCTTCTTTGTGTATTAAATGAGGTGTATGTTCTGCCACTTCTTCGATGTCCATTCCTCCTTCGGTAGAATACATTATTATGTTTCTTCCTGTTTGTCGATTCAATAAAACCGAAACGTAAAATTCTTTGGTTGGACTGGCACCTGGATAATATACATCTTGAGCAACGAGCACTTTACTCACTTTCTTTCCTTGAGGTACTGTTTGCGGCGTGATTAAATTCATACCAATAATATTGGTAGCTCTTTCCTTTACTTCTTCTAATGATTTTGCCAATTTTACTCCACCACCTTTTCCTCTTCCACCTGCATGAATTTGAGCTTTGATTACCCACCAGTTTGTACCGGTCAGTTTTGTTAACTCCTGAGCAGCAGCCACCGCTTGTTCCGGTGTATCTGCTACAATACCTTCCTGAATTCCTACTCCAAAAGATTTAAGTATTGATTTGCCTTGATATTCGTGAATATTCATAAGAATGTGTTCTAATAAGATGCCACCATTGGCATTGTGGGCGCAAAAATAGAACTTTTAAGGTATTTTAAGGCACTTTTTTCAAGAAATCTGTCTCGAAAAGGCATTGAAATGATGCTAGTTATTAACATCTTATCCAAAGGTAACTGAATATTCCTTTTTTGAACTTCTTTGCCACTTCAAAAATTGAATGCAGAATCCTTACTCAATTCTTTTTTTACTCGACCTCATCTTCCGGATAAAGTTAGTTGATGTAGGCTTTTTGACAATTCTACAAATACTTGTTTTTAATAACTGAAAGATGGTGCCGTTCGTGTACCAAGATAAAATAAATAATTGCGCGAATGCTTACTTCTTTTTCATTTGCTTTTCCTATGTGATCTAACAATTCAAAATCCATATTTTGGATCATGATGATCGTTGAAGCTCTGACGGCTTTTAATTCTTCTGAAATGTCTTCTAGTTTTCTAGTAGAATAATTGCTGTTTTTAGCATATTCATTTTCATCGAAACCAGGTAATGATTGCTTTTCTCCTCTCAAAAAACATAAAATTCTATAAGATAAAATTCGTTCTGCATCAATCATATGACCTAAAACTTCTTTAACAGACCACTTTCCCGGCGCATAAATAATTTCTCCTTGAAGTGTTGTTAACGATTGAACGAAATGAAAAGTAATCGCTTGCTGATTGACCAACGCTTGTAGAATATCCGTTTCAACCAATAAATGTCGATACGATTCATAATATGGAATCATCGTTCCAGTTGCCGGTGCTGTAATTCGTTTGTACATGTTTTTATTAATTGATTGGTGAATTTAAATTAAATAAGAATAAAACAGCTTCTCTCAAACAATTAACTTTTCAATAATATTTGAAAATGACAAACTTTCTTAAGTTTGTCATACCCCAATCTATGAAAAGACTCATTTATTTTATTTTTCTACTATCTTTCTTAAATCGTGTAAAAGCAGCTGTTGTTCCTAAAACCTATAGGGCAATATCTACATCACTTGCAATAAAAATAGATGGAAAAGGGAACGACGAGGCTTGGAAAACAGCAGAAGTCGCTAGTAATTTTAAACAGTTAGATCCGGTACAAGGCAATGATCCTTCACAACAAACGGAAGTCAGGTTAGTATATGATAATACAGCTTTGTACATTTTCGCCAGAATGTACGACGCACATCCCGATAGTATTTTGCATGAATTGGGTAATCGCGATGAAGGGAGTGAATTGAATAGTGATGCTTTTCGTTTTGGCTGTGACCCTTACAACAAAAGGCAAAATGGATATGTTTTTGAAGTCACTGCCAGCGGTGTTCAGAGCGAATCGTTCAGCGACGACATTACTTTCGATGCCGTTTGGCAATCAGCAGTTAGCTTCGATTCATTGGGCTGGTGTGTTGAAATGAAAATTCCTTATTCAGCCATTCGTTTTCCCGCCGGAAATATTCAAACATGGGGTATGCAATTTGCGCGAGTTATAAGAAGAAATCGAGAGTATGATCAATGGACGTTGACGCCTAAAGAAACACAAAATAAAATGCTTTACTGGGGAACAATGACAGGCATTGAAAATATTCACCCTCCACTTCGACTGAACTTAACACCGTACTTTAGCATTTATGGTATTCGATCGCCAAGATATGTAAATGGTAGTATTTCCGGCAGTGATAGAACAATCGGCTATTCTGGAGGTGCTGATATCAAGTATGGAATTGATGAACGCTTTACACTTGACATGACTTTACTACCCGATTTCAGTCAAGTCCAAAGTGATAATAAAATTAAAAACCTCTCTGCATTCGAGACAATTTACAGTGAGAACCGTCCTTTTTTTAAAGAAGGAACAAGCCTATTTAATCAAGGTGGCATCTTTTATTCAAGAAGAATTGGAAAAACACCATCGCTTTTTTATGACGTTCCGTACATGCTTGAAGAAGGAGAAGAAATTGAATCCAATCCCGACAAAGCTCGATTATTGAATGCAACTAAAATTTCCGGGAGAACAGATAAAGGATTAGGAATTGGGTTGATCAATGCAATAACAGCAAACACGTATGCAGTTATCAAAAAAGCTGATGGTAGCCTACATAAAATACTTACGGAGCCACTTACCAATTACAACGTTCTTTTGCTCGATCAACAATTTAAACATAACAGTAATCTAATTGTAGAAAATGCCAATACAATTCGTAATGGTAAAGGACGAGATGCAAATGTTACTGCTCTTCAAAGTAGAATTGAGGATAAAAATAATACGATGCGGTTTTCTTTTGGCTCTACTATTACTCATGTTTCAAGTTGGACTGAAGTAAAAAATACAAAAGATGGAGGTAAACTTTTTGCCGGCTTCGATAAAATTAAAGGACCTTCTCAGTATGGAATTTTCTTTGAAGCTGCCAATAAAAATTATGATAAAAATGATTTAGGCTATAGCTTTTATAAAGATTACAGCATTTTAAATTTGTACTATAGTTTAAATGCGTTTAATCCCTTTTGGAAATATTTCAAACAAGGAAGTATTACACCTTATTACAATCGGAACGGAATTCCTAGTTTGCAAAATAGATCTACGAATGAATATGCAGGTTTTAATTTTTTCGTCCTCACCAATAACAATTGGTCGGCATATTGTGATTTTGGAACTGCACTCACAGCTCAGCATGATTATTACGAGCCTCGCATAGAAGGACGCTATGTTGTGATTCCTAAAAATTATAATGGTTCGGTAAATTTTACTTCTAATTACAACAAGCGACTTGCATTCGATTTCGGATCTCGTTTCAATATAATAAACGAGTGGAATAATAAAAGCTATGGATATTATATCAATCCTGTTTTTCGAGTAAGTGACAAAATGAAGATCAGATTTGAACATTATTTAGATGTGAGTACTAACGACCGTGGATTTTCCGATTACGACGATCAAACGAATGATGTTTATTTTGGGCGACGAGACATCATTACCATTACGAATGCTTTAACCGGTCGTTACCTTATTAAGAATGATATGTCCATTACACTAACAGGTCGTCATTATTGGTCGGAAGGGACGTACAATGCTAAATTCTTACTTACCTCGGTAGGGAATTTAGAATACCATCCCGCCTCAAATTCCACTATCTCAAATTCAAATTTTAATAGTAATTATTTTACAGTCGACTTGGTTTACAATTGGCAATTTGCACCTGGCAGTTCTTTTCTTGCCACTTATAAAAATGTTATCTTCTCAGATAATGCTTCTACACAATTTGATTATTTCAGCAATTTGAATCGCACATTTACCTCGCCTCAAACTAATTCAATTTATCTCAAGTTTCTTTACTATTTGGATTACCAGTATTTAGTGAAAAAGAAATCATAGTTTGTATCGGAGTGCTTCGGGCAAATCGAAATAAATTTATTTGATCTTTGATAATATTCATTTGCTATGAAAAGATATTATTACCTTCGCTGCGACACTAAAGAAATTCATCTTCAAATGGACGATCATCCATGGTTACTGCAGAAGAAATGGAATTGCTCGCCGAAAGGCTGGTTACAAGCAATTTATATAAGTTAAAGCACCTCTGCGCTACTCTTCAGCCTGAAGAATTGGCTGAACTGATCAATGATTCTAAATCAATAGATTTTATTAAAGTATTTCAAGTGCTTGATGCAGAGAAAGCCATCAAAACATTTGAAAACCTCGACTTCAATATCCAAATGGAATTGTTGAAGTCGTACTCAGTAGAGCAAGTCTCTTCTACGTTGAACCAGATAAGTCCGGATGACCGTACTGCTCTCTTTGAAAAACTGCCTGAAGAAACACTTCAGAAATACCTTTCTCTTTTAACAGACGAAGAAAGAAAAACGACCAAAGAACTCCTTCAATACCCCGAAGATAGTATTGGCCGTTTGATGACTCCCGACTTTGTTTCTGTAAAAGAAAATTGGACGGTCCAACAAGTTCTCGACTACATTAGAAAATATGGCCGAGACAGTGAAACGATCTCTAACATTTACGTTACTGATTCATCAGGCTATCTGATTGATGATATAAAAGTGAGTGATTTTCTCTTAGCCTCGCTCGACAAAAAAGTAAGTGAATTGATGGATCATCAGTTCGTAAATCTTCGTGCAAGAGATGATCAGGAATCTGCCATTGACGTTTTTAAACAAACCAATCGTATGGCATTGCCGGTTACTGATTTCAATGGTCTGTTGATTGGAATAATCACAATTGATGACGTTGTAGATGTCATTGAAGAAGAAGATACGGAAGATATCCAGAAATTTGGAGGTTCAGAAGCACTAGATGAACCTTATCTGAAAGTTTCATTACCTAAAATGATTCGTAAGCGTGCCGGATGGTTAGTGATTCTCTTTTTAGGGGAAATGTTAACAGCAAGTGCCATGGGCTATTTTAATGATGAACTTAACAAAGCTGTTGTACTTACACTCTTTATTCCTCTAATTATTTCAAGTGGGGGAAATAGCGGATCACAAGCTGCCACACTTATTATTCGTGCCATGGCCTTAGGCGAAGTTACATGGGCAAATTGGTGGCATGTAATACGAAGAGAAGTTCTTTCAGGCCTAGCTCTCGGTTCGCTCTTAGCAGTAATTGGATTCCTCAGAATCGCTTTATGGTCGATGTTTACTACTATTTACGGTGCACACTGGCTGGGTATCGCTTTTACCGTTTCATTTACTCTAATTGGAGTGGTGTTATGGGGTACGCTTGCTGGCTCCATGATTCCAATGCTGTTAAAAAGATTAGGTCGTGACCCGGCAGTTTCTTCTGCTCCATTCATCGCTACTCTTGTCGATGTAACCGGATTGATCATTTACTTCTCGCTGGCATTTTTAATTCTAAAAGGAACTTTGCTTTAAGGTTGATTGCTTTTAAAAAAGTAAGTTTCAGTATCAATTTATTTACCTATTACCCCATTCATCTCTACTTTTACTTCGGGTGACTTCGGATCATTGAAGAAAAGTGAAATTGACCGAGTGTCTTTTCCTTCTTTCCCAAAAGAGTCGAATTCAATTTTTACTGTAGTACTTTCACCGGAGGCTATTTCACTTTTAAAAGTTGTTATCTTAATACATCCACAGGTAGACTTTGCTTTACGAAGTAACAAAGGCTGAATACCGCCATTATTTATCAAGAATTCGTGGCTTACTTTTTCGCCTTGTTGAATTGTTCCGTAATTAAAGGAGCGCTCTGATAGTACAATTTTTGGTGCAAGAGAATCATCTGCATTGACAAAAAAATCAGCAATTGTAGCGGTAATATTCAAATTTTTACTTGGGAATTCTTTGTCTGTTGTATTGAGTTCTATTCTATCTAAAACAAATCCGAGATCATTTCTATTTCCTATGTTGTATGAAATAGATAACCAGCCTTCTTCGCCTGCTCCAAGTTGTTCGCTGCTCAAATTAGTTTTTAGAAATTTTTCTTTCGTTTCTATTTTAATTTTTATCGATTCCTTCCCTGCATTCATCATCCAAATGGTGTCGTTTTTTGTCTCATTAGTAAAAACTTTTCCAAAATTTAGTGTTGATGTAGAAAATCTAATATTACCGATTTTCTTTGAATACTTGTCTGACAATGATACCGATTGTGCTAGCAATGTTGTTGCGAAAAAAGATAAGGCAATAAATAAATAAATTTTTTTCATAAATTAGGATGTAATACTATTTGTTGATCTTGTTAACTCTTCGGAAAAGGTATCTAAATTTAATCCATCAAATGTTCCGGAACTCATCATTAGAAAGACAGACTTTCCACTTCGATTTAGTAATAAGTTAGCTTGTAATTGTAATGCATCAGTAAAAACTTTTATAGAATCATCAGCAAAGCATTTTTTTACTATTTCAGGTGTTATCTCTTTTAATTTTTTGTGCGATATTGTTTTCGGATTAAAATAAACAAACTTTTCATCAGCACCTTCCATGCTTCCTGCGTATTGATCCAAAAAATCTTCATTGAGCGAACTGAAGGTATGTAATTCCATGCATGCTACCAATTTTATATCGGGAAACTGAGTTCGTACTGCATGAGTAGTAGCCTTTAACTTTGAAGGCGAATGCGCAAAATCTTTATATACAGAAATCCTATCATTTTTAGCCAATAGCTCTAGTCGCCTAGAGGCTCCTTTGAACGATTGAATAGCTAAAAAGAAATCTTTATCTATAATTCCCAAACTTTCACAAACATTTCGAGCGCCTTCTAAATTCATTAAGTTGTGTTCACCGAATATTGCTAACTCTAATAATGCATCATTCGTAGTAAGATAGGTTACTCCATTGTTTATTTGATTTTTAGGAATAGAATATGAAATCTTAGTAGCTTTTACTCCTTTAGATTCAGCAACCTTTTTTACTTGCTCGTCATTCACACAATAAATTAGTGTTCCCTTTTCATCAATTGTCTCTGCAAATATTTTAAATTGTTCTACATACATTTCAAATGTCGGAAAAACATTTATATGATCCCAAGCAATGCCGCTTATCAGACCAATGTTAGCTTTATACAAGTGAAATTTTGGTCTTCGGTCTATTGGAGATGATAAATACTCGTCGCCTTCTAATATAATAATTGGTGCATCACTCAAACGAACCATTGTTTCAAAGCCATCCAGTTTTGCACCTACCATAAAGTCAAAGTCGACTCCAAGCTGATTTAACACATGAAGGATCATGGCTGTAATGGTTGTCTTTCCGTGTGAGCCACCAATGACTACTCTTACTTTTTCTTTTGAATGCTCATACAAATATTCCGGATATGAAAATACAGGTAAACCCATTTCTTGAGCCGCAATTAATTCAGGGTTATCTATGCGTGCATGCATACCTAGCACCACACCATCTAATTGTTTAGTTATCTTTTCCGGGAACCAACCAATTTCTTTTGGTAGTAATCCGGCTGCTGCCAGTCTCGATTTTGAAGGTTCATTGATCTCGTCATCAGAACCTGAAATATTGTATCCATTTTGCTGTAAGGCAAGAGCCAAGTTGTGCATGGCTGCACCTCCTATGGCAATAAAATGAAGTCTTTTTGCGTGGGTCGACATATCTTCGAAAATATTAAAAAGTGTTGATCACTTCGCACAATCCTTGAATCAATATAAACATTTTTACTAACACTTTAAACCTCCTTTTTTAGTGATTCAACAAAAAAAGTTAGCTTTGTCTTGAGCTTAGAATTTAATAAATATCGAACAAAATGAAGTTACATACGATTGATACCGGATATTTTAAATTAGATGGCGGTGCTATGTTTGGTGTGGTTCCGAAATCGATTTGGCAAAAATTAAATCCCGCCGACGAAAACAATATGTGTAATTGGGCTATGCGTTGTTTATTAGTTGAAGATGGTGATCGATTAATTTTGGTCGATAACGGAATTGGTGATAAACAGGATGCAAAATTTTTCAGCTATTATTTTATGAGTGGAGAAGCTACGCTCGAGAACTCACTAAATAAATTAGGCTTTAATTTAAATGACATTACCGATGTATTTCTTACTCACCTACATTTTGATCATTGTGGTGGAAGTGTAAAATGGAATGCGACAAAAGAATTGCTTGAGCCAGCTTTTAAAAATGCAACCTATTGGAGTAATGAAGATCATTGGGAGTGGGCAACGAAACCCAACCCGAGAGAAAAAGCAAGTTTCTTAAAGGAAAACATTCTTCCTATCAGCGAATCGGGTCAGTTAAAATTTCTGAAAGCAGAGGATCAACTAACTGATAATTTTAAATTTAATTTGGTGAACGGGCATACTGAATCGATGATGCTTCCGATTATCAATTACAATGGAAAAAAAATTGCCTATTGCGCCGATCTTATTCCGTCCGCTGCTCACATTCCTGTTCCTTATGTTATGGCATATGATACTCGCCCTTTGTTATCGTTACAAGAAAAAGCTGACTTCTTAGCCGAAGCGATAAAAGAAAATTATTCGCTTTTCTTCGAACATGATCCCATTAATGAATGTGCCAATTTGATTCAAACTGAAAGAGGAATAAAATTAAATACGACCTTTAAATTAAGTGAATTGTAATTTGAAAATTCAATTATTTATTTAGATCGTATATAAAGGCCGAAGATTTTAGATTGATACTTTTTTTATCTAACTTTTTTTCATTGTAAAAACTCATTTCAAAGTTCCGACAGGTATCCGGATCATAAAAAGTAAGAATGTGTTTTTTATTTTGTAATGAAGAAAATTGCAGGTATTTTTTACCAAAGATCAAAAATTTTCCATTAAATAATGTTGTTGAATCTATTTCAATAGGAAAGCGATCTTCAAGCTTTAATCTATTTCCAATATGCATATCGCTTGAATATTTAAATGCCTTTGCTGAATCATTTTTTATATAGTATAAAAATGATTTTTTACCGACAACTAATTCTATGGCCGGAATTGGATTTGAATATACGATTAGTTGATTTGTTTTAGCTGACATCCAACAATCGTACGATTTAAATAGAATAAAAATGCTTAAAATAACTATCGACATTTCTAATAGTCTAACGGAACGTTTTAAAATATAAAAGCAAAATGTAACTAAAAATAGATACAAAATGATGCATTGAGATATGGTAAGATATAATTCGCGGGTAACTGAAAAAGGTAAACTCTGTATCAAGTAAGCAAGCTTGTTTAGGAAAATCAGATTCCACTTAAGGAGAAATCCAATATTCTGAGCAATCAATGTAAAGGACGAGATACAAAGCAAAAATATTCCTCCAAAAATTGCGACTGTGGAAACAGGTATAATTAATAAATTTGCCGGGATGAAGTAATTAGGAAATTGATGAAAATAAAATAAGCTTATAGGGAACGTAGCTATTTGTGCTGCGATTGATACCGCAATTAAATTCCATACCCACTCTCCTACTTTATTTCTAACGTATAAAATATTTCGGATTGGTTTGTATAAAAATGCAATTCCTGCCACAGCCAAATAACTCAGTTGAAATCCGGGCGCGAATAGTAGTAATGGATCGAACAAAGTGCATATTACTAATATTGAAGCCGCCAGTGTATTATAAATAGTAGAATTTCGATTGATGGCTCTTCCAAGTAATATGAAAGTAAACATCATTGCCGACCTGATTACTGAAGGTGATAAGCCGGTGATGATAGCATAAAACCAAATGATCAGCATCATCATCACAATCCGAACTATCCACCACCCTTTCTTCCCTTCTAATCTCTTTAATAAAAATGATAGCAAAGCGAAAACAATTCCTACATGCATTCCACTCACTGAAAGAATGTGCAACGTTCCGCTGGCAGAAAATGCTGTCATTAGGTCTCGGTCTATCTCTGAATCATCGCCAAGTACCAATGCAGAGATCACTGCATTCTCTTGGCCGGAGATTCCGGATTTTTCGTACGCTCCAAGTAATTGATCTCGTAATTTGTGGCTGAAATTGAGAATTGAGAAATTTAAATTCCTATGAATTAATTTCCATTCCAATGACTGTAGCCTTATTTGAAAATAGATTCTCTTTAGAGATGAATAATATCTAAAATCAAATTGCCCGGGATTCGCTGGTTTTGGAATGATTGCAATCTTGTTTTCGCAAACAATCTGATCACCAATATTCAATGTGAGTGCCGTTGTATCTCCAAAATAAATATATGTTTTGATTGAAACCGGACTGTGACTCGAAGAATCTACTAAGAAACTAATAGTAGCTTCAAGTCTAATTGATTTCCCCTTCCGAACCGGTATGGAAGTGATTTCTGCTACGAGCTGTTTACTTGATTTGCTCAATTCATTTATCCCTCTAATACCAGTTCGCTCTTTTTCCGAATTCAAAATAAATCCAACGCAGAAAAATAAAGTAAGTAGAAGCATTGCACTTACATATTTGTAGGAGTACTGAAGCTTGGGAGAACTATTAATCCAGAAGGTAAATAAGAGGATAGAATTAAAAAGAATAAGAATGATTACATTCTCGTTTATGTTCAGAAAAAAACTACATATAACACCAAATATAAAAGCGGGAAGTATTCTTACAAAAGGCGCATGACTAAACAAGTTCATGGGCCAAAAATACTTTGTAACTAACTACATAATCACAAATAATTAATCTTCACTCATTTTGTACCCTCAATTAATGATGAAGCTTACTTTATTTCATCTACAACTATTTGAGCAGCCTTTGCAGAAGCGCCTTTTCCGCCAAGTGTCTGACGAAGGAATTCATATTCCAAAAATAAATTTTTCCGGTATTTAGGATCCAAAATTTTGTTTAACGACAATTTCAAATTGTGGAAGTTAAGTTCGCCTTGGATTAGTTCTTTTACTATCTCTTTATCTACAATTAAATTTACCAAGGAAATATATTTTACATCGATAATTCTCCTGGCTATTTGGTATGAAATAGTATTTCCTTTGTAACAAACTACTTCAGGTATATTCAATAAAGCTGTTTCTAAAGTAGCTGTTCCACTGGTAACCAATGCGGCTTCCGAAGCTGATAAAAGTGAATACGTTTCTCCAAAAATAATTTTCAAATTAATATCTTTCATCAAATCTCGATATAATTCTTCTTGTTGTGATGGTGCTCCGGCTATTATAAATTGATATCCCGGATATTCATTTGCCATAGTTAACATTATTGGCAAAACTGTTTTTATTTCTTGAGTTCTGCTTCCTGGCAATAAAGAAATTATTTTTCGATCGTCTAGTCGATACTTCTCACGAAATACTTTATGATCGCCAATCAATAGTTTTTGTTGTTCAATAGCATCTAATAAAGGGTGCCCAACAAAATCAACATGATAATTATATTTTTCGTAAAACTCTTTTTCGAAAGGTAGAATAACAAGCATTCTATCAACGACCTTTTTTATTTTATGCACTCTCGATTTTTTCCAAGCCCATACTTGTGGCGAAATGTAATAGATTACTTTGATCTTATGGTGATGAGCAAACTCTGCGATTCGTAGATTAAAACCCGGATAGTCAACCAATATTAATACATCTGGAATATCTTGGAGTATATCTTGCTTGCAAAATTTGATATTATTGAAAATCGTTTTTAGATTCATTACCACCTCAGCGAAACCCATGAATGCTAATTCACGATAATGCTTAACGATTACAGCACCTTCTTCATGCATCAAATCACCACCCCATGCTCTGAAATGCGCTTCTTTATCGAGTAGTTTTATTTCGCGAATTAAGTTGGATGCATGTAAATCGCCTGAAGCTTCACCGGCTATGATATAGTATTTCATTTAAATAAAATAATTAATAATACTATGATTACATAAATAAAACTCCCTCCAATAATCCCTCTTGATGTTTTTTCATTTCCCGTATTTAATGATAAGAAAAATGGAATTAGGTTTGCAATAACAGACAAACTAATTACATGTGAAAGCACTCCTCCTCTTTTATAAAAGAGAACGCTATCCCAAATAGTACGCTCGTGAAAACTTAACAAACTATAGATGCTAAAAGCTACAGGTGGAATAATAAGCCCAAGTAATAGACCGACAACTAAATTATTTTTCCACGTCATTATTGTTGATGTTTTAATTTAAAATAGACATAAAAATATGAAAGAACAGCTAACATAATCACAATTAAAAACCCCTTACCTGTATTTTCTTTTTTCCAATTAATCATAAGAATTCTAAAAGCCAACATTGAAAATAATAATGCAATTAATTGTGTTGTGGGAGGTAGTAAAATGTATTGATCATTTTTTAGCGAAACAATTCCGAATCGAAGAAGGACTGCAAATAAATAAAAAACTGGAATAAGAATAAATCCCAATATAATTCCACTAATTGTTTTATCAGTCAACCTATCCTTCAACTTCATAGTTCATCTCGTTAAGAAAAGGAATGGCATGATGTGCTGTGAAATCGAATTGAACAGGAACAATAGAGATATATCCATTTGCTAAAGCCCATTCATCGGTATCTTGACCTTTATCGTTATTTGTAAATTTACCAGTAAGCCAATAATATTTCCGTTTGTTCGGGTCTAAGCGTTCATCAAATTCTTCTTCCCATTTTGCCATGGCTTGTCTGCAAACCTTCACTCCTTTTATTTCATCTTTGGGAAGATTTGGAATATTTACGTTTACTAACGTACCTTTTGGCAATCCTTTTTCTAAAATGTTTTTGGCAATTTTTCTGATATAGGGTTTGCTCGCTTCGAAATCTGCATCAAGCGAATGATTTAAAAATGAAAAACCTGCTGATGGTATTCCCTCAATAGCTCCTTCCATTGCAGCCGACATTGTTCCACTATAAATTACATTAATTGACGAATTAGAACCGTGGTTAATACCCGATACGCATAAGTCGGGCTGACGATGAAGTATTTTATCGATGGCCAATTTTACACAGTCAACCGGAGTGCCGGAACACTGATACCAATGTTCACCATGTACATCAACCTTATCTAAACGCAATAGATTGTTGATCGTGATAGCATGCCCCATACCCGATTGCGGACTGTCAGGAGCAACAACAAAAATATCGCCGAGGTCTTTTATTGCATCCACAAGTGCATGCAAACCGGGAGCAGTAATTCCGTCGTCATTGGTAACTAAAATAACAGGTCGTGGAGAAGTTGTCATAGATATAATTCAGATTCCAAAATTACTAAAATAAATCAAATGGTGCCCGTGTAAATATTTGATTAAAGAAGAAGTCGGTAGTATTATTTGAGGGCTTTTGGTAGCCTGATAATAAAGTACTTTCTTTAAAGTCGATTTACCTCAAAAAAAAACCGAAGAATTAATCTTCGGTTTCAATTTTATTTTTCAGTCAACTTATTTATTATCTGCTTTCGCATTTTTCAACTCTTGCTGAAAAGTCAATTCGGTAATGCTATTATCGTTTTTGAAATAAAATACTCCTCCCCAGTTATAAACTATTTTCTGATAATTAGAGGCTGCGCCGTCTTTCTTAACTACTGTTCGGTAAATGGCCCGATTGTTTTCATTTATGGTTTCTTCCGTAACTCCATCTTTATAATCTGAATCTATAATTTTCGGAATGTTTGTATTTGGTGTTGTTGGTTTTGTTGCTTTGTCATCTTGCTTGGCATTGGCTTGACTGAGCGCTTTTTTCTTTGCTTCTATTTCAGCTAACACTTTCGCTTTTCTATCTGCCTCATCTTTATTTTTCGCTGCCAGATTAGCCGCAGTAATCGAATCTTG